>NZ_LWQS01000094.1 GCF_001650695.1 Chloroflexus islandicus
GGGGGGGGGGTTAAAAAACAAAAAAACCCGCATCGCGGATTGAAACCCCCGCCGGCGCGGTTGCGGCGGGCTGGCAGCTCCGGGTTGAAAAACAAAAAAATCCGCATCGCGGATTGAAACCATTCGCCGCCAGCGCCGGCGCCGGCAACGAACCGTTGAAAAACAAAAAAATCCGCATCGCGGATTGAAACTCTTCGGTCGCCGGTAGACCGGCTATGCCGGCCTGCGTTGAAAAACAAAAAAATCCGCATCGCGGATTGAAACTTGTATCCGTTAGACCCGGAATTACCGCTTACGTGTGTTGAAAAACAAAAAAATCCGCATCGCGGATTGAAACTCGTCCGCCGCCATCTCCCGCAAATCCGGCACCTCATGTTGAAAAACAAAAAAATCCGCATCGCGGATTGAAACGGCAAAGCACACCACATCGATCGCTGGCTGCTCGGGTTGAAAAACAAAAAAATCCGCATCGCGGATTGAAACCTGTCATCTCCCGCAGCAACCGGCGCAACTCAGATAGTTGAAAAACAAAAAAATCCGCATCGCGGATTGAAACCTAGAGCATTGCGGCGGCGATGTTTCCGCCGCGTTGAGTTGAAAAACAAAAAAATCCGCATCGCGGATTGAAACGTCATTATTGCCCCCTAGCTGTGCGCCGGCAGCCGGTTGAAAAACAAAAAAATCCGCATCGCGGATTGAAACTGGTACATCAGCATTTGTAGTGCGCCAGAGCGCGTGCTGTTGAAAAACAAAAAAATCCGCATCGCGGATTGAAACGGCAAACCAATGCGGTCTGCCCACCGTGCCGATATTGTTGAAAAACAAAAAAATCCGCATCGCGGATTGAAACATTTCCAGCTCGTGCGTATCGGAGATGCAGCGTTTGTTGAAAAACAAAAAAATCCGCATCGCGGATTGAAACTCTGCAACTATTGGCAGTCGCAGCGTTGAGATCCGCAGTTGAAAAACAAAAAAATCCGCATCGCGGATTGAAACCCGACCACCTCAACCCCCCAATGCGTCGCGTTGCACGGTTGAAAAACAAAAAAATCCGCATCGCGGATTGAAACTACAGATCCATGTCATCCCTCCCGTGTATACCGTAATGTTGAAAAACAAAAAAATCCGCATCGCGGATTGAAACTGGTACGTACCGGCAGCGACCGAATGCCGGGGGCCGGGTTGAAAAACAAAAAAATCCGCATCGCGGATTGAAACCTGTCCGTAGCGCTTGGCGTTGCCGGTCGGGATGGTTGAAAAACAAAAAAATCCGCATCGCGGATTGAAACCCGAGAGCAACACCGATTGCACGGCCCGCCACGCCAGGTTGAAAAACAAAAAATCCGCATCGCGGATTGAAACACGTTGCCCGCGATGTACTCCGCTACGTTACCAGCGTGGTTGAAAAACAAAAAATCCGCATCGCGGATTGAAACTGAACTACAGCAGAAAGAATACGAATTACGGTAACATGTTGCAAAACAAAAAATCTGCATTGCATGCGTTACTTTCGGGTATCATAACGCTGTGTTCTGTCAGTGCGCTACCCGGAGCCGCCACCATGCTCACCGATCGCTTGCTCGCCTATACGGTTGCCGTCGCTATTCTCACCCTCATCCCCGGCGCTGATACGATGCTGGTGCTGCGCAATGCGCTGGCCCGCGGTCGCCTTGCTGGTGTGGCTACCGCGTTTGGGATCGGGAGCGGTCTGTTTGTGCAGGCAACGCTGTCTGGTTTGGGGTTGGCCGCGATTGTGGTGAAGTCTGCCGAGTTGTACCACATCATTAAGTTGGCCGGTGCGCTCTATTTGGTTGGGTTGGGGGTGTGGACGATCATCACCACGTGGCGGCAACGCACTGTGCCTGAATTTCACCTGCCCTCCGGCCAAGAACGCCACGCTTTCGTTGAGGGGGTGTTGAGCAATGTGCTGAACCCGAAGGTGGCGGTGTTTTATTTGGCATTTTTGCCCCAGTTTATCGATCCGCAAGATCCGGTGCTGCTGACCGCACTTGCGCTGACGACGATCCATTTTGCCCTCAGTGTGATCTGGTTTTCGACCCTGACGTTTGTGGTGGCGGGGGTAAGCAGGTGGCTGCGCCAAGCGGCGGTGCGCCGGCGGCTGAATTATGCTACCGGCGCGGTGTTGGCGGCGCTGGGGATGCGGATGGCGGTTGAGAGTTAGCGGTGGCGGGTGATTTCGTACATCAGCACTCCCGCTGCGACTGCGAGATTGAGCGAGTCGCTGCGTCCGCGCATCGGGATGCGCACCACTAGATCGCACGCGGCGAGTTGGTCTGCGCTGAGACCCTGCCGTTCGCTACCGAGCGCGAGCACCAGCGGCTGCGGGTACGTTGCGGTGCGGTAGTCGTGTGCGCCGCGGTCAGAACTGCCAACCAGTGCGATCTGGCGCGCGCGGCTCCACTCGACGAGCTCGGCCCAGTTCGTGCGCGCAATCGGCTGGCTGAAGAGCGCACCCATACTGGCACGCACTGCCTCCGGATCGAAGGGATCGGTGGTTGCTCCCACTAAGATCACGCCGCTGAAGCCGGCCCCGTCGGCGGTGCGCAAGATTGTGCCGAGGTTGCCGGGATCGGCGACTTCGACCAGCGCAACCCAGCCGGTTGCGGCTGCTGGTAGGCCGGCTAGCGGGGTGTATTGGATGCGCCCGACTGCGGCAAGGCCCTGCGGGTGTTCTTTGCCGGCGAGACTGGCAAAGACGTCGGTGCTAACGGTGAGCACCTTCCCGCCGCTGGCAGCGTAGGCTGCCGCGATTTCGCGGGCAAAGGCGCTGGTGAGCAGGTCTGGCGCGACGATCAGCATCTCGAGGGGGGCTTGGCATTGGATGGCTTCAGCCACCAGCCGGATGCCTTCGATCAGGTAGCGGCCCTGTTCGTCGCGGGCTTTGCGCTGGCGCAGCGCGCGTAGCGCTTTGATGGTTGGGTTGGCGAGACTGGTGATGAGCATGCGATGGATGTTCTCTCGGTGCTATCGTGACAGTTGTTGCTAGTTTGTACCATATTTTGCTGGTTTTTGCTGAGACGGGAGATTGCTTCGGGGGCTACGCCCCCGCGCAATGACAGGGCGACTCCCTCCCCCAGCGGGGGAGGGCTGGGGTGGGGGCACCGTCTCCGCTCGCCGGTTGTCATTGCGAGCCGAGCGGAGCGAGGCGAAGCAATCCCCCGCGAGCACGGGAGCAACCAAAAGAGCGAGATTATCGCGAGGTTATTGATCAGCAATCCCCGGCGAGCACGGGTGCAACCCGCTGAAGGGGGAGATTGCTGCGGGGGCTGCGCCCCCGCGCAATGACAACCGGGGAGCGGGAGCGCTGTCTGCACGCACGCATTCCGCCGCAGCGGGAGATTGCTGCGGGGGTTGCGCCCCCGCGCAATGACAGGGCAACTCCCTCCCCCAGTGGGGGAGAGCTGGAGTGGGGGCCGCAGCGACCATCCCACGCACTCACTCTGCTACAGCGGGAGACGCTGCGATCACGACGGCAAGACCTTGCCCGGATTGAGCCGCCCTTTCGGGTCGAAGCGTGCTTTGATGGCGCGCTGGATAGCGATCTGCGCGTCGCCCAACGCTTGCCGCATAAACGGTCGTTTGAGCGTGCCGATGCCGTGTTCGCCCGATAGCGTGCCTCCCACTTCGAGCGCGATGGCGAAGATGGCTTCGGCGCACGGCCAGAGCCGGGCCATGTCGGTGGGGTTGCGCGCGTCGAACAGGATGTTCGGGTGCAGGTTGCCGTCGCCGGCGTGGCCAAAGACGACGATGGGCAGTTCGTAGGCGGCGCTGACCTGTTTGATCCGGTTGACGCATTCGGCGATGCGCGTGACCGGCACGCTGATGTCTTCGCCGAGCCGGTTGGGCCGGATGCGGGCTAGCGCCGGGGCAATCACCCGCCGCGCTTGCCAGAGGTTGGCTTCGTCGCTAGCGGTGCGGGCGACGGCGACCCGTTGCGCGCCGCCGGCCCGCGCGAGTTCGGCCAACGCCGTCGCTTCGCGTTCCACCGCTTCCGGTTCGCCGTCGGCCAGCATCAGCAGCATCGCCCCAGCGTCGCGCGGCAGCCCGATCCGCAGATACGCTTCGACCGCCGCGATGGTGGTGTCGTCCATCAGTTCGAGGCTAGCCGGGATGATCCCCGATGCCATAATCTGTTCGACGGTGGCGCAGGCTGCGTGCAGGTCGGCAAAGATGGCCATAGTGGTGCGGCGGGCCCGCGGCAAGAGGATCAGGCGCAGGGTCGCTTCGGTGATCACGGCCAGCGTGCCCTCGGAACCAACCAGCAATTGGGCTAACCCGTCGCTCTCGCCTTGCCCGGCCAAGCCGTCGCCGTAGCGCACGATGCTGCCATCGGCCAGCACAGCGGTCAGCCCCAGCACATAATCGGCGGTGACGCCGTACTTGAGGCAGCGCGGCCCGCCGGCGTTGCAGGCGATGTTGCCACCGATGGTCGAGGCGGTTTGGCTGCTGGGGTCGGGCGGGTAAAAGAGACCGAGCCGCTCGGCGGCGCGTTGCAGTTCGGCAGTGACGACGCCAGCGCCAACGTGGGCGATCTGCTGGTCGCGATCGATCGCGATCTGCTCCATCCGGTTGAGACCGATCACCAGACTGCCGGCAGTGGGCACCGCGCCGCCGGCTAAGCCGCTACCGGCTCCGCGCGTGACCACCGGCAAGCCGCGGGCAGCGGCGATGTTCATCAGCGCCGCGACTTCGGCAGTGGTCGCCGGCAATGCCACCGCTAGCGGTAAGCCATCGGGTTGCGCGATCGAAGCATCTTGACCATAAACGGCCAGTTGGTCGGGGTGGTGGATGAGGTAGCGGCTTCCAACCACCGCTTGCAGTTCGGCAATGGCATCGCCTACCGTCACCCGACCGCCTTGGGCAAGAGCAGGGAAGGCCGGGGTTGGCGGCGGGCCGAACTCGTAACAAGGCTGACCTCCCAACGCGGCGGCCTGTGCTTTCAGCGACGCCGCCAGTGTCTGGTCGAGCAGCGGCCCGACGTGCAGGCTGCCCACGCCAGCATCACCCCAGATGGGGGCAGTGGTGGCGGCGCGGCAGGCGGCGACAAACGCCGGCAAGGCCCGGCGGGGCAGGGTCAGATCGAGCCGTTGGCTGGAGGGAAGGGCGGCGTGCTGATGGGCCAGCGCCTCCCAGTGTTGCCATGCGGTGAGCGGGTTAGCCGTGAGCGAGAGATGATAACGCGCCGCCGCGGTTGCTACCGCTTGTGCTTGCCGGTCGAGCACGTCCGGCAACCCGGCCAGTTCTACCAACAGCATCCCGTCGCCATCGAAGGCCAAGGCGCGCAGCGCCAACCCGGCAGCAACTAGCTCGGCGGCCAGCGCCAGCAACTGCTCTGCTGGCCCGCGCAGCAACTGGAGCGCGGTCGCTGCCGGCAGCGGGCGCAGATTAAACGTCAGCTCGCGCACTGTACCTAGCGGCGCTCCATTACCGGCCAGCGCCCGGTTGAGGTTGTAGCCGGTGGCGCGTTTGAGGGTTGGCCCGCCAATCGTGAGCATAGCACCGTTGCTCTCAACAGTGGCCGCTCGCACATAACGCCCGATCGGGCCGCTGTGCAGCCGGTAGCGTCCGCCGCTGTTACAAGCCACCAACTCAGCCAGCGTCACCTCGGCGCGCAACGGCACGATCGGCAAGCAGAGGCGGTATGGCGCCAGCGCGTCGTTGAGCGCAGCGGCGGTGGCCGTTGCCGGCGCGCTCGCCAGCAGCGCGCCGGGGTTAATGGTAAAGGGTTCTGCTGTGGTGGTCATGATGGTATGCGTGTGTTGTATCTGGGGCACGACAGGGCAGGTTTGGCATCCTCACTTACGTCAGCGCCGGATTATAATCTACCACCAGCGCAATCGCCGCCGCAATCTCGTCCATCCTCTGTGCCGGCACTCGCCCGATTTGCTTCCGCAATCGGCTAACCTCAATGCTTCGCAGTTGCAGCAAGTCGGCGGCGTGCGGTTTGCCCAACTGGGCCGGCCAGCGCCCCTCGATCCGTTGCATCCAGCTCAGGTTTTCAAACCGATCCTCCCATGGGTGCAAAGGTGCGACAAGCCGTAGCGGTAGGCTGCCAAGGGCGTTAGAGCTGACGATAACGACCGGCGTCAAGCTGCCATCGCCCAAATCGGCCTGCCAGATCTCGCCGCGCCGGGGAGCCTTAGGCGTGCTCACTCGTGACGACCTCACTGGCTATCGTAGCGGGAACGTTGTAGAGATCGGCGGCGGCGGCGGCTTGTTCGGCCAGCGCGGCGTGGCGCATCTCGATCGGTTGTTGGAGCAGATGCTGGCAACGACGTGCCGTCACTGCATGCTCCGCCGGCTCCGGCTCCGGCACTGCTTCGCCGAGCAAGCGGCGCGCCTCAGCGGGATCGATCAACTCTTCGGCCAGCGCGCGCAGGGTGGCTCGCCGCAACCACAGCGGCTCTTCCAGCGGCAACGGCTCTGGTTCGGCGGTGCGCCACCCGCGTTCGCTCAGCTCGATCATCAAGGAACGATAGAGGCGCTGGTTGATAATCCCCAGCGTCTGCATGCGGTAGAGCAAGGCTTGGATGCTCATGCCGAAATGGCGCTTGAGCAACAACAATTCGTCGAGGTGGAGGGAGTTGCGATGTTCGCCAATATGGTGGCGCAGATCGTTCGCTGGGGCTAGCAAGGCCGCCGCAAAACGGAACGCAACCTGCTCTTCATTGAGCTCGGCTGGGGGCTGCAGCACCAGATGGGCCAGCTCGTGAGCTAGGTTCATACGCCAGCGCGCACCATCGTGGCTGCGCCTTCCGACCACTGCCGCGGCAAGGGGGGCGCCGTCTTCAGCGCGGGCGATGGCGGCGACGCCATCGAACCCATCGACCGCAGCGAGCGCGATGACGTGCAGGCCGTGATCTTCCAGCGTATCGGTGAGATTGGCGATCGGCGCGCTGCCCAGCTCCCAGCGCGTACGTAGATCGGCAGCAGCCTGCTCGGCATCGTCAAGGTTGGCAATGGTGTACTCGAACAGCGGCACATCGAGGCGGGCCGGCTCGCCGATCAGCTCTTGCAGGGACAAGCGATCACGCAGTGCCTCGTGGGCCAAGGCTGCCATCTGCTCTTGCTGCCGTTTGCTCAGCGAAGCGCGCTTGCGGTAGGCAATGAGTTCAATCTGTACGTCGCGGCTATCGAGCAACTCAGAGGGGCGCACACCGAGCGCCTGCGCCAATCGCTGCAACACCACCGGCGACGGCTGCGCTTGCCCGTGTTCGTATTTAGAAACGGCTTGACGGGTGACAATCCGGCCAGTCGCTTCCGCCAGATCGTCGAGGGTCATGCCGCGCGCCAGCCGTAATTGGCGCAACCGGTGGTGGATCATAGCCATACACCTCCTGTTGGTTGACAATTATCGGTGATGGATGACGGGTTGTCAACCGGCGCCGTCGGCGGCGTTGGCCAATTTCGGCAACAATTGCGCCGTGATCAGGGTGGTCAGCGCCGAGGCGTCGCCGCCGTCGCTCTGTACCACGATCGGGCGCGGCGCGTGTTTCATCAGCGTTTCGGCCACTTGCAAACGGCGGCGGGCCAGTTCATATTGCAAGACGGCGCGGTTGTCTTGGTAGGCTTGGCCGAGGTATTCCAACCCACGCGCCTCATTCTCGGCCTGCCGCAACGTCGCCCTCCCGCGCGCCTCGATCTCCCAGCGCACCCGCTGCGCTTCGGTCTCTTTCTCTTGCAGCATGCGGGCCACGTCTTCGCGGGCCTTGTTGATCGCGGCCCGCACCTCGACCAGCTTGGCGTCGCGCACCTTCTTGGCCCGCTCGATCTCGAGCCGCAGATTGTCGATTCGCTGCTTCTTAATCAGTTCCCACTCGCGTTCGTAAGCTTGCAGCTCCTTCGCCACCCGCTCGCGGGTCGCCAGATGCTGCTGGTACTGGTCGGGCAACTGCACGTCGGGAATGTTGGCGCCAGTGATGCGCACGCCGTAACGGGCCAATTGCCGGTTGAGCAGCTCTTGCATATCGCCGACGTCGCTGCCGCGCAGGTCGTAGGCGCGCTCGGTCTCGACCCGGCGCGCGCGCTGGCGGATGGCGTCTTGCACGGCGCTGCTCAGCACCAGATCGAAGTTGCTCGCGCCGAGCCGGCGCACAAACGCGATCGGGTCTTCGATCCGGAATTTGAGAAAGAATTCGATCGATTTGAGCGGCACATTCTCGCGGGTCGGCGCGGCCATCACCGGCGCGGTGTAGGGAATCTCGGTGCTGGTGTCAACCACCGCTTCGACCTTTTCCCACGGCCACCAGAGGTAGTGCCGGCCCGGTGTGAGGATGCCGACGATCTGGCCCCAGCGTGAGAGGATACCGGTGGTGCCTTGCTCGATTTCGACGATTGCGCCGAGGATGAACGAGGCGACGGCAGCGATGAGGAAGAGGAAGGCGAGGACAATCGCGAGCAAGCCGAAGAAGCCGCCGCTGAACACGGCGACCCCTAGCAGGTAGAGGCTGATCGCCAGCGGCAGCAGCCAGCGTGCCCGCCGGCGGTCTTTTGGGATAACCACCGGCACCAGTTGGCCCTCTTCGCCAGAGCGGAGCAGTTGCCGGATGCGGCTCCACGTCGCGACGGCTTCGCGGATGCGCGAAAATTCGCGGCGAGTGTCGGTCATTGGCTTTCTCCTTTCGCCACTGGTTGGGCGGCTTCGCCTTCGGCGGCCACCACCTGCTTGATCTGCTCGGCGCGGGCCTGAATCCGCTGCCGGATCTCGTGCATGCGGCTGCGAATAGCGGCGACATCATCCGGCGAATAGAGTTCGGTATCGACAATGCCCAGCATGCGTTGCGCAATCGCCAGATAGTCGATCGCGGCTTCAGCCCCGCCTCCTACCTGCACGATCTGCGGCAGATGGCCGGCCACCGCTTCCAGCCGGTCAAGAATGTCTTGCTGGTAGCGGTACTGCAAGATTTCGGGGTACATCGCCGCGCCGACGGCGCGAATATCGAGCGCCTGCGCTTCGAGCAGGGCCGCGTTGGCCCGCGCCGCACTCTCGGCTTCGCTCAGCAACTGGCTGGCATAGGCGCTGGCCCGGTAGGTCTCCTTCTCGCGGGCAGTGTCAATTTGGGCCTGAAAGGTGGCAATCTCGGCCCGGATGGCCGACAACTGCTCGCGCAGGCTGGTCAGCTCGCGGTTGAGATCACCCTCATCTTGCTCTTTGCGCAGGGCCAGCTCGTATTCGTAGGTGTAAGCCTCTTTCGCCACCCGGATCATCTCCGGCTTAGCGAGGTCGATGCGGTACTCTTGGCTCGACGGCTCGGCGTGGGTGATGTTGGCGTTCACAAAGCGCACCGCCGGCAAAAACTGCTGGTTGAGCGTATCGAGCAGGTTTTGGGTGCTCTCACCGACCAGATCGTAGATCGCTTCGGCCCGCTGCTCGTAAATCAGGGCGCGGGTCACTTCGCTGACCGCGTTCTGCAACTTCTCTTGAAACCCCTTCGCGCCGCCGAGGGTAAAGATGAACGCCGCCGGGTCTTCGATCTTAAACTGTAAAAAGAGATCGACCGAAGCGTTCACCCGCGAGGCGGTCGGCGCTTCGCGGATCGGCGCGTTGTAGGGGTATTCGCGGGTGACGTTGACAATGTAGCTGACCCGCTTCCACGGATCGAGCAGCACTTTGCGACCCGCCGGCGCGATCTCTTCCAGCTTGCCGAAGCGGGTGATCAGGGCTTGGCAGCCGTCGGGCACCATAATAAAGGTGTTGCGCCACAGGCTGTAGACGACATAGCCAACGACGAGCAGCCAGTAGTGCGGGCCAAAGAAGACCAGCGTCAGGTTGGTGAAGCCGAACGAGACGAAATCGACCGCAGCGGTAATCAGCCAGCCGAACAGCCCCACCACCACCAGAATGACCGTCACTGCCACCCACACCGCCGAACGTGGATCGCGCGGGATGACCACCGGCGAGATGACATTGGCCACTTGGCCGCTTTGGTCACGCTGCTGCAAATTGCGGTTGAGCAGCTCCGCTGCTTCATCGAGCATCACGCTCATCTGCTCGATCCGGGTGGCGCCGCTCTCATTACCCGACCGTTGCGAGATGAAGTCGCTCGCTTTAATCTGCAACTGTTCCAGTTCCCCGCTTTCCAATAACTGCTGCGCGGCGCTCAATCCGCGCTGGAGCCGGTTCATACCGTTCTCCTTTCTCTCACGTTAGCGCACAGGAGCACATATCGCGTCTGCAAATGCAATGTACGAATGTAGTGTAGCAAACGTTGCGGGGGAATGGCGGGTTGTGCCCTAGCATTGCGGGCTAGATTCGCTATAATGCAGGTATCATCACGTGATCACAAACGAAAACGGTATAGCAATGCAAACAGCCGCCCTCGATCTTCCCGCCGAGCAGATAGCGGAGTTTTGCCGTAAATGGCAGATCCAGCGCCTGTGGCTCTTTGGTTCGGTGCTGCGTGACGATGTTAGCCCGCACAGCGATGTCGATGTGCTGGTCGAGTTTGCGCCGGAAGCGCGCTGGAACTTGCTGGATTTAGCCGGTATTGAACAAGAGCTGAGCGCACTGATAGGACGAACAGTTGATCTCGTTGACCGTCAGAGCGTCGAACAAAGTGACAATTGGATTCGCCGGCAGCATATTCTGGCGACCGCGAGGTTGTGGTATGCGGCGCGATGAAGCGACATTGCTGGATTATGGTGCAAGCAGGGCGGCGGATTGCCTCATGTTGATAAGGTAACGTTGATCGTGAATGCTGATTGTTCATCATGAGTGACCGATGCTACAGAACGGGTTAGCTCGTAGTGCAGCCTGAAAGCTGCTCGATATTGAAGGTTTGCGATCCACCACACTGATATAATGCATGTGTGGCGCCGCCTTGTTCATCTTGGCTTCAGATAAACGTTGGCAGCGGATTGCTGACCCGATAGGGATGATACACATGAAAGTCGCAGTAGCGCCCTCGGTGTTGCGATGGGCATGCGAGCGGTGTGGACTTGAGCAGGCGGCTCTTGTGCGTCGCTTTCCAAAACTTGAGCAGTGGTTAAGCGGTGAAGCTGCGCCTACCCTCAAGCAGCTAGAGGCGTTTGCGCGGGCGACGTATACGCCAATCGGTTTCTTTTTTCTCGCTGCGCCGCCAGAGGAACAGCCGCCAATTCCCGATTTTCGCGCGCCCGACAACCCATTCCGACAGCGACCATCGGCCAACTTGCTCGATACGATCTATTTGTGCCAACAGCGCCAAGAATGGTATCGTGAATTTGCGCTGGTTACTGCTGAGCCGGAACGCTCTTTTGTTGGTTCGGCCCGGCTTGATGATAAAGTCGTTGACGTAGCGGCGCGCATCCGTGAAACGCTCCATTTCTCGGTAGCAGAGCGGCGCCAGTTATCAAGCTGGACGGAAGCGTTGCGACTATTTATTGAGCAAGCTGATGCAGCCGGCATATTAGTCATGATCAATGGCGTGGTGGGTAACAATGCTCACCGAAAGCTCAATCCAGCCGAGTTTCGCGGGTTTGCGTTAGCCGATCCGGTAGCGCCGCTGATTTTCATCAACGGCGCCGACACCAAAGCCGGCCAAATGTTTACGCTTGCGCATGAATTGGCTCATATCTGGCTTGGCGAAACGGCGCTCTCGGACGCTGATATCACCGGTGAAACCACTTATCGCGTCGAGCAATGGTGTAATGCCGTCGCTGCTGAACTGTTGGCGCCATTGGATGCATTACGGCAATCCCTACGGCGGCTTGAGTTTGAGCGTGTACCGTTACGCGAAGCGGTCGATCGGTTAGCGCGCGATTTTAAGGTGAGCAGGCTGGTCATCTTGCGTCGCTTATACGATGCCGGTGCGATGAGTGATTTACAGTTTCACGCTGAGTATGAGCAAGAACTACGTCGCTTATCAGAGTTGACTCAACGTAGTGGCGGTCATTTTTATGCGACAACAACCGCGCGTGCCGGAAAACGCTTTACGCGCGCCGTACTAACTGCGGTATGGGAAGGGCGCGCTTCGTTTACGGAAGCGTGCCGCTTATTGGGGATCAAACAACATACAACCTTGGAACGTCTGAGCCGTGAGCTGGAGATCATCCCCAATGGCTTACCTGCTTGATGCCAACGTGTTCATTGCCGCAAAAAATTTGCATTACGGCTTCGATTTCTGTCCAGCATTTTGGGATTGGTTACTCCTTGCCCACCAGCAAGGCAAAGTCTACAGTATTGAAAAAGTTCGTGACGAGTTACGCGCAGGGCAAGATGATCTCGCGCAGTGGGTAGATTCGTTGCCAGAGTCATTTTTCTTACCGGTTGACCGGCAAACATTACCAGCTTTAGGAACTGTAGCTCAGTGGGTCAACGCGCACCGAGACTATAGCCCGGCGGCGAAGTCTACCTTTCTGCAAATTACCGATTACTATCTGGTAGCGCAAGCGTTGGCCGGTTCGCATATTGTCGTTACCCATGAACGTCCGGCCAATTCGATCCATACTGTCAAAATCCCCAATGTATGCCTTGGCGTCAACGTCTCTTACCTAACGCCGTTCGAGATGCTCCGCCGCGAGCGGGTGCGATTTGTGTTGTAGTAAAAGTGCCTCGCATCTCTGTATCAGCCTGCGCAGGTTTACGTATTTCGCTCCCGCTGCAACAACTCTTCGATCAGCCGCCAGCGCAGCAGTTTGCCGATGAAACTGCGCGGCAGCGCCTCGCGGAATTCGATTTTCTCCGGCATCACCGGCAGATTGAGCCGTTCGCGCAGGAAGGCAAAGACCTCGGCTTCGCTGACCCGCTCGCCGGGCCGGGTGACGACGAAGGCGCGGATTTCGGTGCGGCCATCGGGGAGCGGCACGCCGACCACTGCGGCGTCGATCACCGTCGGGTGTTCGTAGAGCGCCTCTTCCAGATCACGCGGGTAGATGTTGTAGTCGCCAGCGATGATCATCTCTTTTTTGCGCTCGATAATCTGAAAATAGCCGTCGGGCAGCATGCGAGCCACATCGCCGGTGCGCAGCCAGCCATCGGCAGTGATGGTTTCGGCAGTCGCCTGCGGGTTGCGCCAATAGCCGGCCATCAGTTGCGGGCCGCGCACCAACAGCTCGCCGATCGCTCCCGGCGGTAGATCAACCCCGCTCTGCAGATCAACGACCCGCGCTTCGGTGTTGGGCAGCGGCAGACCGATCGTGCCGGCCCGCCGCGCGCCGCGCAACGGGTTGGCATGCGTCACCGGCCCGGCTTCCGTCAAGCCATACCCCTCGACCAAGCGGCTGCGGGTGATGCGCTCGAATCCCTCTTGCACCTCGATCGGCAGCGGGGCCGCGCCGCTCAGACAGCTCTTCAGCGACGAGAGGCCATATTTGCGCACGTCGCGCACCTCGTTCAGCGCCGCGTACATCGGCGGCACGCCGGGGAAGAAGGTGGGCCGTTCGCGCCGGATGGTATGCAAAACATTGTGCGTCTCGAAGGTCGGCAGCAAGATCATCGTAGCGCCGAGCGCGATGCCGACATTCATACAGGCGGTCATCCCGTAGGCGTGCGAGAAGGGGATCGCGCAGAGCACCCGTTCGTTGCCTTCGTCGGCATCGGCGTACCATGCCCGCGTTTGGCAGGTATTGGCATAGAGGCTAGCGTGGCGGTGCAAGACGCCTTTGGCGGCGCCGGTGGTGCCGCTGGTATAGAGAATGACTGCCGGGTCATCGGCGTGCAACGCAGGCAGATCACCGCTGGCGCCAGCCGCCAAGACGTGCTGAAACCAGTGAGCTTGGGCGGCTTGCTCGGCGGGCACGCGGTGGCCTTCGCGCTCTTGGCGCAGCAGGGTGAAGAGGATGCGCTGGCTGGAAGGCAAGTATTCTTTCAGATTGGTGTAAATCAGGCGGGGGAAGGGCAGCTCGGCCCGCACCTGTTCGACTAGCCGGTAAAACATGCTCAGCGCGATAACGGTCGTCGCTGCCGAGTCGCGCACTTCGTGGGCAAAGCCTTCGGCGTCGAAGATCGGGTTGGCCAGCACCACGATCCCGCCGGCCAGCAACACGCCGTAGTAAGCGATCACCGCCTGCGGGATATTGGGTAGCAAGATCACGGCCCGCTCGCCGGGTTGAAAGCCGATCGCCAGCAAGCCACGGGCAAAGCGGTTGGCCTCTTCCCACAGACGGGCATAGCTGATGATGCGACCATAAAACGCGATAGCAGTCGTATCGGCGAA
Source organism: Chloroflexus islandicus (assembly GCF_001650695.1). GTDB lineage: Bacteria > Chloroflexota > Chloroflexia > Chloroflexales > Chloroflexaceae > Chloroflexus > Chloroflexus islandicus. The sequence continues at coordinate 14,157 of NZ_LWQS01000094.1, forward strand.
CCGATCGGCGGCGCGGCGCAAGAGTTCGGGCAGCGGCGCCGGCGTGATGGCGAGGGTGGGCGGCACTCCCGGATCGTAATGGCGCAGCCACGGGCGGGTGGCAAAGAGATCGGCGCTCATGCAGGCGTTCCTTTGGTGAACGGGTGATGACACTTACGATTGTAGCAAAACTTGCTCAGGTATGGAGCGCGGCAGTCAAACTGCCGCACTCCATCCGGTCGCTGCGCCGTGGGGGTGAGGGCCATCAGCTCGCGCAGCGGGGTTCGTCCCTAGATTCCGGCCTTTCCCCCACGGTCATTGCGAGCGGAGGGGCAGCGCAATGCGCTGACCCGCAGCGAAGCAATCCCCTGCGAGCGCGAATGGAACTCCGCTCAGGCATCGTTCTCACTGACGTGGGAGATTGCTTCGGTCGGGCGGCTCCCAGCGTGGCTGGGGGCCGCCACTCCCTCGCAATGACAAGAGGGCGCGCCGCCCTCGCAATACTGATCCCTCTCCCACCTTCCCCCGCTGGG
>NZ_LWQS01000095.1 GCF_001650695.1 Chloroflexus islandicus
CACGCGAGGAGAGGGGCAAAACAGGTGGTCACAGCGAGGGTTTGGCGCTGCGTACCGGCCTTGCGTGGGGCCTCGACCCACCATTCGTACCACCGTTGCTCGATGGTCGCCACCTGCTGGGTGCGGAGCAACGCGAGAACGGTGGCCACCGTCAAGCGACCACCCGACCGGGTACACGCGATCCCGAACCTCCACCACGCGAGCACCGTCGCCTGCGGGGCGCTGAGGTGGGGCAAGTTGCTTGACACGCATGCTGTCCATTCCGATACTGCCTCTTGGTGAGTCATGCTGTACCTCCGAATCATGGTGGAATTGGTACATCCATTCCATGATACGAGGTAGGCTGGCTCACCTCAAAAACCTACCCCCGAAAGCGGCCCCTCCCCCGCTGGGGGAGGGGAGAGGTGGAGTTCACCGCCGAGGGCGCCGAATAGCCACAAAAAACCACACAAGGCACGAACAAGAAACAAGGGTTGCGGTGTGCGCGGCAGAGGCGACACCGTTCCAACCTCTGGTATTGCGCAAAAACTCGCCAAACCAAATCGGAGTTGCGGTGGGCGCGGTGGGAGCGACACCTTTCCAACCCTTTGCGATCTTGGCGTCCTCTGCGCCTTTGCGTTAAGAATCTCTGCGCCTTTGCGCGCTTTGCGTCTCTGCGTTAACGCCCTCACCCCCTAGCCCCCTCTCCCACCTGACGGCGGGAGAGGGGGAGCCGCTGACTAGCGGGCACGGTAGGGCAGGCGCGGAAGGCAGCAGCGCCCCTCTCCCGCACCAGCGGGAGAGGGGTTGGGGGTGAGGGTGGAAGGAGGGAGATAGGGAGTTGGCAGGAGGAACGATACGCCTTATCTTCCTCCTCCCTATCCCACAAAACCTTTGCGATCTTTGCGTCCTCTGCGCCTTTGCGTTAAGAATCTCTGCGCCTTTGCGCGCTTTGCGGCTTTGAATCGCATATGCTAGCGTTGGCCTACCTGTATTCCTCTGGAATTTTCGCCATTTGCGCTTCCAAATCCCAGTCTGTTGGTTTGCGTTCCGGTATGAGCCATTGCGCTCCGTTGGTCAGCCATTTCGTGCGATATGCGCGTACAGCTTGTGGCGTTGCGTCCTCGTAGCCGAACTCCACCCCACAGCAAGGGCAAAGTTCAAATAATGGCGACTTCCCATCTTCTCCCCAAGGAGGATTTTCGTTTAAATAACCGCATACACGACAAACGAGATGTTTGTGATGCATCGGAGTTGCCTTTCATAACTCAAAAGGGTATTGGATTACCTTTTATTATTTTATTTCGATACCATTCTGTGGATTAAAGTAATCTCCATTTGTTGCAAATTCGTGAATTCTTGAATCTGGTTTAAACATTGTGTGAATTTGTTTCATGGTGAACTAAATTTCAGAAATTATTTGAATGTTTGTGTACATGAAGAACCATGTTGTTAAGCCCGTCTGACCATGGTGGTTCTCTTTTCTCGCAGAGATTGACAAGTTCTTGAATTTGTCGGACAGAGATATGTTTCGGAAGAGGTGTCAAGCCTTTGATCAGTTCAATAGTACGGGCTACTTGCTGCGTTGTATCGTCATCGGCGCTAAGTTCTTTCAACATCTGGTTCGCTCCCAGTATCGATGCAATTTCATCATACTGTTTGAGAACAGGGTAAGCGTTTTTCTCTAATACGCCGGTGGCTTTCAACGCATCGTCTCTATGCTTTAGCAACAGATCGACAAACTCCGGCCCTTCATTGAGGATAGTCATCCACACTTTCGGGTTATATAACCATGGAATGAGCTAAGGGTGTGGCAAGAAATTGCTGAAAATCGCTTGCAAACGGTTTGATACCTTTGGATCCCTCGCCATCTCTTGAAGGAGTTTGGTTAAACGATCGCTGCCTTTGCCTTTCGACAGTCGCTTGACGATGGGTTTGAAGAGAGCGACAATGGCGTTGGAGACATCTTCAGCGGATGGGAGAGGTTGGCGCCAATCTAAGTCAGAGGCGAAACCTAACGCAGAATAGGGACGTATGGGAAGTCGAATTGGTCGTAGCGACGCTAAGCAGCGCCGGCGGCGCCACGCAGACCATTATTACTTGCGTACGCTGATCGTGCTCCGGCATTGCTTGCACGGTCAGCCAAACCTCCACAATCATGTCGTTAAGCTGATTGATCGTCCGGCGCGCAATGCGGGCAGCTGCGACACCTTTAAACATACGCTTATGAACATGGAACGAGCGTTGCTTGAACCAATTGGCTCAGTTCCATCAGTTTCGACATGTATACGAGAACATCGTTGTGTTCAGCAACGTCACTCGCACCCATGGCTGTACGATAATCAACCACCTTTTTGACCAGTGCGGCAAACGCTTGCAACGTGGCCCGATCAGCATAGCGCAGATCCAAGGTGTCCAGTTCCGCCTCAAGGCAAAACCTGATCTCGCCCGCTAATGCCGGCGCTGCATCAATCCATTGGATCGCATCAGCGAAAAACTGGCGAGCGATCCACCGATTCGTTGCCCACAACCGTTGGTCAGGCAGAAGCACACTCATCGTCTACTCCGATATGCTTTAGCACTGTCTGCTTTTGTTCAGACTCGACAATGATCGTGTCTCAAAAATAATATAATCTTCTTGGGATGACCATCGCTCTGAACAGAAACGTTGTGTTCTATCGGAAGCTAGCCGCCCTATCTCCCACAAGCGCGGGAGATAGGGCGTAAAGGATAAAGATACTCCCTATCTCCCCCTCTCCCCATCCCAAAAACCTCTGCGATCTTCGCGTCCTTTGCGCCTTTGCGTTAAAAGTCTCTGCACCTTTGCCCCCTCTGCGCCTCTGCGTTGACGTCCTCACCCCTCGGCCCCGCTCCCGCTGGAGGAGGGGAAGGTTCACTGCTGCGGGTGCAGGGCCGCCGCGGATGATCGCCATCCCCAAACATCTTTGCGTCCTTTGCTTTGCGCCCTCTACGTTGAGAATCTCTGCGTCTTTGTGGAGCCGGACAGCCGTCCGGCTCTACGACGTTTTTGTTCCCTTTGCAGGTGAGAGCTGCATCCCCCACGCAATCCCTTGCCGAGTCAGGTATAATGGCGCACAGGGTGACTGTAGCGGCACAGCGTTGTGCCCATGACGAAAGGAATAACCATGACCCTTACCGCAAACCAAGTCCCGGCGCGATCGGAGATACCGGTCGAATATACATGGGATTTGTCGCAAATCTTCGCCGATGTCTCCGCGTGGGAACAAGAACTCAACGCGGTTGAGGCGCGCGCGCAAGAGCTGGCCGCCTTGCAAGGGACGCTGGCGCAGGGGCCGGCGCAGTTGCTGGCAGCGTTGACCCTGCGCGACGAGGTGGCGCGCCGGTTGTATGCGTTGTATATCTATGCGTTGCATCGCAAGGATAGCGATGGCACCGATCCGGTGGGGCAGGGGTTGGCCGAGCGGGCGAGCAGTTTTGCAGCCCGGATGCAAGCGGTGCTGGCGTTTATCGAGCCAGAGATTTTGACGATCCCGGCTGAGACGCTGGACGAGTGGTTGGCGGCTACCCCCGGCTTGCAAGTGTATCGCTATGCCTTAGAGAAGCTGAACCGCCAGCGCGCGCATATCCGTTCGGCGGAGGTTGAGCAGGTCATGGCGGCGTTTAGCGATATTGTCCGCGCGCCTTACGCGACCTTCTCGATGCTGGCCGACTCGGATCTGCAGTTTCCGACGATTGAGGACGAACAGGGCCAGCCGGTGAAGTTGTCGCATGCGCGCTATGGCCGCTTGCTCGAAAGTCCTGACCGGCGGGTGCGGCGTGATGCGTTCAAGGGGTACTACAGCGCGTTTTTGCCCTTCCGCAACACGCTTGCCACCACTCTCGGCACGGCGATCCGCTCGCATGTGATCGAGGCCCGGCTGCGCAATTACGGCTCGGCGCTGGAGGCGGCGCTGGCTCCGAATGAAATCCCTGTCGAGGTGTATCATAACCTGATCGCAACCGTCGAAGCCAATCTGCCGCGCTTCCATCACTATCTGGCGGTGCGGCGGCGGCTGATGGGGTTGGATGAGCTGCATTTCTATGATCTCTACGTGCAGCCAGTGCCCGATGTGGAAATGACGATTCCCTACCGTGAGGCGTGTGATCTGATGCGAGCGGCCTTCCGCCCGTTGGGTAATGAGTATGGCGCGGCGCTCGAGCAGATGTTTACCCGGCGCTGGATCGATGTCTACGAGAATGTGGGCAAGCGGAGCGGGGCCTATAGCGGCGGTTCGTATGGCACGCCGCCCTACATCTTGCTCAACTACCAAGACCGGCTGCGCGATGTCTTTACCCTTGCCCACGAATTGGGCCACTCGCTCCATTCGTACTTTACCCGCGCCACCCAGCCGTTCGTCTATGGCGAGTACACCATCTTCGTCGCCGAAGTCGCTTCGACGCTCAACGAGGCGCTGTTGACCCACTACATGTTGCAAAGCGGCGCTGATGAGGCGTTGCGGCGGCGGTTGCTGGCCCAGCAGATCGAAGAGATTCGCGGCACTATCTTCCGCCAGACGATGTTTGCCGCTTTCGAGCTGTGGATGCACGAGCAAGCCGAGCGCGGCCAGCCGTTGACGGCTGATGCGCTCAGCCAGCATTACCGCGCGTTGGTGGCTCGCTACCACGGCCCCGAATTAGTGATCGACGACGAGCTGGCCTATGAGTGGATGCGCATTCCGCACTTCTACTACCAGTTCTACGTCTACCAGTATGCGACCGGAATCTCGGCGGCGTTGGCGTTGAGCCGGCAGATTATCAATGAGGGCCAGCCGGCGATTGATCGCTACCTGCGCTTCTTGCGCAGCGGTTCGTCACGCTCGTCCATCGATCTGCTGCGCGACGCCGGCGTTGATATGACCTCGCCGGCGCCGATTCAGGCCGCGATGGATACGTTTGCCGAATTGGTCAGCCAATTGGAACAGTTGGCGCCGTAACGGGATGGACGAGTGGGGGGGCGCACGGCGGTGCGTCCCCCATTCGTGTTCAACGCCGGCATTCAATGCCGCGCGCGCGGTAATAGTCGTCAACCGCATCAGTGACCAACACCGTCGCCGGATCAACTGCCGTTTTCAGCACCCCCAGCGATCGCAGCAGTTCGGCCTCTTTGGCCCATGCCTGCCGGTCGCTGGCTCCGGCACATCGTGCGCCAATGCCGTAGCGCAGCAATTTAATCGTTTCCGTCGCTTCAAACTCAAGATGGCCGCGGTCGAAGTCAGGACTACGGGCAAGAATGATGTCGATCGCCGCTGCCGGATCGGTGATCGCGTCTTGCCAGCCGCGCAGCGTGGCTTGGACGAACGCGCGCACGGTGTTGGGGTTCTTGCGGGCGAATTCGGCGGTGGTGAAGAGCACATCACCCATCAGTTCGACGCCGTAATCGCGGGCCACGATCAGATCGATCTCGGCGCCGGCGGCGCGGGCCGTGTAAGGTTGGTCGGTGGCGTAGACCGGCCACACATCGGCCCGCCGCTCAAGGAAGGGGGCAAGGCTGTAGTCGCCGGGAATCTCGTTAATGCTGGCCGGATCAACGCCGGTAGCAGCCAGCAGCGCCCGGTATTCAGTCTCCACGTTGTCACCGTAGAACATCGCCACCCGCCGGCCAACAAAGTCTTGCGGCGAACGGATGCCGCTGTCGCGATGCACCATAAACGCGACCGGACTGGCTTGGAACCACGTCGCCAGTGCGACAACCTCGATCCCCTGTTCACGGCTGATCAAGATGGTATCAGCGCCAGTGCTGCCAAAGGTGTTCGCGCCGGTGGCGACCAGCGGCAGCGGCACGGCGTCAGGCCCGCCGGGCAAGATGGTCACGTTGAGGCCGGCGTCACGGTAATAACCGCGCGCTTCGGCCACCAGATAGCCGGCAAACTGGAATTGGGGCAGCCATTGCAGACGCATTGATACATCGGTGACTTCCGGGGCATTCGTTGCCGAAATGGCATTGCTAGCCGGATTCGGGCTAGCACAACCTGATACGATCACGAGTAGTAGAAAAAGCGCCAATGATAAGCGGTAACGGTGCGACATAACAAATCCTCACTCCGTCTGATAAAACTACGCCGCGATTACCGTTCTCGTTCCCAATACACAATCGTGCGTTCGAGCAGTAGAAACAGGCCGTGGAGGGTCAGCGCCAACCCTGCGGCGGCAGCGATTGCAGCAAAGGCCCGGTCGGTGGCCAGCCGGTAGGTCGAGGTAGTGATCAGGTAACCAAGGCCGCGACCGGCACCGGAGAGTTCGCTGACCAATGCGCCGATCACAGCCAACGCACCAGCGACGCGCATCCCGCTGAAGATAAACGGCAGCGCCGCCGGCAGGCGCAGCAGACGCAGGATTTGCCATTGTGACGCGCCATACGCTTGCATCATCGCCAATTGTTCGGGCGCGGGGCGGCGGAGTCCGCTGATGGTGGCGATGAGCAGGGGAAAGCTGGCGAAGAGGGCGGCCATTGCTGCGCGGGGGGCAAGCCCTTCACCTAGCCAAATGGTAAGCAGCGGTGCCAAGGCGACTGAGGGCAAACTCTGGCCGAGCAAGACCCATGGGTAGAGAGCATCTTCGAGCGGGCGCACAAAGAGGAAGGCGATGGCGAGGGTGAAGGCGATCAGCGTGCCGGCTGCAAGGCCGATCAAGGCTGCATTGGCGGTGGTGAGAGTATGGTCGAGCAACCGCACTTCGGGTTGGAGGGCAGCAGCGACCACCCGCGAGGGCGGCGGCAACAGGTACGCCGGGATGCCGGCGGCGGGCAGGCCCCATTCGAGCGCCGCCAAGAGCGCGATGCCGAGCGCCAGCGCCGGGACGAAACGGCGAAACAGGTTTGGTGGCGTAGTCATCGTTTCCATAGCGCTTTATCTTACCATGAAGCGGTGCAGGCGTCACCGCCATGCGTGATGACCGGCGGAGAGCGGGGACGTGCCCGTTTGTCATTGCGAGGGGGTGGGGCAACCCCGTGCAGCGGGGTGCCCAGCCCCCGAAGCAATCTCCTGCTTCAGCGGAATCCATGCCTGAGAGGATACGCTCCGTGCTCGCGGGGGATTGCTTCGCCGCCTGTGGCGGCTCGCAATGACAGGGGCCGTTTGTCATTGCGAGGGGGTGGGGCAACCCCGCGCAGCGGGGTACCCAGCCCCCGAAGCAATCTCCTGCTTCAGCGGAATCCATGCCTGAGGGGATACGCTCCGTGCTCGCGGGGGAGTGCTTCGCCGCCTGTGGCGGCTCGCAATGACAGGGGCCGTTTGTCATTGCGAGGGAGTGGCGGTACCCAGCCACGCTGGGGGCCGCCCGACCGAAGCAATCTCCTGCTTCAGCGGAATCCATGCCTGAGGGGATACGCTCCGTGCTCGCGGGGGATTGCTTCGCCGCGCGGAGCGCGGCTCGCAATGACATAGGGAGCACGGGGGGGAGTGCTTCGCCGCCTGTGGCGGCTCGCAATGACAGGGGGCAACGCCGGCAGCGATTGCCAGTTTCACCGTTTTCGGCGATACTTGCGCCGGAAACCACTGCCAGAGCGGGCAGTGAAGTGGTGAGGTTTGCGTATGCACGAATGGGAACGAATACCACGCGAAGCGGCGCGGTCGCTGGCCCGGTTGCTGCCGCGGGTTGAGCAGGCATTTGCGGCTGCCGGCGGCAATGCCACTGATTGGGCCGCATTCGAGCAGCGATTGCGGCGGGAATGGCCGCGTCTGTTTGAGTTGTTGCTCGGCTTGTACGGCACCCAATACGACTTCTTTTATCATCTCGAACAACTGTTGATCGCGATGGCGCAAAGCTGGCACGAACGGCCACACTGGCTTAAGCAGCGCGATGCCGTGCGCGAAGCCGATAGCGAGTGGTTCCAGTCGGAACGGATGATGGGAGGGGTGCTCTATGTCGATCGCTTTTGCGGCACGCTCAACCGGCTGCGCGAGTTTATCCCCTATTTCAATGAGTTAGGCTTGACCTACTTGCATCTGATGCCGTTGTTTGCCGCGCCGGAAGGCAACAACGACGGCGGCTACGCGGTGAGCAGCTACCGCGAGGTGAATCCGCACATCGGTACGACCGCAGAGTTGGCCGCCTTGGCCCAAGAACTCGATCGGGCCGGGATGAGTCTGGTACTGGATTTCGTCTTTAACCACACCTCTGACGAACACGAATGGGCGCGGCGGGCGCAGGCCGGCGATCCTGATTATCAGGAATTCTATTTCCTCTTTCCCGATCGCACAATGCCCGACGCTTACGAGCGTACGCTGCGCGAAATCTTCCCCACCGTGCGCCGTGGCAGCTTCACGTGGCGGCCCGATATGCAGCGCTGGGTGTGGACTACCTTCAACAGTTTCCAGTGGGATCTCAATTACGCTAACCCAGCGGTGTTTCGGGCCATGGCCGCTGAGATGCTCTTCCTCGCTAATCTGGGGGTGGCGGTGCTGCGCCTCGATGCGGTACCGTTCATCTGGAAGCGGCTGGGTACCAATTGCGAGAACCAACCGGAAGCGCACCAGATCATTCAAGCCTTCAACGCGATTGCCCGAGTGGCCGCCCCGGCGCTGCTCTTCAAATCCGAGGCGATTGTCCATCCTGACGATGTGTTGAGCTACATTAGCCCGCACGAGTGCCAGCTTTCGTACAATCCGCTGCTGATGGCGCTGCTTTGGGAGGCGTTGGCGACGCGCGAGGTCAAGTTGTTGGCCCATTCGCTCAGCCATCGCTTCCGTTTGCCGGCAGGGTGCGCGTGGATCAATTATTTGCGTTCGCACGACGACATTGGCTGGACGTTTGACGACAATGATGCGCGTGCCGTTGGGATCGATCCGTGGGGCCATCGCCAGTTTCTCAATGCCTTCTATACTGGTCGCTTCGCCGGTTCGTTTGCCCGCGGCTTGCCGTTTCAAGAAAACCCCGATACCGGCGATGCGCGGGTGTCGGGCACGCTGGCTTCGTTGGCCGGGTTGGAGCAGGCGTTGGGCAGCGGTGATCCGCAGATGATCGATACTGCCATCCGGCGAATCGTGCTCTTGCACAGCGTCATCTTGAGCATTGGCGGCATTCCGCTGCTCTATCTCGGCGATGAAGTGGGGACGGTCAACGACTACAGCTATGTGACCGATCCGGCCAAAGCCGTTGACAGCCGCTGGGTTCACCGGCCCGCCCGCAATCAGGCCGGTATGGATCAACGGCACGACCCCGCGACCGTGCCGGGACGCATCTTTGGCGAGCTGGTGCGGCTCATCCGGCTGCGCACGTCGTTGCCAGCCCTGCGCGATGGCGCGATGGAGGTCGTGCGCAGCGACAACCGTCACGTGCTGGCCTACGTGCGGCAAGCGGGATCACAGCGGGTATTGGCGTTGGCCAACTTCTCGGAATACCCGCAGCCGATTGCCGGTAACCTCTTGCGCATGTACGGCCCCGGCGTCGAATTGTTCGATGTGGTAGCAGAGCGCGCAATTTCGGCCAACGAAGCGTTGGTTTTGCAACCGTACCAGTTTGTTTGGCTCACGCCAATGCGGTGAATCGCCGCAACGAGATACTGTATGGCGTATCGTAGAGACGTTGCAAGGCAACGTCTCTACGATATAAGGTGAGAAATACTGAAGCAGCCAAATGTTTGGCAAGTATGCGTAATCTTTGATAATGCTAATCTTTTTTTATTTTTAATTTTAACTCGTTTTTGACAATTGTGTCGCTTGTCTAAATGAATATTGTTAGATATACTAGGTGTGATCTTTATCGCGCCAATTGCACCGTTCAGCATATTCAGCACCAAGGATTGATATGGCCGACAACCTTCCCCCTTCTTCCACTGGCGAGGTCGAACACTTACGCGCGCAAGTCGCCGCTTTGCAGGAACAGCTCTCTCGTTGGCAAAACTTGATCGAGACGGCGAATGTCTTGGTGGTCGATCTCAACGCTGATGGAACCATCCGCTACCTCAATCCGGCCGCTGAACGGGTCTTTCAGATCACGCGCGATGGCTGGGCCGGCCGTTCACTCTTGGGTTTTCTCGCGGCTGAAGATCGCGCGCGGGCGCAGCAGGCGTTTCTCGAAGCCATCCAAGTGCGTGCGCCGAGCCTGATGTTTCAATGCCGGGTGCAATCGCCGCAGACTGGCGAATTTTACGGGTTATGGACGGTGGCGTTGCGCTACGATGACGCGGGGAACTATAGTGGTGCATCGGCCACTGCCTATGATGTCGGCCCGATTGAGCAAGCGCGGCGCGAGGCGGAAGCAAGCCGGGCGATGTTGCAATTGGTGATTGACAGTTTGCCGCAGGCGATCTTCTGGAAGGATCGCGATTCGCGCTATTTAGGCGCTAACCGGCGCTTGCTGGAAGATGCTGGGATCGCTAGCCTCGCTGATATCATTGGTAAGGCTGACACCGATATGCCGTGGGTTGAGCAGGCCCCCCTATACCGGGCCGACGATCTGGCGGTGATGGAACACGGGCCGAAGTTGAATATCGAAGAGCCGTTGACTCGCGTCGATGGGACGCAAATCTGGCTCCGTACCAACAAATTGCCGCTCGTGCGCGATGGCGAGGTGATTGGCGTGCTGGCGATGTATGAAGATATCACCGAAGAGCGGCGGCAGGCCAATGAGTTACGTACCTTTAAGGCGTTAGTTGATAATGCGCCGGATGGGATTATTGTCGCTGACACCAATCAAGTGATTACCTACGCCAACGCGGCGATGCTCGATATGTTGGGCTACCAATCACTGGTTGGGATGCCGGCGCAAGCCATCTTACCACCCCAAACGTTACAACAGATGCCAGAATTGACCCGGCTTGCGTTGGCTGGCGGTAAAGCGAATGTCCAAGTTGATTATTTACGCCGGGATGGCGCCACTATTACGGTGAATGCGGCTGGGTTAGCGGTCTTTAACGAAAGCGGCCAGCTTATCGGCTTTGCCACCATCAATCGTGACATCAGCGAACAGTTGCGGTTGGAAGAAGAGCGCCGCCGGATGCAAGAGCAGGTGATTGAGGCGCAGCAGGCGATGTTGCGCGAACTGAGCACGCCGTTGTTGCCGATTGCCGATCAGGTGGTGGCGATGCCGATTATCGGCACCATTGACAGCAATCGCGCGGCCCAGATTATGGAGACCTTGCTGGAAGGGGTGGCACGCTATCGGGCACGGATCGCGATCCTCGATATTACTGGTGTACGGGTGGTGGATACGCAGGTAGCCGGCGCGCTGATGCGGGCAGCGCAAGCGGCGCGGTTGCTCGGCGCGCAGGTGGTGATTACCGGGATCGGCCCCGAAGTGGCGCAGACGTTGGTGCATATTGGTGCTGAATTGGCGAGTATGATCGCCAAGCCCAACCTGCAAGAGGGGATTGCGTTTGCGCTGCGCCAGCGTAATGGTGATCGGGCGATGGTTGGCGTATAATTGGATTGGCGTTGGCCATAACCTTCTCGCTCAGTGCGGCAGCAACGCTGCCGCACTGAGCGTCTTTGTCGCGGAATGTGAACGAGAAAGGAGGTGAGATTGATGAAAGCGGCCCAACTATTAGCTGATTATGCCGATCATCCGGCCTTTCGCCAGATCTGCCGCACAGCCAACCAGATGTTGCGCGACGGGATGGAACCGGCAGCCGTGCGGCAAGAGGTTGCCGCTCGTTACGGCGCACCGCCGGAAGCGCTGAAGTTGCGTGAAAAGCCGCAGCCGCTGAAGATTATCGGTGAGCATCTCGTCGAACCGGGAGCAATCGAGCAGATCCGCACCGCTCTACGCTTGCCGCCAGCGATCCGCGGTGCGTTGATGCCCGATGCTCACCAAGGGTATGCGTTGCCGGTCGGCGGTGTGATTGCGTATGATCGCGCCGTGGCGCCATATCAGGTCGGGGTTGATATCGGTTGCCGCATGCACTTATCGATCTTGGCCGGCATGACGCCAGCCGATGCGCAGCGCGAACGGCAACACTTGCTCGATACGATCACCAAGGTGACGGTGTTTGGAATCGGTTCGCCCAAGAAGCCGGTGGCGACCCACTCGATCCTTTCCGATCCACGCTGGCGAGCGACCAAACTGTTGCGCGAGCTGCATGAGTTGGCGAAATTGCAAATTGGTACCTCAGGCGGCGGCAACCATTTTGCCGAGATTGTGGTGGGCGAGTGGCTCGATACCGGCAAACCGTTTGTTGGCTTGTTGACTCACAGCGGGAGCCGTGGCGTCGGCGCGAAGATTGCCAACTACTACGCCGAATTGGCCGACCGCGAGACGGCGGCGATCGCGAAGGGGATTCCGCGCACGTATGGCTGGTTGAGCACCGAGAGCGAAGCAGGCCAAGAATATTTATTGTCAATGCGGTTGGCCGGTGATTTTGCCCGCGCCAACCACGAGGTGATCCACGAGCGGTTTGCTAAGGCGTTGGGTGTGCCGGTAGAACGGGTGATCGAGAACCATCACAATTTTGCGTGGGAAGAACGGAATGGTCTGGTGATCCACCGCAAGGGCGCTACACCTGCCGAGGCTGGGGTACTGGGGATTATCCCCGGTTCGATGGCGACGGCGAGCTATATTGTGGAAGGGCTCGGTGATAAAGCGACGCTCGCCAGTGCGGCGCATGGCGCGGGACGGCGCTTTAGCCGTTCGGAAGCGCGGCGGACGATTACGCCGGCAATGGCAGCGGCAGTCGTGCGGGAGGCGGGGGTGTTGGTGCGCGGTTTGGCCGTCGATGAATCACCCTTAGCCTACAAAGATATCGAAGCGGTGATGGAGGTGCAAGTCGCTGCCGGCTTAATTCGCCCTGTTGCCCGCATGCGCCCCTTAGTCGTTGTCATGTCCGGCGCCCCCGGTGAAGACTAGTAGCGGCGCACGGCTGTGCGCCGCCTGTGCCCGCTGGGCAAGGAACCCGGCCCTGAAGGGCCGGGCTAGGGGTACGAAGCCCGCTGCGCGGGCTGATGCCCCCACCCCCTGCCCCTCCCCCGCTGGGGGAGGGGGGTGCCGCAGAGAGCGCAGCGGACGCAGCGGGGGAGCCGCTTGGTTGGTGGTACAGCCATTGCTCTTGCGGAAGGCAGCAGCGCCCCTCGCCCGCGCGAGCGGGAGAGGGGACGGGGGTGAGGGGACACCAGCACCCGCTGTCCGGCTGTCATTGCGAGGGAGCGGCGGCACCCAGCCGCGCTGGGTGCCGCCCGACCGAAGCAATCTCCCGCTGGAGCGGTACGAGCCGGCTCAGGGATGGTAGGGCAGGGAACTGACGAAGCCTGCTACACAGGCTGATGCCCTCACCCATCGTTCCCACCTAACGGCGGGAGCGGGGGCGTGGAAAATGGCCACGAAAAGCCACAAAAACCTCAAAGCTTGGTCGTGTCTTTTGTGTCGCTTGGTGGCTATGCTTTGGCCCGGCCCTGAAGGGCCGGGCTAGGATTACGAAGCCCGCTGCGCGGGCTGATGCCCCTACTCCCAGCCCCCGCTGAGTTTAAGGGCGGACAGAACATCTGTCCGGTACCCGGCCCTGAAGGGCCGGGCTAGGGTTACGAAGCCCGCTGCGCGGGCTGATGCCCCCACCCCGTGCCCCTCCCCCGCTGGGGGAGGGGTGATGGGGAGCGCAGCACGGGCCTTTACGGCATCGTACAGCGATCGACAGTTGTACTCGATCAAACGTTCTGTCCGCTCCTCAACCCGCTGGAGGTGGGGTACCGCAGAGAGCGCAGCGGACGCCGAGGGGGAGCCGCTTGGTTGGCGGTACAGCCATTGCTCTCGCGGCAGGTTGTAGCGCCCCTCGCCCGCGCCAGCGGGCGAGGGGACGGGGGTGAGGGGACACCAGCGCCCGCTGTCCGGCTGTCATTGCGAGGGAGCGGCGGCACCCAGCCGCGCTGGGTGGCGCCCGACCGAAGCAATCTCCCGCTGGAGCGGTACGATCCGGCTCAGGGATGGTAGGGCAGGGAACTGATGAAGCCTGCTACACAGGCTGATGCCCTCATCCATCGTTCCCATCTAACGGTGGTAGTGGGAGCATGGAAAATGGCCACGAAAAGCCACAAAAACCTCAAAGCTTGGTCGTGTCTTTTGTGTCGCTTGGTGGCTATGCTTTG
>NZ_LWQS01000096.1 GCF_001650695.1 Chloroflexus islandicus
CCCCTCTCCCGCCGTGCGGTGGGAGAGGGGGTTGGGGGGTGAGGGAGTCAAACGCAAAGGCGCATGGTCGAGCCGGACGGTTGTCCGGCTCCCGAAGGCGCAAAGGGAGCCAAGACGCAGAGGAGTCAAACGCAAAGGCGCGAAGGCGCAGAGGACGCAAAGGTTGTTTGGGGATAACCACCACGAGCCACAAACGACACACATGTCACCATTTTTTGTGCCTTTTGTGTCTTTTCGCGGCTATTGACCCCCGTCCCTTACTCCATCCACCGCCGTTGCAACGCCGCCAACACCCCCCGCGCCTCAAGGCGGGCAAGGGCGCGGTTGATCTCGGCTTCGAGCTGGAAGGCGGCGGCAGGCATCGCCAGCACGTAAGGCTCGTAGGTCAGCGCGGCAGCAATGCGCAGATCGCCGTCGGCCAGCGCGCCCAATGCAGCCACGTGATCGAGGATAGCGGCATCGATCGCGCCTGCGCGTAGGGCGCGGGCCAGCGATGCCGCTTCTTCGGCCTCGACGAGGATCAGCGGGGTGGTTAAGGCCAAACGGCGCGCCAAGGCATCGCCTTCGCTGCCCAACACTACGCCAAGGCGGCGATCGCGCAGATCGGGCAAGCCGGCAATCGGGCTGTTCACAGGGGCGACGAGCATCAACCCGCCATCGAAGTAAGGTTGGGAAAACCGGGCGCGGTAGCCTTGTTCGGGAGCGTAGGGCAGGGCCGAGGCAATCAGATCGGCTTGCCGGCTGGTTAACTGATCGTAGAGCGCATCAAAGCCGCTCCGCACAAACACTGCCTCGACCCCCAACTCAGCAGCCAACGCTTGCACGAGTTCAATGTCAAAGCCGGTCAGCACTCCATGCTGATCTTCGACAAACGGGAGGTAGCCGGGATCGACTGCAACCCGCAGCACACCGCGTTCGCGCACAGCGGCATACACCGGATCGATCGGGGCAGCGCCGGTTTGCACGTTCCACACCAGCCATGCGTAGGCTGCCACCGTCACAAGGGCCATTCCATCAAGCCAGCGGCGCCAGTGGCGCAGCATCGCGATCTTGCCCATACCCAACGCCTCTCATTGGCAATTGCCCATTGCGTATGCGCTGTAATGCACATCTATCTGCTCCATGTGGAGCCGGCGCACAATTTATGAGAGCATTCTCATCTTCACGCCTTGACCGCTCATCTAACCATCGGTATACTTCATATAACAGCATCGTAACGATCATAACACGTAATGTCTTCCCCCGTCCGAATCGTCAGCGCAGCAGCGCACAACCGTCACGTCAGTTCTGGAATGGGAGTCGCGCATGGCAATTGAGCCCTACCGCCCAACCCCTGATTCAACCGCCACGAATCGCGAGCAGGAGCTTGAGAAGAAGATTGCAAAACTCTTTGAGCGCTGGAATTGGAAACTGTTCCGCTTCTTGCGCTTGATGCTCTTCCTCGGCATTGGTATCTGGCTGGCCGCCAACCTGCTCCCCGGCATTTTCAACATTATTATCACCGGCGAAATCGGCAATCTGATCCTCCAGATCATCCCGGTCGCCGTGTACCTCTTCTTCTTCATCGGCTTCCAGTTCTGGCTGATGTACTTCTTTATGGCCCGCACCCGCATCTACTGGGTCAAGCCGGGGGAAACCGGCGTCAGCTTCAAAGACTACCGCGGCAACCCAGAGGTGTTGGAAGCGGCGCGCCGGGTGGTGACGCTGCTCAAAGGGGCAAAAGAGTTCAAGCAGATGGGTGGTGAAGTCACCCGCGGCATCTTGCTGATCGGCCCTCCCGGCACCGGCAAGAGCTACCTTGCCCAAGCGATCTCCACCGAAGCCGGGGTGCCGTTTGGCTACCTCAGCGCGCCATCGTTGCTCTCGGCGTGGATGGGGATGGGCAATATTAAGGTGATGAACCTCTACCGCAAGGCCCGCCGTTTCGCCCGCGAGTACGGCGCGTGCATCCTGTTCATTGATGAAATTGACGCGATCGGGATGGCGCGCAGCTCGAACCTGATGGGTACCGGCGCTGCCGGCGCGGGGATGAGCAACCGCGAGAATGTGGTGATGGGTGTCGGCGGCATGATGGGTGGCGGCAGCAGCTTGCTCAACGAGTTGCTGTTACAGATGGATCCGCCGCCGCAAGATCAGACGTGGTGGGGCAAGCTGCTGCGTCTCGTCGGGTTGCGGCGCGGTAAGGCCGAGATGCCGCCGGTGCTGACGATGGCCGCTACCAACCTTGCCGAGACGCTCGACGCCGCGCTGCTGCGGCCCGGTCGCTTTGACCGCAAGATCGCGGTTGAGCCGCCCGACGCCGATGGTCGCCGCGAGGTGATTGAGTATTATCTGAGCAAGGTCAAGCACGAGCCGATGCCGATTGACCGGATGGTCGCCGACACGATCGGCTATACACCGGTGGCGATTAAGTATGTGATCAACGAAGCCACCATCCATGCCCACTTCGATGGCCGCGCTGCGATCAACTACTGGGACTTCACCCAAGCGCGTGAGATCCACGAATGGGGTCTGAAGCAGCCAATCCGCAGCATGTCTTATGAAGAGCGCCGGCGGATCGCGTATCACGAAGCCGGTCACGCCTACGCCGCCGTCAAGCTGCTCAAGAAAGAGCGCCTGACTAAGGTGACGATTGTACGCCACGGCAACGCGCTGGGTTTTGCGGCGTGGAAGCCGGAAGAGGAGATTCACACCCGCACCCGCGAAGAGCTGCTCGATCGGATCAAGATCGCGCTGGCCAGCCGCGCTGCCGAAGAGCTTTTCCTCGGCACGCAAATGAGCGGCGTCACCGGCGACTTGCAGAGCGCAACCGGCATCGCGGCAATGATGGTCGGCGCGTATGGCATGGACAACAGCTTCTTCTCGTACCTGCTCTTCGGAATGCAAGGATTGTCGGCGCCGGATGTCAAGCCGCGGGTCGAAGCGATCTTGCAAGAGCAGTACCGGATCGTCAAGCAGATGCTTGAGCAGAACCGGATGGCGGTGATTGCGATCGCTGAGGCGTTGATCTTGCGCAACGAGCTGACCGATATTGACGTGAATGAGATCTTGGCCCGGGTTGAGGCCGAGCACCCCTACTTGCCGCCGAGCGAGAAGCCAGAACGGCCAGCCTTTGGCTTTGCCGCGGCGCTAGCACGCTCGAATACCACGCTGGTGCGCCGCCGCCGTGAACCAGTGGTGCTCCCGGCTCCCAGCCGGCCAGCGCCTGAGATTACCATCATCGATGCCCAGCGCCGGGATGCGGTGGACGGTGCGACATCGTCGTAGGAGCGCGACGAAGCTAGGCTTAGGGTGAGGAGGGTAAGGGCGGGGTTGCAACCCGCCCTTACTGTATACCCCGCCATACTATTGCTCATACTGCCCCGACTAGACCGTGTATAATCAACCCCGATAGAGTGTGATAGCAGACACCTGAGGAGTGCCATGACCGAGACATCCCTCACCACGCATGATCTCTTGCGCCAACGGTACGGCGATGCCATACCCGAACGGATCATCAGCAACGCCGCGATCGATCTGCTGCTCAGCCACCGCTCGGTGCGCTCGTACAGCAACGAACCGCTGCCGGAAGGCACGCTCGAAACCATGATCGCAGCGGCGCAATCGGCGGCCACTTCATCGAACCTGCAAACGTGGAGTGTGGTGGCAGTGACCGACCCGGAACGGAAAGAGCGGTTAGCGACGCTGGCCGGCAACCAAAACCATATCCGGCGCGCGCCGCTCTTCTTAGTCTGGCTCGCCGATCTCAACCGGATCGCGCAAGCGGCGGAAGCGCGCCAGATGCCGCACGACGGCTTAGACTACCTCGAAATGTGGCTGGTCGGTGTGATTGATGCCGCGCTCGCAGCGCAAAACGCGGTGATCGCCGCCGAATCGCTCGGTCTTGGCACCGTCTACATCGGCGCCATCCGCAACCATCCGCTCGATGTCGCCGCCGAACTGCGCCTGCCGCCGATGGTGATGCCGGTGTTCGGCATGTGCGTTGGCAAACCCAACCCCGACCGGCCAGCAGCGATCAAGCCTCGCCTGCCGCAGGCCGCCGTCTTGCATCGTGAAGTGTTCCAGCCTGAGCAAGTACCGCCGGCGGTTGAGCACTACAACACGACGATGGCCGCCTTCTACGCCGCGCAACGGATGAACGTCGAAGGCGACTGGGTTGATCACTCGGCCAAGCGCGTCGCCGGGCCGCAGAGCCTGTCGGGACGCGATGTGTTGCGCGATGTCTTGCACCAGCTCGGCTTTCGGTTGAAATAACACAACCTCGCTCACGATCATTTCACGCTCCCGCTGCGCAATACCTTGTGCAGCGGGAGATATGTTATACTACACAGAGATTTGGATAGATTTGGCGAGATTCCTGACGCTTGCGAGCACAGTGTATAACTAACAGTATAGAGGGTGGAGTGATGCACTCTTTAGAACTAAGAGTGTAGGTGTTTTGCGGCATACATTCGGGTGCGATTTTAGTGACGATTTGAACGAACGTTGACAATTGGCGCTTGTGACGGCGTAGGCAGTCTCATGTCATTGCGAGGGGGCGAAGCCCTCGAAGCAATCGCCCGCTCTCACGAGAACGGACACTGCGGGGGTGTGAATCTGTCATTGCGAGGGAGCGGCGGCACCGAGCTTTGCTCGGTGCCGCCCGACCGAAGCAATCTCCCGCTTTGGCGAGAACGGATGCTGAGGGGATTCGTTCCGTGCTCGGAGGAGATTGCTTCGCTCCGCTCGCAATGACAAGCGGGGGGGCGCGAGGAGTGCGGACAGGCATGCTTCCCGTGCTCGGAGGAGATTGCTTCGCTCCGCTCGCAATGACAAGCGGGGGGCGCGAGGAGTGCGGACAGGCATGCTTCCCGTGCTCGAAGGAGATTGCTTCGCTCCGCTCGCAATGACAAGTGGGGGGCGAGAGGAGTGCATGCAGGCATGCTTCCCGTGCTCGGAGGAGATTGCTTCGCTCCGCTGCGCTGCGCTCGCAATGACAAGCGGGGGGCGAGAACGGATGCTGCGGGGGTGTGAATCTGTCATTGCGAGGGGGCGAAGCCCCCGAAGCAATCTCCCGCTTTGGCGAGAACGGATGCTGAGGGGGTTTGTTCCATGCTCGGAGGAGATAGCTTCGCTGCGCTCGCAATGACAAGCGGGAAGTGGGAGATTGCTTCGCTCCGCTGCGCTCGCAATGACAAGTGGGGGAGGGGGGGATTGCTTCGCTGCTCTGCGCTGCGGGCAGAGCGCGGCTCTGCCCCTACCACGCGGCTCGTAAGGACTGGTGGGGAGTAACTAAACGAACGATGAGCGACAAAGAACCGCCAACCTATCTTTCGCTATCGGCGGCCAGCCAATTGTTAGGGGTGCATGCCTCGACCTTGCGGCGGTGGGCCGATGAAGGGGCAGTGCCGGTGTACATCACACCCGGCGGGCACCGCCGTTTTGCCCGCGCCGATATTCTGGCGCTGGCAGCGCGACGACCGCTGCCAGCGCAATCGCTTAGCAGCGTGCTGGCCAGCAAGGCGCTGGCCCAGACCCGCAGCGAGCTAGCCAACCCTTCGACAGCGCCGGCGTGGATGATGGCGATGAGCGAGCATGAGCGGCTGGCATGGCGGCGAGTCGGCCAGCAGTTGATGGGAGTGGTACTGCGTTATGTCAGCTCACACGATGAGCATAGTCCATTGCTGGAAGAGGCGCGGGCCATCGGTCGCAACTACGCCCGCCTTGCCCGCGCCGCCGGCTTGCCGCTGACCGATGCGATTGCCGCTGCGCTCTTCTTTCGCGATTCGCTGGTTGAGGCGGCAATGGATCTCCCTGAGGAAGCCCACGTGCGTCCGGCTGAGAGCGCCCGGCTCTTGCGCCGGATCAGCCGGGTGGCGAATGAAGTGCAACTGGCAGTCGTTGCTGGTTATGAAGCAGAGGAGTGAACCGTGGATGCGAAAGAACAACGCTTGAATGTGCCGCGCACCCTGAAACTGGGCACCTTTCACATCGGTTCATCGTTCATTGATCTGTTGACGTCGGGTGTTTTGAATCGGGTGTTGATTACCGACTTAGCACTGGCTGCCACACCGGTCGCGCTGTTATCGGCGCTACGCTATTTGTTAGCGCCGCTCAGCATTTGGGCCGGTTACCGCTCGGACTTGCGCCCAGCCGGTACATTGCGCCGGCTGCCCTTTATCTGGGGCGGACGGTTGCCGATGCTGTTATCGTTACCGATCTTGCCATTTGTGACCGGGTTGTTGGCGGCTGATCCCTCATCACTCTTGGGGTGGGGACTAGCACTGTTTGCATTTCTCATCTACGGCGTTGGCACCCTGATTTCGGGAGCCACCTACCTCAGCTTGGTGCGTGATAGCGCGCCGCCGGCCCGCCGTGGGCAAGCGCTGGCGATTGTGCAGGTCTTTTTGGTGATCAGCTTCCCGGTGGCGGGAGTGATTTACGGACGCCTCATGCCGGTGTACGATCAAGCCAGTTTCTGGCGGTTGGTGCTGATCGGTATGACCGTTGCGTTTGCGTTTATTGCGTTTGCGCTGTGGCGGGCGGAACGTCCGGCAGAAACGCCAGTGGACGCCGATCCAACCCCGCCGGAGCCGTTCTTGCCGCTTTTGCGCCAGATGTGGTCGGATCAGCGGGCGCGCTGGTTCTTCCTCTTCCTCGCACTCGGCGCAGTGAGCGCCTTCGCCCAAGACGCGGTGCTCGAACCGTTTGGCGGTGATGTGTTTGGGTTGGATAACGGCCAGACCACGCGCTTCAATGCCTATTGGGGTGTGGGGGTGGTGATCAGTCTTTTGGGGACAGTTTACTTCACTCGCCACCGCGCCGCCCACGAGCAGACCAGTGTGGCGATGGTGGGGTTGGCCTTCACCGCACTGCCGCTATTCTTGCTCGGTATGATCGCGATCACCGAATGGCAAGCGTTGCTCATTCCGGTGCTGTTCATGTTTGGCTTGGGCTTCGGCGTTTACACGGTCGGCGCGGTGTCGCTGCTGGCCGCGATGACCACCGAACGGCACGCGGCAGCGTACCTTGGTCTCTGGTCAATGACGCAACTGCTCTTCCGCGGTCTCGGTATCTTTGCTGGCGGCGCGGTGCGCGATGTTGCGCTCTGGGCCAGCGGGTCGTATACTATCGCCTATGCGAGCGTGTTTATGCTCGAAGCAATTGGTCTGGTCGCATGCATCCTGATCTTGCAGCGGGTTGACGTACCCGGTTTCGTGCGCGGCGAGAGCCGGCCACTCGGAGCGACGGCAACGCTGGCCGCTGCGGATGGGTAATTGAACCTGTCGATGGGTAGCGTGGGGCCGGTTTGAAACCGGCCTCACTGATGCCCGCTGCTCACGTACCAACACTATGCGCATTGCACACTTCTGGATGACCCTGTTCGCGGTGGTCTTGATCGGTTGCGGCAGCGCCGCCCCGCTTACCCCGACCCGTTCGCCCGTCGAAGTCCGGCAAACGCAGATTGCCCTCCAAGGCTTGCCTACCGTGCCGCCAGCGCCAACCGAATTGGCCCGGCCTACGGCAACGCCACGGCCAGCGATCAATCTGGTGGAGTTGCTCAATCTGAGCGATGATGATCCGCGCGCGCTGGGTGATCCCAAAGCGCCGGTGCTCATGATCGAATTCACCGACTATGAATGCCCCTTCTGCGCCCGCTTCGTCAGCGAGACGCGCCCACGCATTATCAGCGAGTTTGTCGAAACCGGAATCGTGCGCTTGGTGGTGCGCGACTTTCCACTGACTTCGATCCACGCTTCGGCAGTCTTGGCGGCGAGCGTGACCCACTGCGCGGCAGCGCAAGATCGGTTCTGGCCGGTGTATGAGATGCTGTTCCAAACCCACGGAGTGGAGTGGGGCGGAGTACCGAAGCGCGATCGGGCCACGTTGATTGAGTTAGCAGGCAACCTTGGTCTCGACACAGCGCAGCTCACCGCCTGCCTTGACGACCCGGCGACCGAAGCGGCGGTGCTGGCCGAGCTGGAGGCAGCCTCGCGCTTGGGCATTAATTCAACGCCCAATTTCCTTGTCAATGGCCAATTGGTGCGGGGTGCGTTGCCGTTTGAGAGTTTTGCCAGTTTGATCCGACAGTTGGCCGGACGGTAGGGGCACGGGGAGGGGCAGAGCGGCGCTATGCCCCTCCCCTATGCCCCTCTCCTCTGCGTTACCGTTCGCGCGCCACCCGCAACGCGCCGGCTAACGCCACAATCATCACGCCTAACACGGCGAGCTGGCCAGCAATATCGGGCAGCGTCGCGCCGCGTTGGACAATGGCAATCACCGGATCGATCATGTAAAAGGTCGGGAAGAACTGCGCAATCCATTGCGGGATCATCGGGAACAGCGCGATCAGCGCCGGCGCGTAGAGCAGCAATCCCAACCCCTTGACGGTGGCGAACAGCGAGTTGATGTCGCTGACCAGCACACCGAGCAGAATGCCGAACTCGGCGGACAGCACCGCACCGAGGAAGAGCACCAGCAACACCAGCCAGATCTGGCTGCTCCACGCGCCATTGAGGGCCAGCACCACCAGCGCCATCACTGTGCTCAGTGCCACGCCGAGCACCCCCTTGGCGACATAGATCTCGGCGCGGGTCGCCGGCGTCACCAGCAGCGCATGCAAGGTGCGGCGCTGCTTCTCGCTGACCAGCGATGAGGCCGGCAGCATCAACGCGCCGAACACCACGGTCATCAAGACCAGCAGCGGCAACAAGCGCTGCTGCCACGTCAGCTCATTGTTCGCGCCGAGCATCGTGGTCGCGATAGTGACGGGAGGTTCGTGACCGGCCAGCTCGCGCAACCAATCAGCAATGGCGGTACCGATCAAGACTCGATCGCGTAGCAAACTCTCACCCCATACATACACGGTCAGGCTGCCGCTTTGCCCGCTCAACACGCGCTGATCAAAATCCGCTGACACCAGTAATCCCACATCCACCGCCCCATTGGCCGTCGCATCACGCAATTCGGCCTCGCTCGCGTAGCGGCGCACGACCAACCCCGGCATCGCTTCGGCCAGTTGGGTTAGGCGAGAAGCGCCGGGATCGACAATGCCCAAACGCGGCTTGCCGCTAAAGAATGTGCCAAAGATCAGGCCCAACGCCAGACTCAAACCGAGCGGCACCACAATGGTAAAGATGAAGATAAAGTTCTTTGGCCCCTGCACCGCCTCGCGGTAGAGCAGGGCAAGGATCCGGCGCAGACTCATGCGAACCTCCGTTGCAAAATGGCCATGCCCAGCGCTAGCAAGAGCAGAGCCGAAGCGGCGAGCGGCAGCAGATTGCCGCCCACCTCGGCCCAGCCGGCGCCAAAGTTGAGCGAGCGGTAGATCGTGTCAACCAGATAGTGGGTGGGGATGAGCCGCACCCAATCGGCGGCCAAACCGGGGATCAGGACGGTAAAGGTGGGCAGGGCCATAATCAGCAGCGCCAGCATACCCCAGCCCATCACCGACATCAGATCGCGACCAAGCGACGCGATCAGAAAAGCGACGCCGGTCATCAACACCGAGCCGATCAGCAGCGCGGTGAGATTGAGCAACGGCGCCTGCGCCAAGCCGCCGGTGACGGCAAGCAAGATCACGGCTTGCACAAAAGCAAAGAGCGAACCAAACAGACTCTTGGCGACAAACAGGCCGCGCATGGTCAGCGGCGTCACCAAGAGCGCGCGGATCGTTCCCTGCTCCACTTCGGCAGCGATCAAACTGGCCAGACCGAGGCACTCAACCATCAGCACCAGCACGGCAAAGAGCGGCAGCATACGCTGGCGGGGTGCGATCTGCGCGCCGGCCAGATCGGGGCCAAGGATCACCTCACTGATCGTCACCGGCAACGCTTGGCCGGCGAGGGTGAAACTCAGCTCACGGGCAGCCGCTTCGTAGACGCCAACAACATCGGGAGTCACCTCCGGCGCCAGCAGCAACTCGACTGCCGGACGGGAGCCTTGGCGAAGCTGGTCAAACAGATCGGGCGGAAAGGCAAACCCGACCGTCACCTCGCCGGCAGCCACAGCGGCGCGCAGATCGGCGGCGGAAGCGAACTGCTTCACCACTACTGCATCATCAGCGAGCGCCTCGGCCAGCGCCGGCGGCATTTCGGGAATAACCAACCCCACCTTCAGAGTCTCATCAACCGTGGCCGGCAACAGGAAATAGATGGCTGCATACGCCACCAAACCGAGCACTGTCACCAAGGCAAACAAGCGATTGGCGAAATAGAGCCGGGCATCTTTCTGGATCAAGGCCCAGATCGCAGCAGCGTTCATAGTGGATCCTATCGCTAGGAGAGTGCTGCGGGCGCGTTGCACCCGCGCAATGAGACGATGGTTAAGCCAAACCGCGACCGGTCAGACGAATAAAAATATCTTCCAGCGTCGCCTCTTCGCTATGGAGAGTCACCACTTGGTGATGGGCAAGCAAATCGGCGATTTCAGCCGGCGTTTCGGGCCGGTCGAGAATAATCTCGCGGGTGAACAACTTCCCATCGGAACCAACCACCTCGGCGCGCACCATGCGCTTGCCATACTGCTGCTTGAGGTTATGCGGCGTATCGAGGGCCACAATCTTGCCGCTATTGATAAAGGCG
Organism: Chloroflexus islandicus; assembly: GCF_001650695.1. GTDB lineage: Bacteria > Chloroflexota > Chloroflexia > Chloroflexales > Chloroflexaceae > Chloroflexus > Chloroflexus islandicus. Next base: position 10,563 of record NZ_LWQS01000096.1, read on the forward strand.
ACCCGATTGCACAGGCGGTCAGCCTCGTACATATCGTGAGTGGTAAGAAAAATCGTCGCGCCGCGCTGCTGCTCTTCGAGAATCACGCGCCGGATCGCCTCGGCAGAGGTCGGGTCAAGCCCCTCGGTCGGCTCATCGAGAAAGAGAATATCGGGACGATTGACCAGCGCGCGGGCAATCATCAGCCGCTGTTTCATACCTTTGGAATAGCGTCCGACCAGATCGGCGCCGCGGCCATCGAGACCGACCCGGCGCAGCAAGGCGTTGACATCAACATCGCGCACGCCAAACAGCTTGGCAAAGAGGCGCAGATTATCAACGCCGCTCAACTCCTCGTAGAGATTAGGCTGCTCGAAGCAGACGCCAATGCGGGCCTGCACCTGCTTGGGATGGCGTGCCACATCAATCCCCAGCAACAACGCGCGCCCGCTGGCCGGACGGAGCTGGCCGGTCAGCATCTTGACCGTCGTGGACTTGCCGGCGCCATTCGGGCCAAGAAAACCGAGAATCTCGCCGGGGGAGACGGTAAAGCTGATGTGATCGACCGCGAGCAGATCGCCGTAGCGATAGGTCAACTCTTCAGCGACGATGGCAGGTTCAGGCATAACGACCTCGCGCAAGACAAGAACCGCCGGCGCGATACCGGCGGCCCGTGCGGTTACGCAATCATTATAATCCCGTTGCGGCAGACTGCAAGATGATGTCAGGCAGTTTGAGGTGCAACTGTCGCAACCGAAGGAAGCTATGGCATGCGGCAGTGAGACTGCCGCACGCCATAAGCGTAAAGCGACTGCATGGAGCAAAAAATGATGGCAATAAACGCAACCATGCTATACTACCCATACCACGCTATACAGTACGCGAGCGGGAGACAGATTCCCAAGTACAACCACCACGTAGAGAGCGTCATGAACAGCGCACTGACCAGCTTTAGCCACCGCTTCATCTCACCGTCCGACTTGCCAGCCGCGACACCTACCCTCTTGCTCTTGCACGGCACTGGCGGCAACGAACACGATCTCATCCCGATTGGGCGCGAACTGATGCCACACGCTGCGCTGCTCAGCCCACGAGGGCGCGTGCTGGAACGGGGTATGCCGCGCTTCTTTCGCCGCTTCGCCGAGGGTGTCTTTGACATCGACGACATCAAACGGCAGGCAGCGGCGCTCAACGAATTTCTCGACGCCGCAGCGACAGCATACAGCTTTGACCGGCAGCGGGTCATTGCCGTTGGCTACTCGAACGGCGCCAACATCGCCGCCGCGCTCCTCTTGCTCCACGGGGCCGTTCTGGCCGGAGCCGTGTTGTTGCGGCCAATGACGCCACTGGTGCCTGAACCGCTCCCTGATCTAGCAGGCGTGCCGGTGCTGGTAGTGGCGGGGAAGTATGATGGGTTAGTGACAACTGCGGAGACTGAACGGCTCGCGGGCCTTTTGCAAACCGCCGGGGCAACCGTCACCCTTGCGATGCTCGAACAGGGCCATCAACTAAGCCAAGAGGACATCCGCATCGCGCGGGAGTGGTTGCAGGCGGGACACGTTGCGGTTGGCTGAGCGATCTGAATAGAGTGGTGACGAAACCAAAAACCCTGCTGGAGTTGGCTCCGGCGGGGTTTTGTGATCTTAAAGACAGGCAAGAACTCCCTAGCAATCGGGTTCGGCGCAGCGTACGATCGAACCATTCAAGCGCCTCGTGACATCTGGCGCGTTTGCGAAAGGAGCATCCCATGCGACGACGACGCAAACCTACCGCAAACGTCGGGATCAGCAGCATCCTGATTGGCGCCGTCCTTACATGCGGCATTATTGGCATCATTGGCGCACGTATCAACGCCACAGCAAGCAACAGCAGCCAACCCACCGCGCGGCCATTGCCAACAATGGTTAACACCCAAGCGGCGGCGCAGCCAGCGGTTGCCACGCCAACCTCAGCGCCCACATCACCCACAGCCACACCAACCCCGGCGCCCGCAACACCCACTGCCGCGCAGCCATTAGCATCGCCAGCACCATCGCCAACGGGAACAGGGCCAACCATCCTTGTGGCCTGCCTTGAAGGATTGGCGTGGGAACCGGCCACGCTCGTGCGGGTGATCGACGGCGACACCATTGACGTGAGGATCAACGGGAGTACAGAGCGCGTCCGGTACATTGGCATCAACACCCCTGAGCGCGATCAACCGGGGTACAGCGAGGCGACTCAAGCCAACCGCCGCCTCGTCGAGAGCGGCCCGCTCTGGCTCGCGCGCGACGTCAGCGAGCGGGATCGGTTTGGGCGGCTGCTCCGCTACGTCATTGCCGGCGAGCAATTTGCCAACCTCGCGCTGGTCGAACAAGGGATGGCGCAAGCCGCTACCTTTCCGCCGGATGTACGCTGCGCAGACACCTATCTCGCCGCGCAACAACGAGCGCGCGAGAACGGCGCCGGCTTGTGGGCGAATCGGGCAGCGCCGGCGGCGCAACCGACGATCATGCCGGCAACCGGCCAGCAATGCCATCCAGCCTACCCCGACATCTGCATCCCACCGCCGCCGCCCGATCTCGATTGCCGCGACATCCCGCACCGGCGGTTCCGGGTAGACTGGACGTATGGCGATCCGCATAACTTTGACGGCAACCGGGATGGAATTGGCTGCGAGCGGCAGGGCGACGATGAGGGCGAAGCATCCCTCTTGTTACCGCAGCGGGCGCTTTAGGGCCGGGATCGTCTGGAATAGCCACAAAAAGACACAAGAGTCACAAGTGGAATAGCCCTCACAATATTTTCGTGTTTTTTGTGGCTTTTAGTGGCCATTGATACAGACCCGAGCATCGGTACCCGGCCCTAAAGGGCCGGGCTATGATTACGAAGCCCGCTGCGCGGGCTGCTGGCCCACCTCCAGCCCCTTTCCCATTAGTGTTCATCCGGTACCCGGCCCTAAAGGGCCGGGCTATGATTACGAAGCCCGCTGCGCGGGCTGATGCCCCCACCTCCAGCCCCTCCCCCACTAGTGTTCATCCGGTACCCGGCCCTCAAGGATCGGGCTATGATTACGAAGCCCGCTGCGCGGGCTGCTGGCCCCCACCTCCAGCCCCTTTCCCATTAGTGTTCATCCGGTACCCGGCCCTAAAGGGCCGGGCTATGATTACGAAGCCCGCTGCGCGGGCTGCTGGCCCACCTCCAGCCCCTCCCCCACTAGTGTTCATCCGGTACCCGGCCCTAAAGGGCCGGGCTATGATTACGAAGCCCGCTGCGCGGGCTGATGCCCCCACCTCCAGCCCCTCCCCCACTAGTGTTCATCCGGTACCCGGCCCTCAAGGATCGGGCTATGATTACGAAGCCCGCTGCGCGGGCTGCTGGCCC
>NZ_LWQS01000097.1 GCF_001650695.1 Chloroflexus islandicus
GCCCGAAGCAATCTCCTGCTGTAGCGGGATGGATGGCTGAGCGGGATCGGGTCGTGCGCGCGGGGGATTGCTTCGCCTCGTGCGGGCAGAGCACCGCTCTGCCCCTGCGTTCGGCTCGCAATGACAGTGGGGGAGCGGGGGTGCCGTCCTACCCCAACCCTCCCCCAGCGGAGGCGGGAGCAGGCAGTGCCCTCTCCCCCAGCGGGGGAGGGGGCCGGGGGGTGGGGGCACGACCAGCGCCCGCGCGCCCGTCTGTCATTGCGAGGGCGCGCAGCGCCCGAAGCAATCTCCTGCTGTAGCGGGATGGATGGCTGAGCGGGATCGGGTCGTGCGCGCGGGGGATTGCTTCGCCGCATAACGGGCGCCGGTGCAAACAGGTACAAACGTCGTTCACAGACGGTCAAGGGTTTCTCTGGTACGGGAAGGCCGGAGCGGCGGCTGGCGATGATCTGGCCGGCCCGTCGCTCCACGAGGGAGTGCTATGAATCAGCTAGGCTTTCCGCTCCTCTCGCTCATCCTCTGGCTGCCGGCAGCCGGGGCGTTGGCGTTGTTGTTCGTGCCGCGCGCCAATGCCGAGTTGGCCCGCCGGATATCGCTGGCGACGATGGTGGCCGGTTTTCTCCTTTCGCTGCTGTTGCCGCTGCGCTTCGAGACCAATCCGATGCAGATCGCGATGGTGGGCGCGCCGCCGGTCATGCAGTTTGTCGAAGAGTTGCCGTGGTTGCCGATCGTTGGCGCAACCTATAGTTTAGGGGTTGATGGCATCAGTCTCTGGCTAGTGATGCTGACCACCTTTCTCGGCCCGATTGTGGTGCTGTCAACGTGGGATTCGGTGCATAAGGATGTGCGGAACTTCCAGATTCTGCTGCTCATTTTGCAGACAGCGATGCTTGGCGTCTTTCTAGCGCAGGATTTGCTGCTGTTTTACCTCTTCTGGGAGTTTACGCTCATTCCGATGACCTTTTTGATCGGGATTTGGGGGAGCCAGAACCGGATCTACGCTGCGCGCAAGTTCTTTCTCTACACGTTTGCCGGTTCGGTGCTGATGTTGCTGGCGTTGATTGCGCTGCACCTGCTCCATCGCGACGCTATTGCCGCCGTCGAACCCGGTTTTCGCGGTACGTTCAGTTTCAGCCGCTTTGTCAGCGATCTGCGGGCAGGCCGCTTTACGCTCGATACGACCACCGAACGGCTCCTCTTCGGCGCGTTTTTCCTCGCCTTTGCGGTGAAGGTGCCGCTCTGGCCATTCCATACGTGGTTGCCCGATGCGCACGTCGAAGCTCCCACGGCTGGTTCGGTGGTGCTGGCCGGTGTATTGCTCAAATTGGGCGGCTACGGCATCATTCGCTATAATCTTACCCTCTTTCCGGCGGCGTCACAGTGGGCCGCGCCGGCCTTGGCCGTACTGGCGGTCATCGGCATTATCTATGGTGCGGCGGTGGCGTTTGCCCAGTCGGATATGAAAAAGCTGGTGGCCTACTCGTCGGTTAGTCACATGGGATTTGTCGTGCTCGGCATCTTTGCCCTCAACGCGGAAGGGATCAGCGGCGCGGTGTTGCAGATGGTCAATCACGGCCTCAGCACCAGCGCCCTCTTCTTGATGGTCGGGGTGCTCTACGAGCGGCGCCACACCCGCGAACTGGCCGAGTATGGCGGCTTGTGGAAGGTGATGCCGGTGTTTGCCGCCTTCAGCCTGCTGGTGGCGCTCTCATCGGCGGGCTTGCCGGGCCTGAATGGCTTTGTAGGTGAGTTTACCATCATCGCCGGCGCGTTCCGCTCCCCCTTGCTCGGCTGGGTCTATGTCGCGATTGCGGTTGGTGGGGTGGTATTGGCGGCGGCGTACCTGCTCAAACTCTTCCGGGCCGTCTTTATGGGTGAGGTCTCGCAGCCGGCCAATGCCAATTTGCCCGATCTCAACCGGCGCGAACTCACAACGTTCGCTTTGTTGAGCATTCCAATTGTGGTAATTGGCATCTATCCCGCCCTCTTCTTTGCCGGAATGCAGCATAGTGTCGCGGCGCTGGTCGCCGAATTGATGGCGCAGGTGGCGGGCGGATAGCGATCGGCGGTGTCTAGCGCAATGGATAGCAATGGCAGGTGGTTGGGGCGAAGCGCACGAGGGCGGCAAGCGGCTCTAGCAAACAACGTTGCTAGGTTCGCCAAAGCTGATTGTGGGCGGCAATGCGCTACCTGATCCAACCCGCCCTCGACAGAGCATGACGTGAGAACGGACGTGAAATGATAGTAACCCATACACACATGGCTCAAATGGCGCATCTGGCTGGCGCCCAAAGTGATGTGGCGGAAACAAACGGTATCGCCGGCGCAGGCGAGGAGGAGATCAGATGGATTCATTGACGATCCCGCCGGTGGATCTGACGTTAATGGCGCCCCTCTTAGTGGTGGTCACGTGGGCGACCGTCTTGCTGTTAGTTGACGTGTTCTTCATTCCCGATGGTCGCAAGAAACTGACCGGCTATCTTGCGATCGGCGGGTTGGTAGTGGCTGGCTTGGTTGGTCTGCCGCTCTGGGAAGTGACCGGTACCACCTTTGGCGGCATGTTGCGGCTCGATCCGTTTGCGCTCACGCTGACGTGGGTCTTTTTGCTGGTCGGCATCCTCAGCATTGCGATGTCGCTGGAGTATTTACCGAGCCAAGGGATCGAGCAAGGCGAGTTCTACCCGCTGATCATGTTTGCCGTCAGCGGCATGATCTTGCTGGCCCAAGGCACCGATCTGATCGTGCTGTTCCTTGGGATCGAGACGCTTTCGATTACGCTCTACATTTTGACCGGCTTTGCTTACCCGCGCCTGACCTCGGAAGAGGCGGCGATGAAATATCTGGTGCTGGGCGCGTTCGCAGCCGGCTTCTTTGTCTATGGGATCGCGCTGATCTTTGGCGCGACCGGTTCGACCCGGCTGGCCGAGATCGGCGCGTATGTGGCCAACCGCGGCTTGGGCGACCTCAATCTCACGTTGTTGCTCGGCGGCGCGGCGATGGTATTGATCGCCTTTGCCTTCAAAGTGGCGCTGGCTCCCTTCCACATGTGGACACCCGATGTCTACGAGGGTTCACCGACGCCGGTGGCCGCGTTTATGAGCGTCGGCACTAAGGGGGGCGCGCTGGCGGCGCTGGTGCGGCTGCTCTTCGAGGGCTTGCCGACCCTGACCGAGTACTGGTTGCCGGTGCTGGCCGGCCTCACCGCGCTGACCATGGTGGTCGGCAATTTGGGTGCTGTGGCGCAGACAAACGTCAAGCGCATGCTGGCCTATTCGAGCATCGGCCATGCCGGCTACGTGATGCTGGGAGTGATGGTCGCCGGCGAGCAGCGCGGGCCAGAAGCATTTATCTTCTATCTACTGGTGTATGCGTTGAGCAATCTGGGGGCGTTCGCGGTGTTAATCGCGCTCGAGCACCAAGGTGAGAATGCGTGGCGGCTCGACGATTTTGCCGGTCTCTACCAGCGCCAGCCAATGCTCGCGGTAGCGATGGCAATCTTTATGTTCTCGCTGGCCGGTGTGCCGCCGACCGCCGGTTTTATGGCCAAGTTCTACGCGCTTACCGCAGCGTGGGAGGGAGGCCTGCCGTGGTTGGCGTTAGTGGGGGTGCTGACCAGCGCCGTGGCCGCCTTCTTCTACCTGCGCGTCATCATCCGCATGTTTATGACCGAGCCGGAAGGCGAGCCGGCCCCTGCGCTCAATCGCGGTCTTACCGTTGACATTGTGGTGGCGGCGGTCGGCACGATTGCGATTGGCCTCATTCCAGCGCCAGTGTTCGCCTTGGTGGAACGCTCGCTGGTAGCGTTGGGCGGGTCGTAACGACCCGCCCCTGCCCAGCAATTATCCCTTGCCTAAGAGGAAATTGATCGTGTCGACTAATACATGTGCCTCGACCGGCTCCGGCACGATCGCGATCGTCCAATCGCTGGCGTAGGGCACTGATTGCAACTCGTTCATCGGCAATGCGCTCGCAATCACAATTGGGATGTTCGCCGTCGCCTCATCAGCGCGGAGGCGCTCGATCACCTGTTCTTCAGGCGAAGCCAGCGCCGGCATCGCCACGATAAACAGGGCTGGCAGCTCTGCCGGTAGCGTATCGGGGGTATATACCGTGACGCGGAAATCAAGGTTCGCGAGCAGCGCCGCTAACCGTTGCCCCGTTGCGCCATCGGTTGAGACAATTGCAATCTCTACCATGCTCTCCTCCGCATTGCAGTGCGCATGTTGCCCCATTGTAGCACACTGCCGTTCGATCCGCTACTCTTCGCTGCTGCCGGGCACAATCGCGTTGAAGCCGGCATCGACATAATGAATCTCGCCGGTAACGCCGGCAGACAGTGGCGAGCAAAGGTAGAGCGCGGCATTGCCGACGTCCTCGATCGTCACGTTGCGGCGGAGCGGCGCGTATTCGGCGAAATGCTTGTGCAAGCTGCGGAAGTTCGAGATGCCGCTCGCAGCGAGGGTGCGGATCGGGCCGGCGCTGATGGCATTGACGCGAATCCCGCGCGGGCCGAGGCCGGCAGCGAGATAGCGCACACTGGCTTCGAGCGCAGCCTTCGCGACTCCCATCACGTTGTAGCTGCCGATCACCTGCCGCGCGCCGTGGTAGCTGAGCGTCAGCACAGTCGCGTTGGGTGCAAAGATCGGTTCGGCGGCCTTGACCAGCGCGATCAGCGAATAGGCGCTAATCTCAAGCGCAATGCGGAAGCCTTCGCGGGTCGTATTGAGGATCGTGCCGCTCAATTCCTCTTTGTTGGCGAACGCGATCGCATGCACGAGAAAATCGATCTGGCCAAACGTCTCGCGGGCGCGTTCCATCAGCGCGGCGATGTCTTCATCTTTCGACACATCGCACGGCTCGATCAAGGGCGCATTGAGGCTCTCGGCCAACGGGCGCACGCGCCGCTCCAGCGCCTCGCCAAGGTAAGTAAAGCCAATCGTCGCTCCTTCGCGATGCAGGGCCTGCGCGATGCCCCACGCGATCGAGCGGTCGTTGGCCACACCGAGAATCAGGCCCTTCTTGCCTTCCATCAGGCCCATAGGTTGTTCCTCCATCGTATCGCAGCTTGCAATCTGGGCAAACGTTGTTTCGCCTCACTAGCGCGCCATCTTACCATACTTTGGCGCAAAAGTTTTGGTGCGTATGATCGCCATCTCTTGTTCGTGCCGGTATGCAACATGTGGTAGGATGAACCTATTGCGGCGTATTGTCTGTAATACGTCCACTACGTGGTTTTGGAGAGGAGTCTATTCGTGAGGCTAGCTTGGTTTATGCGTCGCGCTGCGTGGCTGGTCTTGGCCGCGAGCCTTTTGCTAACCGCTTGCGGTGGGCCGTCGGGGCCAACGGTGGCCGGTTCACCAACAACGACCAGCGCGCCGCCGGCGCCAACCGCTGCAACTGCTTCAGCGCCTGAAGGGGTGATTGCGCGGGTTGGCGACGGGTTTATCTTGCGGCGAGATTTTGATCGGTTTTATTTGCCGGGGGCTGATCCCAAAACGTTGCTTGATCAGATGATCGATGTTGAATTAGTCGTGCAGGCCGCTCTGCAAGAGGGCGCTACCGTCGATGAGACCAAAATCGACGAGCAAGTGACCCAGTTGCGGCTGGCGCAGGCCGGTGGCGATGAGGCGCAGTTTGTGGCATTCCTGCAAAGCAATAACATCGCCGATGAGGCGGAATTGCGCCGGTTGTTGCGGCGTGATGCGCTGATCGAGCAGATGTTGCTCAAGCATACCACCGCCGAGCAGGTGCGCGCGCGCCATATTTTAGTGTCGGCCACACCTGAAGAAGCTGAGAGCCGCAAAGCTGCCGCTGAAGCGATTCTGGCCGAATTGCAGAATGGCGGCGATTTCGCAGCGCTGGCCCGCACGCGCTCGGATGATCCGGGGTCAGCGGCCCAAGGCGGCGATCTGGGTTGGGCGCCACGCGGTATGTATGTCGCGCCGTTTGAAGAGGCGGTGTTTAGCATGAAGCCGGGTGAGCTGCGCTTGGTTCAGACCGATTACGGCTGGCACATTATCGAAGTGACCGGCGGGCCGGAGGTGCGTTCGTTTGATGACCGGATGCTGCTTGATACACCTGCCGGCCAAGAGGCGTTCAGTACCACCTTCTTGCCGTGGGTGGCCGAGTTGCGCAGCGCAGCCGAGTCAGCCGGCAAGATTGAGATCCTTGTTGACCTCTCGACGTTGACCCAACCGTGACCGGTAGTCGTAGGGACAGAGCGATGCTCTGTCCCACGATTACGGTTGGGTTAACATCATCGGTAGGGACAGCGCAACGCTCTGTCCCTACCGCGGGAACTAACGATCGATCACGTTCATCTTTAATAGTGAACGGGATGATTGCGTGCGTCCGGTTGGCGCTGCAACTCTCCAAGATGAGCATTCGCCTGCTTGCAGGAAGGACGTGATCACCATGTTGCACCGTCTCTGGCTGCTCTGCCTGCTCGTCCTTGCCGGGTGCGGCGCGGCGGCGCTGCCGCCAACGCCGGCGCCGTCTTCGCCGATACCTTCACCGACCGCTGCGCCGGCGACCGCAACGGTCACGTTGCCGACGGCGGTGCCAACCTTGACGCCAACCACGCTGCCAACGCCGGCGCCAGTTTCACCTACGCCATTGCCCCAACCGCAAGTTGTGGCGCCGGCCTATCCGGCTGAGATTTTCTTTTTGCGGAATGGGTCATTGGTGGCGCTCGATCCGGCGAGCGGGCGCGAGCGGGTGCTGGCTGCTGAGGTGCGCGATGTCGCTGTTGATGCTGCTGGCCGGCAGATTGCGATTGCCCATGGCCAGACGATCAGCGTGATCGATCGCCAGAGCGGTGAGGCGCGGGTGCTGGTGCGCGGTCGCGTGGCGTATGGTCTGAGTTGGACGCCTGACGGCTTGTCGCTCGCCTATGCCGCTGCCGCCGATCCGCCGGTCTTGCCGTTCGACTGGGAGCGCTGGAGCCGCTGGTGTGCGGCGGCAACCGTTGCGATCGTCGATCTGCCAGCGGCGACGGAACGCACCATCGGCCCCGGCTGTGATCCGGCATTCGCCTCTGATGGCCGCCGGTTAGCTTACACGACGCCGCCAACCGCGCAACCTGACTTCTTGCCCTTCTCCGGCCAAACCAACGCGATCCGGCTAGTGAATCGAGCCGGCGCTAATGCGTGGGATTTTGCCACTGCCGATGGCTCGGTCGAGGCGGGCTATCTCGTCTATGCGCCAGCATGGTCGCCCGATGCGCGCGAGGTAGCTTATCAACGCTTTCTCGGCTATCAGGCGCTGGTTGACATTAACCTAACTATGATCGCCGGCAGCAGCGAGGGCGGCGGCGTGCCGGCGCTGGCCGGCGCCGGTTGGCACCGTCCGCCTGCGTTTGCCCCCGATGGCCAGCGTTTGGCGCTGGTGGAGTATAACTTTAGCGATGCGCGCGGTTTTACCGGCTACGATATCTGGGGGCTGGCGTTGGTCGAGCTGCGCGGCGAGCGGCGCGAGGTGCTGCCGGGTGGCGATGTGACGCTGCGCGGCCAACTGGTGGCCCGCCTGCCCCGGGTGGCGGCGGCGGCATGGTCGCCTGACGGCAATGCGTTGGCGGCGCTGGTACCCTCTGGCTGGAACCCGGCGGCTGATCGCAATCAGCCGCTCTATGCCGAGGCGACTGCCGGCGAGGTATGGCAACTCTCGCCGCGCGGCGAACCGCAACGGCGGTTGACGACCATCGTTGATTACGCCAGCCCGCTGATCTGGGCGCCGGCTGGGTTGGCAATGGCCCAGATCGATACCGGTGCGATCATGGTTCCGGCGGAATGGGAACTACTGCCGGTCACGCAACCCGGCGAGCTGGCGGCGACCGGCAATGGCCGGCTGGTAGGCCGGCGCGCAGTGGCCGATCCGGCGGTGCTGAGCGAGGCGGGATGGCCGCAAGCGGTCGCTGATTGGGTTACGGTGGCCCAAGCTGAAGCGCCGTACCAGCTCCCTGACGGCAGCCGCCTGATCACCTTCACCGGCCAAGCGGCTAACGGCAACGCTATCGCTGGGGTCGCGCGGTTGGCGGACAACGTGGTGATCATCAGCTACGCGCCGCAAGCCGAATGGCCGCGCTATCGGGCCAGCGGGATTGCGCTGGCGCTCGCTGCCCGATAAAGGAACGAGCTTAGCGGAGAGACGTTGCCAGCGGCGTCTCTCCGATTCTTTGCTGCCATGACGTGTTATAATCTTGCGGTAATGGGTCAAGTTACGTTATGCGAGTGAGGCTACCAATGCAGAACCTGTGGCACGATCTGGAGCCCGGCCCAGACGTTCCGAATGTGATTCACGTCGTGGTGGAAATTCCGAAGGGATCGCGCAATAAGTACGAGTTTGACAAGCGGATCGGTGCGTTCCGCCTCGACCGGGTACTCTATTCGGCGGTGCAGTATCCCGGTGACTACGGCTTTATGCCGCAGACCTATTACGATGACGGCGACCCGCTCGATGTGCTGGTGATGACCAACCTGCCGACCTTCCCCGGCTGCATTGTCGAAGCGCGCCCGCTGGGCCTGTTCCGCATGCTCGATAAGGGCGAGCCGGATGATAAGGTGCTGGCAGTGTTGCAGTACGATCCCTTCTTCGCCGATTACCACAACTACACCGCCTTGCCGGCGCACTACTTGCGCGAAGTTGAGCACTTCTTTACCGTGTACAAAGATCTCGAAGGCTCACGGGTCGAGCCGGTCGGCTGGGAGTCGGCGGATGTCGCTCGCGAGCGGATTCAGTACTCGATCGATCGCTATTGGGACATGCGGGCCGGTCGTGTGCTCAAGCGTGCCTAATTTGGACATCCATGACTTCACGCCGTTCTTTGTCACATCGTACAGCCTATTCGGCTGGCGGTGTCATCTACCGGATCGTCGCCGCGCAGATCGAAGTGGCGCTGATTGCCACCGATCGCGGCGAACGCTGGGGGCTGCCTAAAGGGCATGTCAACCGCGGTGAGACCGCTGAGGCCGCCGCCGTGCGTGAAGTTGCCGAAGAGACCGGTTTGGAGGGCGTGGTTGAGCGGCATCTGGCGACGATCGAGTATTGGTTTCGGTCGGGCACGGGCCGGGTGCATAAATACGTCGATCTCTTTCTGCTACGCTACGAACGGGGTGAGGTGCGGCCACAAGCGGGAGAGGTTGATGATGCCCGTTGGTTTCCGCTTGATGAAGCGCTGCGCCGCGTCTCGTTCGAGCGCGAGCGCGATGTGCTTTTGCTAGCGCAGCAGGCATTGCAGCGCGCTGCCGATGAGCCAAAACCGTAAGCTGGATCAAACAGCAGAGGGTCGCAGCCACCAATAGCGCGATCCTCTGCGTCGTTTTTTCGCGCAAGGGACGCACGGGTTATGAGCTATACCATTGAAGTGCTGGTTGATGAGGGGATCGAGGTTGATGCGGCGTTGGTCGAACAGGCGGCGCGCACGGCGCTGGCCAACGAACACGCGCCTGCCGGGTGCGAGCTGGGCATTCGCATTACCACCGACGCCGAATTACACCGGCTCAACCGTGATTTTCGCGGGGTTGACGCGCCAACCGATGTCCTCTCCTTCGCCGATGATGGTGATCATGGGCCGTTTGTGGTGGCGCCCGATCAGCCGCGCTATCTCGGCGATATTGCGATCTCGTACCAGCGCGTGTTGGCGCAAGCGGCAGAATATGGTCACAGTCCGGCCCGCGAATTGGCCTATCTGACGGTGCATGGCGTGCTGCACCTGCTTGGCTACGACCACGAGCGCGGCCCTGACGACGAGGCCGCTATGCGTGCGCGCGAAGAGGTGGTGATGGCGGCGTTGGGATTGCCGCGGTAAACAGTGGCGGTAGGGGCATAGCGTAGGGGCATAGCGTCGCTATGCCCCTACGCTTGCCCCTACCGCCGGCGCCGGCCAAACACTTGATCGATCCCGTAATCGATCACCAAATAGATCCCGATCGCCAAGAGCAATAACCCCCACCACGGCATTTGCACCCAGATCACAATGTGCAGCCGCGACCAGATCAACCAAAAGACGAACACAATAACCAAGGTGCTAATTAGCGAACGGATTCGGCGCGGCATGGATTACTCCCAGTCGTCGTCTTCGGGGGGCAGCGGCGGCGGCGGCGGTGTTGCCGCACCGGCCACACGGATGTGTTCACAGATGGTTGCCCGATGGCCGAGCACCAGCACCCGGTGGCGGGCGGTGGCGCGCAAGACCGGTGCGGCATGAGCGCGGGCGCGGTCGAGCAGTTGCTGATCGGCGACGAGCGTTACCAGTCTCCCTCCCGGCTTGAGCACGCGGGCAATCTGGTACAACACATCGCGGTACAGCTCTTCGAGGTCTTCGCCTTCGCCGATCTGGGTGCCAAAGGGCAGATTCACCGCCACCTTAGTCACGCTTGCGTCAGGCAACGGCAACTTCGTCGCATTCCAGCGCCGCACTTCGATCTGGCCACGCACGCCGCGCAAATTGGCCTGCATCGCTGTCACCGCCGCCGGGCTAATGTCACCGCCGTACAGCGCGGTAAACGGCCCCGCTGCCGCTCGTTCGAGCAACAAAGTGCCAACACCAGCCATCGGGTCGAGGAAGATGTCATCCTCTGCCGGATGGGTCAACATAACCATCGCTGCCGCTAAGGCTGGGCGCAGCGAAGCCGGCAGGTGGGCAATCTTGCCGCGTAGGCGCAACGAGGCGTCAGAGAGCCGGATCGCGACGATCAGTTCTTGTTCGAGCAACGTTGCCCACACTTCCAGATCGGCCTCTTCCTCGATGGGCTGCCAGCGTCCCGGCCAGCCATCGCGAATCGCATCGGCGACGGCGCGGCCAAACTCGCGACGCTGAAAGCTGTGCTTGCCGACGATGCGGGTCACGACGCGAAAGGTGCCGTTGCGTTTGCCGCCATTCAACCGCCGCCACACGTCGAGCGCCGGTTTCACTGCCTCTTCGTTGCGGGTGGCGGCATGGATTTGGCGCAGGCCGCGATCGTCGGGCGCGATTTTAAAGCCGCGAGCTGCAACGACGAAGACATCCTCAATCGTGCGCAACGCCAACAGCGGGCGCGGCGAACCTTGATGATCGAGCAAGATGAGGTCATTGCGCGCCGGTACGCCGCGGATGCCGACTTGGCGCGGCGCCGGTCGATCGGTGTCGGGCCGGATCGTTTGCTCGACTTCGCGCCACGTGAGCGCGGCAAGACCGGGCAGGGTTTGTAATAGGTACAGCATACTGGTTTGAACTTCTCATTCGATAAGCCGTCAACTCGCTCTCCATTGCCGGGCGAGCCAACGGGAAGGTATTGCGCGGTTACTGCTCGCGCATAGTGTCAATATAGCTGGTAATAATCTGATAGAGCGTCACCAGACTCGCGATATCGACCCATTCTTCCGCCGAATGCAACCCTTGCCCCACCGGGCCGAGGCAGATGGCGGGCACGCCGATATGCGAATAGTAGCGCGCATCGGTTGCGAAATGTTCGCGGTAGAAGCGCGGCGGCTGGCCGGTGTGGCGCTCGATCAGATCGGCGATCTGACCGACTTCGTGGTGTTCGGGGTCGGTGCGGAGTCCGGCGCTAGCCATCACGCTCACGAATTCCGCGGTTGGGAAGACTGCTTGCAAATCGGCCTGAATCGCCTCCGGCGTCGTATCGGCAGTCCAGCGAATATCAAACGTCACCAGCGCCTCAGCCGGCACCTGATTGCGCGAGCCGGCCCCCACCCGAATTTCAGTCGGCGTGACCGAGGTGCGCCAATCGTGCGGGCCGGTTGGTGGCGGATAGCGTTCGGTGATGGCGGTAATACCTTGGGTCAGGCGGTAGATCGGGTTATCGCCTTCCCATGGCCGCGAGCCATGGGCGGCGCGACCGGGAATGCGCAACTTGGCCCACATGCCACCCTTGTGCTCGAACAAGATGCCGAGATCAGTCGGTTCGAGACAGAGCATAAACGCACACCGCCAGCCTTCATCGCGCAGCCGTCCGGTGCCGTTGCGCCCGCCAATCTCTTCGTCAGTCACAAACTGAAAACCGACGTCAGGTGGGTGAGGGCGGGCGGCCAAATCGCGGATCAGCCGCATCATCACCGCCACGCTCCCCTTCATATCTTGGCTGCCGCGTCCATAGATCCGGCCATCGCGCACCTCCGGCGCGAACTGGTGCGGTTGGCCGACCACCACGTCCAAATGGCCGTTCAGCATCAGACGTGGCGCGCGGGTCGGTCGAAGCGTCACCACCAGCGCCGGTTTGTCTTCGGCGCTGCTTTGTTCGAGATAAATGCCCGGCACATCGGCCAGATAGGTAGCGACATAATCAATCGCCGCCTGCAACTGATCAGGCCGTCCGGCGATGGTCTCAAACCGGATCAGGTCGCACGTCAGGCGGGTGAGTTCTTCGGCCAGTTCGCTCATACACTCAATCCTGATGATGAGGAGCGCGCAGACACCATGTACCCAAGCGTTGGGGCGTCTGCGCGCTAGTGCGTCTTGGTACTTTCCCTAGTGTACCACAGACCTAGAGCAGTACGGCACTATTACGATGTTTTACTAGCAATAAATGTAGTCACTATAGTAGCTCCCTATTGCGCGGATGGCCCCCACCCCTTGCCCCTCCCCCGCTGGGGGAGGTGAGATGCGTCTCCCGCCCTCAGCAGGTGAAGGCTGGAGAGCGGGCAGTCCCCCCGCTCCCCCATTGTCATTGCGAGCCGCGCGTAGGGGTAGAGCACCGCTCTGCCCCTGCGCGGCGAAGCAATCCCCCACGAGCACGGGAGAAACCCGCTGAGGCATCGCTTGCGC
>NZ_LWQS01000098.1 GCF_001650695.1 Chloroflexus islandicus
GACGGAACCGCTCATCTGGAACCCGGCCCTGAAGGGCCGGGCTAGGGTTACGAAGCCCGCTGCGCGGGCTGATGCCCTCATCCCCAGCCCCTCCCCCGCTGGGGTGCAAGGGCGGACAGAGCATCTGATCTGGCGCCCGGCCCTGAAGGGCCGGGCTAGGATTACGAAGCCCGCTGCGCGGGCTGATGCCCTCACTCCCAGCCCCTCCCCCGCTGGGGGAGGGTTGGACAGAACGTATGAGCGTGAAGGCGGTTGATAGCTTTGAGATAGGCTATTTCACCCTCACCCCCAGCCCCTCTCCCACTGGCGCGGGAGAGGGGCGGACGGAACCGCTCATCTGGAACCCGGCCCTGAAGGGCCGGGCTAGGGTTACGAAGCCCGCTGCGCGGGCTGATGCCCGCACCCCCAGCCCCTCCCCCGCTGGCGCGGGAGAGGGGAGTGTAGCATTGGGCTTTGAGGCATTGCACAGCGGTCAACTGTTTTGTTCGCCCTGCAATGTTCAGCCGAGGGTGAAGGCGGGTCAGCGGCTCGCGCTCCGATGATGGGGGTGAAGGCGGGCCAGCGGCCTGCGCGCCGGGATGGGTGAAGGCGGGCCGGCGGCCTGCGCGCCGCGACAGGAGTAACGGCAGTGGTGCGACTATAACCGCAAGGTGCGGTAGAATGACAATAACAGAGCGAGGCAAGCGCCACTTCTCACTGGAGGGGGTGGCCGGTAGTATGAAGAGTGAGCAGCGATGGCAATCCCTATCATGACCGATCTCGATGCCGCTCGCGCCGGGATTTTGCGGCGCATGCCGCTGGACGATGATGCCGCAACGACCCGCGTTGTCGCCGAGATTATTGCTGATGTGCGGCAGCGGGGCGATAACGCGCTGCGCGAGTACACTTTGCGCTTCGACGGTGTCGAACGGACGGCGATTGAGATACCGCGGGAGCGGTGGGCAGCGGCGGCGGCTGATCTCGATCCGGCGTTGCGCCGTGCGCTGTTGCTGGCGATTAGCGAAATTCGCCGCTTCCACGAGCGGCAACTCCGCAACTCATGGGTCGAATTTGGCGTCGAAGGAGCGCTGGGGCAAATTGTGCGCCCGCTCGATCGGGTAGGGATATATGTGCCGGGAGGGGCGGCGCCGCTGCCGTCATCGCTGATCCACGCTGCGGTACCGGCGCGGGTGGCCGGTGTGCGCGAGATTGTCGTCTGCTCGCCGCCGCAGCGCGCTACTGGCGAACCGGCGGCAATTGTGCTGGCGGCGGCTCATTTAGCTGGCGTTGACCGGGTGTTTGCAGTGGGTGGCGCACAGGCGATTGCCGCAATGGCCTATGGCACGGAGAGCATTCCACGGGTGGACACGGTGGCGGGGCCGGGCAACCGGTACGTCATACAGGCGATGCGGATGGTGTACGGAACGGTAGGCGTGGTGAGCCTGCCGGGGCCGACCGAGACGTTGATTATTGCTGATCAGACGGCCAACCCGCGTGCAGTAGCTGCTGATCTCTTGGCACAAGCTGAGCATGTCGAAGCCAGCGCCATTTTGCTGACCACCGATCAGGTTTTGGCCGAGCAGGTGCAGCAAGAAGTCGAGCGGCAACTAGCGGTGTTGCCCGACGCAAACGCGCGTGCGGCGCGCGAAGCGGTCACGCAACGCGGCGGGATTGTGCTGGTACCTGATCTCGCGACGGCGTTTCGCTTGGCTAATGAGTATGGCCCAGAGCACCTCTGCCTGTTGATCGCTGATCCGTGGCAGTATGTGGGAGAGGTGCGCAATGCCGGCGGCGTCTTTTTGGGTGAAGAGTCGTTTGAAGTGTTGGGCGACTACGTAGCCGGGCCATCGCATATCATGCCTACGGAAGGCACGGCGCGTTACGCTTCACCGGTCAATGTTGATAGTTTTCGTAAAGTCATCTCGCTCGTCGGCGTCAATCGGGCCGGTCTGAGCCGGATCGGGCCGGCGGCGATGCGGCTGGCCGAAGCTGAAGGTTTGTTTGCGCACGCAGCAGCGGTGCGGGCGCGACTTGAGTCATTAGATACTGACGGGAGGGATTAAGATGTCGGGCTTTTTGGTGAGCTTTGTCAGTATTTTGTTTACCGTGTTGTTTTACGCCATCTTGGGGCGGGTGCTGGCCTCGTGGATTGATCCGCAGGGCAACTTTCCGGTGACCCGCTTTCTGCACGAGATTACCGAGCCGATTCTGGGGCCGATCCGGAGCATTATGCCCAATTTTGGCATGTTTGACCTCTCGCCGATTGTGGCGATGCTCGTCTTGCAACTGCTTGAGCGCCTGATCATTAGTGCAATTCGGTGAGACGACGGTGGGGCAAACTCACCATTGCGAGCGGATGGGTGAATGGCTGATAAAACCTTTCCGATAGGTGCGCGGCGAGCTGGCAACGATCGGCTATTGCTCGCCGTGGTCTTTCTGGCCGGGATCGGTACGCTCGGCATCGAGATGGTGATGCCGCGCATGTTAGCGCCATTTTTTGGTACTTCCCAGCCGATCTGGGCCGTCGTGATCGGGATGACGCTGGTCTATTTAGCGGTCGGCTACCGGTTGGGTGGGGTGCTGGCCGACCGGCGGCCCGATTGGCGGCTCTTGTTTCAACTGATCGGCTGGGCCGGCCTGAGCTGTGCGATCATCCCGTTTATTGCCCGCCCGATCTTGAGCGTCGCGCAAGGCGCGTTGCGCAATGTCGCCGCTGGCGGCTTTTTAGCTGCGCTGATTGGTGTCATCTTACTGTTTGCCGTGCCGGTCACGCTGATGGCGATGGTAGGGCCGTTTGCTATCCGGCTGCAACTGCGCCAAGCCGAAGACGTCGAACGGGCCGGACGCACTGCCGGCACCATCTCGGCGCTCTCGACCATCGGCTCGATTATCGGCACCTTTTTGACCGTCTTGGTGCTGATTCCAACCATCGGCGTCGCCAGCACGCTCTTCCTTTTTGCCGGCTTCTTGGTCGTGCTCAGCCTGATCGGGCTGCGCGATCCGCGTGGTCTGCTGCTGGTGGCGACTGTGGCGCTGCTGGCCGCCGCGTACCAACTCAATACTGGCACGATCAAAGCAGCCGATTGCCGCAACTGCCGCTTAATTGCCGAATATGAATCGGACTACAACTACATCCAAGTAGCCGAGCAAGAGGTTACGTATGCGAGCGGCACTGTTGACCGGCGGCGGGTGCTGATTCTCAACGAAGGGTTGGCCTTGCACTCGATCTACCGGTTGAAATACCGCGAAACCGGCGATCCGCTTGATCTGCTGACCGACGGCGGGCCGTGGGACTATTTCACCGTTGCACCGTACCTCTACCCCAACACAAACCCGGACGATATCCGCTCGTTGGCGCTATTGGGGGCAGCGGCGGGCAGCATTGCCCAACAGTTTCTGGCAATTTACGGGCCAGATACGGTCATCGATGCGGTGGAAATCGATCGCAAAATCAGTGAAGTTGGGCGGCGCTACTTTGACATGGCCGACGGCACCGCGCAAGCGCCCTATTTCACGACCTATAACGATGATGCCCGCTACTGGCTGGCGCAGACTGACCGCCAATACGACGTGATCGGCATGGACGCCTATCACCAGCCGTATATTCCCTTTCACCTGACGACGGTCGAATTTTTTCAGGAAGTGAAAGCCAAGCTGACCCCACGCGGCGTCGCCGTGGTGAATGCCGGCCGGCCAGCCAGCGGCGATGACCGGCTGGTGAATGCGCTGGCCTCGACGATGGCCGCTGTCTTCCCGCAGGTGTACATTATCGACACCCGGTTTAGCAATGCGATTGTGATTGGCGTTAACCAGCCGGTGGGAGACGGCGTGGTCAATTTTATTGAAAATGCGGCCCGGATCGACATACCGGCCTTGCAACTGGTGATGTACTGGTCGCTCTATGAAGGCCGGTTTGGGCCATTGCGCGAATTCACGCCGGCGATGGCGCAATTCCAGCCCTTTACCGATGACCATGCGCCGGTAGAACAACTGATTGACGGCCTGATTTTCAGCGAAGCGGGCAAAATCGTTCAGTAGCGGGTTGACAACTTTGCGCAACTCATGTTACCTTTATATCGGTTAGCCAGACTGTTTCGGATAGGATCGAATTTGATGGGCAATTCGCCGTTGCAACACCGCTACCGTA
Source organism: Chloroflexus islandicus (assembly GCF_001650695.1). GTDB lineage: Bacteria > Chloroflexota > Chloroflexia > Chloroflexales > Chloroflexaceae > Chloroflexus > Chloroflexus islandicus. The sequence continues at coordinate 4,127 of NZ_LWQS01000098.1, forward strand.
CCTGTTCGGCGTTAGCCGGACAAGCTGCCTGTTACTGCGCATCACGTCACCGATGCCGGCGCAGTATGGGCGGCGACAGTGCGGCGTTGCGCGCGATTCGGGCTGTATCCTCCGCGAACCGCATCAGGCCGCTCTAGCGCGGGGCCATGACGCCCCCGGGCAAGAGCCTTTGTTATCGTGATAACATCGGTTCATGTTAAGGGGGGTGTCACTTGGCACAGCGAGTCCTCGTTTTGAACGCAAGTTATGAGCCGCTGCAACTGATTTCAGTGCGGCGCGCGCTTGTCCTCCTCTTACAAGAAAAAGCCGAGCTCGTCGAGGCGGCGATGCAGCATCTGCGCGCCCAATCGGTCACGTACAGCGTCCCGTTGGTCATCCGGCTGGTACGGTACATCCGCATTCCGCGCCAACTGCGGCTGCCCTGCTCGCGGCGCGGCGTCTTTGCCCGCGATCGTGAGACGTGCCAGTACTGCGGCCAGCAGCCGGGCCGGGCGCACCTGACGATGGATCACGTGGTGCCACGCTCGCAAGGCGGGTTGACGACGTGGGATAATGTCGTGACGGCCTGCCGCGATTGCAACCATCGCAAGGGCGGGCGCACCCCCGAACAGGCGAACATGGTGTTGCTCTCGACGCCGCGCCAGCCGCAGTATCTGGCCTTTGCCCTCCTCGGCGAGCTAGAGCGGCACGATGTCTGGCGCAAATATGCCTACACCTAAGCGCCGGCTGGGTGATCACGGTGAACAGATTGCCGCCGCTTATCTCGAACAGCGCGGCTACACGCTGATCACCCGCAACTGGCGTTGTCGTAGCGGCGAAATCGATCTGGTTGCCCGTGACGGCGACCAGATTGTTTTTGTGGAAGTGCGCACGCGCCGCGACGCATACGCGCTGGAATCGATTACGGTGCACAAGCGGCAACGATTGATCACCCTTGCGTACCACTATCTCGCTGAGCACAACATTCCCCCGACGACTGACTGGCGGATTGATGTGATAGCCTTAACCATCACCGGCGGGAGCCTCGTGGTCAGTGATCACATCATCGCGGCAATTGGCGAAGAGTAGCGCCTGCCCGGCTCGCCATCTTACGCAAATCTGTGCATATCATCACAATCCAAAGCAGCTACGAAATCGTGTATCATGAGGCAGATTCACGGGCGCGGCCTACTTGAGGAACTGCGCCAGCTATGCTATATTACGCACAAGATTTGACATTTAGAGAAGTCGTAGCATTGCTCGCTGCGAAACAGTGGTGCGCTATCAGGTTGTGAGGCTTGGGCAAGCGTGCCGGCAATGATAGTGCGCAACCGGGTCATCGGGCATGTGAGGCGAGCAATGCTCTAGAAATGTTTGCTGTGTGGAAACGCCGTTGACGATTGTGGGTCATCTGGCCCCTGATCTCGACTGCCTCACCGCAATCTGGCTGTTGATGCGGTTTGGCCCGGCGAAAGATGCCGACTTGCAATTTGTACCGGCCGGGCGCACGTGGCGGGATCAGCCGGTCGATTCTGACCCTCACATCATTCACGTCGATACCGGTGGTGGCCGGTTTGACCATCACCAAACCAGCGATCCGACGCTCAGCGCGGCCGAGCTGGTGCGGCGGGCCGTTGCGCCAAACGATGAAGCCTTGCGCCGGTTGGTTGATCAGGTGACGCGGATCGATCATGCTGATTACCGGCCGGGGCATGTCTTTTTCAATATTACCGATTTAATCGCTGGCTACAATGCGCTCTACCCCAACCGGCCTCATCACGTCGCGCAGGCGATGCTGGCCAATCTCGATGCGTGGTACGAGCACGAGGTGCGCCAGTTACGGTTTGAGCAAGCGTTCCAACACCGGCTCGAATTTGACACGCCGTGGGGGTTAGGGATTGCGGTGCAGAGCGCCGACGGCGGCTCGTCACGGTTGGCGTTTAGTTATGGCGCGGTGCTGTTTGCCTACCGCGACCGGCGCGGCTATATGGGGGTAACGGCCCAGCGCCGCTCGAACGTTGATCTGCAACCGGTGTACGAAACACTGCGCCAGTGCGACAGCCAAGCCGACTGGTACCTGCATCCCAGCCATCGCCTCTTACTCTGCGGCACGCCGAAAGCGCCGCCGCGCCACTTCTCACAGCTCTCGCTCGAAGAGCTGGTCGAGATTATTCGCCGGCAGTAAGGCTGTTGTTTTGCTACGGCGCAGCCAAGGCTGCGCCGTATGCCCCTCTTTCCCCGCTTGCCATGGCGCTCTGGCTTGGACGCCGTCACCCCAGTGCCGCTCCCGTTGTTCAGTAGAGCGATATGCTATAATTGTGAGGAGACACATCCGAACAACTATAGTGGAAACTTTTGTGCGCGATTTTACCTCATTTGACGACATCTTTAGCCGCCCGCCGAATGATAACTTCGAGCTGCTCAAGGCATGGGCAGGGACGACGCTGGCCTTCGCGATTATGCAGACCGGCGCATCGAATTTGCTGAGCGGCGAGTTTGTCACCAATCTCATCGTGGCTGCGATTGTAGCCGGGATCGGGTTTGTGCTGCACGAATTAGCCCACCGGGTAGTGGCGCGCGGCTACGGCGCGCAAGCCCACTTTTTCGCCAACGATCGTTGGTTGCTGTTGTCAATTCTGATTAGTTTCTTGGGTGTCTTTATCGCGGCGCCGGGAGCGGTCTGGCACCGTGGCTTGCTCACGGTTCGCCAAAGCGGGATTATTGCCCTAGCAGGGCCGGTGACCAATCTGGCGTTGTCGGTGCTCTTTCTCTTCCTCTTCATTCCGGTCATTGTGTTACGACCGCCAGCGTTTGATCTCTTGATCACTATCTGCTATGTAGGGTTTCGGTTCAACGCTTGGATCGGTCTGTTCAATATGATCCCGGCCGGCCCGTTTGACGGCGCGAAGGTGCTGGCATGGGATTGGAAAGTCTTTGCCGTCACCGTGGCGATTGGCGTCGGCTTGACCTTCTTACTCAGTGATAGCGCACTGTTTGGGGTATTGCAGACGTTGGCCCGGATGTTTTAGACGAGGATGCGATGCGTACTCCCTTGATTGCCGGCAATTGGAAGATGTACAAGACGATCGGCGAGGCGACGGCGCTGGTGCGCGATCTGCTCGCCGGTCTCGGCCCGCTGGCCGATCGGGAAGCAATTGTGTGCCCGCCGTTTACCGCATTGGCTGCGGTGGCGCCGTTGGTGGCTGGCAGCCAGTTGGGGTTGGGGGCGCAGAATCTTTACCCCGAAGCGCAGGGGGCTTTTACCGGCGAGGTGTCGCCGGTGATGCTGGCCGACATTGGCTGCCGGTATGTGATTGTCGGTCACAGCGAGCGGCGGCAGTATTTTGGCGAAAGCGATGCGTTCGTCAATCGGAAGTTGCGGGCAGCGTTGGCGCATGGCCTGCGCCCGATCGTCTGCGTTGGCGAGAGCAAGCCCCAGCGCGACGCCGGGCAGGCTGAGCCGATTGTGACGGCGCAGGTGCGGGCGGCGTTGGTTGAGGTGACACCGGCGCAGATGGCGGATGTGGTGATCGCTTACGAACCGATTTGGGCGATTGGCACCGGCGACACGGCGACTCCGGCTGATGCGCAGGCGATGCATGCCGCGATCCGGGCCACGCTGGCCGATCTGTACGGCGCTGACATTGCCGCGACGGTGCGGATCCAGTACGGCGGGAGTGTGAAGCCGGACAATATTGACGAATTGATGGCCCAGCCTGACATTGATGGCGCGCTAGTTGGTGGCGCCTCATTGCAAGCTGCCAGTTTTCTCCGTATTATCAATTATCAGTAAATGGAACCTGAACGTAGCGCAGGGCAAGGTTTGGCGGGCGACGGTTGCGGCAACCGTCGCCATTTGTGCTTGTATGCCGTAGGCAGCGCATCGCAGAGGCGCAACCTGCGCGGAATGTTCAGCTTGCGTTTGTGGTCATTACAATAGAATATAGATTCATCGTTTAGATGTCATCTTGATGGCACACAACACTCATGCAGGAACTGTTGATCATTATTGCGCTGGCATTGGCGAACGGCGCCTTTGCCGCCACCGAACTGGCGGTCGTCTCGGCCCGGCGCGGCCGGCTTGAGCAACGCGCCGAGGATGGCAGCCGGGGGGCGGCGATCGCGTTGCAATTGCAAGATGACCCCGATCGCTTTCTGTCGGCGGTGCAAATCGGGATCACGTTAATCGGCACGCTGAATGGCGTCTTTGCCGGCGCAACCTTGACCGGCCAACTTGCGCCGTGGATTGCCGGTTATCCGCTGTTAGCGCCGTATGCCGACCAACTCGCTCAATTTCTGGTGGTGCTGCTGGTGACGTATCTGTCGCTGGTGTTGGGTGAGCTGGTACCGAAGCGGATCGCGTTGCAGAGCGCCGAAGCCATTGCGACCCTGATGGCGCGCCCGATGCTGTTGCTGGCCCGGATCAGCACGCCGATCATCGCGCTGCTCAGCTTTTCCACCCGGTTGGTCTTGACTGTGATCGGGCGGGCGAATGTGGAAGAAGAGCGCGTTACCGAAGAGGATATTCGGGCGCTGGTGCGGGAAGGGGCGGAAACGGGCGAGGTCGAACCGCAAGAGCAGCAGTTTATCGATCGAGTGTTCAAATTCAGCGATCGGGCCGTGCGCCACATTATGACTCCGCGCCACGAAGTTGAGATGGTAGAAGCCAACCGCACCCTCGGCGAGGTGATTGATGAGTTGCTCGCCAGTGGATACTCGCGCTTTCCAGTCTATGAAGAGACCCCCGATCAGATTGTCGGGATCGTGCATGTGCGCGATTTGTTGCTGCTCTACCGCAAGAAGGGCGAACAGGCATTAGTGCGCGAAGCGGTTTCGCCGCCGCTTTACGTCCCCGAAAACAGCCGCGCTTCGGCTCTGCTCACTACCTTCCGCCGCAGCCGCCGCCACATGGCGCTGGTGGTGGGTGAATTGGGTGGAATTGAAGGGGTGGTGACGCTGGAAGACGTGCTGGAAGAGATTGTGGGCGAGATCGATGACGAGTACGATGACGCTACCCCGCCGCCGATCGTTCGCCGTGAAGATGGCTCATATCTGGTCGAGGGTTCGTTGCCGATTGACGAAGTGCGCACGCTGCTCGACGTCGATGAGTTGCCTGACGAAGAGACCTACCGTTACGAGACGCTGGCGGGGTTGGTGATCAGCCTTATTGGCCAGATTCCCACTGCCGGCGACGTGGTGCGGTGGGGCGGCTGGCGATTTGAGGTGGTTGATATGGACGGGTTGCGGGTTGATAAGGTGTTGATCGCGCGCGAGCCGGAGGCGGGCAATAAAGCGGCGCCGGTGGCGTAGAGGACGGTGGAGGGGGTGGCTGGTCATTCGCCGCCCCTGCGGGTGGGTTCAAAGGTGGACAGCACATCTGATCTGGCGCCCGGCCCGGAAGGGCGGGGCTCGAGGTACGCAGCCCGCTGCGCGGGTTGAATAGCCACGAAACGACACAAAAGGCACAAAAATGATCAGGTTTTGGGCATTGCTTGGGTGTTTTTGGGGATAAAGCCCGTTGCGTGGGCTGCTGGCCCCCATCCCCAGTCCCTTCCCCACTGGGTTCAAAGGTGGATAGAACATCCGGCCAGAACCCGGCCCTCAAGGGCCGGGCTATGGTTATGAAGCCCGCTGCGTGGGTTGAATAGCCACGAAACGACACAAAAAGCACAAAAAGCTAAGCGGTTTTGCATCGCTTGGGGGTCTTTATGGCTATTCTGCTCGGTGGCCTTTACCCCTAACCCCGCTCCCGCTGGCGTTCAAGAGCGGCCAGAACGCATGAGCGCAGATGTAGTTGAAGGCGTTGCGATGCGCTGGTTTGCCCCCACCCCCTCCCCCGCTGGGGGAGGGGTGATGGGGAGTGCAGCACGAGGCTTTACGGCATTGCATAGCGATCAACGGTGGTGCGGGGGGGAGACGCACCGCCGTGCGGGGGGGGAGACGCACCGCCGTGCGGGGGGGGAGACGAACCGCCGTGCGGGGGGGGGAGACGCACCGCCGTGCGTCTCTACTGGGCCCACAACGGCCAGCGGTCTTGGGCGATGTTTTGGGTGACTTGTTGGGTTATCGTCCCATCGCTAACGTTCAGGATATAAATCTCGAAATCGCCGTCGCGGTCGCTGGCGAAGGCTAATTGGCGGCCATCGGGCGACCAGGTTGGTGCGTCATCGGTGGCAGGGTGGTTGGTCAGGCGGCGGACATTGCTGCCGTCGGCGTTCATGACGTAAATCTCCCAGTTGCCGTCGCGGTCGCTGGCGAAGGCGATCTGCTTACCGTCGGGCGAGACGCGGGCAAAGCGGTCGTTGGCTGGGTTGTTGGTCAGGTTACGGATGTTGGTTAGTTCGGCGAAGAGTTGGGCTACCACCTGCCGCCGGATGATTGGCTGATAGCGCAACTCGGCCCGGTAAATCTCGAAATTGCCGTCACAGTCGCTCACCCAATAGACCATGCGCCCGTCCGGCGACCACGCTGGCGTTTCGGAGCGACAGGCCGGCAGATCACGGGTTAAGCGTACAGCAATGGGCATACTGCCGGGAGCCGGGCCTGACCACAAGTTAAGGTCTGGACGTCCGGTGCGCTCTGAAATAACGAGAAGCTGGGTACCGTCAGGTGATACCATAGGATTGAATTCATTGACGGGTTTGGTGAGAAATTCCGTCAATGTATCTGGCGGCTGTTCGAGCTGATCACGAACGTCGATAGCGCTGATGCGCGTGGCTGACGCACCCGGTGCTGTCTCACCGATGTTAGCAGCGATGCTGTTGAGTACATACACTTGGCGGTAGGCTGGTTGATCGCGCCGCGAGTCGACCGCCAACATCTGTTGGGCGGGATCCCAACTGCGCAGCCACGAATAGGCGACAGTTTCGGCATTGTTGAAGGTGAGGCGCTCGCCGCTGCCGTTGAAATAGGCCCGGTAGACTTCCCAGTGGCTGCCGGTGTTGATGTTTGAGGCGTAGAGCAGCGGCGTGACCGGATCGGGCGCGGCCCATGGCATACCGAGATGCGGGTAGCGCCATTGGAAGTAGTGCTGGCCGGCATTGCCCATTTCGACCTGATAGTCGGGCGGGTTGTCAGGGGTATAGGTCAACACGCGCCGCTCGAAGAGCTGCACGAGGACATCGCGCTCAGTGTCACCGACGACAGCGCGGACCCAGTAGGGATCGGTGATTGGGTAGCCGATCGCAAACAGCCAATCGACAATCGGGCCAGTGGTAACGCGGCCATTCTCGATCACACGCCCGCGTTGATTCATGAAATCCCAAAAGATGCGTGGAATGTTGTGACCGGTAACGGTGCTGTATTGCACAATCGTGGTTTCAGGGCGGGCGAGATCGGGCCGTTCGCCGAGGATGCCGTTGATATCGATCGTGGTGCTGACCCGTTGTTTCAGCCGTTCGGGATCACGGTAGGCAGGCCGGTACGGGTCAGGGAAGGTTGCGCGATCAGTAAATTGGCAATAGCCGGGTGCAGCCGGGTTGGCGCGGCGCGGATTGCCGGCGACCGGAACGTCTGAACAATGATACTGGCGTGCATAGCCGGGCAGATCACCTAACTGGATCCGGCCACTCACCATTTCTACCACCAATAGCCCATTGGTAACAATCCCATCGGCGGGCCGATTAATCTCCATCCGCGCTTTATCGAAATACTGCACGGTACGGAGGCCATTGGGGCTGTCGGCGTAGAACTCAGCGTAATCAAACCACGGCTCCGGCCCCCAATACCACGTGCGCCCGCCGCGCACCGCCTCGCTGTCGGTGCGGGTCCAGATCGCGGCGAAGCGCGGG
>NZ_LWQS01000099.1 GCF_001650695.1 Chloroflexus islandicus
ACAGCGATCAACCATTGCAATCAATCAAATGTTCTGTCCGTACCTCAACCACCGTCAGGCGGGCCAGCGGCCCGCGCGCCACCCTCCCGCCGTCGGTTCAAGGGCGGACAGAACATCTGTGCGGCGCCCGGCCCTTGAGGGCTGGGCTATGCTTACGAAGCCTGCTGCGCGGGCTGATGCCCCCACCCCTTGCCCCTCCCCCGCTGGGGGAGGGGTGATGAGGAGGGCAGAACCAGCCTTTGCGGCATCGTACAGCGATCAACCATTGCAATCAATCAAATGTTCTGTCCGTACCTCAACCACCGTCAGGCGGGCCAGCGGCCCGCGCTCCCTCTTCCCACCGTCAGGCGGGCCAGCGGCCCGCGCTCCCTCTTCCCGCCGTCAGGCGGGCCAGCGGCCCGCGCTCCCTCTTCCCACCATCAGGCGGGCCAGCGGCCCGCGCTCCAGAACAACGCTTGGTATCTTCACGCCTCAATCTCGTTACAAACGGGCCTCTTCCTTCAGGCGCAGGTAGGTATTGACCACCGAGACGGTCAGCGACGTCGCCGGCACATCGAGCGTCAGCGCGCCACTGCGCTGGATCTGGTCGAGCAACGCGCGCCGCTCATCGGCCAACTGTTCGGCGACTAACCGGCGAAACAGGCCGTGGCTGTCTTGCACCGGACGTCCGGCCACATTGGCAATGTTCGGATCGCTAATCGTGACGCAGAGCGGCAGGTGGCGGCGAGCGAGCCGGCGGATGTGGGTGATAAGCGGTTGCACTGCGGCAGGGTTGGCCAGATCGGTAAAGATGATCACCAGTGCCCGCCGTTGCTGGCGCTGATCGAGATAAGCTAAGGCCGCCGCTATATCGGCCTCAACCGGCTGAGCCTGCACATTGTACAACGCTTCAAGCAGGCGTTGGAACTGGGCCTTACCCTTGCGCGGGGGAATAAAGTTCTCGACTTTGCCGGCAAAGGTGAGCATCCCGGCTTGATCACCCTTCCCGATCACCACATAACTCAGCATCAGCGCCGTATTGACCACGTAATCGAGCCGGGTTAGACCGGCGTCATCAGGTTGGAGCGGATCGGCGACCGGCGTGGCCATCAAGCGTCCGGCATCGATCACACAGACGATCTGCTGGCTGCGTTCAGCTTCAATTTCGGCAACAATCGGTTTGCCGCGACGCGCCGTCGCCTTCCAATTGATCCGGCGATACTCGTCATCGGTCGTATATTCGCGCAGATGTTCAAACTCGCCGCCCTGCCCCAATTGGCGGATCGAGCGCAAGCCGATGGTGCGCAACTGGCCACGCCGGATCACGAGATCGTATTTCCGCGCCTCTAGTAAATTCGGATAGACTTGCACCGTCTGCGCGGCGGGGAAGCGGACTTGCCGGCGATGGCAACCAAGCACGCCTTCGTAACGGATCACTACATCGCCAAACTGGTAGTCGCCGCGGCGTTGCGGGCGGACGTGGTAGCGTAGCTCGCACAAGCCAAACGGCTCGGCGACGCCGGCCAGCAGATCGGCGTCAACCGGCATCTCAACTGGATACTCATCGCGCAAGGTGAAGCGGAGCGGGCGCGAGGCGGCGTTGGAGACGAGAATGGTGATCAGATTAGCAGCGCCGAGGGAGAGGCGCTGCTCGTGCAAGCGCTCAACCTCGATCTGATCGGGCCGGGGTGAGAGCAGCACATCGCTGATCAACACCCCACCCACCATCAACACATAGATCACGGCCACCCAACTAAGCAACGGCACAAACGCCGCGCCAGCGATCAGCGGCGCAGCTAGCAAAACTAGGAGGAGCAGGCGAGGCGTTGGCAGCATACGATATCTTATGATTGGCCCAGACGATTCGCTTGGGCAAGGAACCAGCGCAATTGCTTAGAGCGATTGGTTAGCGTCAAGATGGGTTTGCTTGCGCGCTGACCGATTTCGCGAACGATTGCGCGCAGGAAAGCTTACAGCGTCTGCAACGACCATTGATAGAGCAACGCGCGCAGCAGCCACGCCACCGTGCTCTCGACCAGCAAGTAGCTTACGAGCGCGCCAGCCACCACCTTGCCGGCGGTATGATACTCGGCAATCCAGTCAAGCGCAACCCCGGCGAGAATCGCCAGCGCCGGCAGGCTAAAGTACCAATGCTTATTCCAGAGACTAAACTGGTGATCAATGACTATCCCCAGCGCCAACAACACTAGATACCCTGCCATCACGCAGGCCGTCCACGTCCAGCCACGCCGCGCCAACCCCGCCATCCCAAGCGGCACGAGCACGAGCGGCAACACCCGGGTATGGCCCCACATCTGGGCAAACAACGAACCGACCAACGGCGACGGCAACTGGTCGTGCCCGAGCCGATCGCTCTCGGCCAAGCGCGCCGCCAGCGCGGTCAGGGTCGGCAAAACGTATTGCCCGTAGTAGAGCGCCAGCGCCAGCACGATACTGACCCCCAGCGCCGCCAACACCCGCGGCCCCACCGCCGCCAGCTCAGCCCGCGCGCGCCACGCGAGCAGGCTTGCCACCCCGACGACGAGCGGCACAAACGCGGCATGGGTCACGTAGATCAGCAACGCCACCAGCAATGCCCCGCTCACCAGCGCGATGGAAAGCCACGACCAGCGGGTGCGTTGCACCGCCTCGTTGATGATGACGAGGGTGACAACAACCCACCACACCCCCAGAATAGTTGGATAGCTGCCATCGTGAAAATAGAGGTGCGTCACCGGCAAGCCGGCAAACAACGCACCGGCCAAAAAACCGGCGCGCGGATGATAGCCGGAGCGCACCAGCAGCAGATACAGCAACAGGGGGGTGGTCGCGTCGAGCAGACTCACCAACACCTTGAGCGCACCCGTCATCGGCAAGGTCGTCGGGAAGATCGCAGCCAAGGGCACGAAGGGGTAATAACTCAGCAATGAATACGGAACCGTTTCGAGCCCCCACTCATATTGATTGGCTAACCGGCTCTGCACCTCATCGCTCTGGCCGGCAGCAATACGCAAGACGTGATTTGCGCGCCCCCGATGGTCGATATCAATAAACGACAACGCATTCATGCCAACAACGTGCAGCACAAATAAGACACCAGCCACGAGACATACCCGTGAAAACCATACTGATGCAGTCGTGCGGCGTACCGACCAGAACAACCTGAGCAGCCAATAACCGGCGGTCATTCCTGCTAGCGCGACAAGGAATAGCGGCCAGATTGTTACCGTTTGCAACCGCCACATCGCTACGGCATACCCGGCACCGGCTGCAAACACGAGCGTGAGAATCGCCTGATCGAGCAGCGGCAAGCGGAGAGCGTATCCACCAAGGAAGAGCAACGGGAACGCCGCCAGCAACCAGATCATCCACACTACTGGCAGTGAACCTAGCGTCAGTTGGTGTAGCTCAAATCGGGTTACTGCAATCCCCAATCGTTCTTCGTTATACGGCGGCAATGGTTGAATGCTCAATGACAATTGATTGCCAGCAGGCAGGATCGCCTCGGCGGGAATTAGCATATCTACCCTGCTCCACCCGGCGGGAACGGTAAGATCAGCAGCGAACCCATCGTTCATACGAATCAGCAACTGCCGTGAATCAACGCCAAAGCCATGCATTTCGATGAACAGGCGATGCGGAGCGTGGCTCAGCGCCGGCAGCTCAATGGTGGATTGGGTAGCAAACCAGCGAAACGGGCCAGTACCGCCGAACTCGACCACGCCAACCCCGCGATGAGCCAAATCCATCGGCAGATCAAAGTTGAGGCGATACCGTGCCGGCACATAGAAAGAACAGACGAAAATCAAAATAGACAGCACGATGATCAAGAGCGCACGATTGCGCTCATGAACGATCAATTGTCGCCAGCGAGAAGGTTGGCTTAGTAACATAACAATTCTCAAAAGGCAATGGCGCAAGATGACGAACACCGCTCTCGCTCGCACTGACCAGTTGCAGGGTTGCAGGCCGAGCACTGGATCGCAATCGACGCTGCCAAACCCTGTGCTCGACCTTCCCTACCGGAGCGATACGGTAGTGCGTATGGAATGTTTACGCCTATCACTACGTGACGAAAGCAGCCATCTCACCGATGGCTTGACAACTGGTTATTGCTGGTGAAGAGAAGCGGCATCGGCGTTGAGACTTCTCCCGCTAGATGGACGGTCGGTCACTGCTGGCGAAGACACAGGGCCACGAGTTACCCATAACGCGCGTATGCAACCAAGATTTTCGCCTCGTATCCGCAACGATTATGCATTATAATCGAAGGACAGAGGATCGCCATCCATAAACGCTGCCACGTTATCAGAAAACGCTCGTTCAACAGATCAGACAGCTACAAGACTTTCCGCATGCTCTTTCACCGCCTCTTCCAAACTCCGCTGCGCGCGTGGCACACTATTTCGTTCTCAACGAGCGAAGGATCACTGCTCTTTATGGCCGCGTTTCTCGCCTCAGCGGCATTAGGCGTCGTGCGGCAAATCCTGTTTAACGCGCGTTTTGGCATCGGCGAAGAGGCGGCGGCGCTCTACGCCGCTTTGCGTCTTTCGGAAACGGTTAGCACCCTGATTGCCGGCGGTGCGTTGACCAATGCCCTCATTCCGCATCTCTTGCTGGCGGCGCGCCAGAACCACGACACCGTCGTAAGCCTGATCAACCGGGTGCTCACCCTGATGATCGTCGTCGCGACACCATTCACGCTCGCCTTCGGCCTCGCGGCGCCGCCGCTGTTGCGCTGGCTGGTCGCGCCGGGGCTTGATCCGGCTACGCAAGTGTTGGCAGCTTTACTCACTCGCATCCTCGTTGTCGAAATTGTGCTGCAAGTCGCGTATGGTGTGCTGAGCGCAGTATTAATTGCACGCGGCCAGTTTCTCTTGCCGGCGATTGGCATTGCGTTGCGAAACACGTTCATCATCATCACCCTGCTCTTCCCCCAAGCAACCATTATTACGGCGGCCATTGGTTCGCTTGGCGACACGGCAATGCAACTGCTATTACTGATACCGGCGCTTGTTCACCACCGGCTTCGCCTGCAACCGGCATGGCGTCTGCGCGATCCGCTGGTGCGCGGAACGCTGCGGTTAGCCATTCCCGGCGCGATTTCGGGCACGATCAACTACGGCAACGCGATTGTCGATTCAGCGATTGCCAGCTTAGGCGCGCAAGCCGCCGGTCTCGGCGCCATGCATAATGCGCTATTGTTGGGCCATCTACCGCAACGGCTCTGTGGCACGGCGATTGGGCAAGCGGCCTACCCCTACCTTGCCGCTGCCGCGATTGCGCGCGACCGTTCCCTCTTTAGGCAACGCTGGATCTGGGCAACCGGCGCTGCCGTCGTATTGGCGACGCTAAGCGGGTTGGCGCTGGCAGGAGGCGGACGCTGGCTGATCCAGATATTGTTCGAGCGGGGAGCGTTTGATCGCGCCGCCGGCGATCTGACCTTTGCCATTCTGCTGATCTTTGCCGGTGGATTACCAGTATATGTGATGGTTGAGATTAGCGGACGGGCGTTGGTGGCACTTGGCGATGCGCGCACCCCTTTATTGGCTAACATTGCGCAACTGGCCAGCCGGATTGCCGTCGCGACAGCTCTCTGGCCGGTGGTAGGCGTGCTGGCGGTGCCAATTGCGACGGTTGCTAGTAGCATCATCGAAACGGCCATCCTTAGCATTGTCTTGCTGAACTGGCTGCGCACCCCAGCGGCGTGGCGGGTGACAGCGCAGGCAGATGCAGAAAACGCGGTAGCGGGCAGTGGGGAAGGGAGTAGTAGGCCGGCAATAGCGGGTGAGCAAAGAATGGGCAGCTAAGACAAGAGCCAAGAATAGCTAAATCTGCGCGTCGTGTCGCTAAGTTTTTTCGGTTGCCTGACACAGAAGGGGTTATGATGCAAACGAAGCAAACAACCGAGTCGGGAGAAACGCAATGGCACTGTCAACCCTACCACCAGACCTGCCAGAGCCGCGCTGGCCAGATTTTGACCGTGCTGTAGCGATAGTGATTCTCGATCGACTTCCCATGGCATTATGGATTGTTGATCAAAACTACCGGCTGATCTATGCCAACGCCGCCTTCCGAGCCCAACCGCCAGCGGGTTTGCCAACCGGCGGCCAATCCGGTGATCGAGCATTGCCTGATCCGTCTCCGGTTGAGCACTACACTCAATGGAAACGCAGCTACGAACGCGCATTGAATGGCGAAACCGTTACGATCACGATTGGCGCAGCCAACTACTATGCGCAACCGCTCCAGTGCCCACAACGCGGCGCTCTCGCCGTCATCACCGCCGTACCACCCTCTGACTCTGACAGTGCCACACTCTTCCGCACAGCCATTGAAACGATGCCCGACCCCTTCGGCATGTATACAGCCGTGCGCAATCTGCACGGCCAGATCGTCGATGCGCGGATCACGGCGGTAAATGCGGCAATGTGCAGCGCAACCGGGTACCGTCGCGAGGAGTTGCTGAACCAACGGTTGCTCGATCTCTTTCCGCACTATGCGAATGATGGCACCTTTGCCGATGTACGCCGGTTGATCGAAACCGGCGCGCCAGTGCGCCGGACAACCACCATTGTCAAGCCGTCAGGCGAACAACGCTATGTCGAAGTGCATGCCGGTAAGCTCAATGATGGTTTTGTGGCCATCTGGCACGATATTCACGACCAGCATCAGCTTAACCGCCGCATTCGCCAGCAAGCGGATTTGCTGAACCAGATCGCCGACGCCGTGATTGCCACCGATCTTAACTATACCGTCATCAGTTGGAATCGCGGCGCTGAACAGATTTACGGTTGGACAGAGGAAGAAGTGATTGGCAAGCGGTTGCAAACCTTCTTCGAGACTCGGTTCAACGATACGACCAGCGACGAAGCAGCCGCCGTCCTACGCGAAACTGGCCGTTGGGAGGGCGAAGTTGAGCAACGGCGCCGTGATGGCAAGTACGTTCCCATTCACTCGATCGTGGTATTAATCCGTGATGAACACGGCACCCCCACCGGCATCGTCGCCGTTAATCGCGACATCAGCGAACGGCGCCATTTTGAACTGCTGTTGATGAAAGCCAATCAGCGGCTTGAAGAAGCCATGATCGAAGCGCGCCGGCAGGCCGCCGAGATTCTGATGGTCAACGAATTGCATGACCTCTTGCAAGTCTGCCAAACCACCAATGAAGCTGCCGGAGTCATTGCCTTCAGCTTGCAGCGAATCTTCCCTCACCAAAGCGGGTATCTGATGGTGCGGCAGCCGGGAACGGCCAATCTGAACCTGCTGGCTGCATGGAACGACACGACAACCACCCCAACTTCGCTAACCCTCGACCAATGCTGGGCCTTGCGGCGTGGCTTGATCCACCGAACCTGCACTGGCGAAGGCATGCGCTGCACTCATATCCGTGCGCATCCTGACGACTGTACGTGTTGCGTCCCGCTGGTTGTGCAGGGAGAAATCTACGGCTTGCTCCACATTGCCGGGACTGAATTACCGCGCAGCGAACTGATTGTGATGACCGGCGACACGATCAAGCTGGCGCTCTCTAATCTTGAGCTGCGCGCAACCTTGCGTGAACAAGCAATCATCGATCCGTTAACTGGCCTGTACAACCGGCGCTATCTCGAGTCAAGCCTACCGCGTGAGCTACACCGCGCGCAGCGCGAGCAAACGCCGCTCACGGTGGCGATGATTGATATTGACCACTTCAAGCAATTCAACGACCAGTATGGCCACGATGCCGGCGATGCGCTCTTGCGCGAGCTAGCAGTCATTTTTCGCGAGCATTTGCGCCAGAGTGATCTGGCTTGCCGATATGGCGGTGAAGAGTTCGTCTTAATCCTGCCGGGTGTCAACCGCGCAACGGCCCAAGCGCGCTTGCAACGCCTCCGTGAGACGGTGCAGCGGCGGCAGATCGCCTTTGCCGGCCAACTGCTTGGCCCAGTCACCGTCTCGATCGGATTCGTGGTGTGTGAGTCAGATGACCAAAATATGCATCTGATCATTCAACACGCCGACACGGCACTCTACACCGCCAAGCGCAGCGGGCGCAATCAGGTGGTTGATTTCGCAGACCTGCATCTCCTACCGTTCGACGAAGGGAGCGAATAGTTTGACCGGCGCCCGTGTCACTTCCACGCTCAAGCCATTGCTAAACGCACTGCACACAATTTCGTTGCAAGCGCGGAGACGAATGGTATAGAGACCCCGATCGAGCAAGAGGCGGTTATGGACAACCGATAACAACCACGTTACGCCGTCGTCACGCCGCGCTTCGGCTTCATACCGCACAGCGCCGGGAACCGGATCAAACGACAACTGCACCACTGGCCCGCCATCATTGCTTGCCAGACCAACCAGTGTTGGCGGGGAGAGCTGGCTGGCCGGCGCGGCACCACCGTACTCGAATGCCCCCAAATCACACGCGCCTACCCGTGCTGCGCCACGTTGGTCGAGCGGCGGGCAATCGGCGCCGGCATTGATCGCCGGACTACCAGCGAGGAGGGCGAGGGTGGGCAGCGGGCCACCGTGATAAGCAACGGCTGGTTCGAGCCGCGGATCGGTCTGAGCGATACCGCTTAGACAGGCGCGACCAGCAGAGCTTTGCAGGTTGCGGCTGCCGCGAAACGTGCCGAAACATTGCACCGAGTCGTGCGCACTACCGAGTTGGTTGCCAGCGATAATCACATTACGTAGCTCGACGTCGGCGCTATTGCTGGACGTATTGTAAATGCCGCCGCCAAGCCGATCAGCATAATTCTGCGCCACGGTGACATTCACCACTGTCGCTTGCCCGCCATTGAAGTAGAGGCCGCCGCCATTGCCTTGATCGGCGGTTGGTGCATCGGCGCGATTGCCCACCACGGTGAGATTAGTAAGGGTCGAGCGGTTCCAGCCGGAATGGAAGGTCGTCTGCGCGATCAGGACAGCACCGCCGATATCTTCCGAACGATTATTGACAAAGGTCGAATCGCGCAGTGTGAGCGGGCCGTTGTGGTGCATCAAGGCGCCGCCGCTGGCGCGATTATTGCTATTGAGAGCGACGATATTGTCAGCAAAGAAACTCCGCTCAATCTCAGAGCGGTCAGGATGGTAAAGGTACGAATAGACTGCACCGCCGAAATTGCGAGCTTTATTGCCGATAAAGATACTATCGCGTATCACAATCTGGCCGCCTACGCCTGCTGGGCCAGCGCCGTCGTTGTAGATCGCGCCCCCAAAGCCAAAATTGGCCACGACGCCGCCATGCGAGCTATCGTTGTTACGGAAGGTGGAACGTACCACAGTGATCGGGCAGCGCAGATTGTAGATCGCGCCGCCATTAATACCGCGGTTGTTCTCAAAGAGGCTGTCTTCAATGTGGAGTTGGCCGAAGTGCATCGAGATCGCGCCGCCGCCTTCTTCATCGGTGCCGGCAGTACTATCGTTATTGCGGAAGATGCTGTTGTAGATGAAAACGCGTGAGTTCAGGCCAGCAGAACGGATCGCACCACCTTCTGCGCTCCGGCCATCAATCAGAGTGAGATTGCGGATGGTCAGAGTCGTGTCATACAGCCAAATAATGCGCGTGCGTCCGCCACCGCTCAACGTCACCCGCCCGCCCTGTTGCGGGCCGCCGCCGTCAAGCTCGGTATTCTGGCGCAGTTCTAATTGGCTAGAGAGGGTGATAGTCACCGGTTGAGGGCCGCAGTTGAAGGTGACTCGCCCGCCACCGGCTACGGCGGCACGCAGCGCCGCTTCGGTACAGCTTGCCGCAGTGCCATTGCCAACGACCCCGGCAGCGCGCACCGGCGTTGCTGTCCAGAAGAAGAGGAGCGCAAGGAGGATCAGCCAGCGCACCGGAGATGACAGATTGTTCATTATCTACCCCTGAATAGCGGTACTAAAATGAAATTTCTTTCATTTTGTAGGGTAGATGCTGAAACTATGACGATCTACATGACTTTTGGGCTATATCAGTAGATAGGACTAGGGGAAGTAGATTAAGAAACTGTTATGTATGATATTTCATGCGAACGAGCGTTGCGGGGACATTTTCCGTGCTCGCGGGGGATGGCTGCGCCGCGCGTAGGTAGAGCACCGCTCTGCCCCTACGCGCGGCTCGCAATGACAATGGGGGAGCGGGGGCGCTTGCGGGATGTCATTGCGAGGGGGCGCAGCCCCCGCAGCAATCTCCTGCTCTAGCGCAGACCGATGGCTTACCGGCACGCTCCTCGCTTGTCATTGCGAGGGGGCGCAGCCCCCGAAGCAATCTCCTGCTCTAGCGTAGACCAATGGCTTACCAGCACCCCTCCCGTGCTCGCATTGAGGGGCAGACAGAACATCGGTCGGGAACCCGGCCCTGAAGGGCCGGGCTAGGCTTACGAAGCCCGCTGCGCGGGCTGATGCCCCCACCCCTTGCCCCTCCCCCGCTGGGGGAGGGGTGATGGGGAACGCAGCCCGGGGCTTTCCGGCATCGCACCGCGATCGACAGTTGTGATCAACTGCAGGTGCTGTCCGCCTCTCAACCCGTGCTCGCGGGGGATGGCTGCGCCGCGCGTAGGCAGAGCACCGCTCTGCCCCTACGCGCGGCTCGCAATGACAATGGGGGAGCGGGGGCGCTTGCGGGATGTCATTGCGAGGGGGCGCAGCCCCCGCAGCAATCTCCTGCTCTAGCG
>NZ_LWQS01000100.1 GCF_001650695.1 Chloroflexus islandicus
CGCAGCGCCGCCACCAGCGGGCGTCCGGCGGTGAGGCGCATGTCAGCGACGCGGAAGTCAAGCCAGCCGGAGCTTTCACCGCGCGGGGCAGAGAGCAGGCGAATGGCGTGGCCGTTGCAGAGCACGCCGGCGGGGACGCTGGTCTCGCGCAACAGGCGTTCGAGCCGGCTGTGGGGCGACCACGCCAGCCGGCCCGCGCCGCGCCACGGCCGGTCGAAGTCAACGTCAGGCGGCACCAGCAGCACGAGCAGTTGCCACGGCGATGCACCGGGAGCGGGGTCGCGCTCGCGCACCGCCAGATCGGGGGTGAGCATCTCGCCGTAATCGGGCAGCGGCACCGTCAGCTCCGGCGGGATCGGCGCGCCGTCCACGCCGGCATACCCGCGCGGCGACCAGCTCCAGCCGAGCACGGTGCGGGCAAACTGGCGGAAATCGGCGATGAACGGGCGGCCCGCCGCGTCCTCGCTGAGGCAGGAGAGCAGCAGGCGCTGGCCCTCGCGGTCATCGCGGGGCAGAATCGCGCCGGCGCTGACCAGTGCCGGGGCCGAGACGACCAAGCCGGTGGGTTGGACAAAGCCGAGCCATTCGAGATGGGCAAGGATGGAGGGATTGATGGTTGGCATAGGTGATAGGTATGATGACAAGCCGCAAAGACTCGTAACGCAAAGGCGCTAAGATCGCAAAGGTCGCAAAGACTCGTAACGCAAAGGCGCTAAGATCGCAAAGGTCGCGAAGGGTTGTTGGTGATTGAGCACAAGCGCGCTGGTCGATCCCCCTCAAGATCCTCTGCGCCCTCTGCGTTCTCTGCGTCTTTGCGTTTGAATCGCTCTGCGCTCTCTGCGGAGCCGGACAGCCGTCCGGCTCTACTAGTTGGTTTCCGGCCACAGATAGACGAGCCCCACTGGCTCAACCCGCTGCGCGCGCACCTCATAAAACTCGCGCACCCGCTGCGGCTCGCTGTTGACATCGCGCTCGAATGCGGCGAGCCGCTCGGCCCACACCCGCTGGTCGAGCTGCAACTGGCGCCGCTCTTCGGGGTTGAAGCCCAACGTCAACTGCTGCAACGCGGCGCGGCTCTGCTCAAGCTGCTCACTTACCCGGCGGGCCTGCTGCTCGATCGCTGCGCGCAGATCAGCCGCTTCGCGCTCGCCGCGCTGGCGCAGCAGCGCAATCGCCTTCTCGGCGGCCTCGGCGGCGCGGCGGTTCAGGTGCGGAGCCAAATCGGTCACGTCGTTCGCCGCCGACTGCGCCAACCGCTGCTGCACGACCGCGCTCGCTTCGGCATGGCGTTCCCGGCGGAGCGCCTCTTCCAGCAAGCCCAGCGCGCGCTCTTCGCCATCGCGACCGTAGGGAGCCAGCGGGCCGGTGCGCTGAGTTGGCTCGATCCAGCGCGCCGCCACCGCGATAATCTCCTCGTGCAGCCGCTCGGCGCTCTGGCCAAACAACGCCAACCGGCCCAGCATCACCACCCGCGGCACCGCATCGCTCACCCGCAACACGCAAGCCCGCGCCAGATGCTCGGTAAAGCCTTGGGCGCGAAACCGGGCCAGCAGCCGCTGCGCGATCCGGTGTTCGAGGTGCAAATGCACAAACTCATCGCTCAGCACGCCGGTATCGGCAAAGACAATCGGGCGGATCGGCGCCTCGCGCCGCCAATCGCTCAGGCTCTGGTTGGCCGCGCGCGGCGCGCGCAAACTGTCGAGGATCGCGTTCCACGTTGGGTCAGACGCCAGCCGCTCGTTGTGCGCCGGCACACGCCACACCTCCCGGCCACTCTCATCCACATCGCGCTGCAACGGCGGCGCGCCAATCATCTCCAGCGCGCTGTTCAACGCCTGCCGGAACGCCTCGGCATTGAAGTTTGTCCACCGTTGCGAGCGTTCCAGCAAGCTGCGACAGCGCTCAATCTGCTCTTGCAGATCGCGTTCGCGCTCACGGGCCTGCTCCAGCTCCTCGGCGATGCTCTGGCGGCGGATCGCATCGAGATCGGCTTGTTCCAGCTCGCGCACCAGCGCATCCACATCACGGTGGCGAATCCCTTGGCGCAGCCGCCGCTCGATATCATCATCAATCACCTTCGACAAACTGCCCAACTCGCGCTTGATCGTCTCGGTCTTGCGCACCAACACCTCCAGCACCCGATCCTCGGCCCGTTGCGGCAAGACAAAATAGTGGCACCGCACCACCGGCTCCGGTTGCAGCTTGCGGTCAATCCGGCCATTGCGCTGCTCGATCCGGCCGGGGTTCCACGGCAGATCGAAATGGAACAGATCGGCGCAATGGGCCTGAAAGTTCAAGCCTTCGCGCGCGGCGTCAGTCGCCAGCAAGATGCGCAGCGGATCGTGAGCCGGATCGGTGTTAAACCGGCGCTGAATCTCTTGGCGGCGGGTGCTGCTGGTCAAGCCATCAATCACCTCGATCCGCTCTTCGGCCCGGTCGGAGCCGGCAATCGCGCGCGACAACATCTCAAGCAGATAGCGCTTGGTGCCTTCGCGATTTTCGGTGAAAATGATCACCCGCCGGTTATTCCAGCGCGGCGGCGGGCCAGCCACTGGCTGGCCGAACGGCGGCAGATCGGGGCAGAGATTGGCCCGGATCCAATCGATCAGATAGCGCGTCTTGGCATCGGGCCGGTAGCGATGGGCCTCAGCGATCCGCTGCATCTCATCGAGCAGCTCCTGCTCGCGCCGGCGCAACTCGGCGACCTGCGCCGCCGGCGACAGCGCCGCTTCCGTCGCCGCCGTCACCGCCTCAATCGCCTTATCCTCCTCCTCCTGCAACTCAGCATCGCTCCACGTGCTGCGCTCATCGTCGGCGTCAGGCGCAACCGCCAGCAACTCCGCCTCTTCGGCCACCGCATCGAGCGCCGCTTGCCGCTCCCACTGCCGTTCGACCGTGGCCCGATGCACCTTCAGACTGCGGGCAAACGCCTCGATCGACGACAGCAGACGCTGTTGCAACCCCACCGTCAACAACGCGGCGGCGGTTTGGGCCTTGCGCGACGCCGTCGCAAACTGCTGCTCGCGTAGAGAGCGGTACTCATCGAGCAAGCGCGACAGCACCAACTCCGGCGCATCGTCCGGCAAGCCGCTCAGTTCGATCCGGATCACCTCGCGGCGCGGGAAGCCACCCTGCACCGCGCGAATATCCTCTTTCAAACGGCGCACCATCACCTGATCCAGCGCCTTCTTGCCGCGCACCTTCACGCCGCGGGTGAAACGGATCGGATCGAGCAATTCGAGCAGGGTCGCAAAACTATTCGAGTGACCGTTGTGCGGCGTCGCCGAGAGAAACAACCGGTGCTCGAAGCGCCACGCCAGATCGCGCACGGCGCGGGTGAAGTCCGACTCGATCCCGTAGCGGTTGCCAGAGGCGGGAGCGGCGTGGTGCGCCTCATCGAGCACCAGCAAGCTACCGGGCAAGAACGGGCCGAGCCACTCGCGCAGCGGGTCGGTGTAGACCGGGTCGATCAGCAAGCGGTGCGACACCAAAAACCGGCTATGGGTACGCCACGGGTTCACGCCAAAGCCGCGCTCGCGGCGCATACGGGCCACATACGCCCGATCGAGCAACACAAACGTCAAGCCAAACCGTTCTTCCAGCTCAGCCTGCCACTGCTCAAGCACCGACGGCGGCGCCGCGACCACAATTGTGCGCACCTTCTTGCGCAACAACAACTCGCGCATAATCAAACCGGCCTCAATCGTCTTGCCCAAACCGGTATCATCGGCGATAAACAGATTCGCCCGCGGCAAGCGCAGCGCTTTGCGCAGCGGCTCCATCTGATACGCATCGATCCGGATGCCGGCGCGAAACGGGGCCTGAAAGAGATCGGGGTCAGTCGCGGTCACGCAATGCCAGCGCAGCGTATTGAGATAGGCGGCAAAGCGGCCCGGCGGGTCAAACCCGCGCGCCGCCAGATCGCTCCACAGCGCATCTTGGACAATCTGGCGGTCAAGTTCATACTCCCACCACACCTCCAGCGACTGGCCCTGCGCATCATCATCGGCGCAAGCCAACCGCACCCGGCACGACTGGCCGGGTGCCGGCGGCGGAATCACCTCTTCGACCAGCCACAGGCGCGAACGCACCATCACCAACTGGCCAACTTCGGGGGGCTGCCACGGCAGATCAAGCAGAGTCACGCAATCACTCCTCAGGTACCACTATGCCACGTGAACTGCTGATATTGTACCAGAGGAATGTGACAAGTACGGTCACAGAGTCGCGGATATGGAATAGCCACGAAAAGACGCAAAAGGCACAAACAAAAAAAACCTCTGCGTTCTTTGCGGAGCCGGACAGCCGTCCGGCTCTACTGCGCCTTTGCGTTAAGAGTCTCTGCGCCCCCGCTTGCCGGCTGTGGAGTGCGGCAGTCAAACTGCCGCACTCCATATCTGGCCGCCTCGTGACCCCAGCGGGAGAGGGGTTGGGGGTGAGGGTCGGCCCCTCCCCCAGCGGGGGAGGGGTTAGGGGTGGGGGCAAGAACGTGCATCCTCGCGCTGTATCGCCCGGCCCTCAAGGGCCGGGCTACGGTTACGAAGCCCGCTGCGCGGGCTAATCGATGAGCGACGGAATCCCGCTCTTGGGGGAGATTGCTTCACCGCCTCCGGCGGCTCGCAATGACAAGTCAGGATGTCATTGCGAGGGCGCGTAGCGCCCGAAGCAATCCCCTCCTTCGGCGAATGATATGCCTGAGCGGCCTCCCCTCCTCCGGCGAGGAAGAGGCCGGGGGTGGGGGCACATTTGTACCGCCGAGGGAGAATAGCCACAAAAAGACGCAAAAGGCACAAACAATAAAAAAGCCTTTGCGTTCTCTGCGGAGCCGGACAGCCGTCCGGCTCGACAGCGCCTTTGCGTTTGAATCCTCTGCGCCTCTGCGCCTTGCCGGCAGGCAAGTTGCCAGCATCGCCCAAGCCTGCTATACTTGACACACTTGTTCGGATAGCATGCGCAATGACCGGCGCCGACCGGTCATTGCGTTGTCAAGGGGGAACCCGCGATGCAATTGCTTTATCTCGATCCGCGCCAGCTCGACGTAGACCCGGCAGGGGTGCGCGAGGAGCCGGGGGATGTGGCTGGGTTGGCGGCGACGATTGCGGAATATGGTCTGTTGCAGCCGATTGGGGTGACGCCGGCAGGCGGCGGCCGGTACCGGGTGGTCTACGGCGGCCGGCGGCGGGCCGCGGCGATCCAGCTTGGGTTGAGCAAGGTGCCCTGCATTGTGCTCGATAGCGATGACCCTGATTTGCTGCTGCGCCAATTGATCGAGAATGTGCAGCGCCAAGACCTCAACGACATCGAGCAGGCCCGCGCCTTTGCCCGGCTGCGTGAGCACATCATCGCTACCCGCGGCAAGCTGCCCGACAACGAGCTTGACGAAGCGGTCGGGCAAGCGGTCGGCCTCGGCGCGCGCACGGTGCGCCGCTACCTCGGCCTGCTCGAACTGCCGGAAGAGGTGCAGCAGATGATCCGGCGCGGCGAGCTGAACGTGACCCAAGCCCAGCACTTGCGCCGCATCACCAACCCCAAAACCCAAATCGATCTCGCCCGCTTTGCGGTCGAAGAGGGCATGTCGGCCGCCGAACTGAGCCGGCTCACGACCTACTTCGCCGCCAACCCCAACCTGACCCTTGATGTCGCCTTGCAGGCGCTGGAGCAAGGCGCCGAACTGCGCACCAAAGCCACCCCGACCGGCAGCAGCGGCGGCCCGCTCAGCCACACGCCGGCGACGGCCGTCGATCTGCCGGAGCACGACGATGGGTGGGAAGATGAGGAAGAGGCAGCGGACGGCGAGTATTTGACGGTGGTGGAAGAGACGATTGAAAACCAACCCAAAAATAAATCCCGTGTCTTCCGCATCCGTTCGCTCGACCAAATGGTTGACGAGAGCGATCGCCTCGCGCGTGCCGTGCATGACGGCGACCTGCTGAAATGGATCGAACGCGACGAAGGGGCGGCGTTTAAGGTCAGCCTGCTGTTGCGCCAGCTCGAAAGCCTCACCCGCGCCCTGCGCGACATCGCCCGCCAGCGCAACATCCCAATCGAACCATAACCGCGCGGGGATGGTTGTTGCCATCCCCGTGCCGGTTGGCCGTTCCATTGTCATTCCCCGTCACAACGCAAATGATGATCGTCATCCCCCGTAGAGACGCACGGCCGTGCGTCTCCAAACCCAATGCCACCCCCGGATGGCATACCGGGTGCGTTGGTGGGCGGCGATGGCGGGGATGATGCGGGAATGGGCGGATGCGCTGGATGCATGCAATGCGATGACGATATTGATGGAGACGCACGGCCGTGCGTCTCTACGGTTGACGGATCACGTGATGGATCCATCCCCGGCGGTCGCTGATCAACGGATGGTACACACGGATTGGATACCGGCCATATTCGTATGCGTCAGGTTGGGAAAACGGGCCGGCAGAGACACGTACCCGCGCCAAGCGTCAGCATCGCTGCCTACCACAGGGCGCGGGAAGGATGATTGTTTGGCTCGCGGCGCAGCGAACCGGGAACCAGCCTGTTGTTCTCTGTCGCTGCCTCGGCGTTGCAATGAGCGGTCACAACGCATTTCCGGCCGATACAGAGCGCAAGTGGCGAGCCGAAAACCCCTATTGTCGTTGTCGTTGTCGGGGTTGTTGTCGTTGCGATACGCGCAGCGACCGTTCGCGCGATAGCGGCTGGCTCCACGTCGATTATAGCACACACTGTCGGCAGCTTAGTATAGAGCCTTGCTCGACACCGTGGCATTGAATGCGGCGCAACCCTTGCTTAACGCGGCTCATCGTTGCCGCCGCGCGGTTGCGCACCCACCCGTTGCATCCAATCGCCGAGCAGCGCGCCGATCTCGGCCACAAGGCGCCCGGCATATTCGTATTGGCGAAGGTTGAGCAGCTTGAGATCGTGGGCTAGCCTCAAATAGAGCCGCACTTGTTCAAGCCGCGCATCGGCGCGCAGCAACAGATCGCGCTTATCGCGCGTTTTGCGGGCCAAGACGATCAGCTCGTTAAACTCAAACGCTGCTTGCTGGGTGCGCAAAGCCAGCGCAAAGCGATGCTCGCGCGGGTATTTCAACGTGGTTGGGGTGAGCCAGAGCAACAGATCGTAGGTCTTGGCAAAGATCGGAATGTGATTCATGCCTGTATCGCCGGACGAAACACTGCCTGCCGCAGTAGCTGATTGCGTAGCCGGTAGGTACTGCCATGCGCCGCATGGGCGCACCAACTGCGGATCGAATCACCAATTTGCGTGAAACTGATCGTGCCGGCGGCATAGCCGGCTTGCATGCGGCGCAGCCGGCGACGAAAGCGCACGACGGCCGGACGCTTGAGGCGGCGATAGGCGGCAAAATGACGAAAGCCGAGAAACGGCACGCCGGTGGCGGTAGGAAAGACGTGACACTTGGCAGGATGGAGCAGCAATCGCAAGCGATTCGCCGCTACTGCGCGCAAATCAGCCAACCATGCATGCAAGACGGCTTTATCGTTGTGAAAGAGCAGCAGATCATCGGCGTACCGCACATAGGCGCGGCATTTCAACTGCCGTTTAATGTATTGGTCTAGCTCGTTGAGATAGACATTCGCCCAAAACTGCGAGGTAAGATTGCCGATGGGCAAGCCTTGCGGACGCAGCGGCGCAAACAGATCATCGCCGGGGAACCAATGCAATTCGCGTTCACTATCAAGCACGCCGGCCCCGCTAGCCACAATCTTGGCGCACAGGTTCATCACCTGCCGATCAGCGATAGTGCGGCCCAAAATCGCTAAGAGAATGGCATGATCGATGGTGGGAAAGAATTTCGCTACGTCGCACTGCAAGACGTAGCGATACTGGCGCACAAACTCGGTGCAGCGCGCCAGCGCGCGATGAGTGCCCTTCCCAACCCGGCATGCATACGAATCGAAGATAAACCGTCGCTCGAAGATCGGCTCAATCACGGCCACGAGCGCGTGGTGAACGACCCGATCGCGAAACGGCGCTGCGCTAATCTTGCGCTTCTTTGGTTCGTAGATGTAGAAATGGCGATAGCGACCGGGTTGATAGGTTTCGTTGCGCAATTCAGCTTGCAAGCGAAACAACTCATCTTCTACCCGCGCCTCAAAGCGCGCCACTTCAGCCCGGCCACGCTTGCCCCGCCGCGCCTTGCGATAGGCCCGATACAGATTTTCAAAATCGTAAACCTGCGGGTAGAGATTGCGGTAGGTTTTCATGGTAGAACAGTGCGGCTAGATACGATATGCTATCGTATTATACCATGCCCTAGATACGAAGCGGCCAGCTTGGGCGCAGCTCTGCTTTCCCCGCTTGTCATTGCGAGCCGAGCGAAGCGAGGCGAAGCAATCTCCCCCTTCAGCGGGAGCGATGCACGCAGGCATACCATTCGCGAAAGGAGGGGATTGCTGCGGGCGCGGCGCGCCCGCGCAATGACAGGATGGCATCCGCGCCCGCTGCGTGCTCGGCGGTAAACCTCGTACCCTCACCACCAGCCCCGCTCCCGCGTTGCGGGAGCGGGGCGCTGCTGTGTTCCGCTGCCAGCAATGGCTGCATCACCCATCTAGCGACTCCCCCTCGCCCGCCGTCAGGTGGGCGAGGGGGCCGGGGGGTGAGGGAGTCAACGCCAAGGCGCAAAGCGAGCCAAGGCGCCGAGGTTTCAAACGCAAAGGCGCCGTAGAGCCGGACGGCTGTCCGGCTCCGCAAAGGGGGCAGAGGGTTTTGTGGCAGCGCCGCCTCTCCAGTTGTCATTGCGAGCGGAGCGCAGCGAAGCGAAGCAATCCCCCGCGAGCACGCGAGCGGAACCTTTCCGCCGAAGGGGGAGCGTGCTGCGGGTGCTGTGCGTCCGCTGGGGGATGATGCTCCTACCCCTCCCCCGCTGGGGGAGGGGAGGCCGCGCAGGCATACCATTCGCGAAAGGAGGGGATTGCTGCGGGCGCGGCGCGCCCGCGCAATGACAGGATGGCGTCCGCGCCCGCTGCGTGCTCGGCGGTAAACCTCGTACCCTCACCCCCAGCCCCGCTCCCGCAATGCGGGAGCGGGGCGCTGCTGTGTTCCGCTGCCAGCAATGGCTGCATCACCCATCTAGCGACTCCCCCTCGCCCGCC
>NZ_LWQS01000101.1 GCF_001650695.1 Chloroflexus islandicus
ACCGCGACGGCCACCCCGGTTCCGACCGCTACGCCGACCGCAACCGCGACGGCCACCCCGGTTCCGACCGCTACGCCGACCGCAACCGCGACGGCCACCCCGGTTCCGACCGCTACGCCAACCGCAACCGCGACGGCGACCCCGGTTCCGACCGCCACGCCAACCGCAACCGCGACGGCGACCCCGGTTCCGACCGCCACGCCAACCGCAACCGCCACCGCGACCCCGGTTCCGACCGCCACGCCAACCGCGACGGCCACCCCGGTTCCGACTGCCACGCCGACCGCCACCGCGACCCCGGTTCCGACCGCCACGCCAACCGCGACGGCCACGCCGGTTCCGACCGCTACGCCAACCGCGACCGCGACGGCCACCCCGGTTCCGACACCGGGCCAAGCGCCGCAGTTGGAGCTGAGCTTACCGGCATCACTGGCAGTCGGCAGTAACGTGCAACAGCAACTAAGCGCCACTGGTGGCAGCGGCAGCTATACCTACCAAGTGAGCGGCCAACTCCCGCCGGGGATCACGCTGAGCGCTGATGGCCGGCTCGAAGGGCGCGCAACGCAAGTCGGCACGTACAGCTTTACCATCACCGTGACCGACAGCAATGGCCAAACCGCCAGCTTCAACTACGAGATCATCGTTGAGCCGGCGCGCGTCTTCGTGCCGATTATTCTGAAAGTAGCGCCGTAACGTCCCTGCATCCGGTGACCCCTGCCATAGTTTGGCAGGGGTCTTTTTGTTTTTGCGGTGATGGTGTGCCCTCTTTACAAAATCGAACATTTGTACTATAATTGAGCGCACGATCCGGTACGGCAACCAAGAGGAGCAAACGCATGATTGGGCGCAATCGAGTTCAAGCCATCACTGAAGCCATTACCCTCCAATACGCCAACGGCAAAAGCCTAGCCCGGCCAGTTGGCAGCAAACGATTCAGCCCCTACATCGGCTTCCACATTGAAGCCGGGCGCGATGACGAACTCGATGCGCGTTTCCGCGCGGCCCGGATCGAGCAGATCGAAATCAAGCACCAGCGGCAAGGCGGAACTGAGATTGTGCGCCATTGGGCGCTTGGCGAGACGATCCGGTTCTACGTTGTCACCAGCGGCCCAGTGGCGCAAACCGTTGCCGGCAGCCTTGGCCGCAACGCCACCGCCACCGCCGCCGCTGGCATCGGCCTGCGTTGGGGCAGCAACGATCGCAGCCGCATGGCTGTGCGCGGCTATCTCGATCTCCTCGTGCGGATGGATCTCCTCCGGCTGGCACAACTGACGGTTCGATCACGGATGACCGATGTTTTGCTGGCAGCCTTGCTCGATCACGGGCGCGTGTGCGAGGCCGCCGATGCGCTCATTGACCGCACCCGCCACCCTGAGCTCGTTACGTTTCACGAGCTGGCGCTCCCGCTCGGCCCCGGTGATGAAGAAGAATGGGGCAAGGGCGAGACAACAACGGTCGTGCCATTCAAAAGTCTCCATCCCGTTCAGATCGATCGCGACTACATCGAGCAGATCTGGCGACCTGACGCTGTGCATCAAGCGGCGTTGCGCGACTGGCCCGGCATTCAGGCGTGGGCCGGCGAGTATGCCCTGCAGGCCGATGAACGCAGTACCAGAGAACGGAGCGACATAGTTGAGCCAGTTGGCCATTAACGGTCTCGCCGCTCTAAAGCAACGGCTGGCCTAGCGGCATCTGGATGTACGGCATTACCGCGGATGCCAGTATGACCTTCTGCTCACACATGCAGCGTTGTGAGACATGGTGGACGTTGGCCTTAGTCTGATCTTTTTGTGGCCTTCATCCCATTTGTTTCCTGCGCACCGTGTGGGGCTTTGGGTGGACAACAGGGAACCCGGCCCTTCAGGGCCGGGCTATTTTTACGAAGCCCGCGCAGCGGGCTGCATAGCCACAAAAAGACCCAAAAGGCCCAACAAGCATCATCTGAGTTTGGGGGTCTTTGGGGCTATGCTGCTCGGTGCCCCGCCCCCCTTGCCTCGCTCCCACTGGCGCGGGAGCGGGGAGGAGGAAACCCGGTCCTGAAGGGCCGGGCTATTTTTACGAAGCCCGCGCAGCGGGCTGCTGGCCAACCCGTTGCGTTCTTGGCGCGAGGACTCACGCATCGGCACGTTCTTGACCGTTCCCTACCACGACTGCCAGTGATAGTGAGTCGCCCGGCGAAGCCCCTGCGAGCAAGGCCTAACCTAGCTTCAGCCATCATTGACGCTAGGGGCGGAGCATTGCTTCAGATACGGCGAACCGCGCAATGACTATGTTGCCATTGCGTGATGAGTTTTACCTCTCGCAGTAATTTGTACATTTTGCACAAATCAAAACTCTTGCAATTGTACAAAATATCCAGTATGATGAAAGCGCAACCGGCAATGAAGCCGTCGCGACGAAGATAGTCTTGATAGATGAAAAAGGAGCACGACAATGCGCAACGGGAACTTTGAGCAGTACACGGTCGAAGAGGTGTTGCAGACGTTTGGCGCCGAGGCGCGGGCATTTCTGCGCGAGCACCGGATTGATCGCAGCAATCTGCGCTTTGCTGATGCCTGCGCAGCCGCTAGCGTCAACCCCGACGAGTTCTTTGCTCAGCTCGATGCCAGCATGCGCCGCCGCGCAGCGCGGGCTGCGAAGCAGAACGTCGCGGAGTACGCTTAATCTGGTTACGTCTCTTGACCCCGATAGACCGGCGCGGCTGCGCGCCGGTCTTTGATTTCGCCAAACCCGCCTGCGCTGGCGTTCGCCTTGTTCATAACACTTGCACTGGATCAATGTCGATGATCCAGCCGGGCAGCGGGCCGAGCGCGTCGAGCGCAGCGTGAATGGCTTGAGTGGCGCTATCGGCAGGCACGCGCAATAACACGTGCCAACGCCAACGATCGCGTTGACGGCGAAAGAAGGCCGGGGCCGGGCCGATCAAGCGCCAACCGGCCAGATCGCGCTCGTTGATGTAACGTTGGAGATCGGCGGCAAGGCGTTCGGCTTGCTTGCGGCAGGTTGTTTCACTCGAACTGCTGATGACAAACCGGATCAACCGGCCAAAGGGCGGGTAGGCCAAGGCGCGGCGAAAGGCGATCTCTTCCCGGTAAAACGCCTGATAATCGTGTTCACGCGCCGCTTGCAGCGCATAATGGTCAGGCTGGTAGGTCTGGATGATCACCTGCGCTCCCTCGCTGCGCCGTCCGGCGCGCCCAGCCACTTGGGTCAAGAGCTGGAAGGTGCGTTCACCGCTGCGAAAATCGGGCAGGTGCAGACCGGTATCAGCAAGGATCACGCCAACCAGCGCCACGAGAGGCAGATCAAGCCCTTTAGCGATCATCTGGGTGCCGACCACGACATCGATTTGGCGCGCCAACATTGCTTCCAGCAACTTGCCGTGCGCATCCTTTCCGGTGGCGCTATCGCGATCCCAACGGGCAACGCGGGCTTGCGGGAAAAGTTCGCGCACCGCTTCGGCCACGCGCTGCGTGCCGGCTCCTAGAGCTCTGATCTTACGGCTGAGACACTGGGGGCAAACAACCGGCGCGACGGCCCGCTGGCCGCACGAATGGCACATCAGAATATTCACCGGCGCACCAGCTTCGCCCGCTTCCTGATCGTAATGCACCGTTAGCGGCGCAGCGCAGCGATCACAGCGCGCGACATAGCCGCAATCACGGCAAAACACAAACGAGGCGGCGCCACGCCGGTTGAGGAAGAGCAACGCCTGCTGGCCACGTTCGAGCGTCTGGGCCAAGGCCTGTTGCAATGCGGTTGAAAAGATCGAGTTGTTGCCTTGTTGCAGCTCGCGCCGCATATCCACGATCCGCACCGGCGGCAATGGCAACGGACGAGTATGCACCAAACCATCGACGCCGATCTGACCGCCGATCCGTTCAGGTAACTGCAACAGATGCAGACGCCCGGTGCGAGCCGCGTAAAAACTCTCGACGCTCGGCGTTGCGCTGCCGAGCACGACCGTAATACCGCCTAATTCGGCTAATTGCAACGCGGCGTCGCGAGCATGGTAGCGCGGGACCGAATCGCTCTTGTAGCTCGGCTCGTGCTCTTCATCAACGATCACTAATCCCAAGTCGGGCAAGGGCGCAAACAGCGCCGAGCGCGCGCCAATTGCCAGACGCGCTTCGCCACGGCGCAACCGCCGCCACGCATCGTAGCGTTCACCGTCACTCAGACCGCTGTGCAACACCGCCAATTGGCTGCCGAAGCGAGCGGCAAACCGGCGCACCAATTGCGCCGTGAGCGCAATTTCAGGCGCTAAGACCAGCGCCTGCCGGCCTAGGCGCAATGCGCGCGCAATTAAGCGCAAGTAGATTTCCGTCTTGCCGCTGCCGGTAATGCCGTGCAGTAAAAATCTGCCGCCGGCGCCGGCCTCAAGCGCCGGCACAATGGTCTCGTAAGCCTCGCGTTGGGCCGCGGTCAATGGCGGCGGCGTATCAGGCGGCGGTGTGAGCGACGCCAGCGGATCACGGTAGATCTCACGCTCAGACAGCGTGATGAAGCCACGCCGTTCTAGCGCACGCACCCCGGCCACATCAAGGCCGGTAGCCTGTCGCAATGCCGCCAGCGATTGGGCCGCTCCCTGTTCGGCCAGCCAGCGCAACGCCGCAGCCTGCCGCGGAGCGCGACGAAGCTCGCCAAGCGCGTTTTCCCAATCAAGGACGGCCAGTTGCGCCACCTGCTCGCGCCGTGGACGCACTCGCGGCGGATCGATGCGCGTCCCGCGCGTAATCAGACCGCGTTCGGCCAACGCCCGATACGCCGCGCGCAAATCGGCATCACTGCCGCGCAATGCCGCGCGCAAATCAAGCTCGCTCTGCTCGCCATACCGCCGGAGATAAAACAGGATTGCCCGCTCGCGTTCCGGCAACCCGCCCAACTCGTAGCGCAGACCATCGGGAGTGGCTCGCCACGTGGTGACAGCCTGCTGAGCCGTGCCCGGCGGCAAGCACAGATCAAGCACCGTGGCAAGAGAGGTGTAATAGGTTTGCGCAACCCAATGCGCCAAGGTAATCGCCAATGGCGGGATCGATAGTTCCGGATCGACCAGATCGATCAGATCGCGCAGCCCCTTAGCCGGACGTTGCTGTAAGCCGGCGATCACCCCTTGCACTTGTTGTTGGCGGAACGGCACCCACACCAGATGCCCAACGGTGATCAGGTCATGGAGATGAACGGGTACGCGGTAAGAAAATGTACCGTCGTGCCGGCGCGCCGGTGCGCGAACGACTACCTCAGCAACCAAAGCGATCGAATCGGTACTAGCAGTCTCGGCCAAAGAGTCACCTCGCCATATTGGCAATCCTACCACATAACCTATGGAGCAAGCGCGCTACGACCTCATTCATTGACAGCGCCACTGTCACTTTATGATATACTATCCCTTCGGATCGCTGGAGGGTCTCGGGCTGGCAACGGGCCAGCTTCTCCCCTCCGTAAACACCAAAGAGAGGCATCTTATGGCAAACGCCACCTTGGCAGCTCAGCGCCGCCACATCTTCGGCAAAAAGGTCAAGACTCTGCGCCGCGAAGGCATCTTGCCGGCCAACTTTTACGGCAAGGGAGTGGAAACGACCGCGATTCAGATCAACGAGCGCGACTTCGAGCAGATCTTCCGCACTGTACCGAAGGGTGAATCGTTCACGCTCGACATCGAGGGGACGGCGTACCCCGTGGTGATTTATGTCGTGCAACGCCACCCGGTCACGCGCAAATTCATCCACGTCGATTTCAAGCTGGCGTAAACCGGTAAACGGGCCGGTACGCGGCATCATCCCGCGTACCGGCGACCCTTCCACGTCACCCCGCGACCCAACTGCACGCGCACAATCCCATAACCGGCAATAAAGAGATACATCAGCAAGCCAACCGGCCACAACAGCGCATACAGTGGACTGAGCCGGTAAAATTGGCGGTACAGCGTTCCCCAGAACAGCAAGCCAACCAGCCACGCCAGCAGGCCAGCGCCGGCAGCGGCATACCCAGCAACGCCGCCGCTCAGCAGACCGCCAGCCATCAGCATAAGCGGCCCGTAGGCTTGCGCCAATAGCAGGGCCATGCCGGTCAACGAACGCCAGCCGCCGCTGCGTGAACCGGCGGAAGCGTTCTTCATCAAGCCTTCGGCCACTTCAGCGGCATTGGTATACATCCGCACAGCCAGATACTCCATCCCAATCGCACCACGCACCGAAAACCCAGCAGCGCGCAAGGTCTGGCCGAGCCGCACATCTTCGAGCACCTCGCCGCGCACAGCGTTATGGCCGCCGATCGCATCATACGCGGCGCGGCGAACGAAAATACACTGGCCATTCGCAAGTACCTCGTCGGGACGCACATCAGGCTGGGCTAGCCGCTCGAAGGGAAAAATCGACACAATGAGCGCAATGAATGGCGGCAACACCAAACGTTCGGCCCACGACCCCAATTCAAGAAAAGGGAAGATTGTCACCATATCGCCATGCGTGGCCTGCGCATGGCAGAGCAAGGCTGCCGCCAGATCAGGCGCCGGCGCCGTATCGGCATCGAGAAAGAGCAACCACGCGCCGATCGCGGCATCGCTCGCTTGCTGGCAAGCGTTACACTTACCGACCCATCCCGGCGGCAATGGCCGGCCCGGCACCACCCGCAGCCGCGAGTCGGTTGCGGCCAGCTCGGTTAAAATCGCCGGCGTGCGATCGGTCGAACCATCATCAACCACAATCACCTCAAAGTGCGGATAACGCTGAGCCAGCGCCCCGCTCACGCAACGGCGAATCGCCCGCTCTTCGTTCCGCGCCGGGATAAGGATCGAAATAAAGGGCGGATCGGGCGGCAAACAAGGCGGCGACAAGCGCGGGATGCGGCGCATTCGCCGCCAATTCGCGCCAAAACTCGCGATCAGGGCGAGCGCGCACACCACCCACAACAGCGCAAACCACATAGGCACCTCGCTCATGGCGGCAACCTCAAATAGTATAGCAGTTTCGTTCCATTGCGCATTGCCATTGCGCAATGCGGCGTGCGGCAAGTGGACTGCCGCACGCCAAACTCAATCCAAAAATTCGTCCCCATTACCCATGGCAACAGTCGGGCATCAAAAACATTTTATCGCATTCTGATACTGTAAACCGGTGTATGCGGAGGGCGCTTGACAAAATCGGCGGCATTCGCTATACTACGCAGCGTTGCGAGGGCAACGGTCTCACCGAGACGGTAGACCAAACAAGTGAAGGGCGC
>NZ_LWQS01000102.1 GCF_001650695.1 Chloroflexus islandicus
CGCAGCGCCGCCACCAGCGGGCGTCCGGCGGTGAGGCGCATGTCAGCGACGCGGAAGTCAAGCCAGCCGGAGCTTTCGCCGCGCGGGGCGGAGAGCAGGCGAATGACGTGGCCGTTGCAGAGCACGCCGGCGGGGACGCCGGTCTCGCGCAACAGGCGTTCGAGCCGGCTATGGGGCGACCACGCCAGCCGGCCCGCGCCGCGCCACGGCCGGTCGAAGTCAACGTCAGGCGGCACGAGCAGCACGAGCAGTTGCCACGGCGATGCACCGGGAGCGGGGTCGCGCTCGCGCACCGCCAGATCGGGGGTGAGCGTCTCGCCGTAATCGGGCAGCGGCACCGTCAGCTCCGGCGGAATGGGCGCGCCGTCCACGCCGGCATACCCGCGCGGCGACAAGCTCCAGCCGAGCACAGTGCGGGCAAACTGGCGGAAATCGGCGATGAACGGGCGGCCCGCCGCGTCCTCGCTGAGGCAGGAGAGCAGCAGGCGCTGGCCCTCGCGGTCATCGCGGGGCAAAATCGCGCCGGCGCTGACCAGCGCCGGGGCCGAGACGACCACGCCGGTGGGTTGGACGAAGCCGAGCCATTCGAGATGGTCAAGGACGTAGGGATTGGTGGTTGGCATAGGGTGATACGTGGTAATCCAAGCCGCAAAGCACGCAAAGACTCGTAACGCAAAGACGCTTGTAGAGCCGGACGGCTGTCCGGCTCCGCAAAGCACGCAAAGACGCTTAACGCAAAGGCGCTAAGATCGCAAAGGTCGCGAAGGGTTTTTGGTGATTGGGTACAAGCGCGCTGGTCGATCCCCCTCAAGATCCTCTGCGCCCTCTGCGTTCTCTGCGCCTTTGCGTTTGAATACTCTGCGATCTTTGCGTTCTCTGCGCCTTTGCGTTTGAGTCTCTCTGCGCCTTTGCTCCCTCTGCGCCTTCCGCGTCACGAGCCCAGCAACTCTTCGGCCTCAATAATCGCCTGCGCAATATCCTTCATCTTGGTACGCTTATCGCGGGCACGCTGGCGCAGGCGCTCATACGCATCGCGCTCGCTCAGCCCGAGGCGCTGCATCAAAATCCCCTTGGCCCGTTCAATCAACTTGCGCGCCTCCAGCGCCTCTTGCAATTCAAGGTTCTCGCTGCGCAGATTTTGCAACTCGCGGTGGCGGGCCAGCGCAATCGAAATCGCCGGCGGCAACTCCTGCTCATTAACCGGCTTCACCAAATAGGCCAGCGCACCGGCAGCCTCAGCGCGCCGGATCGTCTCCTTATCGGAAAACGCTGTCAGCATCACCACCGGAATCCCGGTCTGATCACGGATGCGGGCCGTCGCCTCGGTACCGTCCATCTCCGGCATGCGAATATCCATGATCACCAGATCAGGCTTCAGGCGGGCAGCCAGCATCACCGCCTCGGCGCCGGTACGGGCAATGCCAACCACCTCGTAGCCCAACCCCTTCAACTGCTCTTCGAGCGTGAGCGATACGAGATCATTATCCTCGGCAATCAGGATGCGAATCGCGGCCACGGCTGCCTCCCGCTGCAAGCTTATGCGCATAATGTGATAGGCTAGATCATACCACAAGATGGGCAAGGGTGTGATACAATTTAGTCTGAGATGAAGTGTTTGCGTATGCAACTGACGCCACTGGGGCGGCAGCCGCACACACCACCGCCAACATCGGGGTGAGGAGGGCGTGATGCGCTACGACATCACGAATATTGCAATCGAAGACTATCTGCACGATCTCATGCCACCGCGCGACGAGGTATTAGCCAACCTCGAAGTGCGCGCCAAACAGCAGGGTTTGTCGCTGGTCGGGCCGGTGCAGGGACAGTTTCTTTATCTACAGGCGCTGATGATGAATGCCCGCAACGCGCTGGAAGTGGGCATCACCACCGGCTATGCCGCCACCTTCATTATGAAGGCGCTCCGCCAAACCGGCGGCAAAATGACGGCAATCGAGCGCAATCCTGAGCGGGTCAAGCTCGCCAACGAGGTGATCGAAGCTGCTGGCTACCGCGATCTGATCACGATCCACTTCGGCGATTGGCGCGAGATCCTGCCCTCGCTCAATCAGGAATTCGACCTGATCTTCCTCGACGTCCTGCGCAACTCTTCCAACGACGAACAGGCGACGCAGGCGCTCGAGCTGTGCGTATCGCTGCTCAGCCCCGGCGGCGTTCTCATCGCCGACAACGTGCTGTGCAGCGCGCAAGTGCTCGAAGAAGACGCCTCGCCGCTCGTGCGCGGCATCCAGCGTTTCAACCGCGCCATCATGGAACACCCGCAGCTCGAGTCGGTGATCATCCCGCTGCGCGATGGCGTCTCGATCAGCCGCAAAAAGCGCTAAAGGTCGTTTGTCCACCAACTATTCGTTATCCAATGTAGGGAGCCGCACAACCCTGCGGCTCCCCCGATCATTCATCATCCCATTCGTTTATTCGTTGTCCCATTCGTTTATTCGTTGTCCCATTCGTTTATTCGTTGTCCCATTCGTTTATTCGTTGTCCCATTCGTTTATTCGTTCTCCCATTCGTTTATTCGTTGTCCCATTCGTTGTCCCATTCGTTGTCCTATGCCACCCTCCGACCGGCGCCACCAACTCGCTGAATGGGCTGCGTTGCGCTCATTCGCCCAAACCCTCAACCAAACGCTTGACCTGCGCACGGCGCTGGAAGCGGCGCTTGGCCATATTCTGGCGTTGACCGGCCTCGAGGCCGGCTGGATCTATTTGCGCGACGAAGGCGATCAGTTTACCCTCGTCGCGCGCCAACACCTCCCCCCAGCGCTCAATTATCCCGGTCTGGCATGGCAAGGCGAATGCGCCTGTCAAGAAACCTGCCGCGAGGGCCAACTCGGTGAACCGGCCTTCATGGCATGTTCCCGGCTCCGCAGCGCCGTCGGCGACAAGCGCGGCCTCTCGCATCACGTATCGATCGCCCTACGCGACAACTCCCGCGTGGTGGGCATTCTCAATCTCGCCACCAGCCAGTGGGCGCGGCTCAAGACGCCCGATCAACACCTGATGGCCGCCATTGGCGATCTGCTCGGCACTGCGATCGCCCGCGCCCACCTCTACGAGGAGTATAGCGTGCGCCGGGTGCAGGAACGGCGCGCCTTGCTGTCGCTCTCACAAGAACTGTTGGTCAGCGATGATCTCGAACCGGCCTTGCAACGGTTAGTGCGCGTCGGCGCGCGCCTGCTCGACGCCGATGCCTGCGCGTTTGTCGAGGCCGATGAAGAGGGCGGGAGAGCGGTGCTGCGCGCCGGTTACGGCTGGGCTTTGCCCACCGGCAGCCCATGGCCGCTGACGCTCGACGAAGAGCACCCGCATCTGTGGTACTTGCCAGAGCGCAGCGCGCAATTGCCCGCCGATGCTTTGATGCGCCTGCCGCCGCTCTTGCGCCGGCAGAACTTTCAAGGCCACCTTGCCGTGCCGGTTGAGCTCGGCGGGGCACAGCTTGGCTTGCTCTTGGTGAACACCATCACCCCCCGCTCATTTCTTGACAGCGAAGCCGAGCTGCTCGGCCTGCTCGCCAGCCAAGTGGCCCAGATGATCGACCGCGAGCGACTCAACCAAGAGGCGCTCGCCCGCCAACGGCTCGAACGCGAGCTCGATCTGGCCCGCGAGATACAGGCCAGTTTCTTGCCCGACTGTTGCCCCTTCGTGCCCGGCTTACAGATCGAAGCCTTCTACCGCGCTGCCCGCCAAGTTGGCGGCGACTTCTACGATTTTATTGAATTGCCGCCGGCAACCCCCGCCAGCGCGCCCCGCCTCGGCGTCGTCATCGCCGACGTGACCGACAAAGGCGTGCCGGCAGCCCTATTTATGGCCCTCTCGCGCACCCTGCTCCGCGCCAGCGCCATCGATGGCCGTCCGCCGGTGGCAGTGCTGCAACGCGCCAACCGGCTGATTCTCGCCGATTCACGGGCCGGCCTGTTCGTGACCTGCTTCTACGCCCAGATCGACCCGGCCACCGGCCAGATCACATTCGCCAACGGTGGCCACAACTATCCCCTGCTCTACCGCCGCGCCACCGGGCAAGTCATCCCACTCGCCGCCCAAGGGATCGTGCTGGGCATCATCCCCGATCCGCACTTTGCGCCGGGAGAACTCACGCTCGAACCGGGTGACGTGCTGCTGTTCTACACCGACGGCATCACCGAGGCGATGAACCCGGAACGCGAACTGTTCGGCGACGACCGGCTCGCGGCTGTCCTCCGCGCGACCCATCACCAACCTCCCGCCGCGATCGTAGCCGCCGTGCTCGCCGCCGTCAATGCCTTCGCCGGCGAGGCGCCCCAAGCCGATGATATGACCATGGTCGTGATCAAGCGGGTGTAGTGCGCTATATGCTTTACCTGACCTAGCCCGCTTAGATAACAGACCACTATTTATACCTATCCTCAACAATGGTCATATCAAAGAAATGTTCGAGTAAGATATCAGCACCCGGCGCTTTGGGATCAAAGATAACGATGTAATCGAGATCAAGTGAGCGCACATAGGCCACGAAATCAGCCGGATTTGTGAAATCGGGGCCGTGATCGAGCAAATAATCTTGATAATGCAGTTGAATCAACTGGTTCGTAAAGCGCCGATCGTACAACGTAGCAATAAAAGCCATACGACCGCTCAAATAACCAATGCGTAAATTTCCTTGTTCAACGATATCAAACGAGACAATATCAGAACGGCGATGCTCCTGTAAGATAGAAATCGCTTCTTGAGTAATAGTTCTATGGTTGCCGATGCCAACAATATTAGCTGCAATATAGATCATGCTGACGATCATCACCACTGCGTAGCTATACCAAACAAACCGGTAGCTACTCGGATTCGTCGCGGCCAGCATCGCCGGCCACAACGCCGCCACTGCCGGCAAAAACAGCACATACCGCGGCACACTGAGATGAAACGGTAAAACCGTAACGATTGCGACTGAAACCGCCGCCACAAACCAAAAGGCCCGGCGTTGCGGCGCCGGCATCCGGTGAGAACGCAAGACCACAATCCCAAGCATGAGCAGCGAAATCGGAAACATCAACCCAAACGCATCATTCGTGATGTGCGGAATAAGATTGTACACCACAGGCGATTGGGGAATAAGCGGATGGGGCCAGACAGCCTGCGGTGATAAGTTGGGAAACGGTATCCCTTGGTAGGGCAAACCAAGATTTGTTAAGATCGAAGGCAGCGGTTGCGGCAAAGCTAACGGATAGAGCGGATTGCCTTTCAACCACAGGTTGCGCAGATACCATCCCGATGTGAATAAGCCGCTGCCAACCACGAACAGCAACGACCGCCACGAGGGTTTGTACGACCGGATCGCGACCATCGCAACAATCGCCGCCAGCATCAACACCGCGCCAAAGAACAGGCCATGATATTTCACGCTGGCCGACAGGATTGCCGCGCCAATCCCATACCAAGCAAAATCAACCTGCCGTTGCACCAACGCCAGTGTAAGCAAGTACAAACTCAGATACACTAAAAAGTTGATATGAATGTCAACATAAAAGGCCACCGTCTGCGCAAACAACACCGGAATGACCCCACACAGGGCGACCGATAAGAGCCGAATATGCCGAGCTGCCGTCCAAATCCCGGCAAACTGGTAACTCACCACCAAAAACAACATATAAAACAGCGCGCCTGACAGATTAGTGCTATTAATATCGCGAGTAACGGCGACAAACAGGCCAACCAGCGCCTCAGCGCCAGCCGGAAACCAGAATGAGGTAAACGTGGCCTTCACATCAACATAGTAGGGATTAGCATGGCGGGCAATTTCCACCGCCATCGGAATATGATAGGCGGTATCATCCACAAAACTACGCACATACGCGACACTATTGAGGCATACCGCACCAATGAGAATCAGCGCGACACAACTGACTGAACCATACCAGATCAGCGCAGCAGCAAGCGGGAGATCGTGAGTGGCAGCTAGCCAATGGCGCTTCGGTGTTGCCATGTGCCCAATCCAGCAGTTTTCTTCGAGCGTAGCGCATTGTATAGAGATATCCTATCATACAAACGGCGCTTCCACTTGCACAGATCCGCCCATCTCGCTATAATATGTGAGCGACGCGGCACGGGGAGATGACGGAGTGGTTGAACGTGCCCGTCTCGAAAACGGGTAGGGCCTAATAAGCCCTCGTGAGTTCGAATCTCACTCTCCCCGCCAGACACCTTGCGCCCGACCTGCGATCAGGTTGGGCGCACCGATTCTTGAGGTAGCCTATGACGCCGGCGGAACAGCGCTTGCGCGAACAGTTAGAAGAACAATTGCGGCTCAATGAATGGCTGTACGAACAGCTTGAGCGCCAGCGCGCTATGAACGCCGAACTGCGCCGCGCCGTCGCCGATCTGGCCCGCGCCTTCCAAGAATCGCTCGCCGCCGCGGTCGAAGCCGGCGAAGCCGGCGATCTTGCCGCTATTCGCCGTCTCACCCGCGCCAACCAGCAACACTGGCAGCACTACCTGCAACAGATCGTCACTGCTGCGAGCCGCGCTACCGGCGCCGACGCACCCCCCCCCGCCACACCGTTCAAAGATGGAGAATAGCCACCAAGACACACAAACGACACAACCAACACCTTTTTGCGCCTCTTGTGTCTTTTCGTGGCTATTCAACCCCCTCTCCCATCTGACGGTGGGAGAGGGGATGGGGGTGAGGGCAACACCCCTCCCCCAGCGGGGCAGGGGCAAGAGGTGGGGGCATCAGCCCGCGCAGCGGGCTTCGTAATCCTAGCCCGGCCCTTTAGGGCCGGGTTCTCGACAGATGTGCTGCCCACCCCTCCCCCAGCGGGGGAAGGGCACGGGGTGGGGGCCAACCCGCAGCCGCAGCGGGATCAAACGCAAAGGCGCGAAGGACGCAAAGAGCGCAAAGAGGGTTGGGGATGGTTCATCCTCTGC
>NZ_LWQS01000103.1 GCF_001650695.1 Chloroflexus islandicus
AGGTAGCGTCTGTTCCCATTGCCAAGACGCAAAGCGGCAACACGCAAAGACGCGAAGAACGCAAAGGTGCGTGAAGTATTTGGATCATCTTATAAGTGTGCGTGTGGTATATCTCTTAGGCATCTTTGCAGTCGTGTTATCCACTATGAGATAGTCTCCCAACATACTTGGGAGACCATCTCCAAAACCTTTGCGAGCTTGGCGCCCTCTGCGCCTTTGCGTTTCACATTCTCTGCGCCTTTGCTCGCTTTGCGCCTCGACGTTAGTGCGGGTTGCGGCGGCGGAGGGCGAGGATCCCGGCGACGGCGGCGACCACCGCTGCCACCATCGTCGCACCGGGAACGATGAGCGGCGGCAACATCGCAGTCAGCTCGGCTGGCGGCTCGGTAATCACGCGCACATCGTCAGGCGGCGGAGCATTGACCATACGGGCCAGATTATCGAGCGTCGGGAGCATCGAGTTGGCGTAGCCTTTAGCCAGCTTCTTGCGCAGCAACGAGAATGGGAAGAAGGTCGGCAGCGCGTAAATCAGGGCAACGCCATTGGTGACGCGGGTGCCGTTGGCTTCCGGTTGCAGGGCAAACATCCAGATTTGGGCAATGCCGGGTGCGCTCGGCAGGCCAACGCGCCACGCAAAGCGATACGGCGGATCCCAGATCACGATCCGGTTCGCGGTGACATAATGGATGCCACGTATCAACTGTTGTGACTCAAACACCGCGCCAACCTCGAGCGGTCGCCCGTCGCGGATGGTCACGGCCTGCACTTCGCCGCTGCCGGCGATCTGCGGATGGCGCTCGACATCGCTGACCAGTTCCCAAATGGCCTCGACCGGAGCGTTAATCCGCCCACTTACCGAAGCGCCTGTGTAACGAATCATACCTCGTCTTCTCCTTGTGCCCTCTGCATTATGCTTGTAGTGTAACGCATCTCGTGCCGTTGAGCGCAATCGGCGCACCTTATGAGCGGCGCAAGCGGGCGACTAATTGAGTGTAAAACTGATTGCTTGGGCGCAGGCGGACAAAGGTGCAGACCTGCGGACTGCGGCGCACCACGACTTCATCGCCTTCGACGAGATCGATATTCTCGCGGCCATCGACCGCGAGCAACGCATGGTGGCGCGACCGGAGCTGCATCGTCACCACGGCGTCTTCGTGCAGCACCATCGAAGGGATATTGGTAAGGTGGGCGGCGATCGGCACCAGCACCAGCGCCTGCGAACGCGGGTCAACAATCGGGCCGCCGGCGGCGAGTGCATACGCCGTCGAGCCAGTGGCTGTCGCGACAATCACCCCATCGGCATGGTAAGTGGTCAGCGGGCTATCATCGATCGTCACATGCACATTGACGATCCGGCTCAGATCGCTACGCGAGATGACCACCTCGTTTAGCGCGGTATGCTGGCCGAGTTTTTGCCCATTCCGCCAATGTTGTGCGCGCACCAGCGCCCGCTCGTCGAACCAGCCGCCGCCATTCATGATCTGTTCGCAGCCGCTATAAATCTCGTCGGGGCCGATTTCGGCCATAAAACTGAGATGGCCGAGTGCGACGGGCAAGACGGGAATGTTATGGGGGAAGCAGAGCCGGGCGGCGCGCAAGACGGTGCCGTCGCCACCGAGGGCGATCATCAAGTCGCAGTCGGCGACCAATTGCGGCTGATCGCGAAACTCTTGCGAGATACCTCGCGTTGCGCTGATGCCGCGAGCGTGAAACCAGTCAACCACTTCGCGCGATAACTGGATCGAGGCATCACTTAATGGATTGTAGAGAACCGCCACCCGCTCAAGCATTGCCAGACCTCCGTGTCATGCTGTTTGCATCAGAATACCATAGGAATGGGGAGTAGGGAGTGGGGATCAGGCTGATGGGTGAACGGTTCATCGAGTGCGCCCGGCTTGCGCTCAGTGATCGTGGTATACTGCTTGTGCATCAAGATGACAATAATCTGAACTGAGGTGCATGTGGAACATGTTCAGCAAGTAGCTACGCGCATTGTGGCGAATGTCGAACAAGTGATTATCGGCAAGCGCCGGATTGTCGAGCTCGTGCTGGTAGCTCTCTTGTGCCGCGGCCATGTCTTGATCGAAGACGTACCCGGCACCGGTAAGACAATGTTGGCCAAGAGTATTGCGCGTTCAATCGGTTCGAGTTTCAAACGGATTCAGTGTACGCCCGATCTGTTACCCGGTGATGTCACC
Organism: Chloroflexus islandicus; assembly: GCF_001650695.1. Classification (GTDB taxonomy): domain Bacteria; phylum Chloroflexota; class Chloroflexia; order Chloroflexales; family Chloroflexaceae; genus Chloroflexus; species Chloroflexus islandicus. The sequence continues at coordinate 2,199 of NZ_LWQS01000103.1, forward strand.
GGTGTGTCGATCTTCAACCAGCAAACTCGCGAGTTTGAATTCCGGCCCGGCCCGATTATGGCCCAAATTGTGCTGGCCGACGAGATCAACCGCGCGACTCCCAAAACGCAGTCGGCGTTGTTGGAAGCGATGGAGGAGCGGCAAATCACGGTTGATGGCATCACCCATCCGTTGCCGCAACCGTTTGTGGTGCTCGCGACGCAAAACCCGATCGAGTACGAAGGCACCTTTCCCTTGCCGGAAGCGCAACTCGATCGCTTTTTGTTGCGGGTGCATCTCGGCTACGCCGATCGGCTCGACGAGATTGCCATCCTCAAACGGCAGCGCGACGGTCATCCGCTGGAAACGTTGCCCAAGGTGGTTGACATCGACGAGTTGCTGGCCCTGCAAGCAGAGATCAAGCAGGTTCACGTCGATGATCTGATCGTCGAGTATATTGTGGCGTTGACGACGGCTACCCGCACCCATGCCGATATCTACCTTGGTGCGAGCACCCGTGGCGCGTTGGCGCTGTACCGGTCGGCGCAAGCGTGGGCGGCGTTAAACGGGCGCGATTACGTGACGCCTGATGATGTGAAGGCGCTGGCGCAGCCGGTGCTTGGCCATCGCCTGATCGTGAGCCCGGCGGCGCGGGTACGCAATGTGACCGCGAACGCGGTGATCGATGAAGTGCTGGCATCGACACCGGTGCCGGGGGCGCGGGCCGGACGGCGGTTTGAGCGGATGGTAGCCAATTAATGTGATGGTATCGCTATGGCGACCGATGATACTGATGAAATGATAGCGCAACGGCGCGCTCTGTTGCGTACCGCCTTGCAACGGATTGTCTTGTTGCGCGAGACTGGCCCCAAGAGCGCGGCGTGGCATCGCGCGCGGGTCAAGACGATGTGGCGGTTGCAGCAACAACTGGCCGATGATGCCGCTGCGTCGCAGCACGCTGAGCAAACCCATGATCGAAGCTAATTTGGCGCGTTGGTTGGCGCAAACCGGTGATACGCTGTACAGCATCGCCTTGGCGCTTGCGCCGGACGAACGGGCAGCGCAGCGGTTGTTGCGGCAATGGGTATCTGATCTTCGCCAGCATCCGCCTGCGAGCTGGCAATCTGATGAACTGGTTGCCCGTCTCTATCGGGTGGTGGTCGCCAATGCTCCCGATCGTCCGCTGGAACGGCGACCGGCGCCGGCAGCCGCTCCGGTGCTGGGGCCGTTGCGAGCCATGCCGTTGCCGCAGCGGATGGCCGTGTTAGCGTATGGTGTGTTGGGAATGGATAGCGTCCGCTTGGCTAAGATACTTGGCCAAGAGCCGGCGGATGCGATCCGGACGCTTGAGCAAGCCGTGCAAGCGTTAGCTCCCACATCGCGCCATTCATTGCCGGCGCAGGTGAGCAGTGATGAGTGCGGGCCGGTGCGGCAAGCGTTGATCGATCCGGCCCAGCATCTCCGCGCGTTTGAACAGGTGCGGCGGCATCTGGCCGGGTGCGCGCATTGCCGGATGTTCGAGCGCGAATGGCAAGCGGCGACGCGCGAGCTGACACTCATTCTGCGCCGCTATGCGCAGACCTTCCCCATGCCTGCGAAGCTGGCCGATCGGTTGCTGCGTGCAGCGGCGACGCCGCGCCAGCGCCTTGCTACGTTCGCGCTGGCGGCGCCGGCGGCGGTGTTGGTGGTGCTCGTTGCGATCCTCGTATTGCCCGGTATGTTTAGAAATCCGGTTACGGTCGTGGCCACCGGCGCCAACGAACCGGTCGTGCGGGCAGACGAATTAGTAGCGCGGGCCTTGGCCCATGGCGGCATCCCCGAACCGGAAGGCCCGCCGGTGTGGCAGGCGCGTTACCAGACCCTCTGGTATTTCAACAACCGCACTGTTGCTCCATTGTATGCCGAAATCTGGCACGATCGCGCTAATCCGGCCCGCCACCGCTTGCAATTGCGTCACGTTGATGGCGGCGCGCCGTATGAGTTTCAACTCGGCGACGGCGAGCGCCGCCTGTACTACGCGCTCGATGGCGCGTATGCGCCGGCGTTGTACGGCGATCTGCCGGTGCCGGCGTTGCCGAACGAACCGGCGCTGGTGATGAGTGCGGCTGATTCCAGCCAACAGCAGGCCGCATTGGCGGCTCGCCGCACTAGCGGGCCGTGGAACATCCCGCCAAACTACTTGCACCAAGCCGCGGCGGCGCCTGATCTGCGTTTGCTGGGCCGGCAACGGATCGGCGAGCGGTTGGCGTATATCGTCAGCTTTCGCGGGATAAGCCCGGTTGATGTTCCGGCTGACGTTGCTGAGCCAGTGACCGTGCTCATGGCGATTAGCGAGACCGATGGTCACGTGCTGAATATCACCGAGTTAATCGGGCCTCCCGGCGGCACCCAAACCAGCCGGGTGGTGTGGCGGTTAGTCGAATTTAATTGGCTCGTCACCGGCGAGCAGATCCGCGATGCCTTCACCTTCGAGCGAGCATGGAATGGGCGGGCGGAAGCGTCAGGAGTAGTGGGGCAGCCGCTGGTTGATCCGGCATGGCCGTTGGTGCGGTTGGGTAATGTGATCGAACCAAGCGCGATCCGGGAAGTCTCTGACGCGTTGGTGTTGCCGGCGACCATTCCTGACGGGATCGAACGGGCGGTCTTGCTGGGATGGCGCGGCCCGCGCCTTAATGGCGCCATCTATACTGGTTCCGGCAAGCAATTGATTCTCACCTTTGACCGGCTGCCGGGTATCGATAGCGCCATTCCAACCGACGTGATCGGCCCATGGCGGGTGCGGATCGAGCCAGTGCGCGGGCAGCGGTATCGGGTCGCGATTGAGGCGAATACCAACCGGCGGGGGAGTAATGTGCGGCTAGCGCTCGAAGCCACCGGTTTCACCCTTGATGAGGTGCGCGCGATCATAGAGTCGTTGCGCCCGCTCAACCGCATTGATATGCGCGCGCAGGAGACATTCTTCATACCGCGAAGGTAGGGTTGTGGCAGCCACTTGGCCGGTTCTCCCCCAACTCGTGGTATACTCGAAAGAGACGCTTAACGACGAACCTACAATGCAGCTTCGTACCGATGTGACAACTCGCGCTGAGCAGGTGGCGTATCTCGCCGGCGCGCTAGACGGCTTGTACGCTGGCCCGGCGATCCCGTCGCCGATTCGGGGCGGGAGGCGGGCAGCGTTACGCCGGCTGCGCGCGTTCGATGCGCGCGGCTATGCCCGTACTCGGAACGATGTCGCGAAACGCGGCGTTTCCGTCCTCTCGCCATACCTGCGCCACGGGGTGCTCACGCTGGCCGAGGTGCGCGATTCGATCCTGAGCCGGTTTGGCCATACGCCCGATACCGAAAAATTCGTCAATGAACTGGCATGGCGCGCCTTCTGGCAATTGGTTTATGCCCAGCTCGGCGACCGGATCCAGCACGATCTTGAGCCGGCCAAGCATCGTTCTCGCGCGCCGCGCCGCCAGTTGCCGCCAGAGGTGGCAGCGGCCAGCACCGGTCTCGTGTGTATCGACGAGTCGTTGCGCGAGCTGTACACGACCGGCTATATGCACAACCATGCCCGCATGTGGGTAGCTGCCTACCTGCAACACTGGCTCGGCGTGGATTGGCGCGAGGGGGCTGAGCTCTTCTACCGCCACCTGCTCGATGGCGATCCGGCCTCGAATAGCTTGTCGTGGCAGTGGGTCGGCAGTACGTTCAGTCACAAACCGTATATCTTCAACCGCCACAATGTCGAACGGTTCAGCGACGGCGCGTTTTGCGCGCGTTGTCCCCTCGCCGCTGGCGGTTGCCCGTTTGACGATAGCTACGAGAATTTGGCACAACGCTTGTTTGGCGTATCACTGGCAGAACTTGAGGGGCGGCGATGAGCAGCGCGATCGTGTGGCTCCACGGCGATAGTCTTAGCCCGACCGATCCGGCGCTGCTGGCCAATCCGGCTGCGCCGGCGATCTTCGTGTTTGACGAGCCGTTCTTGGCGGCGGCCCAGCTCAGCTTCAAGCGGCTCTTCTTTCTGTACGAATGCGCGCTAGAGGCGATCGCTGGGCGAACTGGCAGTATCCGGCGCGGGGTGGTGGTGGAGGAAGTGCGGGCGTTTGCCGCCGAGCAGCAGGCGACGGCGGTACATGTGACGGCGAGCGTGGCGCCGCGTTTCCGGCAGTATGTGGCCGAGTTGCGCGCCGCCGGGTTGCAGGTGGTGATGCATGAACCACCGGCGTTTGTGACGTGGCGTGGCGAGCCGCCGCGCCGGTTTAGCGCCTTCTGGCGGCGAGTCGCCGCTGAGGCGCTGCGTCCAACCGGCACTGGGCCGGTCTTGCCTGCTGAGCACGAGGTGGAGTAGATCGTATGGAATTTCAAGGCAAAGTCGCCATTGTCACCGGCGGCGCGCAGGGGATCGGGCGGGCAACGGCGTTGGCGTTGGCCCGCGAAGGCGCAGCGGTGGCCATCGCCGACCGCGACGAAGCAGCGACGACCGCGCTGGTCGCGGGGATCAATGCGTGGGGAGGCCGCGCGCTCGCCGTGATCGCCGATGTCAGCGATGAGGCCGATGCCGCGCGCATTGCTAACGAGACGGTGCTAGCGTTTGGCGGGATTGACCTGCTCGTGAATAATGCCGGTATTCAGCAACCGGGCACGATCGAAAGCACGACCCTGCAACTGTGGCAAGAGATTATTAACGTCAATCTGACCGGCGTCTTTTTAGTGTCGCGCTTTGTGATGCCGGAACTGCGCCGGCGCGGCGGTGGCGCGATTGTCAATGTGGCGTCGGTGTACGGTCTGCGCGCCGAAGCGGGTTGGGCCGCGTATGCGGCTTCCAAGGGCGGCGTGATTGCGCTGACGCGGGCGATGGCGCTCGATGGCGCGCCCGACGGGATTCGGGTCAACTGTGTCTGCCCCGGCTTGATCGATACCTCCCTGTTGCGAGCCAACGCGGCGCTGGTTAATGCTCAACGGCCTGACGAGGCCTTGCGGGCCTTTGCCCGCCGCGCGCCGCTGGGCCGGCTCGGCACTCCCGAAGAGGTGGCCGGGGTTATTTTGTGCCTGCTCAGCCCGACCGCTGGCTATCTGACCGGGGCGGTGATTACTGCCGATGGCGGCATGGAAGCGCGGTTGTAGCGAGGAGGTGGACGATGATCACCGTCACCGTGCGGTTTTTTGCCGGGCATCGCGATATTGTCGGGAAGGCGACCGCGCAATATACCTTGACCGAGGGTACAACGCTCGGCCAGTTGTGGGAGCAGTTGGTGGCCGAGTATCCGCGGCTGGCCGGGTATACCGGACGGCTGCTGTTTGCCGTGAATCAGCAGTTTGGCCAGCCAGCCACGGTGCTGGCCGATGGCGATGAAGTCGCCTTCATCCCGCCGGTCAGCGGCGGGTGAGGTTTACCGCGGAAGCAACGACGTGTGGATCAATCCGTGTGCTGCGTCTCTGCGGTAACATAGGAGGTCTCAGGATGGTCGAACCCTTTGTGATCACCACCGAACCGCTCGATCCGGCGCCGCTGGTTGCGGCGGTGCAAACGCCGGATGACGGCGCAGTGGTGACGTTTAGCGGCGTCGTGCGCAATCACTTCGGCGGACGTCCGACGGCGTTTTTGGTCTATGAAGCCTATACTGAGATGGCGGCGCCGGTGTTGCGCCAGATCGCCGATGAGGCGCGGGCACGCTGGCCGATCGGGAAGGTGTGCGTCCATCACCGGGTGGGCCGGCTGGAAATTGGCGAGACGGCGGTGCTGGTGGTGGTGGCGGCGCCGCACCGCGATGCAGCCTTTGCCGCCGCCGCCTACATCATGGATCGGATCAAAGAGATTGCGCCGATTTGGAAGCAGGAACATTGGGCCGACGGCGCGGCTGAGTGGCGCGAATAGGCGAGATGGCGATGCCAGAGTTACCTGAAGTCGAGACGGTGGCCCGTTCGCTGGAAGCGCAGTTGCTGGGCCGCACCATTGTCGGGTTGGCGAAGCTGGATTGGCCGCGCATGCTGACCCCGCCGGCGCCGGATTTTGCCGCCTTGGTGGCCGGACGCCGGATCGAAGCGATCGGGAGGCGGGCCAAGTGGCTGTTGCTGACGCTCGATGGCGGGTGGACGCTGGCAATCCATCTGCGCATGTCGGGCCATCTGTTGGTAGCTGAACCGGCAGCCGCCGATGCGCCGCATGTCCATTTTGCCCTCGACCTCGACAATGGCCGGCGCTTGATCTTCGACGACCAGCGCAAGTTTGGCCGGGTGCATCTGCTCGATCAGCAGGGGTTGGCGATGCTTGACGCGGCCCATGGCCCCGAACCGCTGGCAGATGGGTTTACGCCAGAGGTGCTGGCTGAGCGGCTGCGCGACCGGCGCGCGCCGATCAAGGCGCTCTTGCTCGATCAGCGCCTGATTGCCGGCATTGGCAACATCTACGCCAACGAAGCACTCTGGCTAGCCCGCATCCATCCACTCACGCCGGGAGGGTCGTTGGCGGCGGAACACATCACGGCATTGCATCACGCGATTCGGGTGGTGTTGGCCGAAGCGATTGCCAATCAAGGCAGCTCATTGCGCAACTATCGGGATGGGTACGGTCGTCGTGGCAGCCAGCAAGAGCATTTTAACGTCTACGATCGCGAGGGCGAACCGTGCCCGCGTTGCCAGACGCCGGTTGAGCGGATGGTTGTCGCGCAGCGCAGCACCTATGTTTGTCCGCAATGCCAAGTGAGAGTAGGAAATTAATGCTCTTTCGTTAGAATGAGCTTGGCTGTTTTGCCGTTCAAGCATTGTTAGAGAGGAACATCCGGTGCAAGAACCCATTCTGCTTGTCGAAGACGACCACATTCTGCAACTATCGCTCACCACGATGTTGCGGCGTGACGGCTATGCAGTTGATACTGCGCGCAACGTAACCGAGGCGCGACTAGCAATTTTGGCCCGCCGCCCGCGGATTATTTTGCTCGATCTCGGTTTGCCTGACGGCAGCGGCTTCGATATTTTAAATTGGATGGCGATGGAGCCAGATCGACCGTTGATTATTGTCACTACCGCCAATGATTCGCCCAAGGCTGCCCTTGAGGCGTTATCGCTGGGAGCATTTGATTATCTCACGAAACCGATCAATCACGATACCTTGCGCCACACTTTACGGCGGGCCGTGAGCTATGACCAGCTCCGGTTGCAGGTGCGCGAATATGAACGGCTCAAAACCGAAGTAGACGAGGCGCGGATAGCGGTGCGCGCAGTAGCTCATCATATCAGTCAGGCGTTGACCGTCATGATGGGGGAGGCGCAACTCGTGCGCGAAGAGGTGAATGACATGTCGTTGCGCGCCAGTCTGGATCGGATTGTACGGATGACGGAAGAGGCGGCGCAGATGATTGCTACCTTGCGCGCCGTTCGTCTCTTTGCGCCGCGTGAGAGCGGCGTCGAGCCGCCGGCAGAGACGGCGCATGAGTAACGCGCAGTTGCGGCGCTGCATTAGCGGTTTGTGGTCTGATACCTGAAGGGAGAAGCATGGATCAGCCCGATCTGAGCGCCTTGATTCCGCGTCTGCTATCATTGAAACTCTTGCCGCGCACCGGTTGGCTGCAACGCGGCGTGCGCGATGTCGAGAGCATTGCCGAGCATTCGTATGGCGTGGCGGTGCTTTGCCTGCTGATCGGCGATCAGATAGCGGGTATTGATCGGGGGAAGGTCTTAGCCATCGCGCTGTTGCATGATCTGGCCGAATCGCTGCTCGGCGATCTGCCCGCTTCGGCGACCCGCTTGTTGGGGAAAGAGGCGAAGCGCCGGGCCGAGCGGGATGGGCTAGAGAGCCTGATCGGGCATTTGCCCCGCGCTGCCGAATATCTCGCCCTGTGGGATGAATACGCTGATGGCGCCTCGCCAGAGGCGCGGCTGGTCAAAGCGCTTGATCGCCTTGAGCTGATGGCGCAGGCGCTCGCCTACGAGCGGGCCGGTGCGCGTGGGCTCGATTCGTTCTGGCCGGCCAACGACGATTGGGCAGCCGAGTTTCCGCCGGTTGAAGCGCTGGCTGCCCATCTGCGAGCCGAACGAGCGCGGCTGGGTTAATTCGCCGCTCGTATGGCGCTGTCTAGGTCTGCCCACAAATCATCAACATCCTCAATTCCCACGCTCAACCGCAACAAGGTCGGCGGCAGGTGTTCTTGACCAGCAATGGCCGCTCTGCGCTCCATCGTTGACTCGACCGCGCCGAGGCTGGTGGCATGCCGGATGAGACGGACGTTGCGGCAGACCGCATCAGCCACAGCGGCGTCGCCACGCACATCGAACGAGATAATCGTGCCGAAGCCTTTGAGCACGCGCTTGGCAACCTCGTGGGTTGGGTGCGAGGGCAGGCCGGGGTAGCGCACGCGGGTCACGAGCGGGTGCTGTGCGAGCCGTTGGGCCAATTCCAGCGCATTGCGCTGCGCTCGTTCGAGCCGGAGGGCCAGCGTGCGCGCGCCGCGCACCGCCAAGAAAGCCTCGAGCGTACCGGGAGTAGCGCCGGCCAAGGCGCGGGTGTGGAGCAGTTGCCGCCAGAGCGTCTCGTCGCGGGTGGTGACGACTCCCGCCAGCAGATCAGAATGGCCGCCGATAAACTTGGTGGCCGACTGCACCGACACCGTGGCGCCAAAGGCAAGCGGTTGCTGATTGAGCGGGGTTGCAAACGTGTTGTCAACCGCCACAATCGCACCGGATTTGCGCGGCGCAGCGCAGATCGCCGCCAGATCGGCGACCGTCAGCAGCGGATTCGACGGCGACTCCAGCCAGATCAGATCGGCTTCGGCGCACGCCTGCTGCCACGCGACAGTGTCGGTCAGCGCAATGCGCTGCACCGACCAGCGTCCGCGGGCAGCGCCGGCCATCGCTAAACCGGCTACACCTTGGTAGCAATCATCGGGGATGGCAACCAGCGCGCCGGCGGCAAGCTGGTCGAAGATCGCAGCTACGGCGGCCATCCCGGAAGCGAAGGCGACCGCGTGCCCATCTTCAAGCCCACCCACGATCTCTTCGAGCGCTTCCCACGTTGGCGTCGAATCGGTGCGCGAATACGAACGTCCGTGCCCAAGAATGAAATTGGAGGCCGGGATTGGCGGCACATTGAGCGGCGCGCCGGGTTCGGCGGAACGTCCGGCAGCGACGAGCCACGATTCGAGTTTGAGGCTGGAAGGATGTTTCTGCATGGTATATCTGCCTTTCTGCCAGCAAGTGCTTTGGCGTGCCGGCGATTATCACACCGGTGATCGGCTGTGTCAAACGTTGTGCGTGGAGCGGTTGCTACAACTCCGGCAAAATCGGCTATTATTACAGGAAGATACCGCCATCACCATCACCCCGTCCTCGCGTATGGTTGAGGAGTCCGGCGTGCAGATCGTCATTAATGGCAGCTTTTGGCCCCAGCCGTCAGTAGGCATTGGCCAATACCTGCATCATTTGTTGCCATGGTTGCACCGCCTTGCCCCGCAGCACCGCTACGCCATGCTGCTGCCGGCTGGCGCAGCGTTGCCGGCGGCGCCGGTTGGGATCGAGACCATCACGGTCAAGATTAGCGGCCCCCGCCAAATCGCGAAAGTGATCTTCGAGCAGATTGCCGTGCCGGCCATTGCCGCGCGGCTGGCGCGCAACGGCCAGCCAACCGTGATCTTTGTGCCGTACTTTGCGCCGCCGTTGCGGTCGCGGTTGCCGGTGGTGACAACGATTGGCGATCTGATCCCGCTCCTGTTACCGGCCTATCGCGGCAGTTGGCTGGTGCGCGCCTATATGGCGCTGGCCCGCCGCGCGGCGCTGCGCAGTACGCATGTCATGACCTTCTCGAACTTTAGCCGCAGCGCTATTCTCAACTATCTGGGACTGCCGCCGGAACGAGTCACGGTTGCGTATCTGGCTGCCGGCGAGCAGTACCGTCCAGCGGCGGATCGGGCGGCGGCGCAGGCGTTAGTAGCTGCCCGGTACGGTGTCCACCCGCCCTTTATCTACTACGTCGGCGGGCTTGATGAGCGTAAAAATCTGCCCACCCTGCTGCGGGCATTCGCGCTGGTGCGGAATCGGCATCAGCGGGTTACGTTAGCGATCGCTGGCCGGGCGCTAGGTCGTGATCCGCGCCTCTTCCCCGACATTGACGCGCTGATTGCCGATCTTGATCTGGGTGCGGCAGTGCGCCGGATCGACGTGCCGGTGGCAGATGGGCCACTGCTGTATCAGGCCTGCACCATCTTTGCTTATCCGTCGCGCTATGAGGGGTTTGGCTTGCCGCCGCTGGAAGCGATGGCGTGCGGTGCGCCGGTGATCGTCAGCGATGCGAGTTCGCTGCCGGAAGTCACCGGGGCAGCGGCGATCCGGATTGCGCCAGACGACATTGCCGGTTGGGCGACGGCGATCAACCGGTTGCTGGAAGATGAAGCGTTACGAGACGATCTTAGTACACGCGGATTGGCGCGGGCGGCCAGTTTTTCGTACCAGCGCACGGCGGAGACCACATTGGCAGTGCTTGAGCAAGTAGCGGGCGAGCGTGCGCATCTACGGAAGGCAGTGCGATAACCAGCATGCCAGCCGCTCGCGCGGTTTGGGTAGAGACGGCCCGCCGGGCCGTCTCTATGAATAAACAGGCTATTTCTATGGTTGCATCATTATTACCAATTGATCAAATTCTCTTGGGTGATTGCCTAACTATGTTGGCGCAACTTCCCGCGCAATCGGTCGATCTGATTTTTGCCGATCCACCCTACAATCTGCAATTACGCAACGAGTTGCGCCGGCCCGATCAAACGCTGGTTGATGGGGTGGATGATGCATGGGATAAGTTTGGCGATATTCAAGCCTACGATGCGTTTACGCGGGCATGGCTCAGCGAATGCCGGCGGGTCTTAAAAGCGAGCGGCACGATCTGGGTGATCGGCTCGTACCACAACATCTTTCGGGTTGGGGCAATCATGATGGATCTTGGCTTTTGGATCTTGAATGACGTAATCTGGCACAAGACCAACCCGATGCCCAACTTTCGCGGCACCCGCTTTCAGAACGCCACCGAGACGCTCATCTGGGCCAAAACCTCAGCCGATCAGCAGACCTACACCTTCAACTATCACGCCATGAAGCATCTGAACGACGACAAACAGATGCAAAACGTCTGGCGCATTCCGATCTGCACTGGCGCCGAGCGGATCAAGGTCAACGGCCAGAAAGCGCATTCAACCCAAAAACCGGAAGCGTTGCTCTACCGGGTGATCTTGGCTTCATCGCAGCCGGGTGACGTGGTGCTCGATCCATTTTTCGGCTCCGGCACGACCGGGGCAGTGGCGAAAAAGTTAGGCCGGCACTTTATCGGCATTGAGCAAGACCCGGCGTATGTGGCGATTGCGCGCGAGCGGATCGCTGCCATTCCCGCCCCAGCGAGCGCGGCGCTGCTGATGACACCCTCGCGCCGGGAGGCGCCGCGGGTAGCGTTTGGCGAGCTGGTGGCCGCCGGTTATGTGCAGGTTGGCGAGCGGCTCTATTCGCGGGATCGGGCAGTGGTAGCAGAGGTCAAAGCTGATGGCCACGTGGTGTGGAACGGGGTCAGCGGGTCGATCCATGCCATCGCGGCCAGAGCGCAGGGGAAACCGGCGTATAACGGGTGGGAATATTGGTATGTTGAAGACGATGCTGGCCGGTTGGCCAGCATCGACGAATTGCGGGAACGGTACCGGGCGGAACGGTTGGGGTGAAATGCAATGATCACCATCACCGCGCGGTGGCCGGCGCGATCGGCGTATTCGGTTCGATCCCGCGCAACGCCGCCCCGACCAAATCACGGTTGAGCTGGGCAATCGTGTCGAGGCTGATCTCCTTGGGGCAGACAGCGGCGCATTCACCGATATTGGTGCAGTTGCCGAAACCCTCGAAATCGGCTTGCGCCACCATATTGACCACGCGCTGGTAGCGTTCGGGTTGGCCCTGCGGCAAGAGGGCAAGGTGCGTCACCTTAGCGGCGGTGAAGAGCATTGCCGAGCCGTTGGGGCAGGCGGCCACGCACGCGCCGCACCCAATGCAGGCCGCTGCGTCCATCGCCCGATCGGCAGCGGTCTTGGGCACCGGAATGGTATTGGCGTCAGGCGCCGAGCCGGTGCTGACGCTGATATAACCACCGGCTTGAATAATGCGATCGAAGGCGCTGCGGTCAACCACCAAATCCTTGAGGATCGGGAACGCCGCTGCGCGCCACGGCTCAACCGTAATCGTATCGCCGTCGTTGAAGCTGCGCATGTGCAACTGGCAGGTGGTAATGGCATTCTTGGGGCCGTGGGCAATGCCATTAATCATCAGCGAACACATACCGCAGATGCCTTCGCGGCAATCGTGATCAAACGCCACCGGCTCTTCACCCCGCGACATCAGCTCCTCGTTGAGCACGTCGAGCATCTCGAGGAACGACATATCGGGGCTGACATTATCCATCACATACGTCTTAAACTCGCCGGGGGTCGAGCGGTTCTTCTGCCGCCAGATCTTGAGCGTGATCTTCATCGTCTTCATAGCGTATCTCCAGCCGCCGGCCGGCGTCCCGACCGGCGGCAGTTAGGCTTACTTATAGCTGCGCTGGGTCGGCTTGACGTACTCAAAGACCAACGGCTCTTTGTGCAAGCGTGGCTTGGCCAAATCGCCGGTGAACTCCCACGCCGCCACATACGAGAACTGCTCGTCGTTGCGCAGCGCCTCGCCATCGGGCGTCTGGTATTCCTCGCGGAAGTGGCCGCCACACGACTCCTCGCGGTGGAGGGCATCGAGGCACATCAGCTCGGCCAACTCGAGGAAATCAGCCACGCGGCCAGCCTTCTCGAGCGCCTGATTGAGATCGCCAGCCTCGCCGGGCACATTGACATTCTCCCAGAACTCGGCGCGGATCTCAGGGATGCGGGCCAAGGCTTCGCGCAGACCGGCAGCGTTACGCGCCATGCCGCACTTATCCCACATCAGCTTGCCCAATTCGCGGTGGAACGAATCGACCGTGCGCTTGCCGCGAATGCTGAGCAGGCGATTGATGCGCTGGTTAATCTCGGCTTCGGCCTCGGCAAACTCAGGCCGATCAATGCTTAGGCCGCCGGGTTTGACTTGGGCGAGGAAGTTGGCGATGGTATAGGGCAAGATGAAGTAGCCATCGGCCAACCCCTGCATCAAAGCCGACGCGCCGAGGCGGTTGGCGCCGTGATCCGAGAAGTTGGCCTCGCCGATCACAAACAAGCCGGGGATGGTGCTCTGCAAGTTGTAGTCAACCCACAAGCCACCCATCGTATAGTGAACGGCGGGATAAATGCGCATCGGCGTTTCATACGGATCTTCGCCGGTAATCTGCTTGTACATATCAAACAGATTGCCGTAGCGCTCGGCGATCTTCTGGCGGCCAAGGCGCTTAATCGCGTCGGAAAAGTCGAGGTAGACTCCCAACCCGCCGGGGCCGACGCCGCGGCCCTCGTCGCAGACCTGCTTGGCTGCGCGCGAGGCGATGTCACGCGGCACCAGATTGCCGAAGCTGGGGTAGCGCTCTTCGAGATAGTAATCGCGCTCAGATTCGGGAATATCTTGCGGGCGGCGCGGATCACCCTTCTTCTTGGGCACCCAAATCCGGCCATCATTGCGCAACGACTCAGACATCAGGGTCAGCTTGCTCTGATAATCGCCGCTGACCGGGATGCAGGTCGGGTGGATCTGGGTAAAGCAGGGGTTGCCAAAGAACGCGCCGCGGCGATGGGCGCGCCAGATCGCGGTAGCGTTGCAGCCCTTGGCATTGGTGCTGAGGTAGAAAACGTTGCCGTAACCGCCGGTGGCCAGCACCACCGCATCGGCGACATAGCGCGACACCTTGCCAGTCACCATATCGCGGGTGATAATCCCGCGGGCGCGGCCATCAACCACGACGAGATCGAGCATCTCGGTGCGCGGGAACATCTTGACCGTGCCGGCGGCAATCTGGCGGCTAAGGGCCTGATAGGCGCCGAGCAACAACTGCTGGCCGGTCTGGCCGCGGGCGTAGAAGGTGCGGGCCACTTGCGCGCCGCCGAACGAACGGTTATCAAGCAGGCCGCCGTACTCACGGGCGAACGGCACACCTTGGGCGACGCACTGGTCGATGATATTGACCGAGACCTGCGCAAGGCGATAGACATTGCTCTCGCGGGCGCGGAAGTCGCCGCCCTTAACCGTATCGTAGAAGAGGCGATAGATGCTATCGCCGTCGTTGCGATAATTCTTAGCCGCGTTGATGCCACCCTGCGCAGCGATGCTGTGGGCGCGGCGCGGGCTATCTTGGTAGCAGAAGCAGAGCACGTTATAGCCGGCTTCGCCGAGAGTTGCGGCGGCTGACGCGCCGGCAAGGCCGGAACCGACGACAATAATCGTATACTTCCGGCGATTGGCTGGGTTAACCAGCTTCATCTCGAAGCGATGCTTATCCCAGCGCTGCTCGATCGGCCCGCTTGGCGCTTTGGCGTCGAGCGCGCTCACGAACTCGACCTGCCGCGTCCCGGTGCGAACCGTCGTCTCATTCTTGATCTCGCTCATGCGGAATTCCTCGCTCTTCTAGCGTTGGGGCGGCCTGTTAGGCGACAAAGCCGAAGTAGACCGCCAACGGGAAGGAGACGTTACCGATAAAGACGGCTGCCGCCACTAAGATGGCCAAGCCGCGCAACAGCCGGTCGTAAGTGCGGTTATTCCAACCCAGCGTTTGGAACATGCTCCAGACGCCGTGGTAGAGGTGCAAGCCAAGGAAGACCATCGTCAACAGGTAGAAGCCGACGATGAAAGGATTCTGGAACCCGTACACAACATTGCTATAGGTCTCGTAGGTGTCGCCGTGGGGATGGATAAATTGACCCGGCTCGTAGCCGACGACGCCGAAGGTCAGGTGCAAAATATGGTACACGATGAAGAGAAAGATCAACACGCCGCCGAAGCGCATCGTATAATCGGCATAGCCAGATTGGCGCTTGTGCTGGCCATAGCGGCGCATGGTGGAAATGCTGCTGGCGCGCAGGCTGCGCTGGCTTTGCAAGGTCAGGCTAGTGGCTGCCCAAATGTGCAGAAAGACCGAAGCAATCAAAACAAAACGCGCGACCCAGAGTAGGTGTTCGTGGCCGAAGACGGGGTAGCCGAGTTCGCGCAGACCAGCGGCATACGCATTGTACACCTCAGGCCCTTGATACATCTTGAGATTGCCGTACATGTGAAACACGACGAAGCCGACCAAAACAAAGCCGGTCAGCGCCATAATCACCTTCTTGCCGACCGACGTGCGGGTGAGGGTGAGCACTCCTGTCATCGTTCCATCCTTCCCCAAACCAACATCTGCGCAACAAAAGAGATGACAACCAACTGCCGGCGTATGCCGGCAGCAGTGAAATATCCGTGACTTGCCCCACAAAGTATTGTACCGCTTCAGAATTATAACGGAATTACGATCAATTGTCTACCGATTGCAACTGTGCGCTTATTCTTTGTGAATAAAGACGCGAGGCATTAGAAAGCCATCCGGCTTGATAAGGGCATGGGTGATTATTCGCGAAGAGAACCTATTGATCTTGAATCAATAGCAAAAAGGTCTGTTACCGGCGGCGTATTATGGCGCAATGGCTAGTGGATGGCTAGAGGTGTTGGGCAGAGGGCAGTGTGATTGGCGATACCGAGAAACTACTAGCGGCGCACCGCAGTGCGCCGCTGCCATAGTATTGATTTGGTGTGGAAGGATTATAAATCCAGCCGCACCTTGGCGCCGAAGTTCTTCTTTTCCTTGCTGGGGAAATACGACAGGCACGCCGCATCGAGCAGGTCGGGGCTCAGGGTCGGCGTTTCCATATTGTAGCGAGCGATCGCGATGAGCTGATCGAGAATATCGCGCGGCTGGCACATGCGGAATGGCCGTTGATCGGGCTTAAACCACTTCGCGATCAGATAATCGATACTGCGATCATCGTACGGCACCTTCCGCACCTTGCACATAATCTTCCAAATCTCGCGCCACTGCTCTTCGGTGGGGTCAATCACCTCAATCTTAAACTTAATCCGGCGCAAGAGGGCATCATCACCCAAATCCTTGGGGTCAAGGTTGGTGCTGAACATAATCAACTGGTCAAACGGAATTTGGATCTTTTGCCCAGAGACCGTATTGAGAAAGTCATACCGCTTTTCGAGCGGCACGATCCAGCGGTTGAGCAGGTCAAACACACGCACCTGCTGGCGGCCAAAGTCGTCGATCAGGAAGATGCCGCAATTGGCCTTCATCTGGAACGGCGCTTCATAGACCTTTGAGGTCGGGTTGTAGACCAGATTGAGCTGTTCGAGCGTCAACTCGCCGCCGACGATAACCACCGGGCGGCTAATCCGGATCCAGCGCCGGTCGTACTCAGTCTCTTCGGGCAGCGGGCGGCGGGGTGGTTCGTGAATAACCGAGTCATACATCTTGATCACCGCGCCATCGGCGTAGACGGCGTAGGGAATGAAGATATCATCACCCATCAGATAGGTAATCCGCTCGGCGATGGTGGTCTTGCCGTTGCCGGGATAGCCAAAGAGCATCACCGACGAACCGGAATTGACGGCAGGGCCGACCATATTCAAGATCGACTCATCTATCACCAGCCCTTCAAAAGCATCGCGGATATTGCGGCGGGTGACTTTGACATTCTTCACCGTCTGCGCCTTGACCGACTCGATCCACTTGTCGAGCGGCACCGGGCAAACGCCGACATATTGCACTTTTTCCATCGCCGCTTGGGCGGCGGTCTGGCCGCGCGGCGTCAAGACATATTCGTAGTTAATATCGCCAAACCCGCGTTGGCCGACAATATCGATCTGTTCAACATTGCGCAGATCGATGATGATTTGCTCGATCACGCGGTAAAACAGCCCCATTGCCTCGGCCAATTCCATGCCGGTAGCGCGGCCTTTGTTGTAGAGAATGCGCAAAAATTGCTCGGTAAGGAAGGTGCGGTTCAGACCGGTCTCATCAATCGTGGCCGGCTGCGGCGGTAGAAACGAATTGCTCAATTGGGGACGCGCTTCATCATCAGATGGCGGCGGGTCGCCGAGCATGCGCAGCGCAGCCACATTCTCACCGCGGGCGCGCGCCTCGCTAATCAAGCGTTCGAGATCGGTCACGTGCATCTGCAAGTGCAGCAGCGCATCAACGTCATTTTTGGCTTGCGCCTCTTTCAGGCAGGCATAGACCGCGCGAGCGACCGTGTATTTGACGCCATCGATGTACAGATGGTGGCAATACTCTTGATTGCGCACGTAACAATCACGGGGATGGCTCTTGCGGGCCAACATTTCCTCGTATGAGCGTTGATCAAGCAGATACCGTATAGATCTCCTTACCGAGTGAAGACAAGGGAAACAGCCGTTGCGCGTGGGAACAGGCGCCAACGCCGGCGCGAGCACGTATTACTAATTGTTCATATTGTACGCCTTCAGCGAACCATCGTACTACCAGCGATCAGGCTCTAGAGCGGATTTGCCCGATCACAACGCAAAAAAACTGCTTGACGAACTGCGCGTTTCTTGCTACAATTAGAACACTTGTTCGACCTGTTCACGAAAAAAGAGTTCATGAGATCGGTCATTACTGATCGGCGCCACGGGACGAGCAGCGCGGCAGGGCAGGTCGCAAGGTGACTATTGCGAAAGGAGGGCTGGCATGGCGACCACCAGTCGGGAATTGCAACCGGTGCGGCGCGTGTATGCAGTTGGCCGTATCGTCAGGGGAATGGTGACGGTGTTGGCGGTGGCGGCGCTGGTCGTCATTGTGGGAACTGTCGCCGAGTTTGGCCGTATCATGATCGACGATTGGCGGTATGGGCGTCCGCGCACCACGCATCTCATCGGCTACGCGGGCCTGCCGGCGGAGCGGGCCGGCCAGCCATCACGCTTCATTGCGATGAATCTCGACCGGCAGGTGGTGATTGTTGCTTTGCCCGGCGGTGATCCGGCCCAAGCGCAGACGTGGCAAGGCCCCTATCTGTTTGGGTTACACGAAGATCTGACGCCTGTGGTATTATCATTAGAGGATATCGATGGTGACGGTCTCGCCGATCTGTTAGTTACCATCCACTACGAGCAACTGGTCTATCTCAACCGTGATGGCACGTTTCGGCTGCCCACCCCGGAAGAGTGGCACCGGCTGGCGCAGGAGCGGAGCAAGTGAGCGCCTTTCCTCACCGTAAGCGGCCCCGGCAATTGGGTCAACCGCTCTTCCCAATCGAAGGCCCAGCCACGGAGCGCGCGCCGTCGCAACCGCTGGCCGATCTGACCGCCGATCTCGATGCGGCGCTGGCTGATCGGCTCCAGTACGAGATCGCACCTGAGGCGCTGCCCGGTCTGCGGGTGCCAGACGATGTACGGTCAGTCTACGAGCGGGTCCAGCGGCCGGCGCGGGCGGCTAGCCCATCCCAATCGCGCCGCACCACGCCAGAGCGCGCACCGGCCCGTGGCGGGGCCGAGCGAGCGATTGGGTCGAGCGCGCCAACTGGCAATACCCGGCCAACATCCACGTTGGGCGGACGGACGTCCGCAGCGGATACGGCCAGCGCCCCGCGCGTGCCGGTGAAGGGTGGCGCTAGCGGGTACCGGGCAGCGCAAGCTCCCGTGGCGCGTGAGCGATTGGCACCAGCCCGACCCGCACCATCCCCAACCAGCATCACAGCGGAGGGAGCCGTGGCCGAACGGCCTGCGCGATCCGCTCGATCTGCCCCGTTCACTGATCCGTTGTCGGCAGGGACGTTGCCTTATGAGCCGCTATCATCACGGCCCTTCGATCCGCCGCCGGTTGCCGGTTGGTTTAACCACCCGCTGGTCATGGCCGTGATCGGGGTGATCAGCGTGGTGGTGATTGCACTTGCGTGGATGGCGTCGCCCGCATCGCCGATCTTGAGTTTTCAATACGCTAACGCCGGCACCGGCAGCCGTGATACAACCGCTAATATCGCCTTGGCATTAGCTGCCGTTCCATCGCCGGGTGATCACCGGTTACGTGTTGCTCCTAGTCTCTCACCGGCGCAGATCGACCAAATCCTGCGCAGCTACGGCTCGCCGGCGGCTGGCACCGGCGAAATCTGGTACCGGCTCGGCGTTGAATATAACATCGATCCGGCTTACGCCGTCGCGTTCTTCATCCACGAGAGCAGCGCCGGCACCAACCCCAATTGGGCCGGGCGCAAACCTGATGGCAGCACGACCCACAATGTCGGCAACATTATCTGCGCCGGCTACCCAACCTGCTATGGCCGGTTCCGCGACTATCCCGATTGGGAGACCGGCATTGCCGATTGGTATCGCCTGATCGACGTGGAATACATCCGCGGGCGCGGCTTGCAGACGGTAGCCGAGGTGATCCCGATCTACGCGCCGGCGTTTGAGAATGATGTGCAAGGCTATATCAATGTCGTCACAAGCCTTGTTGACCGGTGGCGCGCTGGGCAGGTGCCGTGATGTTATGCGGCAGTGGCGGTGCTGTAACGGTGTGATGCGGCAGTTGGACTGCCGCAATCCATAATCATATGAGGTGCAAGGCTCTATCAATGCCGTCACAAGCCTTGTTGACCGGTGGCGTGCTGGGCAAGTGCCGTGATGTTATGCGGCAGCGGCGGTGCTGTAACGGTTTGACGCGGCAGTGCTACTGACGCACTCCATAATCCAACAACCTTTCACCCAGAAGTTCTATGCGGCAATCCTCAACCATTGTCATCATCGGTATCATTGCGCTGGCCGCCTTTGTCTTGCTCGGTATGGCCAACAGCGACCGGCGCGTGCTGAGCGGCTGGCGCGGCCCGGTAGGCGCTGGCGAGGCGTTGGTTGCCAATGCGGCGGCGCCGGCCAATGCGCTGGTCGGTGTCGCCCAACCGCAAGGGCGTGGCCTTGATGCGGCGCTCGTGCCGAGCGGCAATCCGTTGCGGGCGGCTAATACGGTGATCACGCAAGGGTATGGCGTGGGGACGCACGCGCCGGCCAGTGTGTGGGGAGCGATTGACCTCGCCCTCGATGGTGATGGCGACGGCAAGGCCGATCCTGAAGGGACGTGGAACCAGCCGGTGTATGCGACTCATGCCGGGCGAGTGACGTTGACGCGCGATAGTTGGCCGGGGGGCAATCACATTTGGGTGACAAATGATCAGTATCGCACTGGTTATGCGCACCTTGCCGGTTTTGCGGTCAGCGATGGGCAGTGGGTGAACCCCGGCGATCTGATCGGCTATATTGGCTCGACCGGTATGTCAAGCGGGCCGCACCTCGATTATCAGGTATGGGTTTGGCGCGATGGTCAGTGGGTGAACCAAAACCCACTCGATTACATGCAACGAATAAACGAATGAGGGAACGAATAAACGAATAAACGAATAGTGAGTGGGGAGCCAACGAGGAAGCGCATGCAATTCGCTCTCGTTGGCTCTATGATTCGGCGCATGAGGGCGTGATGGGTTACGGATCAGCGTCTGCGGACGGGTGCGATCGCCCCACTGCGTTTCGGCGAATGAGCGTGTGATGGGTTACGGATCGTCGCCTGCGGACGGGTTTGATCACTCGACTGTAATTCGGCGAATGAGGGCGTGATTGCTGGTACAGCAATACGCCCTGCTTACGGTTATCAGTTGACTGAGCCTATCGCCCGCGCTACGCCGAGTTTGCGACCTTCTCCTGTTCCGATGCTAACTCAATCACTTCGCCAGTTGCTTTTGGTTGCTCGCCAGCCTGCGTCGCTGACTGATTGGCAAGGCCAAGCGCTGCCGCGCGCCATGCTTTGGCAGCATACGGGCCGTGCGGGTCCACTTTCAGGCTAGCGCGGAATTGTTCGTAGGCCATGCCGGTTTCGCCGCAATGCCAGAGTAGCACCCCAAGCTGATAATGCAACGAGCCGCGGGTGGCAGGCGGGCATGCCGGGGCCCATCGTATTGCTTGGGCAAGGTAAGAGACCGCTTCGGTGCGTCGTCCAGTCTTGAGCAAGTGCGCGGCTAACGCGCAGTGGATGACAGCGCGATCGGGCAGGCGGCGGGCATAGGGGAGTGCAGCGCGCAAATAGTGCTCGATCTGCTGATCCCCGGTAGCGCAATCACTCATCACCATAGTTGCCTCAAACGTGTTTGGTTGCAAATAGCGGGCATACTGGGCACAGCGGTTGGCTGCGTCCGGTTCTTCGGCTAAGATGTGCGCCGCGGCCAGCGCAGCGTAGAGCTTGTGGTTATCCGGATCAAGCCGGCAAGCTTGCTGGAGATACTTAACAGCTAATGCGGGGCGATTGCGTTGTAACGCACTGAGCCCCAACAGCCAATACGCATCAGCGGAATAGGGATTCATCCGGCGCGCGGCGCAGGCCAATGCAGTGGCATTGTGATAGCGTCCGTGCTGAAAGCGCTGCCGGGCGTGCCAAAGCAGCAGATAGCGAGCCAGAAACCAAAGGCTGCTCATTGCGCCCAGTGTCACTGCGAGCGGTGACCAATCGGTGAGGTCGATCCACACCATACTGGCCAGCAAGGCAACCAGTTCCGGCGTTTGCAAGAGGACACGTCCGGGCCGGTGCGTTGCGAGACGATGGGGAGGGATAGGGGGAGAGCCGGGTGGTTGGGTGGCCATACAAGCTCCTTTACGAGATGCTTATGGTCACAGGCAGCGCAACGCTGTTGTTGTCAGCGTACCTGATTGCAGGCTTGCTGCCTAGTTCCAAAATTACGATATGCCGTCGTGCGATGCTGCTACGAACAGGATAGCAGACGGTTGTGACATGTACGGTCACATGGATGGGGGAAATTGGGTTTTTGGCCCTCACCCCCAACCCCCTCTCCCACCTGATGGTGGGAGAGGGGGAGCGGCCGGATTGGCGGCAAC
This sequence comes from Chloroflexus islandicus, assembly GCF_001650695.1. Classification (GTDB taxonomy): domain Bacteria; phylum Chloroflexota; class Chloroflexia; order Chloroflexales; family Chloroflexaceae; genus Chloroflexus; species Chloroflexus islandicus. The sequence continues at coordinate 23,991 of NZ_LWQS01000103.1, forward strand.
GAGATTGCTACAGCGAAACGCAGCAGCGCCCCTCTCCCGCTAGCGGGAGAGGGGTTGGGGGTGAGGGTCTGTTTACCGCTGAGGGTGCTGAGGATGCAGAGAGGAAGTGTCATTGCGAGGGCGCGTAGCACCCGAAGCAATCCCCTCCGTCAGCGGATGAGATGCCTGCGTGTATCGCTCCCGCTGAAGGGGGAGATTGCTTCGCCGCCTCTGGCGGCTCGCAATGACAACCGAAGCGGCGCTTCCCTCCAAAACCCCTCGGCGTCCTTTGCGCCTTTGCGTTTGGTTGCTCTGTGCCCTCTGCGGAGCCGGACAGCCGTCCGGCGCTCCTGCGCCTTTGCGTTTTACCCCCTCTGCGACTGTGCTTGCTTTGCGGCTCTCACCTGACGGCGGGATCGGGGGAGCAAGGACAACTCCTCCGTAGATAGAGCAGGAGCAAAGCGCCTGCCTACGCAACGGCATGGTACAATCAATGGCAAGGAAGGAGCAGCTATGGCTACAGTCACTCTTCACCTGCCGGATGAGATTTACCGTCGTTTGCACGCCGAGGCGCTACGCCGGGGGCAGCCAGTTGAGACGGTCGCCACCGAGTTGTTAAGTGCGCAGTTGCCGGCGGCGCCGCTCAGCGAGCGCGAACAGGTGACCGCTATTCTCCGCGCAGCCGGGTTACTTACCGAGTTGTCGCCGGAGGAGAAAGAGCGGGCGGCGCAATCAACCTTAACGCTAGAAGAGGCGCGCGCTATTCTTGATCGCGCCGGTGGTAAGCCGCTCAGCGAAGTTATTTTGGAAATGCGCGGGCCAAAGGAATGAGTGTCTTTTTCCTAGACTCCAGTGCTTTGACGAAACGGTATTTGCATGAAATTGGCAGTGGTTGGGTTTCGGCGATCACTCATCCTTTGGCCGGCCACGTCGTTGTAGTTGCCGAGATTACACGGGTGGAAGTTGCTGCAGCGCTCGCAGCGCGCTGCCGGGCCGGCGCAATCGCTTTGCGTGAACGGGACGATCTGGTGAGTTTGTTGTTACGGCATTTTGATGCTGAATACCAGATTGTTGCCATTGAACCGGCGGTAACCAGTCAAGCGGTAGCTCTAACCCAGCGTCACCGGCTGCGTGGCTACGATGCGGTGCAACTTGCGGCGGCGCTGCTCGCTAATCAGCCGCTGATTGCGGCTGGTCTGCCGGCGCTGACATTCATCGCCGCCGATGAAGACCTGATTGCCGCTGCGCGCGCCGAAGGTCTGCCGGCTGAGAATCCGAACCATTATCTCTGATAGCTTTTGCAGCCTCCTTACCTGCCTGACGGCGGGAGAGGGGGAGCGGCGTGGTTGGCGGGAACGGCATTGTGGAGCGAGAAACAGTCGCGCCCCTCTCCCGCTAGCGGGAGAGGGGTTGGGGGTGAGGGTCTGTTTACCGCCGAGGGCGTGGAGGACGTAGAGAGGAAATGTCATTGCGAGGGCGCGTAGCGCCCGAAGCAATCCCCTCCGTCAGCGGATGATATGCCTGCGTGCATCGCTCCCGCTGAAGGGGGAGATTGCTTCGCCGCCTCTGGCGGCTCGCAATGACAACCGAAGCGGCGCTTCCCCCAAACCCCTTTGCGCCCTCTGCGGAGCCGGACGTCCGTCCGGCTCTACGGCGCCGTTGCGTTGACTCCCTCACCCCCCAACCCCCTCTCCCACCTGACGGCGGGAGAGGGGGAGCAGCGTGGTTGGCGGGAACGGCATTGTGGAGCGAGAGACAGCAGCGCCCCTCTCCCGCTAGCGGGAGAGGGGAGGGGGTGAGGGTTTCCCATGCCCCCCTCCTAGCCTCCCCCCGCTGGGGGGAGGCATGAAAATCCCTCCCCCAGCGGGGGAGGGGCATGGGGTGGGGCACATCTGGCGGGTGTATGGGAGGGCTGCTATGGAGCGGCATACCACAGCGCCCCTCTCCCGCTAGCGGGAGAGGGGTTGGGGGTGAGGGTTTCCCATGCCCCCCTCCTAGCCTCCCCCCGCTGGGGGGAGGAATGAAAACCCCTCCCCCAGCGGGGGAGGGGTTTGGGGTGGGGGAAAGGATTGCAGCCTCACAACCCCTGTTTGGTGGAGATGGGGGGAGTCGAACCCCCGTCCAGAAAGCTAGACCGCAGACATCTACAGGTTTAGCCCCTCGCTTGATCTCGCCCGTGGTCGCGCGAGTGGCAGAGCGACCGGCGGGCCAGCCTATTGTCTTAGCCGGTTGCGCTTAGGCGAGCGCTACCGGAGCACCCGACTCACGACGCTCGATCCGCAGCCATCGGGGGAGCTGCGGGGAGCGCGCTGCCAATTGCTTAGGCAGCGAGGGCCAGCCGAGGCTGAACCCGAGCGTTGTTGTTGGCAGTTGTTGCCTTGCCCCTTTTACGTGACTGGGCGGCACGACCTGCAGTCTACGGCGTTCACTCCCTGTCGAAACCAGAGCATCCCCGTAGTCTGTATAGGTAAGTATAAATGGTTTGATCGCGTTGTCAATCGGTCTTGCGATAGAGATTCGTTAATGTGCAGGGGGAGATGGGGTAGAGCGGCGCTCTGCTCTTCCTTGCGTGGCTTGAAGGGCAGACAGATCATTCGGTTGGTCACACGCATTGATCGCTATGCAATGCCTCAACACCCAGCTTTGCGCTCCCCTCTCCCGCGCCAGTGGGAGAGGGGCTGGGGGTGCGGGCCATCAGCCTGCGCAGCGGGCTTCGTACTCCCTAGTTCCGGATCAGATGTTGCTTGTCCGCCCTTACTTGCGTGGGGGCGGGTTATGGGAGATACTATACATATCGTTTGGATCTGAAAATGAAACCGCGAAGGTGTGATTCGCTTCTGGCTGTTGCATGGGCGGTGCAGCGCATGCTACGGCGCGAGCGCAGGAGGACGTGATGGCTGGCATTTACGACATCGGGTTAGAGAAAACTGCTGCGAATTATGTGCCGTTGACGCCGTTATCGTTGCTGAAGCGGGCGGCGTTGGTGCATCCGCAGTTGCCGGCAGTGATCCACGGCGAGCGGCGCTATACGTGGGCGCAGGTCTACGAGCGCGCGCGGCGGTTGGCGTCGGCGTTGCGCGCCGCCGGGGTTGGTCACGGCGATACGGTGGCGGCGGTGTTGAGCAATACGCCGGAGATGTACGAGTGCCATTTTGGCGTGCCCGGCGCCGGCGCGGTGCTCAATACGATTAATGTCCGGCTCGATGCGGCAACCATCGCCTTTATCCTTGATCACGGCGAAGCCAAGGTGTTGATCACCGACCGCGAGTTTGCGCCGGTGGTGAAAGCGGCGCTTGACCAGTTGGGCCGTTCGTTGTTGGTGATCGATGTGGATGACCCGGAGTACACCGGCCCCGGCGACCGGCTAGGTGCGCTCGATTATGAAAGCTTTCTGGCGAGCGGCGATCCGCAGTTCGAGTTGATCTACCCCGCTGATGAGTGGGATGCGATTTCGCTCAATTACACGTCGGGTACCACGGCCAACCCCAAGGGTGTGGTCTACCACCACCGCGGCGCTTACCTCAACGCGCTCTCGAATATCGTGTCGTGGGGGATGCCGCACCACGCGGTGTACCTGTGGACGCTGCCGATGTTCCATTGCAATGGCTGGTGCTTTCCGTGGACGATGGCGGCGAATGCGGGGACGAATATCTGTTTGCGGAAGGTGGATGCCGGTTTGATTTGGCAGGCGATTGAGCGGTATCGGGTGACGCACTACTGTGGCGCGCCGATTGTCCATTCGCTGATCGCCAACAATGCGCCACCCCATTGGCGGGCCGGGCAGGGGAGCCACAAGGTGAGCGGGTTGATTGCGGCGGCCCCGCCGCCAGTGGCGGTGTTGCAGGCGATGGCCGAGATTGGCTTTGAGATTACCCACGTTTATGGGTTGACCGAGACGTATGGCCCGGCGGCGGTGTGCGCCAAGCAACCCGATTGGGCAACGTTGCCGATCGAGGAGCAGGCGCGGTTGAATGGCCGGCAGGGGGTGACGTACCACGCCGAAGAGGCGATTGGGGTGTTTGATCCGGCGACGATGCAGCCAGTGCCGTGGGATGGCCAGACCATGGGTGAGGTGATGTTCCGCGGCAATATTGTGATGAAGGGCTATCTCAAGAACCCGGCAGCCACCGAGACGGCCTTCCGCGATGGTTGGTTCCATTCCGGCGATTTGGCGGTGGTGCATCCCGATGGCTATATCAAGATTACCGATCGGGCGAAGGATATTATCATTTCGGGTGGCGAGAATATTTCGTCGATCGAGGTGGAAGATGCGCTGTATAAGCATCCGGCGGTGATGCTGGCGGCGGTGGTAGCGGCTCCCGATCCGAAATGGGGGGAGGTGCCGCATGCATTTATCGAGTTGCGTGACGGGGTGAGTGTGACCGAAGAGGAGTTGCAGCAGCATTGCCGGAAGTATTTGGCGGGTTACAAGATTCCGAAGAAGTTTACCTTTGGGCCGTTGCCCAAGACCTCGACCGGCAAGATTCAGAAGTTTATTCTACGCGAACAGGCCAAATCGCGGCAGGCCATCGCTGACGTGTAGGCGCGGTAGAGCCGGACGGCTGTCCGGCTCCGCAAAGGGCGTAGAGAGATCAAACGCAAAGGCGCAAGGAACGCAAAGGGCGCAGAGAGATCAAACACAAAGCCGCGGTAGAGCCGGACGGCTGTCCGGCTCCGCAGAGGGCGCAAAGATTGTTGATATGGTGATCATCCTCCGCGCCCTTCGCGCCTGCTGCGGTACCCACCGCCCTCCCCCGCCGGTGGCAAACACATGTTCGCGTTTGTGGCTTTTGTGTGTTTTTGTGGCTATTCCCTCCGCGCCCTCGGCGACCTCTGCGGTAAATACCTTACCCCCACCCCGTGCCCCTCCCCCGCTGGGGGAGGGGCGGACAGAACACTTGCCCGAATACAACCGTTGATCGCTGTGCGATGCCTAAAAGGCTGGTGCTGCGCTCCCCTCTCCCACGCCAGTGGGAGAGGGACTGGAGGTGGGGCCAGCAGCCCGCGCAGCGGGCTTCGTAATCCTAGCCCGGCCCTTTAGGGCCGGGTTCTGGACAGATGTTCTGTCCGCCCTTGAACCCCGCTGGGGGAGGGGAAGCTGACTCCTCCCCCCAGCGGGGGGAGGCTGGGAGGGGGGGCAATACCAAGGCGCAGAGCGAGCAAAGGCGCTGTAGAGCCGGACGGCTGTCCGGCTCCGCAAAGGGCGCAGAGATTGTTAATATGGCGATCATCCCCCGCGCCCCCTGCAGTAAACAACGCACTCCCCGCCGGGGGCAAACACATGTTCGCGTTTGTGGCTTTTGTGTGTTTTTGTGGCTATTCCCTCCGCGCCCTCGGCGTCCTCTGCGGTAAAAACTTGCCCCCACTTTGTGCCTTTTGCGTCTCTTTGTGGCTATTCCCTGTTCCAACCACATCTCTACCTGAGCCGGTTCGTTCCGCTATCGGGGGAGATTGCTTCGGTCGGGCGACTCCCAGCCGCGCTGGGAGCCGCCCCTCCCTCGCAATGACAAGCGGCAAGCGGGGGATGGTGTACCCTCCCCCCAGCCCCAAATGAGAATGGTATACTGAAAGAAAGCAGTTGTCCGTGGAGTCGCTATGCGCGGAATTGGCCGGTTGTTACGAGTGATCTTCCGCGGGCCAGAACGCGCGTTTGGCTGTCTGGTCTTCTTTTTGGGCGGGTTTAGTTTGGCGACGTGGCCGCTGGCCGGCGTGGGGCCGATTATGGCCCTGATCACGCTGTTGATTATCGTCACCGGTCTGGTGCTCTTTTGGCGTGATGCGGGCTGGTGGCGCCGGTTGTGGGGCGGCGGGTTGATGCTGGCGGTGGCGGCGGCGATTATCGCCTTGCTGAATCCCGATACGCCCCATGGTGCGTTGTTTCGGGTGGTGGCGTGGCTGTCGCTGCTGCCGGCTCTGTTTGCGGTTGCGAGCTTTGCGGTGAAGCAGTGGCGGGCTGCGCCGGCAGATGGTGAGGATAGGGCAAATCATCCACCCCCGCCGCAGCCGGTGGCTCCGCCAGCCGGCCCGTCTGAATTGCCGCCGCCGTTGCCGCGTTCCACGTCGCCGGTGGCGCCAGCCGAGCTGCCGCCGCCGTTGCCGCGCCGGGCGCTAGCAGCCGAGGACGATCTGTTGGCGCAGTTGTTGGGTGTGCCGCCGGAGAATGAGCATGGAGATCGATCCACGCGCGCGCTTGATTGAATGGCCGAGCGCAGCGTTAGGTGTGACCGGGCGGATGTATGTCTATGCGCCGCCGGATTACCAGCCAGAGGGGCCGCCGCTGCCGGTGGTCTATTTGTTGCGCGGTCACGAGCGCGAGTGGGTGAACCGGCGCGAGGACGAGAGCCGGTTCGGGAGCGCGATCGATGTCTATGAGCGGGTGCGGGCGCGCGGCGACGTGGGGCCGTTGTTGCTGGCTATGCCCGGCTTGGCGAGCGCTGATAATCGCATTCCCGGCCTGCTGGCCGATTTTGTCGCGCCGGAGCTTACCGATGCTCCCGGGGTGGGCAGTGGCCGCTTCGCCACCTTCTTTTTCGATGAGGTGTTGCCGTTGATGGAACGTGAATTTGGCGCGCACCCGGCGGCGCGGGCCTTGACCGGATTCTCGCTCGGCGGCTATATGGCGGTCAAAGCGGTGGCGCTGCGCCCCGATCTGTTTGTCAGCGTCAGCGCCTACGATGGCTCGTTTCCGTATGCCAGCGATGGCGGGCGGATGGCGCGGCGCTACGATACGCTGCTCAACGCGACGATGTTCGATCCGGCGTTGGGCCGTCCGCGCACCCCGGAAGTGATGCGTGCGCAGAATCCGATCTGTCTGTTGATGCAAGCTGACCGGGCGGCGCTGAGACGGATTACGTGGATGATCCAGTACGGGCCGGAGCATATTGAGCCGTGGGGGTCGAATTTTTACCGCGGTGAGTATCTCTTGCGCGCACTGGCGACGCTAGGCATCGCGAACGCGGTACCGGTGGCGGCGCTGCCCGACGGTGCGCATACGTGGGCCGTGGCCGACCGCCATCTCGAACAGGCCTTGCCGTTGCACTATCGAGCGTTTGAACGGGTCTTAGCACACCGGCTATGAAATCGCCTCCCCGCAATACGATCGAACTTCTCGTTCGCCTGCGCTGGCCGTTTGCGGCAGTGGTCGGGTTGCTGTTTGCGCTTACCCGGCTGGTGGAAGGGATCTTGTTCGATACCGCGATGGAGACGCCAACCGGGCGGGCGGTTGATCCGATTGTCTGGGGGTTGCTGGCGTTTGCCGCGATTTGGATCGTGTTTAGTTGGGCGATCCGGCAAGAGCGGGAGCGGATCTCGAACGAGACGCGCATGCTCGAGGCCCTGCGTGAGAGTAATGAACGGCTGGAATTGCTTTATGAAATTAACCAGCGGGTTGCGTCGAGCGCCACCCTCGATGAGGTGCTCGATTATGCGATTACGCTGCCGGCCCGCTTGGTTGATGCGGCGGCGGCGGCGATTGTGCTGACCGATGAGCAGGGCCAGCCGTATACGGCGCGGGTGACCGGGATCGATGCGGTGATGTTGGAACGGGCGCGGGCTGCGTTTGGGTTGCGCGCCATGCCTGCGCCGCCGGCCCAACCATCGGTGCTGCGGCCCCAGCAAGCCTGCGGTTGGGCGGCTTGCTTGGTGTTGCCGCTGGCTGAGCGTGACGCGCCGCCGATCGGCTGGATCGAGGCGTTCCTCAAAGAGGGCGAAGCGGCGCTGCGCGAAGCGCGCCAGCCGTTGTTGGCGACGGTTGCCAGCGAGTTGGCCGAAGCGGTGGTCAATAGCCGGCGGCGCGACCGTGTGATCGCCAGTGTTGCGGCGGTTGAGCGGGCGATTAGCGCCGAGCGCACCCGGATTGCGCGCGATCTGCACGATGGGGTGGCCCAGTCGCTGGCCTTTATGCGCATGCGGATCAATCTGTGGGAAGATTGGCTGGAACAAGATCCGGCGCGTTTGCGTGAAGAGTTTGCGACCTTCAAAGCGAATCTGCGCGCGCAGATCGAAGAGTTGCGCCGCGCGATCTTTGCCCTGCGCCCGATTGAGATTGGCCAGCTTGGGTTTGCCGGCGCGTTGCGCCGCTTTGTCACCGAGTTTGCCGAGCAGCACGATTGGGATGTTGAAATTGACTTGACCGATCTGCCGCCCGATCTGCCGCCGGTGCTGGAATTAGCCGCGTTCCGGTTCGTCCAAGAGGCGTTGAACAACACGGCCAAACATGCCCAAGCGCGGCGGGTGTGGGTGAAGCTCGGCGTGCGCGATCAGGGGTTGATCATTCACGTGCGGGATGACGGGGTTGGCTTTAATCCCGGCGAAGAGCCGCCGGCGGGCCATTTGGGCCTGCGCCAGATGCGCGAACGGGCAGCGGCACTCGATGGGCAGGTGACGATTATTTCGCGTCCCGGCGATGGGACTGAGGTGCGGGTGTGGTTGCCGTTGATCTATTCGGCGGTGGCGGTGTCGTAGGGAGCAGAGCGGCGCTCTACTCGTACTGATGGAACGACGGGCAGCGAGGGGGCAGAGCAGCGCTCTGCCCGTACAGGCTGGGGCAGAGCAGCGCGCTGACATGGCGGATTGGCCCCGCCGAGTGCAACTTTTGACCGATACCGCATTGCGCTGGTGGTAAGGTAAGATACAACTATGAATATGCCACCACGCCGGTGTGGTGATCATTGCAGACGAGGAGCTATGACCACGACAACCACTGACCGCATCCACATCTTCGAGCAGGTGTTAGCCGGCCTCATGCGCCGTTACCGCGAGCGGGTGCCGGATGTGACTGCTATCGCGCAAGCGATGGTCGCCGAAGGGATTATCGATTCCCCAGAAGCGATCGAGAATGACCATATCGCCTTCCGCACCATGGGAGTGCCGCAGCTCGGCATTCGCTCGCTCGAGAAGATTTTTCTGCATTACGGGTACGAGCGGCGCGACCGCTATCACTTCCCGGCCAAGAAGCTCGATGCCTTCTGGTACCTCCCGCCGCGCCCCGATTTGCCGCGCATCTTCATCTCTGAATTGCGCGTCGGCGATCTATCGCCGGAAGCGGCCGCAATTATTCGCAGCTATACCGATGAAGTGACCGCTGATCCGGTTGATGCGCTCGATTTGGATGATGCGGCGCAGGTGGATGACTTCCTGCACCGGCCGCTCTGGCGCTTGCCCACGTGGGCTGATTATCAACGCTTGGCCGCCGAGAGTGAGTATGCCGCGTGGGTGATTTACAACCGCTACTACCTCAATCACTTTACGATCACGGTGCATAATTTGCCCGCCGGCTACAACACCATCGCCGATTTCAACGCCTTCCTTGAACGGCACGGCTTCAAGCTCAACGATGCCGGCGGCAAGATCAAGGTTAGCCCCGACGGCAAACTGTTGCAGTCGAGCACCGTCGCTGAGCTGATCTGGGCTGAATTTGCCGGCGGCGAGCGCCACCAGATTGCGGGGTCGTATGTGGAGTTTGCCGAACGGCGTCCGCTCGATGCGTTTGCCCATCTGCCGCCGCACGAGCTGCGCCGCGAGCATCGCCGCGAAGGATTTGAGGCCGGTAACGCCGATAAGATCTTCGAGAGCACCTACAGCACCCAAACCGCCAAACGCGCCGCGGAGCATTAAGCAAGTAGGGGCAGAGCGAAGCTCTGCCCCTACCGGTTACCCCATCTGGCTCAATTTCTCTTGCAAAGCCCGGTTCGACGGCTCCACCAAAATCGAACCATCGGGGAAGACGATCGTCGGCACACTCTGATTGCCGTGGTTGACCTTCACCACAAACTCGGCTGCGGCCGGATTGTGTTCGATGTTGATGTAGGTGTACGGCGCGCCGTGCTGGTCAAGCACCCGCTGAGCGCGGCGGCAATCGGGGCACCAGTTGGTGCCGTAGACGACGATAGGTTGCAGCGACATAGCCTCCTCACCAAGTGTATTCCACGAATGAAGCTGCGTGAAGCAGCTTCATTATGAAGTATACCAGTATTTTGCGTTCCTGCTGTCGGTTTACGCCGCGACCGGCTCCTCTTGCGGCACCTGCTTAACGATTTCGATCTCGATGTCGATCGTCACCTCTTCGCCAACCAGCACGCCGCCCGTCTCGAGCGCAACATTCCACGTCAGGCCCCAGTCTTTGCGGTTGATCTTGGTGCTGGCGCTGAAGCCGGCGCTGAGCGTGCCCCACGGCGATTTCGACTGGCCGTTGTACTCGACTTCCAGCGCCACTTCACGGGTGACGCCGCGGATCGTCAAGTCGCCAATGATGCGGCCATGGCTGTCGTCAATGACCTCCACCCGCTTGCTGGCAAACGTGATCGTCGGGTAGTTGGCGACATCGAGGAAGTCGGGTGACATCAGGTGGCCGTCGCGTCGCTCGTCGCGGGTGTCGATGCTGGCCGCGTCGATGGTGACATTCACTGACGAATTGACCGGATTCTGCTCATCAAAATTGACTGTGCCGTCAAACCGGCTAAAGCGACCGCGCACCTTCGAGATCATCATGTGGCGGACCGAGAAAGTAATCATCGAGTGTGAAGCGTCAATCACCCACGTCATACGGTTGTTGCTCCTGTGAGATTAGCATATCTTGTTCACGTAACCCAGCATAACGGGTGAGCGTCAACAAGAGCGTCAACAGGAGCGTGAACAACGGGCAAGGGGTTTGAGAGGTGAGAGAGACGGCCCAGCGGGCCGTCTCGGTGCGGCTGGTTGGTGCGCGCTAGTTTGCCTCATCCAACGACGGCACGATCTCGTAGCGGTAGCGAATATCTACCGTTGCGCCGAGCATACGCCAGACCGGGCAATAGCGGTCGCGTGACAACTCGATGGCGCGTTCGAGTGCTGCTGGATCGACGTCGCCGGCGCAGCGGTAGACCAGCTCAATCTCGGTGTACGGCTTGGGATACTCGTCGCCGCGCACGCCTTGCACGCGCACTTCAAGGCCGGTCACTGGCTGGCGCTTCTTGCGCAAGATACTAATCACGTCCATCCCTGAACAGCCGCCCAACGCCATCAGCACTGTCTCCATCGGCGAGGGGCCGGCGAGATCGGTATTGCCTTCGTGCGGGCTATCGAGTTCGATCGGGCGGCCCGAATTGGCCACGGCGGTAAAGTGGAGACCTTCGCGCAGGCGGACGCTGGCGGTAATCACTGCTCCCATACACAACCTCTCAAGGTAGGCGACGAATTGGCAGGCAAACCGGTATTACTGCCGATCTTGCCGTTTCCAGTATAGCACTCCGGGTTATAATGCAAAAAGGGCAGGCCAAATGGCCGCAGGGAGAACAGGGCGTATGGACTACGATTACATCATTGCCGGCGCTGGCGCCGCCGGTCTCAGTCTGGCCTATCACCTTGGACAGAGCGCGTTGGCTGAACATTCGATCCTCTTGATTGATCCAAATCAAACCCGGCGGAACGATCGCACGTGGTGCTTTTGGGAAGTGGGCCAAGGCCCGTTTGAAGCGGTCGTCTCGCGGCGCTGGGATCATCTCTGGTTGTACGATGAGCGCTGGTCGGAGCGGTTGGCGATTGCGCCGTACCAGTATAAATTGATACAGGGCATTGACTTTTACCGGTTTGTTGATGACTGGATGGCGAACCGCCCGCAGATTACGCGCATACAGGGCAACGTTGAACGGTTTGTCGAGTTGCCTGATGGGGTGGCGGTGACGGCCGGCGGCAAGACCTATACCGCGCGGTTTGGCTTTAACAGCGTCTACCGGCCAGCGCCGGTGCCGCCCGGCTATCATGCATGGTTGCAACATTTTAAGGGGTGGGTGATCACGACCCCGCAACCGGTGTTCGACGCCGAAGCGGCCACCTTCATGGATTTTCGCATCCCGCAAGTCGGCGATGTACGGTTTGGCTACGTCTTGCCGTTCGATGCCCATACTGCATTGGTCGAGTACACGATCTTCTCGCCGCAACTGGTCAGCCAAGCCGAATACGAAGCCGGTTTGCAGCAGTATATCGCCGAACAGTTAGGCATCGACCGCTACGAGATCACGCACGTCGAATATGGAGTCATCCCGATGAGTGATGTGCCGTTGCCGCTGCGGCCTAGCCCGCACGTGCTCAATATCGGCACCGCCGGCGGGATGAGCAAGCCGTCCACCGGATATACCTTTCAGCGCATCCAGTGGCAGACGCGGCAGATCGTTGAGAGTCTGATCAGGGATGGGCATCCGTTCTACCCGCAGCCGCGCTTTAAGCGCCATGCGTGGATGGATAGCGTGTTGCTCAATGTACTCGATGCCGGACGGATGCCGGGCCATCGCTTCTTCGCCAATCTGTTCCGCCACAACCCGATCCAGCGCGTGCTGCGCTTCCTCGACGAAGAGACGACGTTGGCCGAGGATATGGCGTTGATGGCGACGGTCGAAATTATGCCATTTGCGATTGCAGCGCTGGCGGTGGCGTGGGGCCGGATGAGCGCGTTAGGCCGGCGCGAATTGGAAATGGGGTGAACAGGAACGCTGTTGATAACGCCGTCTGTTTCGAGCGCCGCACGTTCGTGCGGCGCTCGCTGTTATCGCAGTCACTGCCACCTGCTGGCACTGTCGCGAAATATGCGCTGATGGTTGGCTTCCTTTCTCTTGCAAACGACATCGCCTCTGGCTACTGTGCAAACAAGATATCAAGCGCATCGCGAAAGGAGGCTACTACGGCTACCTCTACTCCCATTCTTGAATGGCAAGCGCATGCATCGCCGTTTCGCAATCGCAAGATTCTCAAGCAGTGGGCCGTGATCCTAGCGGTGATGCACGGTTTGCCGATTGTGTTGCTCGTCTTCATTGGCGGCAAGCAGGCAGCAGGGTTCATGTTCCTCATTGGGCTCGCTGTCGCGGCGGTTTCGCTGACGGTTATTGTGATCGTGGCGTGGTTGTACGATCGGATGGGATACCGGTACTCGTTTAGCATGTTCAATGAAGGTGTGATGGCGCAGGTTGGCCTGCCGGCAAGCACCACGTTACCAGTGGCATGGAAGGCGGGACCCCAGCCGATATCACTGTCGAACATCGTTGATGCCGTGCTCTGGAAGGATGTGCAATATGCGGAGGTGGATGAACCATCGCGGCAAATAATGTTGCACCGCAGCGGCAGGGGGCCATTTCTCCTAGCTTGCACTGCTGACAATTTTGATCGCGTGTACGCGTTTGTACGGTCGAAAACGCGCCGGTAGCGATGGGTCACAGAATACTTCACCGCAAGCGGCGATAGCAGGCTGAGGGGCGTCCCATGACGCTGGATGGTTACGGCTGGGGAAGGAACGTACATCCATGAATGCGTCTACGTTGTTGCTTGAATGGAAGGTTGATGCGTCGCCGTTCCGGAATCGGGTCGTGCTCCAGCAGATGGGGTTGGTGTTCGGCATTCCGATCGTGTTGCTCGGGCTGTTTATGGTTGCGATCACCGAGCAGAATCGGTGGCAAGTCGCCTTGCAGGTCATGGCGGTGACCGGTGGCGTGATGCTGGGATTGTTGCTCTTGGTGATGCTGGTGTTTACTCTCGTGGGGTACGAGCAGCATTTTCAACTTGACGACGAGGGTGTGCAGGCGAAGGTCAGCGGGCGCACGAGCGCCTTTTTGAAACTGGTGCGGATTGGCTTGCTGTTCAGTGGCCGGCCCTCAGCAATGGGGGCCGGTCTCGTCATGCGCACCGGCGATGCGATTCGCTGGCGCGATGTGGCGAAGGTGGAGGTTGATGAACGCCAGCGCCAGATGACCCTCTACCGCAAAGGCGGTTCGCCGTTTCTGCTAGCTTGCACCGCCGAGAATTTTGCGACGGTGCGTGAGATTGTGCAGGCGAAAACGGGGGCGTAGGGATGTTGTTCTTACGCTCACCCAAGCTATGCTTAGAAAGTGTAACCTATGAATTCCCCCGCGGTTGCGCTCGAATGGCAGGTTGACGCATCACCGTTTCGGAATCCGGCCATTTGGCGGCAAATGGCGCTGGTGTTTGGCGGCCCGATCATATTGCTTGGCTTGTTGATCGCACTCGTGACTGAACACGATCGCTGGCTCGCCGCCTTGCGGATGATGGGTATTGGCGCTGCTGCCGTCGTGGGGTTGCTGTTGGTCGCGATGGTGCTGTTCAAGTTGCTTGGCTACCAGCAACATATTCAGCTTGATGAGACAGGCGTGCGATCTCAGGTCAGCGGACGGGCGCCGGTCTTCATGAAGATGGTGCGAGCCAGATCGCTCTTGAGCGGGCAGACCTCGGTGACGGCGTCAGGGATGGCGGTGCGCACGAACTATGCGATCCGTTGGGGGAAGGTGCGGAAGGTAGAGGTTGATGCCCAACAGTACGCGCTGATCCTCTACCCTCCCAGCGGGCCGCCGTTGCTGCTGGCATGCACTGCCGAGAATTTTGCGACGGTGCGCGAGATTGTGCAGGCGAAAACGGGGGCGTAGGGGCAAAGTGCGCTCTGTCGTTGGGCAGAGCACGCTCTGTCGTTGGGCAGAGCACGCTCTGTCGTTGGGCAGAGCACGCTCTGTCGTTGGGCAGAGCACGCTCTGTCGTTGGGCAGAGCACGCTCTGTCGTTGGGCAGAGCACGCTCTGTCGTTGGGCAGAGCACGCTCTGCCCCTACAATGCCGGTGACGACGATAACACCGTTTCGATCACATCGATCGGCACATCGCTGCGCACGGTGACGTGCCCGATGGCGGTGGGCAACACCCAGCGCACTTTGCCGGCCTGCACCTTCTTGTCGCGGGTGATGAGCGCCAGAATCGCCTCGCGGTCAAGGTCTGCCGGCATTGCGGTGGCGAGGCCGTAAGCGGCGAGGAGGGCGCGCTGCCGTTCGACTAGCTCTGGCGCACACATTCCGAGCGCGACCGCAATCCGCGCCGCGGCGTCCATGCCGATCGCGACGCATTCGCCGTGCAGCAGGCGGTAGCCGAGCAGTTGCTCGATGGCGTGGCCGATGGTGTGGCCGTAATTGAGCGTAATCCGCTCGCCGCGCTCGAATTCGTCGATCGAGACGACTTCAACTTTCACCGCGACAGCACGAGCGATGATGCCGGTGAGTTCGGTGGTCAACTCGGCGTCGCCGGCGTCCCACGCGGCGGGGTTGGCGGCGTGCCAGCCGCGCGCGGCGGCGAGGTCTGCGAGGGCGGCAAACAGGCCGGCGTCGCGGATGACGCCGTGCTTGATCACCTCGGCCCAACCGGCGCGCAACTCGCGGGGGGGCAGCGTCGCCAGCAGGTTGGTGTCGGCTAGCACTAGCCGGGGTTGGTGAAAGGCGCCAATCAGGTTTTTGCCCAACGGATGGTTAATGCCGGTCTTGCCGCCGACGGCGGCATCGACCATCGCCAAGAGCGTGCTAGGCAATTGCACCAGCGCCACGCCGCGCAAGACGGTTGCCGCGGCGAAACCGGCTAGATCGCCGATCACGCCGCCACCCAGCGCCAGCACGGCGTCGCGCCGCTCGATACCGTTGCCGATCATCCAATCGTAGAGCCGGTGCAGTTCGGCGAACGACTTGCTGTTTTCCCCTGACGGAACCGTGATGGTATGCACGCGGTAATCGGCGGCGCGCAGCGTTGCCGCCGTCTGTTCGGCGACCGCCGCCAGATGCTCGTCGGCAACCAGCCACAGCGCGCCGCGCAAGCCGAGTTCGGCTAGCCGGTCAGCGAGGGTCGCCAACACGCCTGCGCCGGTGACGACCGGGTATTGGGTGGTGCTGGTGGTGACGGTGAGGGTGGTTGTCATCGTGATAGCCTTATGGTACACGGATCTGCGTCTTGGCACTCGTTGCGCTCATACGGTTAGATGAGCGTGCGCAAGGCTCAATCATACCATTCCTTGGCGAGCATGAGTATCGGAGAGGGGATGCGGCAGTGAAACTGCCGCACTCCAGAGGCTAAAGTAGTGAAACTGCCGCACTCCAGAGGCTAAAGTAGTGAGACTGCCGCACTCCATAATCTGTTGCCGGGATGCGGCAGTGAAACTGCCGCACTCCAAAGGCTAAAGCAGTGGGACTGTCACATGCCATGCTAACAATCGTTACTTTCGCCGCCGGTTATAGATAGTCATAATCACCGCGACCAGTAATAACGCCAACCCCAGATAGGTCAACGGGCCGGGCCACGGTTCCGGCTCTTGCTGCAATACACTGAGTAACACGACATAATGTTCCACGGGTTATCCTTCGCTCAAGAGCGGGCCGGTGAGCAGTGCCGGCAACACGCTGCCAACCGGGTAGACCGTTTCACCGGCGGGCACGAGCAGGAGGCCATTAGCCCCGCGCAGCGAGAGGATGCGCGAGCTGCCTTGGCCGCCGGTGCTGGTGGCGAAGAGCCGGCCTGCCCGGTAGGTAACGATAATGCGCTGGTATTCGGGCCGGTCAGGGGCCGGAGTGATTGGGCTATCGAGCGTTACCTCAACGTGCGGGCGGAATGGTCTGGCGTCGCCTTGCAGCGCGCGCAGCGCCGGACGAACGAACACTTCAAACGAGACCAGTGACGAGACGGGGAATCCCGGCAGGCCAAAGACAAGCTTGCCGTTCACGGTGGCGAAGGTGGTGGGTTTGCCCGGTTTGAAGGCGATGCGGCCAAAGTGAACCGTGCCGAGTTCGGCGAGCAGGGGTTTGATGAGGTCACGGGTACCCATACTGACGCCGCCGCTGGTAATCAAGACATCGGCCTGCTCAAGGCCGCGCAAGATGGCTTGGCGCTGCACGGCAATGTCATCGCGGGCAATGCCGAGCGAGATCGGCTCGCCGCCGGCCTCGCGCACAGCCGCCATCAGCGCATAGCGGTTGCTATCGCGCACCGCGCCGCCGGGCCGCGTTTCACCCGGCTCGACCACCTCATCGCCGGTGGCGAGCACCGCCACTCGGGGCCGGCGGTAGACACTGATGCGGGTGAGGCCGAGGGTGGCGAGGATGCCGATGTCGGCTGCGCCGAGGATCGTGCCAGCGGTGAGCGCGATCTGGCCGCGCGCGACATCTTGCCCGACCACATGCACATAGTCGCCGGGTTTCAGCTCGCGCTTGATAAAGAGCATCCCATCGCGCTCTTCGGTCAGCTCAACCGGGATCATCGCGTCAGCGCCGGGAGGCATCGGCGCGCCGGTCATGATCCGGGTCGCTTCGCCGGGGCCGAGCGCCACCGTCGTGTCGCCGCCGGCGGTCAGTTCACCGACCACGCGCCGCGGGGCGAGACCATCGCCGGCCCGGAGGGCGTAGCCGTCCATGGCCGCTTTGGGCACGTCAGGAATATCTTCCGGCGCGGCAATATCGGTTGCCAACACCCGACCCAGTGCGGTGAGCGCGTCGATCTCTTCGCTGCCCAGCGGTTGGGTGTGCGCCATGATCATCGCGGTGGCGTCGGCGATGCTGACCATTGGGTATGGTGATTCACGGAGCATATTGGACACAGTTGATCTCCTTGTTAGGGTTTTACCGCAGAGAACGCAGGGGACGCAGAGGTTGATCAACATTCCCAAGATCTCTGCGCCCTTTGCGCCCTTTGCGCCTTTGCGTGTGAATCCTTTGCGCCCTTTGCCCCCGCTGCGCCGTTTGGATTGGCCCCCACCCCTCGCCCCTCCCCCAGCGGGGGAGGGGGAATGTTACCGCAGCGGACGCAGGGGACGCAGAGGGTACGGGAGCAAGGGGCAGGACACGCTTTTTCCGTATTTTCTCAATCCTTTGCGCCCTTTGCGTGCTTGGCGCCTTTGCGTTTGATCCCTCTACGCTTTTGCCCCCGCTGCGCCGTTTGGATTGGCCCCCACCCCTCGCCCTTCCCCCAGCGGGGGAGGGGGAATGTTACCGCAGCGGACGCAGGGGACGCAGAGGGTACGGGAGCAAGGGGCAGGACACGCTTTTTCCGTATTTTCTCAATCCTCTGCGCCCTTTGCGCCTTTGCGTTTGAGTCCTCTACGCCTTTGCCCCCGCTGCGCCGTTTGGATTGGCCCCCACCCCTCGCCCCTCCCCCGCTGGGGGAGGGGGAATGTTACCGCAGAGAACGCAGGGAACGCAGAGGGTACGGGAGCAAGGGGCAGGACACGCTTTTTCCGTATTTTCTCAATCCTTTGCGCGCTCTGCGTTCTTTGCGCCTTTGCGTGTGAATTCTCTGCGTTCTTTGCGTGTGAGTCCTCTGCGCCGTTGCCCCCGCTGCGCCATTTGGATTGGCCCCCACCCCTTGCCCCTCCCCCGCTGGGGGAGGGGGAATGTTACCGCAGCGGACGCAGGGAACGCGGAGGATGATCAACATTCCCAACATCTTTGCGCCCTTTGCGTGCTTGGCGCCTTTGCGTGTGAATCCTCTGCGCCCTTTGCGTACTTTGCGCCTTTGCGTGTGAGTCCTCTGCGCCTTTGCCCCCTCTGCGCCTTACACATGATTTATCGCCCGCCACACCTTTTCCGAGCGCAGCGGGATGTCGAGGTGGCGCACGCCGAACGGCGCCAGTGCGTCGATCACCGCGTTGGCGATGGCCGGCGTAGAGCCGATCGTCGCCGCTTCGCCGATACCCTTGACGCCGAGCGGGTTGAGCGGGGTCGGCGTTTCGGTCTTGTCAACCGTGAAGGGCGGGAAGAGATCGGCCCGCGGCAGTGCGTAATCCATCAGCGTACCGCTGAGCAACTGGCCATTGGCGTCGTAGACCACCTCTTCGAGCAGGGCTTGGGCAATGCCTTGGGCCAACCCGCCATGCACCTGCCCGGTGACGATCAATGGGCTAATGCGCGGCCCGCAATCATCAACCGAGTAGTACTCGCGAATGCGGACATGGCCGGTTTCGCGATCGACTTCGACCACGGCGACGTGCGCGCCAAACGGATAGATCAGGTCTGGCGGGCGGAAGTAGTCCACCGCTTCGAGACCGGGATCGAGTTCGGGCGGCAGTTTGTTGCTGTAAGCGCGGCGGGCAATCTCGGCGAGGGTGAGAGCGCGATCGGGCACGCCGCGCACGCGGTAGCGGCCCTCGCTCAGCTCGATATCGGCCACGCTGGCTTCGAGCATCGCTGCCGCAATCTGGCGCGCCTTCTCGCGCACCTTGGCAGCGGCCCGCACCAGCGCCGCGCCGCCGACGGCCAGCGAGCGCGATCCCATCGTGCCGACTCCCATCGGCGTGATCGCGGTATCGCTGTGCTTGACCACGATCCGCTCGAAATCGGCCCCGATCTGGTCGGCGACGATTTGAGCAAAGGTGGTGGCGGTGCCTTGCCCGTGCGGCGAGATGCCGGTCGTCACCGTCACCGTACCGCTCGGTTCGACCTTGATTTGGGCGCTTTCGTAGGGGCCAAAGCCGCACATTTCGACATAACAGGCAATCCCAATGCCAAGCAACATCCGGTCGCCGGCGGCACGGCGGGCGGCTTGCTCAGCGCGCAACTGCTCGTACTTCGCCAACGTCAGGGCTTTGGTGAGGGCGCGGTCATACTCACCGCTATCATACGTCAGGCCGGTCGGCGTCTTGTACGGGAAGGCATCAGGCGGAATAAAATTGCGCCGGCGCACCTCCGCCGGGTCTAACCCAAGTTCGGCGGCGACCAGATCCATGAGCCGTTCGATGTAGTAAGCGGCTTCGGGCCGGCCTGCGCCGCGATAGGCAGCCACCGGCGTGGTGTTGGTGTAGACGCAGATCGCTTCGAGATCGACGGCGGGGATTTTGTAGACGCCGATGGCCATCGCGGTGGTCAGATCGGGCAAGCCGGGGGCAAGCGGGTAAGCGCCGAGATCGGCCACGATCTGCATACGCAACGCAGTCACTTCACCCTCCGCCGTAACCGCCGCCTCGATGTCGCACACCTGCCCGCGTCCGTGGGTGGTGGCCTGCACGTGTTCGAGCCGGCCTTCGACCCAGCGCAACGGCGCATTGAGCTGGCGCGCTAGCGCCGCCAGCAGCGCCTCTTCGGGGTAAATGCCGATCTTGACCCCGAAGCCGCCGCCGACATCGGGTGCAATTACCCGCACCCGGTTCTCGTCGAGACCGATCACCTTGGCGATCTCGCCGCGCACTTGATGCGGTGTTTGCGTGCTCGTCCACACGGTCACGCCATCGTTGGCGGGGTCGGGAGCGGCCACCACTGCGCGTCCTTCCATCGGGAAGCCGAGCAGGCGCTGGTTGACCATGCGCTGGCGCACGATGCGATGGGCGGCGGCGAAAGCGGCCTCAACATCCCCCTTTTGGCGGCGGCGGCGATGGTCGATATTGTCGGGCAAGCCATCGAAGATAATCGGCGCGCCGGGGGCAATGGCGGCGAGTGGATCAACCGCCGCCGGCAGCGGTTCCCACTCGATCGGCAAGGCTAGCGCCGCATCAATCGCCGCTTCCGGCGTGCGCGCAATCACCGCGGCGACCGCCTCGCCGGCGTGGCGCACCCGTTCGACTGCCAGCACATAGCGGGTGCGGCCCGTGTAACGCTGCGGCCCGCCGCCGCCTTCACCTGAGCTGGCCAACGGCAACGGCTGGCAACAATCGAGTAGGTCGGCGCCGGTGTAGACAGCGACGACATTGGGCATTGCCAGCGCGGCTGCCTTATCAATCGCAACAATCCGGGCATGGGCGTATGGACTGCGGGCAATGGCAACGTACAGCATGCCCGGCAGGCGCAGATCGCTCACATACGTGCCCTGTCCCTGAATAAGACGCGGGTCTTCGCGGCGCTTGACTTCGGCGCCAATCAGGGCTGCATAGGCCATAGGATGCACTACCTTTCATTTTTGTTAATAGCGGTGCGATGAAGGTGCTATGGGCATGATACCAGATTTACAGCGCAGCTTGTTGCGAGTTGTTGATCCGCTGCACGCGGTTCGTTGCGGTTGAATGACTGACGAATTTGTAATTGCACGATCGCACAGAACAGACTATGCTACATAGGGGGGGATACCATGTCTTTATTACGTTGATCAACACTGATGTGATCCGTCCTTGCCAGCGTGTTATCCTGTTCACATCATCTTAATTGTATCCTGTGTGCGTGCAGCAAGGACAACAGGACACTATGGCAACTCTTGAACCGCCGAGCACATCGATAACCAGCACCCCTTCCTCTACTTCGCCAGAGATGTCGCTTACCCCAATCATTATCGAGCCGCGCAAAGGATGGTGGCAGTTCAATTGGCGCGATCTGTGGGTCTACCGCGAACTGCTCTTTTTTCTGGTGTGGCGTGATGTTAAAGTGCGCTACAAGCAGACGCTGCTCGGCGCGAGTTGGGCCATCATCCAACCAGTCTTGCAATTGGTTGTGTTTACCATCATCTTTGGCCGGCTGGCCGGCGTCAATACCAACGGCATTCCCTATCCGTTGTTCAATTTAGCTGGGTTGTTGCCGTGGCAGTTTTTTGCGAACACCGTCGGCCAAGCGGCGAATAGTCTGGTCGGCAGCGCCAACATCGTGCGCAAGGTCTATTTTCCGCGGCTAGCGATCCCCACTGCCAGCGTGCTGGCCGGCGTGGTCGATTTTGGCTTGTCGTTCTTGATCTTGCTTGCTTTGATGGTCTGGTACCAATGGCCGCCGACACCAGCCGTCTTCCTATTGCCCATCTTTTTGGCGTTGGCGATGATCACGGCGCTTGGCGTCGGATATTGGCTCTCAGCCATTAATGCCCGCTACCGCGATGTGCGCCATGCGACGCCGTTTCTCGTCCAGCTTTGGCTCTTTGCCACGCCGGTCGTCTATCCCAGCAATTTGATCGAAGGTTACTGGCAACTGCTCTACGCGCTCAACCCGATGGTCGGTGTGGTTGAGGGCTTCCGCTGGGCATTGATTGGAACCCAGCCTCCCAGTATGTTGTTGCTGGTATCGGTGACGACAGCGATCACGATCTTTTTCACCGGTTTGCTCTACTTCCAGTCAGTCGAACGCAAGTTTGCCGATGTGATCTAGCCTATGCAATACGCAATTCGGGCGCGTGATTTAGCGAAACAGTACCAGATTGGTGCGATCAAGCAGCGTAATGCCGGATATGTCACGTTGCGCGATGCGATCGTCGAGCGTCTGCGTGGCCGGCGGGACAAACCGGCTGCAACTGAGCTGTGGGCGCTCAATGGGGTGTCGTTTGATGTGCAGCAGGGTGAAGTGGTCGGCATTATTGGCCGCAATGGCGCCGGCAAGAGCACCTTGCTCAAGGTGCTCTCGCGCATTACCGAGCCGACGCGCGGGCGGGCCGAGCTGTATGGCCGGGTGGCTTCACTGCTTGAAGTCGGCACCGGCTTTCACCCTGAATTGACCGGGCGCGAGAATATCTATCTCAACGGCGCGATTCTCGGGATGCGCAAGCGCGAAATCGACCGCAATTTCGACGCGATCGTCGATTTCGCCGAAGTAGCGCAATTTATCGACACGCCGGTCAAGTTCTACTCGTCGGGGATGTATGTGCGGTTGGCGTTTGCAGTTGCTGCGCATCTGGAACCGGAAATTTTGATTGTCGATGAGGTGCTGGCCGTCGGTGACGCCCGTTTTCAAAAGAAGTGCCTCAACAAAATGCAAGACGTGGGTCAGCAAGGGCGGACGGTGCTGTTCGTTTCGCACAGTATGCAGTCGATTTTGCGTATGTGCCAACGCGCAATTTTGCTCAATCAGGGCACAGTCGTGGCGGATGGGCCGGCCCAACAGGTGGTAGGCGTCTATCTGGGCAAAGGGGCGCATTCCATTGCCGAGCGGGTGTGGCCTGAGCGGGCCGGCGCGCCGGGCAAAGAGGTGGCTTATTTGCGCGCGGTGCGGGTGCGCGATGCCGATGGCGACATCAGCGATACGATTGATATTCGCTCGCCGGTAACGATTGAAATGGAGTTTACCGTCACGCTCGGCGGGTATGTCTTGTTGCCGCATTTCCGCCTCTACAACGAAGATAATGTGGCGGTCTTCACGACGCTCGATCTCGACCCGGAATGGCGGCGGCGGCCCCGCCCTCCCGGCAAATATTGCGCGCGCGTGACCATCCCCGGCAATTTTCTGGCCGAAGGCTCATTGTATGTGGAAGCAGCCTTGACTACGCTCGATCCGCCGGTCAAGCAGTTTGCCGAACGCGATGCCGTGGCGTTTCAAGTCATCGATAGCCTTGAAGGCGATACGGCGCGTGGCGATTGGGCCGGCAGCCTGTCGGGGGTAGTGCGCCCCGTCTTGCCGTGGACGACGACCTATGAGCCGCTTGCTTGATCGCCGGCAACAATATGTGTCGCTGCGGCGCGGGGTGGCGTTGTTGCTGCCGGTGTTGGCGCTCATTTTCGCCCTCACCCTGTACCCCTTTGCCTTCAGTGATTCGTTGCCCCCTCAGCCGGCGCTCACGTTGATTACCGGCCTGAGCCACGTCTTTGATATGCTGCAAAACGTGCTGTTGTTTACGCCGTTGGGCATCGCGTTGCATTGGCTGTTGGCCGGTATGGGTGCGGGGCGGCGCGGGCAAATGGTTGGCGCGTTGCTTGTGGCTGGCGGGCTAGCCTTGGCGATCGAAGTGGCGCAATTGTTCATTCCCGGACGCACGGCGGCGCTGGTTGATGTGCTGGCCAATGCTGGCGGGGCGGCGTTGGGCAGTGGGCGGCTGGCCCAGCCGGTGGCGCCGGTTGTTGACCGGATGGCCGGTTGGTGTCTCGCAGTTGTTCGCCAGACCCCGGCGGCGCTAGCGGGGGTAGGATTAATTGGTTGGTTGCTGGTTGCCGGTGGGTTGCTAGCGTATTGGCAGCAGGCAACCTTGCCGAGCAATTGGTCGGAGCGCTATGCGTTGCAGATCGGCGCGGCCAGTGATGGCAGGCGCTTCTGGCCGGGGTATGCTGGCTTTGTCGCGCTCTATGACCATGCGTTTACGGCTGCTAAGGCCCGCGCGACGCTAACCCCAGCCGCTGCACTGGCGGCGCAACCGCTCTTCGCGTATGACCTGACCCAGTTCCCGCCGGCGCTGGACGGCCCATTTGCCCACTCGCTGGCGGCGCAGGGGAAGCCGGCCTTTACTGCCGAGGGTGTGGGGGTGGGCTATCAACGCTGGCTCGCGAGCAGCGAACCGTTGGCCGGCGTGGCGGCGGCAGTGGCGCAGGCGCGCGCGTTTACGCTGGTGGCGCAGCTCGCGCCGCGCGAGCCGGAACGGGTGGCTGAAGGGTTGATGGTGAACGTTGGGCGTGAAATTGATAGCCACAACATTAGTTTGATCCAGTCGGGCCGCGATCTGCTGGTGCGGATACGGCTCCCGTTGACTCGCCCGCTCAATGATCGTCCGGCTTTGCGCTTTACTGAGGTGTTTCGCGATGCCAAGCCACGAGTGGTAGCCTTCAGCTACGATGGCGTGACGGCCCGCTTGTTTGTCGATGGCCAACCGCACCGGCAGACCTATACCTTTGGGCCGGGCGAAGTGGCGGTCAATCGCTGGTTGCCAGTGCAAGCGCACCAGATCGGCGGGTGGACGGTAGCGCTGGCGGCGACGCTCAGTGCGCCGCTGGCACTGGTTGGCGCGCCGTGGCGCGGCAGGCGCTGGTGGTTGTTCCTGCTTGCGTTAGCCGGGCCGCTCATCATCGGGTATGCGCCGTGGCTAGTGATCCCGCAGCCGCTCAGTGGCGCGATGGCATTAGCTGCGGCGTTAACGCTTCTCTGCGGCATTCTATTAATGGTTTGGTTCACAAGGCCGTTTCGATCGAGGAGTGTGGCATGAAGCTGATCTGGCGCGTGATCCTGCTGGGAACGCTAGCCTTACTAGGAATAATGGCCGGCAGCAGTGCGTTTGCGCAGACACCGGCGTTCGACTGGCGGAGTGATTGGGCGGTGGCCGAGGGCTTTACGATTGTCGAAGATACCACTGGCTACCAATTCCCTAGCGCGATAGCGTTTGTGCCCGAACCCGGCCCTCATCCGAAAGACCCGCTCTATTTTGTCACTGAACTGCGCGGGGCGATTAAGGTGGTCACGAACGATCGCAGCATCTATACCTTTGCTGAGAATGTCTTTCAGTTTAAACCCGCCGAAGAGTTGCCGTCCGGCCAAGGGCAAGGCGGCATGGGTGGCATTTGTCTCGATCCGGATCACGGCTATGTGTTTGTAACCTTTCTCTACAATGATGCAAACGGGCGGATGCGCAATAACATTGTGCGCTACCAGACCAAACCCGGCGTTTTTGGTCTCACTCCTGATAGTTTTGTCGCCTTTACCGAAACGTTTGCCAACTATGAATCAGGCCTAGCCCACCATATCGGTTCGTGCCAAGTGGTTGGCGAGCAACTGTTCGTCGGGATTGGCGAGGCATGGCAGCCGCATCTGGCCCGCGATCCCGATCAGATGGTCGGCAAGATTTACCGCATGGATCTCGATGGCCGGCCCCTGCCCGATAATCCTTTCTACGTCGATGATGACATCACCAAAGCGCGCAATTATGTCTGGGCAAGCGGCTTTCGCAATCCGTATGCGATGCGGATTGTCGATGGCCGAGTCTTTGTGGGCGATAACGGGGTTGGCACCGATCGCTTCGTCGAGGTGCGGCGCGGCGAAGATTACGCTTGGAATGGCCAAGAAAACAGTATCCATCTGCGCGCAGCGTATGTCTGGGTGCCAAGTCTCGCGCCGACCACGTTGCAATATCTGCCGCCCGAGAGCACCTTGCTCGGCCCGGCCAACGTCGGCAGATTCTTCCTCGGCGTGGCCGGTTCGGTGCGGCGCGGCAAAATGCCCGGCATCGTGCGGATTACCTACGATATGGAACGCGAGCGGGTGATGGCGGTGCCCGATTACTTCTTGCGCTTCCGCGGCAAGCAAGAGCAGATGGTGGTGGGGGTGGCATTTGGGCCGGATGGCCTTTACTTTGCGCCGATTTATGCGAACCAAGCCGGCCAGACATCGGTGTACAAGATTGTGCCCGACCCGGCGAACAGTTACCCCTACCGCCCCACCCAAGTCGAAGATCCGCGCCAGATCATCCGTGAGCGCGGTTGTTTGGGGTGCCACCAGATCAACGGTGATGGCGGTTTTGGCGGCGCTGCCGGGCCGCCGTTGAGCCGCGAGTTGCTGATTGCCAACATTCAGGCCCGTCTCAACAATGCCCAGTATCGCCAGTTATTAGCCGAACTTGACAACGTAGAAGAAGAGCCGTGGGTTTCGACGCGGGCGGCGCGAGCGGCAGTGCTGTCGGCGGAAGGAGAGGCCGCTATCCGGCAGTGGATTATCAATCAGATTGTCGAACCACGCTGGGATAACCGCGGCTCGCAGATGCCCAATCTCGGCGCGAGCCCGGCGGAAGCGGCGATTGTGGCTGATTACCTATTGGCTCGCCCGGCGCAGAGTGACTGGATGGCGCGGATCACTACGGTATTGCGCTCACGGTTGGCATGGCTAGCGTTTGGCGCTGGATTGGCTGCTGGCGTGATAGTGACAGGCGGCGGGATCTGGCTCTGGCATCGCCGTCGTCGCTCTCGCCTATAATGGCCGTTCGTGAATGCTAGCCGTATAGTGTGGAGAATACATCTATGTTCCACGAATTGATGAACCGGATCCATGATCGTTCGGCCAAAGTCGGCGTGATCGGGTTGGGTTACGTTGGCTTGCCGCTCGCCGAGCGCGCTGGCCGGGTCGGGTTCCCGGTGTTAGGGTTTGATGTCAGCCCGGAACGGGTGGCGAGCATTAATCACGGCGAGAGCTATATTGGCGATGTGGCAAGCAACGCGCTGGCCGCATTGCGTGAAGCGGGCCGGCTTGAGGCGACGACCGAGATGGCGCGGCTGCGTGAATGCGATATTCTGGTGATCTGTGTACCGACGCCGCTGAATGCTACCCGCGAGCCTGATATGCGCTACGTCGAGGCGGCCAGCAATGCGATTGCCGCCAACATCCGCCCCGGCCAACTGGTGATTCTCGAAAGCACCACCTATCCCGGTACCACCCGCGAGCTGATTATGCCGCGGATCGAGCGTGATGGGTTACGGGTGGGCGAACAAATCTTTCTCGCTTTTTCACCCGAACGGATCGACCCCGGCCAGACCAGCAGCAAGGGGTATAGCGTCGAGAATACGCCTAAGGTCGTGGGGGGTGTGACCGCGCACTGCACAGAGTTAGCGAGCGCCTTCTACGGCTATATCACCAGCCGGGTCGTGCCGGTTAGCTCGCCGGATGTGGCGGAACTGACCAAACTGTTCGAGAACATCTTCCGTGCCGTCAATATTGCGCTGGTTAATGAGCTGGCGTTGCTCTGCGACCGGATGGCGATCAACGTTTGGGAGGTGATCGAGGCGGCGGCGACCAAGCCCTACGGTTTTATGAAGTTTACCCCCGGCCCCGGTCTTGGTGGTCACTGCATTCCGATCGATCCTTTCTATCTGACGTGGAAAGCGCGCGCGTTTGACCTTACCACCCGGTTTATCGAACTAGCCGGTGAAATTAACACCCAAATGCCGCGCCACGTTCATGACTTGGTCGTGCGCGCGCTCAATCAGGCGCGCAAGCCGCTCAACGGCAGCACAATCGTATTGTTGGGCATTGCGTACAAACCTGATGTTGACGACTACCGCGAATCGCCGGCGTTTAAGGTGTACGATCTGTTAACCGCCGATGGCGCGACGGTGATACCGTGCGATCCGCATATCGACGAGTTTGAAATGCACGATGGCCGCCGTATGCGTACCGTGCCGTTGACCGATGATCTGTTGCAGAGCTGCGATTGCGCGGTCATCATCACCAATCATCGCGCCTTCGATTACGAGCGGATTGTCGCCTTGGCGCCGGTGGTCGTTGATACCCGCAACGCGACGCGAACGATCCAAGGGCCGCTGCGCGCGAAGATTACAGTATTGTAGGCTGTTGGTTGCGCCGGTAATCATCGCTCTTTCACCCGGAAATAGTATACCGGTAGCACACCGCATTGCGCGCGAGGAGGAGCGTCTGTGCAAGCAGAGGTGCGACTCAGTATCATTATTCCGTGCTATAACGCAGCGGCGACGCTTGGCGAACAACTGGCGGCGCTGGCCGATCAACAGTGGGATCGGCCATGGGAAGTGATCGTAGCCGACAATGGGTCGCGTGATGATTCGCGGCGGGTTGCAGCCAGTTTCCTCGCGCGCATGCCCAACCTGCGCATGATCGATGCCAGCGCCCGCCGGGGCGGCGCCTTTGCGCGCAACGAGGGGGCGCGGCATGCGCGTGGCACGGCGCTCGCTTTTGTCGATGCCGATGATGTGGTAGCGCCGGGGTGGGTGGCAGCGATTGGCAATGCGCTTGATCGCCATCCGTTTGTCGCTTCCCGGTTTGATATTGATCGCCTGAACCGGCATTCGTGGCTGAGCCGTATCCGGCGCAACCCACAGGCCGATGGTCTGCAACAGGTGAGTTATCCGCCCCATCTGCCGCATGCCGGTGGTTGCGGGTTGGCCATCGAACGGGCATTGCACGAGCAGGTGGGGGGCTTTGATGAGACGTTGTTGCGCTTGATGGATACCGACTACTGCTTCCGCGTGCAGTTGCAGTGTCAGGTTGCCTTGGCTTTTGTGCCGGAAGCGCTGGTCTACGTTCGTTATCGCGATACGCTGCGCGGGATGTTGCGCCAGACTCGCGAGCGCGCGATTGCGAATGTTGCGCTGGCGCGCCGGTACGGTGGCGATCGGTATGCTCACCGGCGTTCATTATCGCCGTGGTTGGCCTATACCCGGCGATGGATGCGCCAATTGATCCGCGCCACCCGCATTCGCCGGCGTGAACAGTTAGCGGAATGGTTGCGTATGAATGCGTGGTTGATCGGCTTGTTGCAAGCAAGTTGGCGCTACCGTTGCCCGCCGTTGGCGATTTAAGCAATCTTGCGCGCACCGAAAGAGGTGTTATGGCCCAACCGCAATCGATCCAACTGTCTCCCGCGCGCACGTTTCGGCGTTGGCTGGCCCCGGTAGGGCGGCGGTTGTTCGGCACGCTGGTGCGAGTTGAAACGACTGAACCAGTTGTGGCATTAACCTTCGATGATGGGCCACATCCACTCTATACGCCGCAACTGCTTGATCTGTTGGCGCAGCATCAAGCGCGGGCCACCTTCTTTCTGTTGGGCCGGCATGCCGCCGGGCAACGCGATCTGGTGGCGCGGATGGCTGCCGCCGGCCATGCGATCGGCAATCACACGTTCTCCCACATCCGCATGCCGCAGACGCCGCGCTGGCAACGGTGGCGCGAGCTATGGCAAGCGCGGCGCGTACTGGCTCCCTTTGGTTCGGCCCTTTTTCGTCCACCCTACGGCGGCCAGTCGTATGGTTCGCGGGTTGATGCTTTGCTATTCGGCTACGAAGTGGTTGGCTGGAGTGGCCACATCGAAGATTGGGTGGCGCAGCCGCCAGACCGGTTAGCCGAACGGTTGCTGGCCCAGATGCAGCCGGGCAGCATCGTGTTGTTGCACGACCGGCTAGCCAATCCGCGCGATCCGGCGGCTGCCGATCGGGGGCCGTTGCTGGCGGCGCTGGCGCACGTCTTCGCGCAAGTGAGTGCAAGATATCGCTTTGTTACTGTGCCGGGGTTGATCCGCGCCGGAACGCCGGTGCGGGTGCCGTGGTTCCGTCCGGCGCTGTGATGTATGCAAAGGGTCATCATCCTCGTATGAATCACGATCTTACCTTGATCTCGCCCTACGGTGGTCGTTTGATCGATTTAATGGCGCCGGCTGCCGAGCGACCGGAACTGCTGGCCGAAGCCTCACGCTTGCCGTCGATCCAGATTTCGATGCGTAGCCTCTGTGATCTGGAATTGCTCGCTACCGGCGGGTTTTCGCCCCTGACCGGCTTTATGGGCCAAGCCGATTATGAACGGGTGTTGGAAGAGATGCGCTTGGCCGATGGCACGCTCTGGCCGATCCCGGTGACGTTGCCGGTTGAGCAGAGCCACTTCGGCAGCGATCGGATTTTGCTGCGCGATGTGCATAATAATCCGCTTGCGATCTTGGAATTGAGCGAGATCTATCGCTGGGACGCCGAGCGGGAAGCGCTGGCAGTGTTGGGCACGACCGACCCGCGCCATCCGTTGGTGGCCGAGATGGCGCGCTGGGGGAAGTTTTACGCCGCCGGTCGGTTGCGGGTGTTGCAGTTGCCGCGCTACTACGATTTCACCGATCTGCGCCGCACCCCCGCCGAAGTGCGCCAGTTGCTGAGCGCGATGGGCCGGCCCAATGTGGTTGCTTTCCAGACGCGCAACCCGATGCACCGCATTCACGAAGAACTGACCAAACGGGCAGCAGCGCAGGTTGATGGCAGCTTGCTCATCCATCCGGTGGTCGGTATGACCAAACCCGGCGATGTCGATCATTTCACCCGTGTGCGCAGCTACCGGTTGTTGGTCGAAAAGTACTACGACTCGTCGCGCACACTGCTCAGCCTGTTGCCGTTGGCGATGCGTATGGCCGGCCCGCGCGAAGCGGTTTGGCACGCGATCATTCGCCGCAACTACGGCGCCAATCATTTTATCGTTGGCCGTGACCATGCCGGCCCCGGCAACGACAGTAATGGAAGACCGTTCTATGGCCCGTATGATGCGCAAGAGTTGTTGGCTCGCTACGCCGCCGAGGTGGGCGTGACAATGATCCCGTTCACCGAGCTGGTCTATCTCAAGCGTGAAGGCCGGTATGTGATGGTGGATGAAGTGCCGCCGGGGGCCGAGATCGCCAGTATTTCGGGTACGCAAGTGCGTGACGAGTATCTGGCCAAGGGGCGCTTGTTGCCCGAATGGTTCACCCGCCCTGAGACTGCCGAAATCTTGCGCCAGATGTACCCGCCGCGCCACCGGCAAGGTTTCTGTGTCTGGTTTACCGGTTTGAGCGGCGCCGGCAAGTCAACCATTGCGTCGATCCTCAACATTCTGTTGCTTGAACGGGGCCGCACGCCGGCCGTGCTTGACGGTGATGTGGTACGCACCCATCTGTCGAAGGGGTTGGGCTTTTCGCGCGAGGATCGCGACACCAACATCTTGCGGATCGGCTTTGTCGCCAGTGCCGTAGTCAAGGCTGGCGGCGCAGTCATTTGCGCGGCGGTTAGCCCCTACCGGGCCGCGCGTAATGAGTGCCGGACGATGATTGGTAGCGATCAGTTTATTGAGGTCTTTGTTGATACGCCGCTCGAAGTGTGCGAGCAGCGTGATGTCAAGGGGCTGTATGCCAAGGCGCGCCGCGGGGAGTTGCGCGGCTTTACCGGCATTGACGATCCATACGAACCGCCGGTCAACCCTGAGTTGGTGTTGACGACGACCGATGTTACCCCCGAAGAGAACGCGCGCAAGATTATTCGCTATCTCGAAGAGAAGGGCTTTCTGGAGGGCTAGTATGCTCAACGTCTTCCGTAGCGCGCGCCGCACGCTCCGCCGTTGGATCAAGGGGCCGCATGCCGATCTGGGGTTTAAGCCTCAACCTGACTTCTACTATCTCGCTTCGTTTCCCAAGTCGGGCAATACATGGGTGCGTTTTCTGCTCGCCAATCTGCTCGCTGGCGAAGAGTTAGGCTTGCAAGGATTTGGCCGGTATGTGCCTGACAGCCACATCAAAGGCGATCTGGCGTATATGGCTGATCCGGCCACACCGTTCAACCAGATGCGGCCGCGCTTCGTGAAGACCCATCTTCATTATCGCCCAATCTTCCGCCGCGCCATCTACATTGCGCGTGATGGGCGCGATGCGATGACCTCGTACTACCACTGGCGCAATAAGCGATCGGAGCAGCCGGTCACGCTGCGCGAGATTATCACCGGCAATATCTATTGGGGAAGCTGGTCGGATCATGTGCTGGGATGGCTCAATAGCGGCTGCGAGCTGCTGGTGGTCAAGTACGAAGACCTCTACGCTGATACTGCCGGTCAAGTGCGCCGCATCCTCGATTTTTGTGGGATGCAGGCGAGCGATGAACAGATTGCGTCAGCAGTGGCTGCCTCATCGTTCGACCGGATGCGGGCGAAAGAGCAGGCGGCGCAGGGTGCGGCAACTCCGTTTTTCGTGCGCAAAGGCGGTTCTGGCGATTGGCGCAATCTCTTTTCGCCAGAGGATGAAGAACTCTTTTGGCGTTACCATCGCGCCGGGATGCTGGCAGCCGGGTATGGCGATCATAGTGGGTCATCGTGAAGGGAGCAGGCGATGCGCCGGCTACTGATACAGGCGTGGACTGATCTCTGGATGCGGCGGGCCGGGCCTGACCGGTTCGGCAAGCTGGCTGCGTGGCTCGCCGGTTTGCCGCATGCGCCTTACAAAGCGCGGGTGGCGCTGGCCCATCGCTATCCGCAAGGCTACATCGCCCCATCCGCCCAACTGAACGGGCGGCGCATCCGGCGTGGCCGGCACGTATTCATCGGTGATGGCGTGGTGATCTACCAGCGCCAAGATGGCGGCCCGATCGAGTTAGCCGATTACGTCGAACTCCATCGCGACACGATCATCGAATGCGGGCGCGGCGGTAGCTTGTTCATCGGCGAACGCACCGGCATCCAGCCGCGCTGCCAGCTTTCGGCGTATGTTGAGCAGATTATCATCGGGCGCGGTTGCCAAATAGCGCCACAGTGCGCCTTCTACCCCTACGATCACGGCACTGCCCCCGGTCAAGCCATTGGTCATCAGCCGCTCACCAGTAAAGGGCCAATCGTACTGGAAGATGATGTGTGGCTAGGGTATAGTGTAGTAGTGCTATCAGGAGTAACGATCGGCGCTGGTACAGTGGTAGGGGCGGGCAGTGTGGTCACGCGCAGCCTGCCGGCAGGGGTGGTTGCGGCAGGTGCGCCGGCGCGTGTTGTCCGTGAGCGGACGGCACGTGATGTTGGCGAGATTACAACGCGATGAGGTGGCGCATGGCAGCAACGGTAACGGTTGCAATTCCGGTGTACAAACGGCTCACCTACGTAGCGCAGGCGATCCGGTCGGTTGCGGCGCAAGAGTATCCTGCCATCGAGTTGATTGTGTCGGATAATGGTTGTAACGGCGATGAGGTGCTGAATATTGCTCGCGCCAACTACCCGCGCCCGTTTGTCTTTCGCCAGAATCCGGCCTCAGTGCCGATTGTGCCGCATTTCAACCAGTTGCTGGCGGCGGCGAACGGCGACTATTTCGTGCTGCTGAGCGATGATGACGAGTTGGCGCCGGGCTATCTCGCGGCAATGGTGGCGGCGCTAGAGGCGCATCCTGACGCGGCGGCGGCTATCTCGCGGGTTGAGGTGCTCGATGAGCAGGATCGGGTGGTGGGTTCAACCGCTGACCGGCCCTTGCCGCCGCGTCGTATGAGCGGGCCTGATTGGATTACGCGCTGGGGGTATCATGAGCACAAGTTTATCTGCTTTACCACCAATCTGGCCCGCACGGCAGAATTGCGCGCCGTGGGAGGGTATCCTGACTTTGATGGCGGGAATGGGGTGGACAATGCGTTGTTGGTCGCGTTGAGCATCGAGCGCGGGATCGTGTATTGTGACGAAGCGACCTTTCGCCATCGCATCTACGATACCAGTTTCGGCAAGTCGGTCCGCGTGACGAGTTTGGCCCGCGCCTCGCGCCAATTTCTCGCCTTTCTCGATCGCCATCCCACCTTGCGCGCCTATGCGCAGCGCCATCCACGCGAGTGGGCTGCCTGCCGGGCGGCGATGACCCGCGTGATCTGGACGACCTATTACGGGCGGTGGCGTAATCTCTACCGTGGCCGTGAGGCGTATGTGCAATGGTTAACCGCCGGCTTTGCGTTGCCCTTCATTCCCGCCTACTACCGGCGCGCCATCCCAGAGATTATCTATTCATTGCCGGCGATTGGGCCGTTAGCGCGCCGCCGGCTAGCGGTGCGGTGAAGCGATGCGGGTTGTTCACCTCAGCACCAACGACATCAGTGGCGGTGCGGCACGGGCGGCGTATCGCCTACACCGGGCATTGCTCACGCTCGGTTGTCCGTCGACGATGCTGGTTGCGAACCGGCGCAGCCATGATCCAACGGTCCAAGCATTGCCAGCGCCGGACGATCTGATCGGATATTGGCGGCGGCGCTGGCGTGGGTGGCAAATCCGGCGGGCAATGCAGCCGTACCGGCAAACCCGTCCGGTTGGGTTAGAGCCGTTTAGCGATGATCGGAGCCGGTATGGCAGCGAGTTGGTGCAGGCGCTGCCGCCGTGTGATGTCGTCAATCTGCATTGGGTGGCCGGATTCGTCGATTATCCCTCCTTCTTTCGCACCGTACCGCGCCGGGTGCCGGTGGTGTGGCGGCTGTCAGACCAGCAGCCATTTACCGGCGGGTGCCATTATGATGAAGGGTGCGGGCGCTATACTGCCGCTTGTGGCGCCTGCCCGCAGCTCGGTTCGCATGACGAACGTGACCTCTCGCACCAGATTTGGGCGCGCAAGCGGGATGCGCTGGCGGCGGTGCCTCCCGGCCGGTTGCATATTGTGGCGTTGAATCGGTGGATAGCGGCTGAAGTGCAGCGTAGTTCGCTCTTTGGCCATTTGCCGGTGCATATTATTCCCAACGGATTGGATACGACCATCTTCTCGCCAGCCGATCGCACCCATGCGCGGGTTGTGCTCGGCTTGCCCTTGCAAGCCAAAATTGTGCTCTTTGTGGCTGTGTCGGTTGACAACCGGCGCAAGGGGTTTGCCCAATTGGCAGCGGCGTTAGCAGGTCTCAGCGACGAGCCGGATTTGGTGTTAGTGTCGATTGGTAAAAATCCGCCGCCATTGGCCGCGCCGATTGCCCACCATCCGCTCGGCGTGGTCGAGGATGATAGCCGGTTGGCCTTGATTTATAGCGCGGCTGATCTTTTTGTTATTCCCTCGTTGCAAGACAATATGCCAAGTACGGTTCTTGAGTCGTTGGCATGTGGCACGCCGGTGGTGGGCTTTGATACCGGCGGCATTAGCGAGTTGGTGCGGCCCGGCCAAACTGGTTGGCTGGCGCCGGTGGGGAATGTCGAAGGCCTGCGCGAGGCATTACGCCGCTTGCTACGCAACGATGACGAACGGCTGGCGATGGGGCGCCGGGGCCGCGAGATTGCGCTGGCCGAGTACCGGCAAGAGCTACAAGCTCAGCGTTATCTCGAACTCTACCGCCAGATCACGGTGAAGCCAGTTATGAGGACATTGTCTCGGAGAAGGTGAACGTTTTGTCATAACGATGTTCTGTAGGTGACATCTCACTGTCACGTCAACCGGTTACAACTAGTGTGCAATAATGATACTATTCGCCATTTAGGTCTGTCCTCTTGGCTCACAATGCTCCACGCTTACAGACCAGCGTTCGTTACCGGTTTAGCCTTTCTTTCTGGTGCGTAATGGCTAGCGACATTGCGTGCATCGCGTGGAGGGTCGCTTGGAACTCAGAAACTATCTCCTCTTTGTGTGGCGTTGGGCGTGGTTGATCCTGCTCTTTGCCGCAATCGGCGCAGGCATTGGCTTTGCCTATTCCCAAACCCAACCTCGCCTGTATGCCGCCTCAACCATGCTCATGGTGAATCAGGATCAGGGTAACTTTGCCCGGCCTTCCCCCACCTTCGATGATTTGCGCGCGCGCGAACGGTACGCGCTGACGGTGCGCCAGCTCTTGCTGGTGCGACCAGTGTTGCAACGGGCGGCTGAGATGGTGGATGGCGTGACCGCTACCCAACTGGCAGCCCGCGCAAGCACGGCTGATGTCGGCAAGACAGAACTGTTTGTGCTGACGGTGCAGGATACCGATCGCCAGCGTGCAGTAGTGTTAGCCGATGCGATCGTGGCTTCGTTCCGCGCGCTTGAGCGTGACCTGCTTGATAATCCGTATGCGCAGGGATCGAGCTTGATCGTCGTCGATCCGGCCTATGCCAAGCGCAATCCGGTTAGCCCTGATTATGCCCGCAATATTATTCTGAGCGTTTTTATCGCTGTTTTAATTGCCATAGTGATCGGCTTTCTCTACGACTATTTCAACACCCGGATTAAAGATGAGGGCGATCTTGAGCGGCGCGGCGGCGGGCGTCCGTTAGTAGTTGTGGGCAAACTGAAGGGCAATACACCGGCGGCGCAATTGGTGACGCTGACCGATCCAACCTCGCTGGATGCCGAATCTTACCGGATGTTTCGGCTCCATCTCGATGCGCTGGCCGCTGCCGAGCGCCCGCAGGTGATTGCCGTCATTAGCGCAGCAGCCGGCGAAGGGCGTAGCCTGACGGCGGCTAATTTGGCGATGGCGTTAGCCCAAACTGGACGGCGCGTGGTCTTGGTGGATGCTAATCTGCGCCATCCAACCATTCACACCTTCTTTGATCTCGCCAATCAAGGCGGGCTGTCGAATCTGCTGGGTGGTTCAGCGCAAGCGATCGAGCCGTTCCTGCGCGTGACCGTTCAGCCTGATCTCTATGTGCTGACGGCAGGGAATATGGCGGGGTTGCCGGCGCAATTGTTGGGTGGGCCGCAACTCGAGCGGGTGCTCAACGGGTTGCGCCAGCACGCCGATGTGATCATCATCGATACAGCGCCGTTGCTGCTGTTTGCCGATACGACCTTGCTGCTGCGGGCGGTTGACACCACGCTGGCCGTTGTGCGCGCCAATCGCACCACTGAGGGCGAATTGCGCCAAATGCTCGATCTGTTGCGCCAAACGGAAATCGGTTGCATGGGTGTGGTGCTGAACAACGTGAACAAGCGCCCGCGACGATTGCCATTTCCCAAAGAGCAACGCACCCGACCGGTTGTCTCGTTGCCGGTGTCTAATCGGAGCGAGACGGTGGGTGATGCAGGAGATTGAACCATGCAACGTTTTTGGCTCTTGGTGATTGCGATATGGGTGTTGCTGCTGAATGCGTGTAGCCAACCAGCCGCCACCGATACCGAACCGGTTGTTGCATCGCCTGCGCCAACGGCTGTCGCCTCGCCTGCGCCAACGGCTGCTCCAGCGATTGTGAATGGAACATTGATCGCAAATGGCCGGGTACAGCCAGTCACGGTGCTCGATCTGAGCTTTGTTAGCGCCGGTTCGGTGGCTGAAGTGCTGGTCAAGCCGGGTGATCGGGTGCGTGCCGGTGATATTATCGCGAGCCTTGATATTCGCACGCTCGATTTGGCGGTGGCTGAGGCGAAGGTAGCGTTGTCTGAAGCGCAGGCCAATTACGAGCTCTTGATTAGTGGGGCGACGCCGGAACAAATCGAACAGGCCCAAGCCGAGATTGCCCGCGCCCGTGCGCGCTTGGCCGATGGCCGCACCAATGTGACCCAGAGCGATATTGCCGCAGCTCAGGCTGAATTACGCGAAGCCCGCGCTGTGCTGGAACGGCTGCGTAAAGGGATTACACCCGAAGATCGGGCGCGGTTGGAGGCAGCTATCGCCGAGGCCAAGGCTCGTTTGCAGACCCGGATTAATAACCTAGCCGGGGAAAAGACCCAGCTTGAGTCGCAGATCGAGCGATTGGCCAACGACCTGCGTAATGCACAAGATGACTATTCGCGCACCAAGTGGGCAAACGAGCAGATTGTGGCTGGCGGCGGTCAATTGACCCAAGCGCAGATCGACAATGAAACGCGTCTGCTGCGCGCGGTCGAAAATGCTGAGCGACGGTTGCAAGAAGCGCGGGTTGCGCTTGAGACGGTGCGCCAAAACGAGTTTAGCGAAATTGCTGCGTATCGGGCTGAAGTTGAGCAGGCTGAAGCGTTGTTGGCTGATGCCTCGCGTCCGGCCACCCCTGACCAAATTGCCGCTGCTGAAAAGCGCATCTTACAAGCAGAGGCGCGGTTGGCGCAACTGACCATCAATCATCCGAATGAAGTGGCAGTCTACGAAGCTGAGTTGCGCAAAGCCGAGGCTGATTTGGCACGCTTGACAGCCGGACCAGCCAGTGCCCAGATTGCGATCGCCCAAGCGCGCATCGAGCGCGCCGAGATCGAGTTGCGCAAGATCGAACTCAACCGCGAACGCTATCAGATCCGCGCTCCGATTAACGCAACTGTGGTGAGTGTCAATGCCCAACCCGGCCAGACGGTTGAGGCTAGCCAGCGAGTTATTACCATCGCTACCCTCGATCAGTGGCAGATTGTGGTGCCCAATCTCAGCGAAATCCACATTAGTTTGGTGCAAGAGAACGATCCGGTGACAATCAGCTTCATTGCCTTGCCTGATGTGCGCTTAAGCGGGCGGGTGAGCTACATCGAGCCGGTTGGCCAAGAGAGTGGGATTGGCACGATCTATACGGTGCGCATTACGCCCGATAGCTGGGATCCGCGCTTGCGCTGGAATATGAATGCGCAAGTGACGTTTTCGGCAGGCAGCTAATGGCGCTGCTGGCTGGCTGTTGGCGCGTATCTCCGATCATTGCGAGACTGTGCCAGCGCACAGTGACGCTGGGGGTGTTTCCCCGGCGCAATAGCAACGCAAGAGCAACCTGCTGATGACTTGCACACCGGTTTATTTGGTTCACAGAGTGTCAAACGCTCAGGAGGGATCGCAATGACGGCTACACCTGCTCCCCATGCTCTGATTACTGGCGGCGCTGGTTATATTGGCTCACTGTTAACCGGTGTGCTCCTCAATCAAGGGTGGTCGGTCACGGTAGTTGATGACCTGCTCTTTGGCGGCACATCGCTGCTTGGCTATTGGCACCATCCCCGCTTCCGCTTTACCAAAGGCGATGTCTGTGATCCGGCGACATTACGGGCGAGCGCTGGTGAGATTGCGGCCGGTGATCTGCCGCCGGCGCGGTTCGATGCGGTGATCCATCTGGCCGCCATCGTTGGCTTCCCAGCCTGCCAGATGGTAGGGCCGCAGGTGGCATGGCGCTACAACTTCGAGGGCACCAAGCGGGTCTTTGCAGTGGCTGATGCGGCGCACGTTGAGCGATTTGTCTTTGCTTCGACCTACAGCAATTACGGTTTGTCAGCCGATGGCAAGCCGGTCACTGAAGAATCACCGCTCAACCCGCAGTCGCTCTATGCCGAAACCAAAATTGCCGCCGAGCAATATCTGCGTGAACAGACGGCCGGCGCAACCACGATGCCGATCCTCTTCCGCTTTGCTACGCTGTTTGGCATTTCGCCACGTACCCGCTTCGATCTGATTGTCAATCAGTTTGTGCTGGAAGCAATGACGCGCCGCAAGTTGATCATCTATCAGCGCGGTTATGCCCGCTCATTTGTGCATGTGCGCGATGTTTGTGACGCGATCCTGCTTGGCTTGACAGCATCACCTGCGATTGTCAACCGCGAAATCTTTAATGTCGGCAGTGACGAGGGCAACTACACCAAGGACGAAATTGTGGCGCTGGTGCAGCGCTATATCGAGGGGACGGTGGTCGAATACAAAGACCTGACCTTCGGCGGCGATATGCGCGATATTCGCGTCTCGTTCGCTAAGATTCGCGAGCGGCTCGGTTTCAAACCGCGTATCAGCGTCGAACAAGGTATTCGCGAGGTGGCCAGCGTGTTGTTGAATGGCGTGATCAAAGACGCGCTCGATAGCCAATATCGCAACGCGCAGTTTATCGTCCAGTAGCGGCACAGTGGTGCTGTGCCCGCCCCAACCACCAACGTAGGAAGCACAGCGGTGCTGTGCCCATTCCGGGCTGTGCCCATTCCGGCAAACAAGGCTCTCAATCCATCCAGCGAGGTTTCTATGCAACTCGACACGCAACGCTGGCCCGACAGCCGTCAGTTTTGGCAAGACAAGTGCGTCGTTGTGACCGGCGGCGCCGGTTTTCTTGGTTCGTATGTAGTCGAAAAGCTGCACGAGCGCGGCGCTCGTGAGGTCTTTGTACCTCGCTCGCGTGATTACGATCTGCGTCACGTGGATGCCATCCGCCAATTGCTGCTCGATGCGCGGCCCGATATTGTGATCCACATGGCAGCGCGGGTGGGTGGGATCGGCGCCAATCGCGACCATCCCGCCGAGTTCTTTTACGACAACCTCATGATGGGGGTGCAGTTGCTGCACGAGAGCTGGCAGTTTGGCGTCGGCAAATTCGTAACGATCGGCACCGTCTGCGCCTACCCCAAGTATACGCCGGTGCCGTTCAAAGAGGACGACCTCTGGAACGGGTATCCCGAAGAGACGAATGCGCCGTATGGCTTAGCCAAGAAGATGCTCTTGGTTCAGGGTGAGGCGTATCGCCAGCAGTACGGTTTTAACTCGATCTTTCTGTTGCCGGTGAATCTCTACGGGCCGCGCGATAATTTTGATCTCGCAACATCGCACGTGATTCCGGCGCTGATCCGTAAGTGTATCGAGGCCGCTGAGCGCGGTGCTGATGAAATTGTGGTATGGGGCGACGGTTCACCCACCCGCGAGTTCATTTACGCCGCTGACGCTGCCGAAGGCATTCTGTTGGCGACTGAACGCTACAACGATCCCGATCCGGTCAATATTGGCAGCAGTTACGAAATCAGCATCCGCGATCTTGTCACGCTGATCGCCGAATTGACCGGTTTTCGCGGGCGGATCGTTTGGGATACCTCGAAACCGAACGGCCAACCCCGTCGCAAGCTCGATGTGTCGCGGGCATGGGAGCGGTTTGGGTTCCGGGCTGAGACGACATTTACCGAAGGATTGCGGGCCACGATCGAATGGTATCGGGCCAATCGTGAACCGGCGATCGCCATGCGCGCCGTGGGTGGGGCAACATAATATGGCAACGACGATCCGAATGATGCCAACAATCACCGACCTACCGCCGCCGCTACCCGGACGGCAAGGGTGGCCGTGGACGGTCGCCACGCCGCCGGCGGCGCCAGTGATGGCCAATAACCGGCCGTGGCCGCGCATCACCATCGTGACGCCTTCGTACCAGCAGGCGCAATACCTCGAAGAGGCGATCCGTTCGGTGTTGTTGCAGGGGTATCCCAACCTTGAGTATATCGTGATGGATGGCGGCAGCCGCGATGGCAGCGTCGCGATCATTCAACGTTATGCGCCGTGGCTCAGTTATTGGCAATCGCAGCCGGATGGCGGCCAGTCGGCTGCGCTGGCCGATGGTTTTGCTCGCGCCACCGGCGAGATTTTGGCATGGATCAACTCCGATGATCGCTTGCAGCCGGGAGCCTTGCAACGGGTGGGGCAATTTTTTGCCGAGCGGCCA
The DNA here is from genome assembly GCF_001650695.1 of Chloroflexus islandicus. Lineage (GTDB taxonomy): Bacteria > Chloroflexota > Chloroflexia > Chloroflexales > Chloroflexaceae > Chloroflexus > Chloroflexus islandicus. Next base: position 64,872 of record NZ_LWQS01000103.1, read on the forward strand.
TGGCTGGCGTTCGCTAATGGCGACGTGCATTTTATCGACGCTGATGGCCGGGTGACTGCGCGAATCTTTGCCCTGCCGCCGAACGCCACGCTCACGGCGCTGCTCGGTGTCCATCGTTGGCCGCAACAGGGATGCTTCTGGCGGCGCAGCGTCTACGAACAGGCTGGCGGCGTTGATCGGAGCCTGCGTTTCTGCATGGATCGCGATCTCTTTATTCGCCTCAGTGCCGCCGGGCCAAGCCGGCGCATTCCGGGGCCGCCGCTGGGTGATTTTCGCTTGCACGAAGAGGCGAAGACGGCCACCTTACATAAGGTTTGGCAACACGAACATGCGCTGTTGCAGCGTCGTTACGGGCGTCCGCTGAATCTCTACCAGTATGCCGGGTTGCGCATGCTTTGGTGGTTGTGGCAAAAGCACGCCAGTGTGCGCAACCGGCTCTATCGCGCGTATGGCGTTGAATGTTAGCAAGGCGGCATTATGACCGTTAGCGGGCCGATTATTCTTAATCCACTGGAATTGGCTGTGCTGGGCTTGATCTGTCTGTACGCGGTCTGGCGCGGCCAGCCTGAAATTCCACTGGCAATCTATTTGTCGGTTTCGCTGTGGACGCGCACGGTCTTTGTCGGGCCGAGCTCTGCTACATGGCCGCTCTTGACAGTGATAGGACTGGCTCTGATCCGGTATCTGCACGTCGTCCGGCCATGGTCGTTGTTGCCCAAGCGGCTTGATTTGACGACGCGCCAGCTCTTTCCGCGCAGCGATGCGTGGATCGTGCCGTGGATGGGGTTGTGGTGGGCATGGGCGCTGTGTGTGCTCTTTCAGTTCGAGTTGCGCGATAAGATGTCGATTGCGCGCCCTCTCTTGCTGTTCATTATCATTGGTTCTTTGGTTGCATTGATAGCGATTCGTGATGCCGCTGCCGCCCGTCGTTTTGCCATCGCCTATTTGCTTACCGGGGTCTACGGGCTCTATGTGGCTCTGCGGTTTATTGAGGTGCCGTTAAGCTATCTGCTGAGTGATCCCGGTCTCTCATCATTGCCATACCGTAATCTAGGCATTGCCTACTACAATCTTTTCTCGCACCATTTAAGCATCGCCTTTTTGCTGGGCATTGGCCTCTTTTTGCAGGCGCGCCGGCTATGGTCAATGACATTATTTATAGTGTTAGCGCTTTGGTGTGGCTACGGCATATTTCTCACCGGTGCGCGCCAGTCGTTGAGCGGGTCAGCAGTTGCCGCCGCGTTGATCTTCGGTTGGGCGCTGAGCCGCGCTGGCAAGAAGCCGCGGCGGGCGCCGTTGGCCATCGCAGCGATTGTGATAGTTGTGGTTGCGCTCTACCAAGTGGCGCCGCATCTCGTGGTGCGCGAAGGAGAGAGCGGTCTCGAAGAGTCGTTCAATGTCTTCGAGGATCGTGGCGGGTTGTGGTCTATCGGCTGGAACTACTTCCTTGCTTCGCCAGTGTGGGGGTGGGGATTCGAATACAAGCTGTGGTCGCACAACCTTATTGTGGGAACCCTCGCCGATCAAGGATTGGTTGGCATGCTCTTCTTTATCGGCTATCTTGTTTGGGCTGGCCGGCGCTTGCCGGTGGTATGGGCGCAGACGCCTGATGATGATCGTTCAGTTTGGCGGGTGACCTTCTTTGCGCTGTTTGTGTTTGCGCTGGTTCATGGTCAAGCGTCGGGCAACACCATGTCTACTGCTCATCTCCACTGGCCATTGTGGGCCGTATGGGCGCTAAGCAACGGTGTGGTGGTTGCCGCTGCCCGCCAGCCCTTCCCAACCCCGCCGCGCGTTCGTTTGCGCGCCTTGCCGGCAGGAGGACGGTCATGAGCAGCAAACCGCGCATTACGTTTGGCATGATTGTGCTCAATGGCGAGCCATTTCTGCGCTACAACTTGCGCGCCATCTACCCTTTCGCCCACCAGATCATCGTCGCCGAGGGCGCGAGCCCGCGCGCTGCCCATGCCGCTACCCCTGATGGCCATTCGATTGACGGCACCTTGCAAGCGCTCTATCGGTTTAAGGCCGAAGAGGATCCTGACGATAAACTGATCATCGTCACCGCCGAAATGTGCGGCCATCCTAATGGCTTCTGGCCGGGCGAAAAGGATGAGCAGAGCCGGGCGTATGCCGAGCGAGCCACCGGCGACTGGCTGTGGCAGATTGATGTTGATGAGTTCTACCATCCGGCTGATATCGAGCGGGTAGCAGCCTTTTTAGCCCAGCATCCCGACGCTACTTGTCTTTGTTTTCGCGCTTACCACTTCTGGGGCGGGTTCGATTATCTCACCGATGGCGGCTTCTTTTGGCATCGCCAGTACCAAGGCGAACCATGGGGCCGTTACCGGCGCGTCTTTCGCTGGCGATCGGGCTATCGCTACGATAGCCATCGCCCGCCGACGATTGTTGATGAGCGTGGGCGCGATATTACGCGCCGCCGTATCTATCACGCCGATGCTTTTGGTGTGTGGATGTACCACTACTTTATGGTCTTTCCGCACCAATTCGCCCGTAAAGGCGCCTACTATCAAAATCAGCCATGGGAGCGGGAACGTGAGCGGTTGCGGAAAAATCTCGATTTGCTCGACGAGGTGCATCTCGCTAATGGGTTGCGAATTATGGATCAGTACGGTACGCAGAATTGGCTGGCCCGCTTTACCGGCCAGCATCCGCAACCGATTCTCGATCTACGCGCCGATCTTGCGTCCGGCAAAGTGACAACCGAACTGCGCCGTACCGATGATATCGAACGGCTCCTTGCCGATCCGCGCTATGCGCAGATGGTGCAGGCAGCGGCCCGGCGCGAGCGGCTGCGGGTCTGGCGCGATTATGTGATGTATCTGCTCTGGTGGCGACCACGGGCGCGCCTGATCCAACTAGTGCGCGAACAGACGCCGCCGGCGCTGGTGAAACGGTTGCCTCCCGCAATCCAGCGTAAGTTCATTCCTGAGCATCGCCGGCGGTATCAAGAGCAATTAGCGCGTTACCAGCAGTCTATTCGATCGGGAGATGCCGCGTGAATCAACCCCTCTTCAGCATTATTACCGTGACTCTGAACTGCGCTGCTGATGCCGAGCAGACGGCGCGCAGCGTGTTGGCGCAGGATTTCGCCGATGTCGAGTATCTGGTGAAAGATGGCGGCTCGACCGATGGCACGCCAGAACGGTTGCGCGCGTTGGGGGTGCGGGTCATTGTTTCACCCGATACCGGTATTTACGATGCGATGAATCAGGGCATTGCCCATGCGCAAGGCCGGTATATCTGCTTCCTCAATGCCGGTGATCAATTTGCTGGTGCTGATGTGTTGTCAGCCGTCGCTACGGCGCTGGCGCAGCGCGGTGAACCCGATTTTCTCTATGGCGATGTGCGTTCGTTTGTTGACCATCCCCATCTCGGTACTGGACGCGCCGGTAAAGGTCGCTTGATCCGCTACCCCGATCGCCTCAATCGGTTCTGGCTCTATCGTAAGATGATCTGCCATCAGGTGTGGTTTGTGCGCCGCGCGATCTATGCGGCGCAGCCGTTTGCCACTGATTACCGCATTCTGGCTGATTATGCCTATCTGCTCGATATGATCCTGCGCCAGCGGGTGCGCTATGTCCATTTGGCCAAGGAAGTTGCTATATTCGATGGCGGCGGTGTCAGCACAAAGTCTTCGCCGCGCCGTGATGCCGAGCGCGCTCGCGCATTAGCCACCGTTTATTCGCCACAGGAATTGCGCCTCTATGAAGCCATCTTTGGGGGGATGCGATGGCTCAACCGCACACTCATCTATCCAGTTATGCCGCTGCTGCCCGAACGGCTGCGCGCCCGGCTGAGCGGTCTCTGATGGTTGAGCGCCGGATTGTGCATATCTCGACGGTGCATCAGCCATTTGATCAGCGCATCTTTTATCGTGAATGCGCCAGTTTGGCAGCAGCCGGCTATGAGACGCATTTGTTGGCGCCGTTGCCGGTGACTGAGCTTGAACGGCAAGGGGTGTACCTGCACAGTGTTGGTGCTCCAGCCGATCAGCGGCTGGGTTTGGTGCTCAAGCGGCGTTGGCAACGTATCCGGCAAGCGGCCATCTTGGCGCGCCGGTTGCAGGCCGATCTGTATCACCTGCACGATCCGGAACTCATCCCGCTTGGACTATGGTTAAAGGCGAAAACGCGAGCACGCGTGGTGTTTGATTGTCACGAGAATAATGCGGCTTATATCCGGCAGAAACACCATGTGCCGGCTCTTCTGCGCGGTGGGTTGGCTGTTGGCATGGAGGCCTTGGAACGCTTGGCGTCCCGTTCATTCGATGCGATCATTACCGCCGATCGCGGCGTGGCCGATCTCTATCTGCGCCGGTTTGGCGCGCGCCGGGTGGTGACGATCCATAATTTTCCCCAGCTTGATCTGTTTTTGCAACAGCCGCCTCCCGCTGACGATGCGCCGTTCGATCTAGTCTACCACGGCACTATTCCGCGTTACCACCTTGAAGTGACCTTTGCCGTGGCCGAGGCGTTGCACCGGCGTGGCCGGCAGGTGCGCTGGCTCTTTTTTGGCAAGTGTCCCGAAGCGGCTTGGGCGCAGGCCGAAATTGTGCGGCGCGGCTTGCAAGATGACATTGTGCTCGATGCCAATCTGGTGCCGCACGAGCAGGTGGCAGCGCGGGTGCGGCAAGCCAAGATCGGCTTTATCCCTCTGCCTGATCTGCCCAAGTTTCAGCACAACATCCCCACCAAGCTGTTCGAGTTTATGGCGCTAGGCATGCCTGCCGTGCTGAGCGATTTGCCTCCCAGCCGGCCCTTTGTTGGTGATGGCCGTTGCGCCATCATGGTACCGCCTGATGATAGCGAGGCCTATGCCGAGGCGATTATCCGCTTGCTCGATGATCCAGCCTTGCGGCGCGCAATGGGGGCCGAGGGCCGCGCGCGCGTGATGAACGAGTTTAATTGGCAGCGCGAAGCGCAGTATTTATTGGCGTTATATGCAGAATTGCTATGAATCGGAATGGCGTTGTTCACCAACTGATTATCACCGCCGATGATTACGGGATGTGCCCCTCGGTCAATCGGGCGATCGAAGAGTGTCTAGCTGCCGGCGCGCTGCGCGCGACCTGCGTAATGGCCAATATGCCAGATTATCCTGACGCCGTGCAGCTCCGCCGCGCCTTCCCACATGCCTCGATCGGGATTCACTGGACGCTGACGCTCGGTAGACCGGCGGCTGATCCGGTGCAGGTACCCGATCTGTTGGCGCCGGATGGCCAGTTCTGGCCGGCGCCGGAATTGCGCCGGCGCTGGCTGGCCCGCCGGATCGCGCCGGCCCAGATCGAAACCGAGTTGCGCGCCCAATATGATCGATTCGTGGCCGTGGCCGGCCAACCCGATTTTTGGAATACCCATCAGAACGTGCATGTCTTGCCCGGCCTGTTTGCGCTCGCTGTCGCGCTGGCCCACCGGCTCGGCATCCCGGCGATGCGATCGCACCGCCGCATTACCGCGCCGCGCAATGGCTCGGCGTTGACGTACCACTTGACCCATCCGGTCTACTGGCTGAAAGGGCGGATGATTGCGCGCTGGGCCGCGGCAGCGGCCCGCCAAGGCATGCGGATGCCGGCTGGCGTAGTGAGTACGCCGGGGTATGGGCCGGGTAAGGCGGCGGTCGAGCAGATTGTACCGCGGGTACCGTGGCCACGCCACGGCCCAGCCGAACTCGTGATCCATCCCGCTACCCAGATGGTGCCAGAACTCTTCGGCGAATTGACCGAATCGCGCCTGCGCGAATACGAGGTCTTCCGCGATCCGGCGCTGTCCCGGCGGTTAGCGGCTGCCGGTGTGCAGACCGTAGGCTTCGAGGCAGTGGTATGAACATGTTGCGCTTGCCTTCCCAACAGCAGATTTACGACACCGCGCCGCGTTGGCTCCAGCGCGTGCTGGTTAATGCCGAAGCGGTGCGCCGCGAGTGGTTTCGCCGCTACGGTGATTATCAACAACTGGTGGCCGCCCACGATCCGGTGTGGTACTATCGTCCGCGCGCTGAACAAGAAGCATGGCAGCTTGCCCGACTCAACCGTTTGCTGGCTGAGGCCCGCCAGCGCGTGCCGCACTATCGCCGCGTGTTGCCTGACCGCACGCTCGCTAGCTTGGCCGAATTGCCGAGTCTCCCGATGCTGAGCAAGGAACAGATCCGGCGCAACCCGTTTGATCTCGTCGCCGCGGATCGCGACCGCCGCACCCTTTGGCCGCGCAAAACGAGCGGCTCGACCGGCACGCCGCTCACGTTCTACCTCGACCGCGAAGCGACGCGCAACCATCAGGCGCCTGCCGATGCGATGCTGGCCGTGTTGGGGTGCCGGTTTGGCGAACCACGCGCCCGTTTCTCCGGCGCGTATGTTGCTCCCTACACCCGCACGAAACCGCCGTTCTGGATCTGGATCGATCTCTACCGCCAGTTGCAGTGCTCGGCCTACCATCTGGCGCCGGCGTTCTACCCGCACTACCTGCGCGTCTTGCGCGAGCGCGGCGTGGTGTATGGCACCGGCTACCCGACGGCATGGCACCTTTTGGCAACCTACATCTTGGAAAGCGGCGACCAGCCGCCGCGCTTGCGCGCAATTATTACCGATAGCGAAGGGATTTCGCTTGAGCAACAGGCTGTAGTTGAGCAGGCATTTGGTTGTCCGATGGTGCAAACCTATGGCACCGGCGAGATCGGGCAGATCGCGTGGCAATGTGAGCATCGCCGCTATCACGTGCTCAGCCGGGCCGCGATCGCCGAAGTGGTTGATGATGCTGGCCAGCCGGTCGCTCCCGGCGAGACCGGCCAGATTGTGGTCACGACCTTTGCTAGTTCGGGGACGCCGTTTATCCGTTACCAGACCGGCGATCTCGCTACGCTAGCCGCCGATGATTGCCCGTGTGGCCGGCATAGCCCGTCGTGGCTGGCGATCGAGGGCCGGATTGATGACCGGATCAAGACTCCCGATGGGCGCTGGATCGGGCGACTTAGCCACGTGACCAAGCCGGGGGTGGGGATCAAAGAGAGCCAGATTGCTCAAGTTGCGCTTGACCGGATCGTGATCCGGGTAGTGCCAGCGCCAGATTTTGCGCCTGAATCGATGCAGGCGGTAATTGAAGCTGCGCGCCGCTATCTCGGCCCCACGATGCAGATCGAATGGGAGCTGGTCGAACGGTTGCCGCGCACCCGCGCCGGCAAGTTGCGCCATGTCGTGCGTGAAATACCGTCGTAACGCAGGCAACCCGATGCACATTCTCTACCTGCACCAATACTTCACCACCCGCGCCGGCGTTGGCGGCACCCGTTCGTATGAGTTTGCTCGCTTCTTTATCCAGCAGGGCCATCGGGTGACGATCGTCACCGCCGCCGATCGCCAAACGCCGTGGCCCGGCGGATGGTGGCGCCAGTGTGAGGTTGACGGCATTCATGTCGTCGAAGTGCGGGCCGGTTATGCTGATTACAGCCGCGGTACGGCGATTGGCTATGGCCAACGCATCATCGCCTTCATTCTCTTTGCGCTGGCCAGCTTGCTGGCCGTGTTGCGAGTCGAACGGCCCGATGTGGTGTTGGCCACCAGCACGCCGCTGACGATTGGCATTCCCGGTATGGTGGCCAGCCGTTGGCATCGCGCGCCGCTGGTCTTCGAGGTACGCGATCTGTGGCCGGAAGCGCCGATCCAGATGGGTGCTCTGCGCCATCCGCTGCTGATTCTGGCTGCACGCTGGCTCGAACGCGCCATCTACCGCCGGTCATGCCACATTATCGCACTCTCGCCCGGCATGCGGCAGGGAATCATCGACGCCGGCGTCGCGCCAGAAAAAATCAGCGTCATTCCCAACGCCGCCGATCTCGACCTCTTCCACCCGCAGCGCGATGGCGGCGGGTGGCGCGTGCGGCTGGGCAATCCACCCTTTCTCGCTCTCTACTTTGGCACCATGGGCGAAGCGAACGATCTGCGACAAGTGATCGAGGCGGCGCGGGTATTGCAGGAGCGGGGGTATGATGATGTGTTGATTGCACTGGCCGGGCAAGGTCGCCAGCGCCCGCAACTTGAGGCGTTAGCGCATGAGTATGGCCTGCGCAATGTGCGGTTTCTTGATCCGTTGCCCAAAGCCGAGGTCGCCGATCTGGTCGCCGCCGCCGATGTCTGTTTGACCATCTTCAAGGCGGTGCCGGTACTAGCCACCTGTTCGCCCAACAAACTCTTCGATACGTTGGCTGCCGGAAAGCCGGCCATTGTCAACACGCCGGGTTGGTTGCAGCAATTAGTCGAAACCCATCAGTGCGGTCGCTACGCTCGCGCCGGTGATCCTGCCGATCTGGCGGCGCAGATCATCTATTTGCGCGATCATCCTGACTTCACCCGCCAAGCCGGTTGCAAGGCGCGGGCATTGGCTGAACAGCAATTCGATCGCCGGCAACTGGCCGCAGCGGCACTGGCCGTCTTGCAAACCTGCGCGGCGCGCTGAGGGGTGTGTGATCCTGCTGTTGCGTGCGACACGGCGCAAACGCTCCTTTGCTGTCCTGCCGCACCCCTCCCCCAGCGGGGGAGGGGCAAGGGGTGGGGGCACCCCTCCGCCAGCGGGGTTGAGGAGCAAGGGGTGGGGCCAATCACGACGCCGCACATCACACGCCCATCACCCCTCTAACGCCTGTTGCACCGCCACCTCTAGCGAACTGGCCCGAAACGGCTTCTCAATCAGCGGCGCATCGGTAATCTCAACGCCTTGCAAGGCGGCAAACCCGCTCATATAGAGCACCTTAAGCGCCGGCCACATCTGCCGCGCTTGCATGGCTAAGGTTCGCCCGTCTGTCTCTGGCATCACCACATCGGTGAAGAGGAGATCGACCGGCTCGTTGTGCAGAATCTCTAGCGCCGTCTTGCTATCTTGGGCGGCAAAAGCGGTGTAGCCAAGATTGCGCAACGTGGTGACGGTCATGCGCAGCAGATCAGGATCGTCATCTACTACCAGTATCCGCGCCTCGCGGCGCGATGCTGGCTCAATCACAACCGGCTCCTCGACTATCTGCTGGTCGGCGCACGGCAGATACAGCCGTACCGTCGTGCCGCGGCCTAACGTGGAATAGATTTGCGCGGTGCCGCCTGATTGGCGGGCAAAGCCGTAGACCATCGCCAACCCTAAACCGGTGCCGCGCCCGCGCTCTTTGGTGGTAAAGAAGGGTTCAAACGCGCGCGCGGCTACCTCTGGCGGCATCCCGGTGCCGGTGTCGATCACGTCGATCACGATATAGCAGCCGGGTGCCAGAATGGCCAGCAACATCGTGTCTTCGCTGATAACGCGCTGCTCTCTGATTTTGATCGTTAAGTTGCCGCCGTTTGGCATCGCATCGCGGCTGTTAATAACGAGATTGAGGATCGCTGCCTCAAGCCCGGCCCGGTCGGCGCGGGCCGGCTGGTTGGTTTGTTCAATCAGCTCAAGCTTAATCGCCGAACCGACAGTCACTTGGATCAGCGGCAGAAATTCGCGTAACACTTGATTGACATCAATCGTGGTCGGCGCCAGCGGTTGCCGGCGGGCCACCGCCAAGAGACTCTTGGTCAGTTCGGCGCCGCGCAGCGCCGCATGCAATGAGGCTTCGATCATCTGCCGCGTCGCTTCATCGCCTTGCCAATCACTGAGCGAGAGATCAAGGTTGCCGATGATAATGCCGAGCAGGTTGTTGAAATCGTGGGCCAACCCGCCGGTAAGCAAACCGAGCGCCTCAAGCTTCTGCGTTTCGCGGATGCGTTCATCGATCTGCTTGCGTTCGGTAATGTCGCTCAAGGCGCCGACCATGCGCGTCACTTTGCCGTCAGCGTCGCGCAACGCTTCGCCCCGCGCCAAGATCCAGCGATAGTTGCCGTCGCGGTAGCGCATGCGAAATTCCATGTTGAATGGTTCGCGGCCGGCAAAGTGGCGATCAAGCGCCTTCGTCACTTCTGGCCAGTCATCGGGATGGATGCGCTCGAAGAAGGTGGTGATGGCATTGGGCAGCTCATTCTCGCCAAACCCAAACAGCGCCTTCCACTGTGGCGAGAGATAGGTTACGCCATCGAGAATATCCCAATCCCAGACCCCATCTTGCACCGCGCGTTCGGCCAGCGCGTACCGTTCTTCGCTTAGCCGGAGCCGTTCCGCGATCACATGCTGCTCGATCACCGGCCCGGCGAGATGGCTGATAAATTGGAGAAGCGTGAGATCCTCGCTGAGCGGTGGCGCAGCCCGCGCCGACCAAACGGTAAACGCGCCAATCACCGCGTTGCCAGCACCGAGGATCGGTTCCGTCCACAGCGTAGCCAAGCCGCTCTCTTGCGCGACGGACGCAAAATGCGCCCAGTTGGGATCAGTGTGTAATTCCGGCACGATCACGCGCTGCTGCGCGAGCAGCGGATGCCAGATGGCTTCCTGCCCCGGCTGAAGGCTCTGTTCTAGCATCTGGCTGAGCGTAGACGGCAGGTTGGGGGCAATGACGTGGTGTGGCCGGCGGGTGGCGGGGTCGAAGAGCACAATCGCGCAGCGCGCGTCTGGTTGCTCTTCTTCAAAGGCTTGGATTAAGGTGTTCATGAGGGTTTGCAAACTTTCACCTCCTAACAGGCTGGTGAAGAGTTGGACCCGGAGCCGTTCGTGCAATTCGAGCCGTTTCAAGGCGCTGATGTCGGTATGGGTGCCGAGCATGCGCACCGGCTTGCCATCGGTATCGCGCTCGACAATCGACCCTACCGATAGAATCCATTTCCACCCGCCTTGCCGCATCCGCGAGCGAAATTCAACCCGGTATTCGGGAATGCGCCCGTTGATGTAGTCGAGATAGGTCTGGTAGACTGCGGTCGAATCGCTGGGGTGTAATCGGTCGCGCCATTGCTGGTTGGTTTCGGTAAACGTAGCCGGATCGTACCCCAACATGGTTGCATATTCATCATTGACCACGACCTGCCCGTTGCGCAGATCGAGATCGTACAACCCTTGATTAGCGGCACGTAACGCTAATTCGAGCCGGCGCGCATTGATCTGAAGCGTTTGTAAACTTTCGTATTCAGTGGTGACATCGGTGAAAAAAACAAAAATAAAGGTCTGGCCGTTGCTATACGCGCCTCCCGGCGCGATATTGCAATAGAACGTTGAGCCATCACGCCGGCGGCAAATGATATTGAGCAGTGGTGCGTCATCGCCGGCGCTCATGCGCTGAAAGGCGTCAATGATCGCTGGCCGGGATTCGTTTGGGTGCAAATCTTCGATCAGCAGGGTGACCATTTCCGCTGCCGAATACCCGAAGAGGACGTGCATTGCCCGGTTGGCCCACCGCACCTGCCGGCTGGCTAGTTCGGCTTCGATCACGCCGTGCGGCGCATGTTCGACGACGGTGCGCAACCGGCGCGTTTCGCGGTCAGCCCAGCGCTGCATCCGCTCCTCGCGCTGCGCGATCAATGGCAAGCGAGCCAGATCGCTCTCGATCAAGAGATCGACAATGGCCTGCTCGTTGGCAAAATGCGTGACATCATATTCTGCCAAGGTGCAGATGAGCACGAGCGCGATGCCCACCGGCATACTGTAGCGTGCGGTTGGCCGGCAGACAATCAAGGCCGGCGGTTGGGTTTCGAGGTGCGTGATCAGGTCGCTCAGCGTAGGAGCAAAGGAGTAGCTGATCTGGGGAAAGGGAACCAGTGTTTGAATGATCGACTCCCGCAGATCGTCAACGGCGAAGAGAAGGAGGTGGGTGCGAGTGCCGGCCATGGTGGTATCCTGTGTGTACACCGAGGCGACAGATCGCACCGGGTATCTAGTATTATATCACTCCGCTTCGCTATCGCCTATATCCTGAGACGGATGTTCGCTCTCCCACCCATCACCCCACGCGCTGTCGCGTGCGCGCCGCCATGCCTCGCCTTGACTGCGGGTGACGGTGATGTGTTGCAGGCCCTGCGCCGTGCAAACCTGTAGTTCGATCCGACCGCTGTGGATGATGGGATGGCGTACGATCCGCCCGTTGGCCGGCGGCACACCGTGGCGGGCGGCGATGAGGTACGCGAACTTTTCGTCTTCAAACGGCGCGGCTGCGCCTTTGAGGCGGCGTTGGAAAGCAGGCCGCGCAATCCGTTGCCCAAAATGACACCAGTCATTGCGAGCGGCGAGCGGGCACTCGCTGGTGTGCGGGCACGGCGCTACAATGCTGGCATCACGTTTGATCAATTCGCTGCGGATGTTCAAGATAGTTGCGTGGCCTATCGGGGTGCCCGGTTCAACCAGTACCAATGCGCCGTTTGTGGCTTTCCAAAGCCGGCTGAGCAACAGTACCCGCACTGCCGGCTCGATCTCGCCGTAGACATACCCGGCGACCACCAGATCGCTGTCTGGCAGCCGGTCAAGCGCAAGCACATCACTGCGTTGCCACATAACTGGCGGCAGATCGGCGCCGGCGGCCAATTGCTCGCCGAGGCGCGCCATCGCCGGTTGCCGTTCGATCGCGACGATCCGGCGCAGCGATGGCCACTGTTCGGCGGCGGCCCAGATCGCGGCGCCGCTCCCCGCGCCCACATCGAGCATGCGGGTAGGGGCAAAATCGGGTTGCGCCTCGGCTAATCGCTTGAATACCGCTCGTAATGCGGCGTAGGTGGCCGGCATGCGCCATGCCGCATACGCCACCGCTTCAAGCGGTGACGTGATGACCGGCGCGCTGCCGGCACTCGCTTCCCGGTAGCGATTCGATAACGCGGCGGCGGTTTGCTCAAGCGCCGCCGCCGGCTGGGTGGCGATCACGCGCTCAAGTGCGCGCTGTAACGAAGCTGGTAGTTGCATAGTTCGTTCCTTGACTGCTTTGGTAAGTCTCTCTATTTTATTGCATACCCCAAGACGTAACCGAATCTCTGCAAGGTCGAGCCAGTTCGTTCCTCTCTATACTATTGGTTCAAGGGCGGACAGAACACCTGAGGGCAGGTTATAGTTGAAGGCTGTGAGATGCGCTGATGTACCCTCACCCCCGGCCCCGCTCCCACTGGCGTTGCAGGGTGGACAGAACATCGGTCTGGCACCCGGCCCTGAAGGGCCGGGCTAGGGGTACGAAGCCCGCTGCGCGGGCTGGACCCCTCACCCCCCGGCCCCCGCTCCCACCTGACGGCGGGAGCGGGGGAGCCGCGGAGGGGAAGGGACAGGCACTGCTCCCGCGGAAGGCAGCAGCGCCCCGCTCCCACTGGCGTTCAAGGGTGGACAGAACATCGGTCTGGCACCCGGCCCTTCAGGGCCGGGCTAGGGGTACGAAGCCCGCTGCGCGGGCTGGAACCCTCACCCCCTAGCCCCCGCTCTCACCTGACGGCGGGAGCGGGGGAGCCGCGGAGGGGAAGGGACAGGCACTGCTCCCGCGAAGGTAGCAGCGCCCCTCTCCCACTGGCGTTGCAGGGCGGACAGCACATCTGATCCGGAACCCGGCCCTGAAGGGCCGGGCTAGAGGTACGAAGCCCGCTGCGCGGGCTGATGCCCCCACCCCAGCCCTCCCCCGCTGGGGGAGGGAGTCGCCCCTCGCGCGCCCCTGATGTCATTGCGAGCCGCGCGTAGGGGCATGGCGGTGCGATGTCCCACGCGGCGAAGCAATCCCCCGCGAGCACGGGAACCATCACTGCCCGCATCCTGTTCGCCTACGCAGGAGTTTGCTGCGGGCGTTGCGCGTCCTCGCAAGGACAGTAGGCAAGTGGGGGTACGCCCCCTTTCTGCCACAACCAGCGCGAACGGTGTGCTGCTGCTCCCTGCTCATTTCATGGTATACTAAAGGCATAGCGTCCACTTACAAAAGAATCTCCTATCAAAAACCAAAGGTGCGGCCCGCTAGCCGCAGGAGTACGGAATGAACCGTGCTGAACTGATCGCAGAGCTTGAGCGCATTCTTGGCCCGCGCGGCGTGGTTGCCACACCCGATGCGTTGCTGACTTACGATGCCGACGGTTGCGTGATGGATACCCACGAGCCGCATGTGGTAGCGTTGCCAACCAGCGCCGAGCAAGTGGCAGCGATTGTCCGGCTAGCCGCTCGCGCCGGTATGCCAATCGTGCCGCGGGGCGCCGGCACTGGTCTATCGGGTGGCGCAACCCCGATGCAGGGCGGCATTGTTATTTCTACCGCCCGCATGGATAAGATTTTGCAGGTTGATACCGCCAATGGTCGCGTGCTGTGCCAACCCGGCGTGATTAATTGGGAGTTGTCACAGTATCTCAAGCCGTTTGGCTACCAATTCGCCCCTGATCCCTCGTCGCAAAAAGCCTGCACTGTCGGCGGCAATATCGCCAACAACTCCGGCGGCCCGCACTGTCTGAAGTATGGCATTACTGCCAGCCACGTGCTGGCCGTGCAGGTCGTGCTGCCTGATGGCTCGATTGTGTGGACGGGTGACGGCAGTGCGCATACCCCCGGCTACGATTTGACCGGCGTGATCACCGGCTCGGAAGGGACGATCGGTTTCGTCACGGCGGCGTGGTTGCGCTTGACCCGGCTGCCCGAAGCGGTGCGGGTGGTGTTGGCGCTCTTCCCCGATATTGCCGGCGCTTCCAACACGGTCTCCCAAGTGATCGCGAGCGGGTTGTTGCCGGCGGCGCTCGAGATTATGGATCGGCTGGCGATTAAGGCCGTCAATGATATGTACAAGTTAGGGCTGCCCGAAGCCGCCGGCGCTGCGTTGCTGATCGAGGTTGATGGCGTCGAAGATGGGCTCGACGAGCTGCTGCACGATGTGACCGCGATCTGTTGGCGCAACGGCGCGATCGATGTCCGCCCGGCTCGCACTTTGGCCGAGCAGAATCAGGTTTGGGCGGCGCGCAAGAATGCCTTCGGCGCGATGGGCCGCCTTGCGCCGACCTACTATCTGGTTGATACGGTGGTGCCGCGCACCAAACTGCCGCAGACCATGGATGAAGTGGGCCGGATTTCGCGCGAGTTCCGCTTGCCGATCGCAAATGTGTTCCACGCCGGCGATGGCAACTTGCATCCGATTATCCTCTTTGATCGCCGCGATCGCTCGCAGAATCAGCGCGCGCTCGAAGCCGCCACTGGCGTGATGAAGGTGAGTATCGATTTCGGCGGCGTCATCAGCGGCGAACACGGTATCGGCGTCGAGAAGCAAGATTACATGACCTTGCTCTTTACGACGGATGATCTCGCGGCGATGGCCGGTCTGCACCAGAGTTTCGACCCGCACGATCTGTTTAATCCCGGTAAAGTGTTCCCCAAGGGGCGCGGTTGCGGCGAGTTGGCCGCCTTGCGCCGGTCGGGGGTGGCGTGGAGTGCTTTGAAGTCGAGTTAAGCCCATGAATCTCGCACTGTTGCGCGCCGATCTAACAGCGATAAGCGGTGAGCAGTACGTCCGTGAGCATCCCGTCGATCGCCACATCTATGGCCAAACACCCCTGCTGGCAGTCGCTCCCGGTTCACTCGAAGAGTTGGCCCAGACGGTGGCCCGTCTCGCGGCTGAACCGGTGGCGATCGTGCCGTGGGGTGGCGGCACTCAGCAGACGTGGGGCCGTCCGCCGGCGCGCCCGTTTGTGGTGGTGGAAACGAGCCGTCTGAACCGTATTCTTGACTATACCCCTGACGATTTGACTATTTCGGTCGAGGCGGGGATGACTTTGGGCGCATTGAGCGCCGCTTTAGCCGCTAACGGCCAGATGTTGCCGTTCGATTGCCCGTTGCCGGCTCAGGCAACGATTGGCGGTTTGCTCGCCACGGCAATGGATGGCCCGCGCCGGTTGGGGTATGGCTCGGCGCGTGACTTGCTGATCGGCATTCGTGTGGTTGAAGCGACCGGACGCATCTCGAAAGCTGGCGGCATGGTGGTCAAGAATGTCAGCGGCTTCGATATGATGAAGCTCTACCTTGGCAGCTTCGGCACGTTGGCGATCATTGCCTCGGCCAATTTCAAGCTGATTCCGCAGCCACGGGCCGCTGCCAGCATCCTCTGCCGCGCCGCGACGCCGGCCCCGCTGTGGAAATTGATCAATGCGATTGCCGCGAGCCAACTGGTTCCGGTGGCCGTCGAGTATCTTGAGGGGTTTGATGTCGCCGGTGCGCCGTGTGCTGTGGCGGTGCGCAGCGAGGGCTTGCCGGCGGCGGTTGAACGCCATGTGCGCGATGTCACCGCGTTTGCGCAGCAGGCCGGCGTTAGCGCCGAACCGCTGCGCGACGCTGCCCATGAACAGCTCTGGAACGCGATCAATGATGCGCCGCAGACAGCAACGCTCGCCGCTGATGAAGTGGTGGTGCGCGTGACCTGCTTGCCCGCCGATTTGAGCAATGCGATCGCGGCGGCGCGCGCGGCGGCCCAACGCGCCAATCTGCCGCTGCAAGTCACGGCGCGCGCGCTGAACGGTGTGGCCTATCTGCGGGTGCGCGGCTCCGCGGAAGCCTTGCGCGAGTGGCACGCTGCCCTGCTCAAAGCCGCGCCGCAGACGATGCTGCTCGCCGCGCCGCCGGCCTTGATCGCTGAACTGCCGGCCTTCGGCACGCATATCGCGAACCTTGATCTGATGCGCCGGATCAAGCAGGAGTTTGATCCGGCCGATCTGCTCAATCCGGGCCGGTTTGTTGTTGGTCAGGTCGCCTGAACATAACCACCTAATGGCATACCCAGCCCGCGCAGCGGGCTTCGTCAGGCAAGCCCGGCCCCTTCAGGGCCGGGCCGCAAACCCGGCTACCGC
Source organism: Chloroflexus islandicus (assembly GCF_001650695.1). Taxonomy (GTDB): domain Bacteria; phylum Chloroflexota; class Chloroflexia; order Chloroflexales; family Chloroflexaceae; genus Chloroflexus; species Chloroflexus islandicus. Next base: position 81,541 of record NZ_LWQS01000103.1, read on the forward strand.
GCCGGGCTATGCACGCGAGCACGTACACAACTCATCGCACCTTCAGCCCGCGCCGCGGGCTTCTTAACCCTAGCCCGGCCCTGAAGGGTCGGGCGCACAACCCGCCCATTGGGTGGGGCCAAAACGATCGCATAGGGGTACACAAGCTGAGCATAAGGAGTATTTATAGTGTCTGTTGCTACACCGGCAACCTTGATCGATGATCTCCGCGCTGCGCTGGGGGCCGATGCCGTTGTCGCCGTTCCCGAAGCGCTGCTGACGTATGACTCCGATGGCAGTATGCTGGTCTCGCATCCGCCGGATGTGGTGGTGCTGCCGGCCACCGCCGAGCAGGCTGCTGAGGCAGTGCGCTTGGCTGCCCGCGCCGGGATGCCGATCGTGGCCCGCGGTGCTGGCACTGGCATTGCCGGTGGTGCAGTGCCGTTGCGTGGCGGCGTGATGATCAGCACTGCGCGCATGGATAAAACCCTATCGGTCGATCTGCGTTCGCGGTTGGCAGTGGTGCAACCCGGTGTAGTAAACTCTGATCTCAATGCCTATCTTGCCCCGCGTGGCTACCAGTTTGCGCCTGACCCCTCTTCCCAACGCGCTAGCACCATCGGCGGCAATATCGCCACCAACGCCGGCGGCCCCCATTGCCTCAAGTATGGCGTAACCAGCAATCACGTGTTGGCCGTCGAGGTGGTTGATCATACCGGCCAACGCTATTGGACTGGTGATGGCGTGCTTGATCCGGTTGGCTATGATGTGACCGGTCTCATTGCTGGGAGCGAAGGCACGCTCGGCGTTGTGACGGCGGCAATCGTCCGCCTCACGCCGTTGCCCGAATCGGTGCGGGTAGTGCTGGCCCTCTTCCCGTCGGTGGTGGCGGCGGCGGCGGCGGTAAGCGCCGTGATCGCTGCTGGTTCGCTGCCGACGTCGCTCGAATTGATGGATCACAACGCAATCCGGGCCGTCAATCAAGCCTATGAACTGGGTCTGCCTGAAACAACTGGCACCACCGCGCTGATTATCGAAGTCGATGGCGTCAATGATGGTCTTGACGATCAGCTCGATCAGATTATCGCCATCTGCCGCGCGCACGGCGCCTTCGATCTGCGTCCGGCCCGCGATCCGGCCACGCAGGCCCGGGTTTGGACAGCGCGGAAGTCGGTGGCTGGCGCGATCGGTCGCCTTGCTCCGGCGTACTATCTGGTTGATACGGTGGTGCCGCGCACCAAATTGCCGCTGATGATGGAGCAGGTCGAGCGGTTGCGCGCTGAGTACCGGCTTGAGGTGTGCAACGTTGCCCATACCGGCGATGGTAATTTGCACCCGCTCGTGCTCTATGATCCGCGTGACCCTGATCAGCGCCGGCGGGCGCACGATCTGGCGGCGAGCGTGCTGGAACTGAGCATTGAACATGGTGGGGTCGTGAGCGGTGAGCACGGCATCGGACTGGAGAAGTGCGAGTATCTGCCGCGCTTCTTCTCGCCCGCTGAGTTGCAGTTGCACGCCACGATCCATCAGGTCTTTAATCCGACCGGCTGTTTTAACCCGGCCAAGATCTTTCCGGCTGACACGACCCCCGCCGAGTTAGCTGCTGCGCGCGCGGCTCGCTTGCAACAGCATGATCCGGCCCGCGCCGCCGCTGCGCCGGCTCCCGGTACATTCGTTGCGCCGGAAACGCCGGCTGCCGCTGCCGAGTTGATCAATGCTTGCCATCACGCTGGGGTAGCGGTGATCCCGACTGGTGGCACGGCGGCGCGTTCACCAGACGCGGTGACGGTTTCTACCTTGCGCTGGCACGGGCCGCTGCTCTACGAGCCGGACGATCTGACGATCAAGGTGGCCGCCGGTACCACGCTGGCCGAGTTGCAGGCGTTGCTGGCGCCGCATAACCAGATGCTGCCGCTCGATATTGCCGATCCACAGCGCAGTATTGGCAGTCTGGTGGCGACGGCGACTGATGGCCCGCGCCGCTTGGGGTACGGTTCGTTCCGGGATTGGGTGCTGGCGCTCGAGGTGCTCGAACCCGATGGCGAGCTGGTGCGGCTTGGCGCGCAGGTGGTCAAGAATGTCACTGGCTATGATCTGGTGAAACTCTACGTGGGCAGTGCCGGTACGCTCGGCCTGATCACGGCGGTGGCGCTGCGGCTCTTTCCCCAGCCGCCGGCCAGCGCCACCTTGCTGGCGCAGATGCCTGATGCGGCGACGGCATGCACCCTGCTCGACGCACTGGCCGCCTCGCGGCTGTTGCCTACGGCGGTTGAATATCTGGCCGATCGCAATGGCGTGATGGTTGCGATGCGGGCCGAAGGCCATCCGGCAGCGGTCGAGCGCCATCTGCGCGAGGCGACGGCGCTAGCCCAGCAGCGGGGCGGCGCGGTGTCGGTTGTCCGCGCCGCCGATGAGGCCGCCTTCTGGCAGCAGACCGTCAGCCGTTATGCGCCGGTTGCCGATCAGGCACTGCTGCGTCTGAGCGTCTGGCCGGCCCGTTTTGCCGCCGCGCTCCACACCATCGAGCAAGCGGCTCAGCGCCGGCAGGTGGCGGTTGCCGTCACCGCTCATGCTCTGAACGGCATCATCTACCTGCAAGTTGCCGGCGATCCGGCGCAGGTGGCTGCCTATCACGCCGAGTTGGTCGCTGCGTTTCCGCATACTCACCTGCTCGCCTCCCCGCCTGCGCTCGTCCCGCAGGCGCCGGTGTGGGGCCAGCCGCCGGCGGCGCTTGACCGGATGCGCGCGCTCAAAGTTGCGATTGATCCTTATGGCCGGATGCATCCAGCCGCGTTTTGGTTTACCAATCAGCCTTCATAATCCAGAGGAGAAGCGCCTGTGACAGTGACTCAACCTTCGTCACCCGCATCGCAGCCGGTCATTCCGCTCGTGATCGGCTTTAGCGCCAAAGATAAACCCAGCTCTGACATTATCAACACCTGCGTTCACTGCGGGTTGTGCCTCTCGTCGTGCCCGACCTACCGCGAGACCGGTCTTGAGATGGCTTCGCCGCGGGGCCGGATCTATCTGATGAAGGCGGTTGATGAAGGTCGCATCAGCCTTGCCAGCGAGGTCTTTCAAGAGCAGATGAGCCTTTGTCTCAACTGCCGGGCCTGCGAAGCGGTTTGCCCGTCGGGGGTGCAGTACGGTGCAATCCTTGAAGCGAGCCGGGCCCAAATCGAGCAGGCCCGCGCTGGCAAGGCCGGCCCGCCGGCGACTCCCGGTGCGCCGGAGCCGAAACTGCCGCCGCGCCCGCTCTGGCAGCGTGCTTTGCGCGGCGCGGTCTTTGGGGTATTGTTTAAGCGGATGGAGGTCTTCCGCCTCTTTTCGGCCATGATGCGCCTCTACCAGCGCAGCGGCGCGCAGTGGCTGGCCCGCAAGAGCGGCCTCCTCAAGCTGTTGGGGTTGGCCGATACCGAAGCGATGCTGCCGCCGATCAGCGACCGCTTTGCCGTGCCGCAGGGGCAGATGTTGCCGGCGGAAGGCGAACGGCGCTACAGTGTCGCGCTGCTCACCGGCTGTATTATGAGCACGGCGTTCGCGCATGTCCACGAAGCCACGATTCACGTGTTGCGTAAGAATGGCTGCGAAGTGATCATCCCGCCTGATCAAGGCTGCTGCGGCGCGTTGCACACCCACGGCGGCGATCTCGACGGCGGGCGCGAGCTGGCCCGGCAGAACATCGCCGCGTTTGAAGGCTTGGGAGTAGATGCGATTATCGTCAATGCCGCCGGCTGCGGCAGCACGCTCAAAGAGTACGGCCATCTCTTGCACGACGATCCGGCGTGGCGCGAGCGAGCCGAACGCTTCAGCGCCAAAGTCAAGGATGTACACGAATTTCTGGCCGGCATTGAGCTGAACCGGGCCGCTTTGGGCCGGCTTAATCTCACCGTCACCTATCAAGAGCCGTGCCACCTTGTGCATGCCCAGCGCATCAGCGCCCAACCACGGGCATTGCTGACCGCCATCCCCGGCTTGACCTTGAAAGAGATGCCTGAGTCGTCGTTGTGCTGCGGCAGCGCCGGTATCTACAACGTCACCCAGCCTGAGATGGCGATGAGTCTTGGCGCGCGCAAGATCGACAATGCGCTGACCACCGGTGCTGAAATTATCGCCACGGCCAACCCCGGTTGCGCGTTGCAATTGGCCGGCGAACTACGCCGGCGCGGCAAGCAGGTCGAGGTGCGGTATATTATCGAATTGCTCGATGCCGCGTATCGAAAAGTTGAAACCCCTGCCTGACAATTTAAGCAAGTGATTTTTAACAGCCCTGTGCAGCCGAATGTATGCTGCACAGGGCTTGTTCATGTTGCGCGTTCGCTTTGACCTATGCTACTATAATTGCACCAATCGGCACAAATATCGCGCCTGTACTGGTCATGACGCCGAATCATCCCATTTGAGAGCAGTGCTCAATGCTGCGGTAAGCTGCCGGGATAACAGGGGATAAACGCTTGTTATTCCTGACAGATACGAAACGTAGATGCAAGAAGTATAAGGCTGGCAGCATTGACGAGCCGTTCTTCTGCTATAATCGAACGCGATAAAGTGTGCCCAAATTCACAAGTTTGCGTGCGGGTTATTGGATCCGCCCCGTATCTAGTCTGGCCACGCCAATGAGTGAGATCAATCTTCACCCTGCCGCGCCTGAGATCGAGGCTGTGCGCGCCCAATTGCAACAGGCGCGCGGCAAGCAGTTCTGGCGTTCGCTCGACCAACTGGTCGACACCCCTGCCTTCCGTGAGCTAGTCGCGCGCGAATTTCCACAGGGCGCGAGCGAGCTGGCTGATCCGGTGTCGCGCCGCACCTTCCTCAAGCTGATGGGGGCATCGCTGGCGCTTGCCGGTTTGTCGGGTTGTACGTTCGCCATCAAGCAACCGCAAGAGAAGGTGGCCCCCTTCGCGCGCGCGCCGCGCGATCAGATTCCCGGTATTCCCAACTATTACGCCACCGCTGTGACGCTCGACGGATTTGCTCTTGGTGTGACGGTCAAGAGCCGCGAGGGGCGTCCGGTTAAGATCGAGGGCAATCCGGCCCACCCGGCCAGCCTTGGTGCGACTGATGTCTTTGCTCAGGCTGAGTTGTTGGCGTTGTACGATCCCGACCGGCCTGAAACGGTGCGCCGGAGCGGCTTGCTGAGTACGTGGCAGAGTTTCGTGACTGCCATTACCGAGACGTTGCAGGTGCAGCGCGCCTTGCAAGGCCAAGGGATGCGGTTGCTGACGCCGGCTATCACCTCGCCGACGTTGCGCGCTCAGATTGCTGAATTGCTGACGAATTTCCCGGCGGCGCGCTGGGTGCAGTACGATCCGGTCGGACGCAGCAATACCTATGCGGGTGCGGCATTGGCCTTCGGCGCGCCCTACGAGCCGCGCTACAACTTTGCCGAGGCTGATGTGGTCGTGGCGCTCGATGCCGATTTCGTCAGCGAGGGGCCGGGCCGCGTGCGCTACGCCCGCGATCTCATGCAGCGCCGCCGCGTCCGCGCCAACACCGAATCAATGAGCCGGTTGTACGCCGCCGAGCCGGTCTTTTCGCCGACCGGCGCGTTGGCCGATCACCGGCTGGCGGTACAGGCCGGCTTGATCGGCCAATTGGCCGCGGCGGTGGCCAACGAGTTGGGGGTGGCGGCTGTTGCACCGGCCACTGGCCTCAACGAGGCGCAGCAGCAGTGGGTTGCTGCCGTCGCCGCTGATCTGCGCCGCGCTGGCAATCGGGCGGTGGTGGTGGTGGGTGAAGCCCAACCGCCGGTGGTGCATGCGATTGCCCACGCGATCAATGTGCAGCTTGGCGCTGTTGGCACGACCGTTGAGTATACCGAGCCGGTTGCCCAGCCGTCTGATCCGCAAGATTTGGCTGCCTTGGTGAACGATTTGCGCGCCGGTAGCGTTGAGTTGCTGGTGATTATTGATAGCAATCCGGCCTTTACTGCGCCGGCCGATCTTGGGTTTGCCGAAGCGATGCGGCTGGCCAAGCAGATCGTCGTGCTCAATCCCTACGAAGACGAGACGGCGGCGCTGGCGACGTGGTTTATTCCGCTCGCCCATCCGCTCGAGTCGTGGTCGGACGCGCGCGCCTACGATGGGACAGCTAGCATTATTCAGCCGCTGATTATGCCGCTCTATGGCGCGCGTACCGCCCACGAGCTGCTGGCAGTGTTGAATGGGTCGATCGGCACAACCGATTACGATATCGTGCGTGGCTATTGGCAGCAGCAAACCGGGCTTGAGAGCGCTGCGTTCGACGATTTCTTCAAGCGGGCGCTCAGCACTGGCGTGATCGATGGTTCGCGCTTCGCGCCGGTGGCAGTCACCTTGCAACCCGGTCTGCGTCTGCAAGCGCCGACGCCTTCGGCTGGGCTAGAGCTGATCTTCCGCCCCGATCCGGCGATCTGGGATGGCCGCTTTGCCAATAACGGCTGGCTGCAAGAGCTGCCTCGCCCGATGACCAAACTGACGTGGGATAACGCCGCGCTAGTCAGCCCGCGCACCGCCATTCGCTTGCTGAACTTGCCCTTTGATCCGGCCAGCCTCGCTGCTCCCGGCCGCGCACGCGATCAGGCGCTTGAGCGGTTGGCCGGCGAGAATGGCCGCATGATCGATGTCAATACGCCAGTGGGGACGTTGCGGCTGCCGATCTGGATCGTGCCCGGCCATGCCGACGATACGATCACGGTGACGCTGGGGTATGGCCGCACCCATGGCGGGCAGGTGGCCGAAGGCGCTGGGTTCAATGTCTATCGCCTGCGCCAGAGCGCTGATCCTTGGTTAGTGGCCGGCGTGAGTGCAACTGCTGTGAACGAGCGCTATCTGCTGGTCAGCACCCAAAGTCACTGGACATTGGAAGGGCGTGATGTGGTGCGGGCCGGGGAATTTGCCCGCTTTAAGGAAGACCCCAAGTACATTGCCAAAGAGGTCTACACCGAGAAATACGGTTCGCCTGAGCAGAAGCCGAAGTACCAGTCGCTGCTGCCGGGGTTTGATTACAGCACCGGCAACCAGTGGGGCATGGTGATCGATCTCTCGGCCTGTATCGGCTGCAATGCCTGCGTGATCGCCTGCCAAGCTGAGAATAATATTCCGGTTGTTGGTAAGGAGCAGGTTTCGCGTGGTCGCGAGATGCACTGGATCCGGATCGACCGCTATTATGCCGGGAGCGATCTCGACAACCCCGAAGCCTACATGATGCCGATGACCTGCGCCCACTGCGAGCAGGCGCCGTGCGAATTGGTCTGCCCGGTCGCGGCGACGGTGCATGACGCCGAAGGCATCAACAATATGGTCTATAACCGCTGTGTCGGTACCAAATACTGCTCGAACAACTGCCCCTTCAAGGTGCGCCGGTTTAACTTCTTGCAGTACAGCGACTTGACCAGCGAGAGCCTGAAGCTGATGCGCAACCCGGAAGTGACGGTGCGCAACCGGGGTGTGATGGAGAAGTGCAGCTACTGCGTGCAGCGGATCAGCGCCGCGCGGATCAGAGCCAAAGTGGAAGGCAACCGCCCCATTCGCGATGGCGAGGTCGTCACGGCTTGCCAACAGGTCTGCCCAACTGAGGCGATCATCTTTGGCAATATCAACGATCCAAATAGCCGGGTGGCCCAGATCAAGCAGCAGCCGCACAACTATACCGTCTTCGATGAGCTGAATCTCAAGCCGCGCACGAGCTATCTGGCCCGGGTGCGCAATCCCGATGAGGCGCTTGCGGGCGGCCATGGCGAAGGGTAGCAGCAGGCCGGTTTGTGTGGCCGGCGCTAGAAATGAGTAGTAGCGTATGGTGCAATCTGTTCGCAGATCGATCTTCACCCGTATCGCGCGGCTGGCGTGGCTGCCGCTCTGCCTGCTGCTGGTCGCCTGTCACGTTGATATGTACGACCAGCCGAAATATAAGCCGAACGATGTGAGTTCGTTCTTTCCTGATGGCCGGGCAATGCAGCCGCCACCGGCCAATACGGTGCCGTTGAATAGCTACAATCCCAATTCGCCGTTAATGACCGGGCGGATCGAAGGGCAGTTGGCCGATCAATTGCCGCCGGAAATCAAGCTCGATGCCGCCCTGCTGGCCCACGGCCAGTCGCGCTATAACGCCTTCTGCGCGCCGTGCCACGGCTTGGTCGGTGATGGGAATGGCGTGATTGCCTATCGCGGCCCTATGACGGTGACGAGTCTGCATAACGACCGGTTGCGCACGGTGCAGATCGGCTATTTCTTTGATGTGATCACCAACGGCATTGGCAAGATGTACAGCTATGCAGCGCGCATCCCGCCCGAAGATCGCTGGGCAATCGCGGCGTATGTGCGCGCCCTGCAATTGAGCCAAAATGCCGATGTCACCTTGTTGACCGAGGCTGAGCTGCAACAAGTGAGAGCCGGCCGCTAGGCTAGAGAGCGAGAGACGCAACCTATGTCTGCCCAAATCTTTCCGCGTAATGCCAACGCGATCTTTCTGGCCAGCCTCTTCGGCCTTGTGATGCTGGTGGTCGGCATCGTTGCCGCCATGGTCGGGTTTTATCTCTCGCCGTGGTATACCGATGTCGGGATTGCCCCGGCCCAGCCGGTGCCGTTTAGCCACAAGCATCACGTCAGTGAGCTGAAGATCGATTGTCGCTATTGCCATGCGACCGTCGAGAAGGCGGCAACGGCCGGTTTTCCGGCGACCGAGACCTGTATGTCGTGCCACTCGCAAGTGTGGACGACTAGCCCGTTGCTAGAGGTGGTGCGCACCAGCTACCAGACTGGCGAGCCGGTGGTGTGGAACCGGATTTACGACCTACCCGATTTTGTCTATTTCAACCATTCGGTGCATGTGGCGAAAGGGATCGGCTGTAGCTCGTGCCATGGCCGGATCGACCAGCAACAGTTAGCGGCCAAGGCCCAACCACTCTATATGGGATGGTGCTTGGGATGCCATCGCGCGCCGGAAGATTACATTCGTCCGCGTGAAGAGGTCTTCAATATGGAGTGGGATGTGAATGCGTTGTCGCTGGCCCAACGGCAGCAACTGGTGATCGAGTATCAAATCCCCACCGATGGCCGGTTGACCAACTGCTTCGTGTGCCACCGCTAGAGGAGAGTTGATCATGAGTCACGCGCATGCGCAGAGTGAAGGCCCTTCTGCTGAGAGTTTGGCCCTCAATCACGAAGTTAGCGACGCACGCGCCCAGCCGGTGATTTGGGGGGTCGTCATGGTTGCCGGCACCATGGTGTTGGCGTTTGTGCTAGCGATGGTGTTGTTGGTGGTTTGGGTGGGGCCGGTGGCCGATCAGAGCAATACCCTCTCGAATGACGAGGTAACGCAACTGCAATTGCCGCCGGCGCCACGGCTTGAGCAAAATCCACGGGTTGACGGTGATCGGATCATTGCCGAAGCGACCGAGCGGCTCGAAAGTTATGGCTGGGTCAATGAGCGGGCCGGACGGGCGCATATTCCGATCGAGCGGGCAATGGAACTCTTGCTCGAACATGGCCTCGATGCGGTGAAATAGCCCGCTGCATCACTAGAGAGCAGGAAGTATGCGACACTGGTTTTCGTTCGCGCTGATTGGGTGGCTCGCTGTTCTGCTGGTAGCGCCGGCGACGGCGTTGGCGCAGGGTGGCAAGACGAACCCATCTGATAACGTTGGCTTTGAGCAGCGCATGGGTTCGCAGGTGCCGCTCGATGCCATATTCGTTGACGAGCAGGGGGCTGAGGTGCGGCTCGGCCAGTTCTTTACCGCTGGCCAGCCGGTCATTCTGGTGATGAACTACTACGAATGCCCTATGCTCTGCTCGTTCGTGCGCGAAGGGGTGTTGGCGGCGCTGCAACAGGTAACGCTTACGGCGGGACGCGATTTTCAGGTGGTGAATATTAGTATCGACCCGCTTGAGACGCCGATGTTGGCGGCGAACGTGAAAGCGTTGACGATGCAGCGTTATGCCCGGCCCGGCGCTGAGAGCGGCTGGCACTTTCTGACCGGCAGCGAAGAGCAGATCCGGCGGGTAGCAGACGCGATCGGATTCAAGTATTTCTACGACGAGACGATCGATCAATATGCCCACGCTGCCGGGATGGTCGTGCTGACGCCGGAAGGTAAAACCGCGCGCTATTTCTTTGGGATTGAGTTTAACGTGTCGGACGTGCGGTTAGGCATCGTTGAGGCTTCAGCCGGCAAGGTGGGCAATCCGATTGACCAGTTCTTGCTGCTCTGCTACCAGTATGACCCCGCTTCCGGCAGCTATACGCCGGCGATTATGACGATCTTGCGCATCGCCGGGGCGCTCACGGTCATTGGGATTATCACGATGATTGTCATGTTAAGCCGCTCGACTCCCGGCGGCAATCTACCGCCGCCGCGTGAGGCGGCGCCGGCCTAGCGGCAGTAGCGACCGGGGCGGTTTTGCCCCCAGATAGGACGAGGTATGCGCGATTTTCCGTTGTTTCCTGATCAGGCGTCAACCTTTGCGACACAGGTTGACCAACTCTACTTCTTTCTGGTGGCCCTGAGCCTGATCTTTGCCGGGGTGCTGCCGTTTGTCATTCTCTATCTGATCGTTCGCTATCATCGCAGCCAGAAGGTTGATCGCAGCAATCCAGTTGACTCGAACTTGAAACTCGAACTAACATGGACGCTGATCCCGCTGGGCTTAGTGATGGTGGTCTTCTTCTGGGGCGCGTTTCTCTATGTGCAGATGCGCACGCCGCCAACCCGCACGCTTGATGTGTACGTGATCGGCAAGCAGTGGATGTGGCACGTGCAACATCCGAATGGCAAGCGGGAAAATAACGAGTTGCACGTCCCGGTTGGCCAGCCGGTGAAGTTGATTATGACCTCGCAAGATGTCATTCACAGCTTCTACGTGCCGGCCTTCCGCGTCAAGCAAGATGTGCTGCCCGGTCGCTATACAATCATGTGGTTTGAGGCGACCAAACCCGGCGAGTATCATCTCTTCTGCGCCGAGTATTGCGGCACCGAGCACTCGCTGATGATCGGGCGGGTGGTAGCGTTGCCGTTGGCCGACTACGAGCGCTGGCTGGCGACCCCCGGCCCGGTGGTGTTGCCCGACGGTACGATCGATACCGGCCAGCCGGTGGTTGCGCCAACGATCGGCGATCCGATGGCGGCTGCCGGCGCGCGCCTGTTCACCAGCCTCGGTTGTCTTGGCTGCCACGCGATGGCCGGTGGTGGCGTCGGGCCGAGCTTGCAGGGTCTCTATGGGGCGACTGAAAAGATGGCCGATGGTTCGACGGTGGTGGCTGATGAGAATTATCTGCGCGAATCGATCCTCAATCCGAACGCAAAGGTCGTGGCCGGCTACGCCGCAGTGATGCCATCGTATCAGGGGCAGATTACCGAAGACCAGCTCAACCAACTGATCGCCTATATTAAGTCGCTTGCCGACACGGGGAACTGAGCCTATGAGCACGCTTTCGCTTCCACAGAGCAGCTATATTCGCGACAACTCACGCACCTTCACCGATTGGTTGAAGTCGTGGTTGTTGACGGTCGATCACAAGCGGATCGCGATCCTCTACCTGTTGTCGATCAACTTCTTCTTCCTGCTCGGCGGGTTAGCCGCGACGCTGGTGCGAGTCGAGTTGATCACGCCGCAAGGCGATCTGATGTCGTCGGATGTCTACAACCGGGCCTTCACCTTGCACGGCGTGATCATGGTCTTCTTCTTCCTGATCCCGTCAATCCCGGCGGTGTTGGGCAACTTTTTGGTGCCGCTGATGCTCGGCGCGCGTGATCTGGCCTTCCCGCGCCTGAATCTGCTGAGCTGGTATCTCTATATGATCGGCGGCCTGTTTGCTTTGATCGCTGCCGTCTTTGGCGGCGTCGATACCGGCTGGACGTTCTACACGCCGTTTAGCTCGACCTACTCTAACTCGAATGTGGTGATGACGATCACCGGCGCCTTTATTATGGGCTTTTCGTCCATTCTGACCGGTTTGAATTTTATCGTCACCATCCACAAGATGCGCGCCCCCGGCTTGACGTGGTTCCGGCTGCCACTCTTTATCTGGGCCAACTACGCAACTAGCATCATCCAGATTCTGGCGACGCCGGTGTTGGGCATTGCGCTGCTGCTGGTTGTGGTCGAGCGGTTGTGGGGCGTGGGGATTTACGACCCGGCGCTCGGCGGCGACCCGCTGCTCTTCCAGCATCTCTTCTGGTTCTATTCGCACCCGGCGGTCTACATTATGATCTTGCCGGCGATGGGTGTAATTAGCGAACTGATTAGCACCTTCTCGCGCAAGCGTATTTTCGGCTACGAGTTCATCGCCTTTTCGAGCATTGCGATCGCGATTTTGGGCTTCCTCGTCTGGGGCCACCACATGTTCGTCAGCAGCCAGTCGGTCTACGCTGGCTTAGTCTTCTCGTTCATTACGATGCTGGTGGCGATTCCGTCAGCGATTAAGGTGTTTAACTGGACAGCAACGCTCTACAAGGGTTCGATCAGCTATCGCACGCCGATGCTTTATGCGCTCGGCTTTATCGGTCTGTTCGTGATCGGCGGGTTGACCGGCATCTTCCTTGGCGTGACCGCGGTTGACCTGCACGTGACCGACACCTACTTTGTAGTGGCCCACTTCCACTACGTGATGGTCGGTGGCACGATTATGGCGTATTTGGGCGGCATTCATTTCTGGTGGCCCAAGATGACTGGCCGGATGTACAACGAGACGTGGGGCAGCATTGCGGCGCTCATCATCTTCGTTGGCTTTAACATGACCTTCTTCCCGCAGTTCATCCTTGGCTATCTGGGCATGCCGCGCCGCTACCACGTCTATCCGCCCGAGTTCCAGATCCTGCACGTGATGAGCACCGCCGGGGCGAGCATTTTGGCGATCGGTTTCATCGTGCCGCTGATCTACCTTGGCATTTCGTTGCGCAAGGGAGCGATTGCCGGCGATAATCCGTGGGGCGCGACTGGTCTCGAATGGAAGACCTCGTCGCCGCCGCCGACGTTCAATTTCGACAAGACGCCGATTGTGACCGAAGAAGCGTATGCCTATCCGCCAGAGGCGGCTGAGCGCGATGCGGCGGCGTGGCGGCCCGGCTCGCCGTTGTAAATCGTGCTGATGATGGCAGGGAGCGACGTTCTCGCGTAACGTCGCTCCGCATTCGCATACATTTGTCAATTGGTCAGAGAACATACATCGCAATTGGACGCAGAGGAGAGAGCGTTGGCAACCATCACACACGAAGAAGCGCATGCGCATACGCACGGCCCCGAACTGCAACACCAGTTCGAGACGCCGGAGCAGCAGAAAGAGGCGGCCACGCTGGGTATGTGGGCCTTTCTCGTCACTGAAATCATGCTCTTCGGCGGCATCTTTATGGCCTACATCGCTTACCGCTGGGCCTTCCCGGAGGCGTGGGAAGAATCGGCGGCGCTGCTCAATACGCCGCTTGCGACCGTCAATACGGTGGTGCTGCTAGTGAGTTCGTTGACGGTGGCGCTGGCGGTGAATGCCGCCGAAGAGGGGAGGAAGCGGCGCCTGATCACGATGCTGGTGCTGACCATCGTGCTGGGTGTGACCTTCCTTGTGATTAAGGGGTACGAGTACAGCGAGAAGTTTGCTCATTGCGCCGGCGCGAAGGATCCGATTAGTTGGATTACCGGCAGCGACCTGCACGAGAGCCACGAGTGTTTGGTGCCGGGCCGCGGGTTTATGTTCCCTGATGAGCATGGCTCAACGAGCGGCGGGCACGGCGCGGCAAAGACGGCGACGCAATCCGGCCACCAGCTCTTTTTCTTGCTTTACTTCAGCGCAACCGGCTTGCACGCGATCCACATGATCATCGGTTTAGGGGTGATGACGACGATCTTGGTGATGGCCTTGCGTGACCGCTTCTCGCCAACCTACTTTACGCCGGTTGAGATTGGCGGTCTCTATTGGCACTTGATCGATATCATCTGGGTATTTCTCTTCCCACTGTTCTATCTGGTTTAGGAGGGCGCGATGGCTGAACAGCACGCACATGCTCATGCGCATCACCACGGCGAGAAGCATACCCATATTTCGCGGGGAACCTATTACCGCGTCTTTGCGGCGCTGATGGTGTTGATGGTGTTGACCGTCGCCGCGTGGTGGGTTGAGAAAAACCTGCTTGAGATACCGGGATGGCTGGCGGTAACGATTGCCATGTCGATCGCGATTGCCAAGACGGTCTTGATTGTGCTCTATTTTATGCACGTCAAGATCAGTAGCCGGATGACGCAGGTCTACGCTGCCGGCGCGTTTGTCTGGTTGATCATTCTGTTTGTGATTACAATGGGCGATTATGTGGCCCGCGGCTGGCCGCCGCAGGCCGGGCCGTTGCCGTAGGCAGAGCGGGATCAACGCGACACCATATCGAGTAGTAAGGGCGGGTTTCAAACCCGCCCTTATAATCTCTCTGGCAACCCGCTCTTACCGCTCGCGGCTCGCTACCTACCCAAACCGTTGGCGCAGCGCAGCAAGACTGGTATGAGCGAGGCTCGGCAAGGTGAGATCGGCAGGCGGCAACGGCACCTGCCTCGAAATTGCGCCGGGGATGGCGACCACCGGGCAGCCGGCGGCGCGGGCAGCGCGGATGCCGTTCGGCGAATCTTCCAGCACGAGACAGCCGGCAGGTGGCAGGCCCAACCGGGCCGCGGCGGTTAGAAACAGATCGGGCGCCGGTTTGGTGGCGACCACATCATCGGCGGTCACGACCGTCGCAAAGGCGTGGTACACCTCGAGCCGCCGCAGCCAGCCTTCAACCCAACGCCGGCTGCTGCTGCTAGCGACAGCGCACGGCAAGCCGGCGGCGCGCGCTTCGGCTAGCAACTCGGCGACGCCGGGCAAGAGCGGCTGATCGGCGCTGAGCTCATCTTTGCGCGCTTGCCGGCGGGCCAGAATCGTGTCGCGCTCGGCGATGACGCGCTCGGCCAGTAAGGGATCGCGCTCACGGAGCAAGCTGACTAAATGGGTATGAGCGTCAAAGCCGGCGTTTGCCCCCAACGTCGCCGCCCAATCGTGAACGTTCAAGGTAACGCCGTATTCGGCATATATTTCTTGCCAGCTCTGCAAGGCTGGGGTTTCGGTATCGACCATCAGGCCGTCGAAATCGAAGATCAGGGCGCGAATGGGCATGATAGATCCTTATTGGTGAACCATGGGTTAGAGCCGCACGGCCGTGCGGCTCTACAGCCGTGCGGCTCCACGGCCGTGCGGCTCTACGTATTATCATACCATGGTGTTAGCGGGGGCAATTGCGCCTCTGGGCTGATGGCGGGCGCCGGTTGGATCGGTTACGATAAACACGGCGCAGCTTTACCCCGGAGGACTGGATATGCTCAGTAATATTGCAGAATCGGTGCGTCTGCGACCGTTCGCTGGTTCGGCAGCCGATTACGCTGCGCTGGCAGCGATTGCCAATGCGGCTTTTCCTGATAGCCACGAAACAGCGGAAGAGATCCAACATTGGGATGCGATCCGTCCTGCCCATTGCGTGATAGCGCGGTGGCTGGCAGAGGTGGGTGAGACGGTGGTGGCGGCGGCTGAATATTTTCATGCCGCATGGATGTACCACCCGCGCAAATTCTTTATCAGCATTGCAGTGCTGCCGGAATGGCAAGGGCGGGGGATCGGCAGCTATTGTTATGATGAGCTGATGCGCGAGCTGGCCGACCGGCATCAGCCGTTGCAGGTGCGGAGCAACTGCCGCGAAGATCAGGCGCGCAGCGTACGCTTTCTCACCGATCGCGGCTTCCGCGAAGAGATGCGCACGTGGGAGTCTCGGCTCGATCTGCGCGCGTTTGACCCGGCTCCGTTTGCCGATGGGCTGGCGCGCGCCGTTGGGCAGGGGTTTACAATCTGCAACCTCAACGAGTGGCTAGCGCGCCTGCCCGATGCCCGCCAGCGCCTTTACGAGGCGATGATCGAGATGCGGGCCGATGTGCCGCAACCCGAACCGTTCACGCCGGTTGATATGGCGACGTGGGAGCGGACGGTGTTTGACGATCCGCACCTCTACCCGGAAGGCTATTTCTTGGCGCTCGACGGTGATGAGATCGCGGCGGTGAGCCAGCTCTGGAAGCATGCTGAGCCGGATGTGTTGATGACTGGCATTACCGCCACGCGCCGGCATTACCGGCGGCGCGGGTTGGCGCTGGCGCTGAAGGTGCATGCGTTGAACTTCGCCAAAGCCGCCGGCTACCGCGAGGTGCGCACCTATAACGCGACCACCAACCGGGCTATGTTGAGCATCAACGAAGCATTGGGGTTCGTGAAGCAACCGGCGTGGATCGAATTTGTGAAGGATGTGGGGTAAGGGAAACGGGAGGGACATTGCAGCGCAATGTCCCTCTGATGACGGGTAATACTTGTTTTATGATGACGATTCGACCCTTTCGGTGGGATGAAACCGATTATCATGCGATGGCGACGGTGTACGGCGCGCTCGTGCCAGACGCACCGCTCAATGCAACCGAGTGGCGAGTGCGTGATGAGTTGCACAACCCGCAATTGGCGCTCTACCGGGCGATCGGCGAGCTTGATGGCGTCGCGGCAGGCTATGCCGAATATTATCAGCCGACGTGGTGCGCCGATTCATACCATATTGAGACGTTGGTCTACGTGCATCCGGCGTATCAAGGGCGCGGGTTAGGCGCGGCGCTCTGGCAGCATGTGCGGCAGGCGTGGCAGGCGTTGCAGCCGCGTCACGTATTGGCAAAAGTGCGCGAAGATTGGCAGGCCGGCTTCGCCTTTGCGGTGCGGCGCGGTTTTCAGGAAGACCGGCGGGTGTGGCTCTCGCGGCTGGAGGTGGCGAGCTTTGATCCCGCTCCCTTCAGCGGCGCGATCGAGCGGGTGACAGCGCAGCAGATTGAAATTCATAGCTTTGCTGCTCTCGCCGCTGCCGATGCCGGCTTCTGGCGCAAGTTGTACGCATTTGAACAGCAAACCACTCGTGATATTCCATCGGCCTTTCCAGTAGCCATTCCCGCCTACGAGCAATGGATGAAGTTCTATCAGCCTGACAATGGCGCGGTGTGGGAAGGTAGTTTTGCGGCGATGGCTGATGGGCAAGTGGTCGGGATTAGCACCCTTGAGACGATCGATAACGAGACCGATCTAGAAGTGGGCTTTACGGCGGTGCGGCGCGACTACCGCGGGCGCGGGATTGCGCTGGCGCTAAAATTGTGTACGATCGCGTATGCCCAAGCGATGGGTGTGACCGGGATTCGTACCGACAACGACAGCACCAATCAGCCGATGTGGCAGATTAATCAACGGTTAGGCTTTCAACGCGGGCCGGTGTGGATCGTGCTGCGCCGGCGTGAACAGACCGAGGAGGTGACGTGAACGGGTTGCCGTTGGTTGAGTTGGCAGGCGATGCCTACACACAGGGTTGGCGGCACGGGCGCGTCTTGCGCGAGGCGATTGCCGCCAACCTGCGTATTTATACCGCACGCTTTGAGCGCGAATTGCGTATGCCGCTCGCTGAAGTATGGCGGCGCGCTCTGCGGTATGCGGACGCGATTGCCGGGCAAAATCCGGCGTATGCCGCCGGGATGCGCGGGATTGCCGATGGCGCCGGGATAGAGCTAGCGGCGATTGCGGCGTTGAATGTGCGCTACGAACTGTTCTACCAATATTTCCGCGAGTATGATCGTCCGCCCGCCAAGCCTGACGGATGTACGGCGTTTGCCCTCTTGCCCGCTGAGACAAGTGATGGCCATCTGCTGGTAGGCGAAAACTGGGATTGGATCACCGGTGTGCGCGGCGCAATTGTGGCGACGGTTGAACCTGATGGCCTGCGCACACTGGCCTTTACCGAAGCCGGTATTTTCGGCGGCAAGATCGGTCTAAACTCGGCGGGGTTGGCGTTGTTGATTAACGGACTCAGCAGTACGGCTGACGATTGGGCCAGCTTGCGGCGACCGTTTCACGTGCGCTGTTATGAAATCTTGCGCGCGCGCACCCTTGCCGAGGCGCAGGCGGTGATCACAGCGGAAGCGCGGGCCGGTTCGGCCAATTTCCTCATTGCCCAAACGCCCGATCAGGTGATCAATATCGAGGCGGCGCCGGAAACGGTGGCCGTGAGCGGGTGCGCCGGCGGTTGCCTGATCCACGCGAACCATTTCAACGACCCGGCGGCCTTGGGCATCGTCGAACGCGCGATCGAGCGGGTGCCGCATTCGCAATGGCGGCAAGCGCGCTTGCAAGCGCTGCTGGCGCCGCGTCCGCAATCGCTGGCGAGCGTGCAAGCGGCATTGCGCGACCATGATCGCCATCCCTATTCGGTCTGTTTCCATATTGATCCTGCCGATCCGCCCGATGAATATTACGAATCGGTCGCTTCGATCATCATGGATGTGACGGCCCAAACGTTGTATGCTACTGATGGGCCGCCGTGCGAGCGCGAATATGGGCAGTACCGGTTGGCGGCTGGGGCGGAGGAGTCATAGCGTGGTGACGATACAAGTGTGGGTTGCATAAACAATCGTCAATGCGTTTTCAGACTCGCGCTCGCAATCATGCACGAGGCAAAGGCAACCAATGCGCACGGTTCTCTTTATCTGCACCGGCAACTACTACCGCAGCCGCTACGCCGAGCTGCTGTTCAACGCCATGCGGGTACCGGGTTGGCAAGCCGACTCACGCGGGTTGCGGCTCTCGGCTTCCAATCAGGGGCCGATCTGGCCCAACGTTCTGGTGCAATTACAACAACGCGGCTTTCCGCCGCCTTCCGAAATCCGGTTGCCAATAGCCTTGACCGAACCCGATCTGCGGCGCGCAACCGTCGCGATTGCCTTGGATGAGCGCGAGCATCGCCCGTTGATGCAGCAACGCTTTCCGGGGTGGGAGGATCGGATCCGGTACTGGCAAACGCCCGACGTACCCTTCTTGCCCGCCGCTGAGGCGTTTCGCCGGATCGAGGCGGGAGTGGCTGAATTAGTGGCGGAACTGAGCCGTTGGCAACCGGCGGGTTAGGCGCGGGCCGTTGGGAGAGGGTGGCAACATGCGCGCGATCCGCGTGGTGTGAGAGCGAGCATACTGGCGCTCGACGCACGCAAGGCGTACCGGCTACCACATGTGAGGGAAACTATGGAGATCGGCGTCGTTTCGGATACGCATGGCCGGCTGGCGCCAGCGGTGCTGACGGCATTAGCCGGGGTTGAGCTGATCTTACACGCCGGCGATATCGGCCATGAAGCCATTCTCGACCGGCTCGCGACTATTGCGCCGGTATTGGCTATTCATGGCAACACCGATGAGGGCACGGCGCTGGCCCGCACTTATCCGGCGCACCGCTGGATCGAGCGCGAGGGAGTTATGATCTATCTGACCCACATTGGCGGCCAGCCCCGCCATCTTGTGCAATCGTTACCGAAGACGGCTGATGGCCGGGTGCCGCGGGTCTATATTTTCGGCCACAGCCACCGGCCATTGTACGAAATGTACAATGGGGTGCTCTTTCTCAATCCGGGCACTGCTGGCGCGCCGCGGGGGGCGGGGTTGTCGGTGGCGCGGTTGACGGTGGCCAATGGCCAAGCGAGCGCAGCGATTATCGAGTTGGAGAGATGAGGGCAAGAGGGCGTTATGGCTCCAACCACAACAGTACAGCGTAGACTCGATTGGCGTGGGCCGGTGGTCGGGCTTGGTTTGATCATCCTGTTCGCGTTGCTCCCGGCGATTGCAACGGCATTGGATTGGGAGCGACGGCTCTTCTTTGCAGTTCATGGCATCTGCGCGCAGAGCCATAATCTGATCGCTGGTGGAGTGCAGTTTCCGCTCTGCGCTCGCGATAGCGGCATCTATCTCGGGCTGATGGTGACGCTGGGAGTGATGGCCGCGTTGGGGAGGATGCGGGCCGGGAGGTTGCCGCCGCTGCCGATCGGCTTGACGCTGATTGGCCTGATGGCAGTGATGGGGATTGATGGGTTGAATTCAACCGTTGCCGAGCTGGGTTTTCCGCCGGCGTACCCGCCGCGCGACGATCTGCGCCTTGTGACTGGGTTGGGGTTTGGTGCGGCGTTGGCGATAGGGCTGTTATTGGTCGCTAATCATACCTTTCTATCGCCCGATCTGCTGGCTGCCGAGCAAGCGCCCGTCGGGAGCTGGCGCGATCTGGGGATCGTGATCGGCGCGTTGGGCCTTGTGGTGGCAGCGATCGCCGCCAACCAAGCGGTGTTGGCATGGCCGCTGGTCTTGCTCAGCGTGATTGGGGTGACGGGGGTGATGACCTTTGCCGTGGCGCTGCCGATCAGCGCCTTTGCCGGTCTGAGCGGGCGAGTGCGGCACGTGCGGCAATTAGCCTTGCCGGGAATCGCCGGATTTCTGGTGGCGTTGCTGTTGCTGGCCGTGCTGGCGCGCTGGAAAATCGGGTTAGAGGTATCAGGCTTGCTGCCGCCGCCACTGATCCCAGAGTAGCCCTCTGGTAAAGCCACACGGCTGGGCGGCTCCTGTCCGGCGAGCAGGCCAGCGGCCCGCGCTCCGCGCCGAGAGAGAAAAGGCGGGCCAGCGGCTCGCGCTCCGGGCCGAGAGAGAAAAGGCGGGCCAGCGGCCCGCGCTCCGGGCCGAGAGAGAAAAGGCGGGCCGGTGGCCCGCGCTCCGCGCCGAGAGAGAAAAGGCGGGCCGGTGGCCCGCGCTCCGCGCCGAGAGAGAAAAGGCGGGCCGGTGGCCCGCGCTCCGGGCCGAGAGAGAAAAGGCGGGCCAGCGGCCCGCGCCCCGTGCGGTGAGCGGGCCGGCGGGTCAGCGGCCCGTGCTCCGGGCCGAGAGAGAAAAGGCGGGCCAGCGGCCCGCGCTCCGTGCGGTGAGCGGGCCGGCGGGCCAGCGGCCCGCGCCCCGTGCGGTGAGCGGGCAGGCGGGCCAGCGGCTCGCGCTCCGGGGGCGAGCAGGCGCACCGGATCATAACAAGCCAGTAGTGCGGCTTAGCCACAGCCGTACTACCGGCTCATTTGCCATCTTCTTCACCGCGGCATCGTCACCTTCAGGTCGTTCAGCGCAGTGCGCAGGTTGTCAAGCGCGACGCGCGCCTCAGGTGGGAGCTGATCGAGGCTGGCGACCGTTTCGAGCACGCGATTGGCGGCGATCGCAAGGCTATCGAGATGGCCGAGCAGACAGCCAGCTTCGCGCGCTTCGGCAGTGCGCTGGCCGAAGAGGGCGTGCCAGTAATCGGCTGAAGCTAGATAGCGCGTTTCGCCGAGCAGTTCAAGCGCCAGCGTGCAGCGGTCAAGCGGGCGGATCGCCAACACCTCTCGGTCGTTGAGCGTAATCTGGCCGGGTGCATGGCGGATCAAGGCGATCGCGTCATCAGTGCGGCTCACGCCATCTTCACTTAGATGCAAGGTTCGGATCTGCATACCACCAACTCCTTCGCTTAAACACGACCATGGCGCTCGAGAGCGCTGCGCGGTAATTCGAGCGGACACAAGACCAACAACGCTTGGGCCGGGGCATGGCCGGGATTGTGCCAGCGGTGGGGCAACACCGCCTCGAACAACAGGCTATCACCGGGGCCGATGGTGTAGGTATGATCGGCGACGGTGTAAAGGATGTTGCCGCTCAACCCAAACACAAATTCTTGACCGGTATGGACGATTGACTCAGGACCGCTGCCGGCGCCGGGATCGAGGGTGAGCAACAGCGGTTCGAGGGTACGGTTGGCCAAACCGGGTGCTAAATCGGTGAGCGCGCCGTGCGGGAAGAGGGTCGCTGTCGCCTGACCGGCAGGGGTGAAGACAACGCGCTGTTGGGGCACATCAGGCGTAAAAAAGGCGCTAATCGGCACTTGCAGCGTCATAGCGAGGCGCTGAAGCGTGCTGACGCTCGGCGAGGTGCGGCCATTTTCGATCAGGCTGAGCGTATTCACGGCCAACCCGCTCGCTTCGGCCAGCGCGCGGATCGACATCCGGCGCTGCTCGCGCAGGGCGCGCAGACGATTGCCAACATCAACGCTCGCATCTTCACCGATGCCGTGGGTAGCACTGGCAAGTTCAACCTCAGAACGCACGGCTCTCTCCTTCCGGTTGCGCTTGATCTGTTCATTATTATAAGACAAATTTACGATTTGTCACCCATTAAATTGGTTGCATTCTAGTAACAGTTATCGGCGTAAACAGAACCCCTGCGCCAGTGCAAGGCGCAGGGGTCTGGGAAGCAATCAACAAAGACGCGCGCGATCAGTCGCCGGTGGGGGTGCGCTGGCGCATCCGCTCATACTTCTCGCGGGCGCGGCGGGCAAGGGCGAGGGCGCGGCGCTCGCCGTGCTTGGCGATCGAGTACGAGGTGCGGCGGATGCGGTTGCCGTCGCGCCACGTCGCCTCGTAGACCTCGCGGCCATCCTTGATGGTGCGGCGCACGCCAACAATACCAGTGCTGGTGCGGGAAACGCCAATCACTTGCCGCTCGGTGCGCGGCTTGCCTAACTCGCGCTCGGTGGCGTTGCGCCACTCGATAGCGGCAGCCAAAGCGGCCAGCCGGTCGCCATACACCGAATCCGAGAAAAACTTGCTCCGGCGCTGCTTGTTCCACGTCACGCGCACAAAATAGCCAAAGGTGCGCTTAGCCGGGTGATCGATGCGGGTAATCCCTTTGTGCTTGGTGGTCTTGGGGCGAAGACGAGCCGGCAGCTTCTTCGTCTCGGCCACAGGCTGCTCAGCAGGGGTGGAGAGCAGCCGGCGCGCCTGTTCCGGGTCGAGATCGGGGAGCGGCTCGTAGCGTAGTACGGCCATCGGATCGTCGGTTGCGGGCAGCGTCGTTGCTTCCTCCGCAGCAGTTGTCGGCTCGATAGCCGGCAGATTAGCCGGCCGGACAGCGTGTCGGCGGGGCATTGCTGATTGCTCCTTTTGAAAACGTGATCGAATTTGTACGATTAGTGATTGCCTCGAAGGTTGAAACCTCCGATTTCTATCATACCACATTTTGTCCATTCGCTGCACAGCAATACTGGGCAAAAAAGTACAAATTTGGTTGGATAGAGCGTCTGATTCATCAATAAATAATTGTGATGAAACGCACAATTTTGAATAAAATTGTGGTTTTTCTCACAAAACCGGCAGAGTGAAAGTTCCCTGTTCAACTGTCAGGTGGTGAACCACTGTTGGGCACATGGGGCGATGCAGGCGTGGGATCAAGCAAGATTAGACGAGATCGGATAATATTCGGAAATATATGTTGTAGCTTTGCACAATCGTCATCGGTAGAGCTTCGTTTATAGACGTAACATTTAGGAGCTTATATTGCGAGATGTTGAACGTTGCAACTTATGGATCCGCCGTGCAGGTAACCCGGCCCTGAAGGGCCGGGCTAGGCTTACGAAGCCCGCTGCGCGGGCTGGTGCCCTCACCCCCCGGTCCCTCTCCCACCTGACGGCGTTCAAGGGCGGACAGCACGGATGAGCACAGATACGGCTGATGGTGTTGGGAAGCGCCATTTCGCCCTCACCCCCAGACCCTCTCCCACTGGCGCGGGAGAGGGGAGTGTAGCACTAGGCGTTGAGGCATTGCACAGCGATCAACCGTTGTACTCAATCAGATGTGCTGTCTGCCTCTCAATCTGACGGCGGGAGCGGGGTAGGGGGTGAGGGGCGAGCGAGCGGGTTGACGCAGCCCGGCTGTTATAGTGAGGGGCGCGCTCACTTCATGTCATGGCGAGGGCGCGCAGCGCCCGCAGCAATCTCCTGCTTCAGCGGCAAGCATGTCTGAGCGTATCGCTCCCGTGCTCGCGGGAGATTGCTTCGCCGCGCTAGGCAATGCGCAGCATTGCCCTTCTGTGGCTCGCAATGACAGCACCTTGGTGCAAAATAGTCGCTGAGGTGACGTTCTTTGAAATAAGGCGCACGTACTGAAGTTTGATATCTTGACAGCATAGCTATAATGTAAGAGCGATCTTACCCACCGAGAAAGTTCGCTGCTGATACAACACTCTCACCATCCTCCTTCCTTCTCCTTTTCTCGGTCACGCTTCAGCCAAATTGATATCCGCCTGATACATTTCAGGCAGTGCCCGCCGATGCCTTATGGTCCGCCGTGACGTGTGTGCGAGGAGGGTTGCGTATGCCGGAAAGTATTCAGTGGACGCTGAGCGTGGCTGTGGCCGGAGGGCCGCGGAAGACCGAATCCCAGACGCTGCCGGTTGATGTCTATTTGAAAGGCCAAGTGCAGATCGCGGCGGCTAGCGGCGCTACGCCGGGCCAAGCCAATTTCGCCGCGCCGTCGGGCGGTGGTACGGTGCGTTTTGTCTTGATTTCGGCGAGCCGGTATGATGCAACGCCGCCATTGACCTATACCGTCGATGGCGGCAGCGCAATCACACTCGACGGCCCTCATCTGCTGATTGGCGCTGGGGCAGTAGCGTTGCTGGGCACGGCCAATCTCGATTTTGCTTTTTCCAATCCAACGGCGCAACCGGTGACGGTTGAAGTGCTGATCGGGCGCGATGCAGCGTAGGCTGCCATTGCCAACGGCGGCATGATCCGTCCTCACAATCGGGTTGCGCTGCCATCATCCATGGCGCCGGACGAACGATACCTTTCGGGCTATCGCAAGGAGCAACAGTATGCCGGTCACTTTGTCGTATCCGGGTGTCTACATTGAGGAGGTGCCGAGCGGTGTGCGCACGATCACCGGGGTGGCGACGTCGATTACCGCTTTTGTCGGGCGGGCGCGGCGCGGGCCGGTGCATGATCCGGTGCGGATCCAAAACTTTGGCGATTACGAGCGGCTCTTTGGCGGGTTGTGGGAAGCGAGCACGATGAGTTATGCGGTGCAGCATTTCTTCCTCAACGGCGGCACTGATGCCTTGATTGTGCGCCTGATCAATGGCGCGACTGCGGCCCGTTTCACCCTTTCGCCAGCGAGCGGAACCGATAATCTGACGCTGGAGGCCAGCAACGAAGGCGCATGGGGCAATCATTTGCGGATCAGCATTGACCACGCGACCCGCGAACCATTGCAACCCGATGAGTTTAATCTGACCGTCGTCGAGATTATTCCGGGGACGAATCCGGTGCAGGCGGCGCGGCGCGAGACGTTTCGCAATGTGTCGATCAATCCGGTGGCGCCGCGCTATGTCGGTACGGTGCTGGCCCAAGAGTCGCTGTTGTTGCGCGTGCCTGATCCGCATCCCGGCGCCTTTCCCACGGTGCGGCCAGCCGTCGTGGCCGATGCGGCGCCGGCCACGAATGGCACGGATGGAAGCGCATTGACCCAAACCCAGTATACAGGTGATTTCGATGCAAAGACCGGCATGTATGCGTTGCGCAAGGCCGATCTCTTTAATTTGCTCTGCATTCCGCCCTTTACCCGTGATACCGATGTGACCGAATCGGTGTGGACGGCAGCGCTGCGTTTTTGTCGCGACGAGCGGGCGTTTTTGATTATCGATGCGCCATCGAGCTGGCGGAGCATCGCTGCGGCGGTGGGGAGGATCGGCACGTTTAGCGCAGCGGTGGCGCGTGACGATCATGCGGCGATCTATTTTCCGCGGGTGCAGATTCCCGACCCGTTGCGCGAGAACCGGCTGGAAGAGTTTGCGCCTTGCGGTGCGGTGGCTGGCGTCTTTGCTCGCACCGATGCCCAGCGCGGGGTGTGGAAGGCTCCGGCGGGGCAGGACGCGACGCTGTTTGGCGTGCGGGCGTTGGCGGTCAATTTGACCGACCGGGAACAAGGCCAACTCAACCCGCTCGGCGTCAATTGTCTGCGCACCTTCCCGGTGAGCGGCAATGTGGTCTGGGGAGCGCGCACCTATCGCGGCGCTGACCAGTTGGCTTCGGAATGGAAGTACATCCCGGTGCGCCGGTTGGCGTTGTTTATTGAAGAGACGCTCTACCGCAGTCTGCAATGGGTGGTGTTTGAGCCGAACGATGAGCCGCTGTGGTCACAGATCCGGCTAAATGTGGGTGCGTTTATGCAGACCCTCTTCCGGCAAGGCGCGTTTCAGGGCCGTTCGCCGCGCGAAGCCTATCTGGTGAAGTGTGACCGCGAGACAACAACCCAGACAGATATCAATATGGGAGTGGTAAACATCGTGGTTGGCTTTGCGCCGCTCAAGCCGGCTGAGTTTGTGATTATCAAGATTCAGCAGTTGGCCGGGCAGGTGGAGTAAGGCAAGCGAGGGCGCAACACGTTGGGCCTGTACGATGGGCAAAGAGGGCACAACAGCGTTGCACCCATACAAGGGGAATAGCGTATGGCTCAGTTTAGCGTCAATGCGCAGCGGTTCGATCCCTACAAGAACTTTAAGTTCCGGATCAAGTGGGATGGCCGGTACGTGGCCGGGATTAGCAAGGTGTCGGCGTTGAAGCGTACCACCGAGGTGGTCGAGCATCGGGAGGGCGGTGATGCGAGCAATGTGCGCAAGTCGCCGGGCCGCACCAAGTATGAACCGATCACGCTTGAGCGGGGTGTGACGCACGACACCGAATTTGAGAAGTGGGCGAATAAGGTCTGGAATTACGGTTCTGGACTAGGGGCCGAGGTCTCGCTGAAGGATTTTCGCAAAGACATCATTATCGAGGTCTACAACGAGGCCGGCCAATTGGCTATCGCCTACCGGGTCTATCGCTGTTGGGTATCGGAGTATCAGGCTCTGCCTGAGCTCGACGCCAACGCCAATGCGGTCGCCATCCAGAGCATCAAGCTGGAGAATGAGGGTTGGGAACGCGATTACGCCCTTGGCGAACCGGACGAGCCGAGCTTCACTGAACCGCAGTAAGCAGGGAAGGGGCGCACTGATTCAGTGCCCATACCGCATGTGGCGCTGTTGCGTTCATGAGGTGAACGATGGCCATTTCCGCAGCGACGTTGCTCGACATTTGGGAGGCAGGCGCGGCGCAACCGCCGCTCGCGCGGGTGCTGGCGTTGTTGGCGCCGTTGTTTCCAGAGATAGCCGTCGCCGAGTTGCCGGTTGGCGCGCGCGATGGTTTGCTGTTACTGGTGCGGGAATGGCTGTTTGGCGCGCAGATGGAGTGTGTCGCGGTCTGCCCGGCCTGCGCCACCCGATTAGAGTTTTCGTTGGCGACGACAGCTCTGCGCGCGTTAGCGCCGGCAACGGTGGTGCAATCACTTGACGTTGGCGGCCAACAACTTGCCTTTCGCCTGCCGGCCAGCGCCGATCTGCTGGGGTTGCCACCCGGCCCGGCTGCCACTCGCCGCCTGATCGAACGCTGTTTGATCGATGCGCCGGCGATGCTGTCCGATGAGGCATTGGCAGCGGTCGCGACCGCGATGGCGAACGCCGATCCGCTGCTCGATCTGCGGATCGAGCTGGCTTGTCCCGATTGCAGCCACTCGTGGGCCGCGCCCTTCGATGTCGCGGGATTTGTCTGGCAAGAATTGGAGCGGTGGGCACGGCGGTTGTTGCGCGATGTGCATACGCTGGCGCGCGCCTACGGCTGGCGCGAGAGCGAGATTCTGGCGCTGAGCCCGCAACGGCGCGCCTTGTATTTGCAGATGGTGAACGATGAACGATCCGCTGGCTAATCTGCTGGCGCGCAGTTTTGGCGAGCTGGCTGGGGCGGTGCAACCGCGATTGCCGGCCCGGTTCGAGCTGGTTGCGCCCTTCGGCGGTGAGGTGGCCGTGCCGCCGGTGCAGATGGGTGATCAGGCTGCGCCGGGGTCGCCGCCGGTGCAGGTGGGTGATCAGGTCACGCTGGGGTCGCCGCCGGTGCAGGTGGGTGATCAGGCTGCGCCGGGGTCGCCGCCGGTGTGGGTGGAGCCATCTCCCGCACCGCTGGCTAGCGCGATCCCGCCGGTTGAACGCCGGCAAATTCCGCCGTTGCCAGTAGCCCCGCTGGCGGCGTGGGGGCAACCACCAACCACCGCCAGCGAGCTGCGGCGTCCATCGACGATGCCGCCTGCTGCGCCGGAGCGTATCTCGCCTGATCGTGGCGTGAGCGAGGCGAACAGCGAGCGCACTGCGCCGGCGAGTCTGGCGGGTTTCGTCGAGCCGCGCGGGTTGCCGGCGCCAGCCAACGCCATTGATCCACCGCGGCTGGCGGATGTTGCCGCCGTGTCGCCGGCGTCTGCCGTTTCGTTCCAGCCGGCTAGCGTGCCGGATGCACCGCGCGAACCGGGAGTGCCGGCGATCCGGCCCTTCTCTGCGCCGGCGCCGGTTATGCCACGCGAACCGGTGGCCCCGCCGCCGCGCGAACCGGCAGCGCCACCGCATCCGCCACGCATCACTGTGACCATCGGGCGGGTGGAGGTACGCGCCGTGCCGCCGCCACCACCGTCATCGCGCCCCCGTCCGCAACCGCCGGCTCCGAGGCTCAGCCTTGACGAGTATCTGCGCCGGCGGGAGGGAGGAACGCGATGAGCAATGCGCTGGCGATTGCCGCTGTTACCGCCGTGTTGCGCGATCTGCTGCAAGACGGTCTGATCGATCACGACCTCACCGGCGCGCTCGGTGATGTGACGGTGAGCGTCTTGGCGCCGGCGCAGGCCCTCGCCGCCTTTACCCCCAATAGCGGCCAACTCAACCTCTTTCTCTACCACGTGAGCTACAACCCCGGCTGGCGCAACCATGGCTTGCCGTCGCGTTCGGGACGCGGCGAACTCATCAGTGATCCGCCGCTGGCGCTCGATCTGCACTATTTGTTGACCGCCTACACCGACCAAGACTATCTGGCCGAACTGCTGCTAGGGTATGCGATGCAGCTCTTGCACGAGACGCCGGTGCTATCCCGCGATGCTATCCGCATTGCGCTGGCCCCGCCTGCGCCGGTCAGCGGCGTGGCCTTGCCGGGATCGGCCCGCGCCAGTCTGGTGGCTGCCGATCTCGCCGATCAGATCGAACAGATCAAGATCACTCCCGAACCGCTGAGCCTCGAACAGGTCTCGCACATCTGGTCAAGCATGCAATCGCCGTACCGGCCTACCGTGGCCTACCAAGCATCGGTGGTCTTGATCGAGAGCCGGCGGCCTACCCGGCAGGCGCTGCCGGTGCGCCGGCGCAATCTCTATGTGCTGCCGCTCAGCCAGCCGCGCATCACCCAACTCGGCTCACAACGCACCGCAAACGATCCGGTGAACTTCCAGCAGCCGATCTTGCCCGGTTACCGGCTCGTGATCCGCGGCCAGCAGTTGCGTGGTGATGATGTCGTGATCCGGCTTGGCGAGACTGAAGTGGCGGTACCGCCGGATCAGATGACCGGCACGCAGATCATTGTCGCGCTGCCGGCAAGCTTACGGGCCGGCGTGCAGGTGGTGCAGGTGGTTCACCGGCTGCGCCTCGGCACGCCACCTACTCCGCACCGTGGGGTCGAATCAAATGTGGCAGCGTTCATCTTGTCGCCAATGGTCAGCGCCACTGCCGGCCCGCGTGATGGCAACGGCAATGTCACCCTCACCCTTGCCCTCACGCCGCCGGTGGGTAAACAGCAGCGGGTGACGCTCTTGCTCGACGAGACGCCGCCGCCGGCCAACCGGCCACCGCGCTCGTTCGCGTTACCGCTGCCGGCGCGCGCGCCGGCGCCTCCACCCAACGATACTGATGCGACGCTCACGCTCACGACGGACATTGTGCCGGCGGGAACCTATCTGGTGCGGGTGCAGGTAGACGGAGCTGAAAGTCAACTTGACGTAAGTGGAAGCGGGTTTAGCGGGCCAACGGTGATCATCCCATGAGCACGGCCACGGCAATCGATTGGGTGACAGCAAACCAGCGTTATCTGAGTGCGGCGCTTGACGTGATCAAGCGGCGCTTGGCCGGCGAGCGCGACGAAGCTGGGTTGCGCGAGGCCGGGCAGGCCCTTGCCGCTGCCCGCGCTGCCTTGCCTGCGCTGCCGGCGGTCGAGCGGTTGCGCATCATCTTTGGCTTGACCGATTTCGAGACTGAACTGCTGCTGCTCTGCGCGGGGGTGGAACTCGATAGCGGTTTGGCAACGCTCTGTGCCACAGCGCAGGGTGATCCGCACCGCTTCCGTCCAACCATCGGGTTGGCGCTGGCGGTGCTGCCCGCTGCCCACTGGAGCGCGGTGACGCCGACGGCGCCGCTGCGCCACTGGCGGTTGATTGAGCTGGCCGAGGGTGAGCCGCTTGCGACTGCGCCGCTACGGATCGACGAGCGGGTGCTGCACTACCTGCTCGGTGTGGCGACGCTCGACCGGCGCTTGCAACCGCTGGTGCGCCTGCTCGATCCGGCAGTGGCGCTGCCGGCCTCGCACCGGCAACTCGTGGAGCGGATTGCGGCG
Source organism: Chloroflexus islandicus (assembly GCF_001650695.1). GTDB lineage: Bacteria > Chloroflexota > Chloroflexia > Chloroflexales > Chloroflexaceae > Chloroflexus > Chloroflexus islandicus. The sequence continues at coordinate 111,668 of NZ_LWQS01000103.1, forward strand.
CTGTGGGAAGAGCAACCTGCGCCGCCGGTGCAGATCTGCGGCAGCGATTCGTTCAGCCGGCAGGCGATTGCCGCCGCGATTGGCGAGCGACTGGGGCGGGCAGTGTACCTGCTGCGGGCCGAAGATGTGCCCGCCGGCCCCGCTGAGCAAGAGTTGTTGGCCCGCCTGTGGGAGCGAGAAGCGGCGTTGAGCGGCGCGCTGGCGCTGATCGCGGTGGACGACGGCGACACGTCGCGGGCGTGGCTTGGGTGGCTGGAACGGGTACAGGGCATGGTGTTGCTGGCGAGCGCCGATCCGCTGCCGTCCGGCGACCGGCTGATCGTGCGGGTTGATGTGCCGCAACCCGATCGTACCGAGCAACGGTCGCTCTGGCAACAAATATTGGGTGAACGCAGTCTGGCCCTCAAAGGCCAACTCGAACCGCTGCTGGCCCAGTTCACCCTCAATGCCAACGCCATCCGCGCTGCCGGCTTGGCGGTCACGACCGATTCTGCCGCCGATTGGTGGGAAGCCTGCCGCGGGCAGGCTCGCCTCCGCCTCGATGGGTTGGCCCAGCGGATTGAGACGGCGGCGGGTTGGGACGATCTGGTGTTACCGGACGAGCACATGGCAACGCTGCGCCAGATGGTAGCGCACGTGCGCCAACGGGCGCGGGTGTACGAGCAGTGGGGCTTTGGCCAGCGCGGTGAACGCGGGTTGGGGATTAGCGCCCTCTTTGCGGGGCCGAGCGGCACCGGCAAGACGTTGGCTGCCGAGGTATTAGCCAACGAGCTGCGGCTCGATCTCTACCGGATTGACCTGAGCGCGGTGGTGAGCAAATACATCGGCGAGACCGAAAAGAATCTGCGCCGCATCTTCGACGCTGCCGAAGGCGGGGGCGCGATTCTGTTGTTCGACGAAGCCGATGCGCTGTTTGGCCGGCGCAGCGAAGTGAAAGATAGTCACGACCGGTACGCCAACCTCGAAGTGAGCTACCTCTTGCAGCGGATGGAAGCGTACCGCGGTTTGGCTATTCTCACTACCAACATGAAGCAAGCGATTGACACCGCCTTCCTGCGCCGTATCCGCTTTATTGTCAACTTCCCATTCCCTGACGCGGCGCAACGCCGGCGTATCTGGCAGCGGGTCTTCCCGCCTGCCACGCCGCTGGCCGGGTTGGATTGGGTGCGGCTAGCGCAGTTGAATCTGGCTGGCGGCAACATTCGCAGCATCGCCTTGAATGCCGCTTTTCTTGCCGCTGATGCCGGCGAACCGGTCGGGATGCGCCATATCTTGAGCGCGGCGCACAGCGAATACGCCAAATTGGACAAACCGCTGACCGAGACAGAATTGCGAGGGTGGGGGTGTTAGCGACGGCTGCTGATGGGGTGTGCGATGGAGGTTGCGATTGAGATAGAGATTGCGGAAATCGCCTTGATCGGCTTTGGGGCCATTGACCGCGAGCGCGTCAGAGCGGCGCTGGTCGCTGAGTTGAGCCGGTTGCTGGCGGAAGAGGGCATACCGGCGGGCTTGAGCAGCGCCGGCGCAATCGAGACGCTTGACGGCGGCGCGTTCCGGTTAGGGCCGGGGATGCGGCCTGAGCGGATCGGCCAGCAGATCGCGTTGGCGCTCTACCGGGGGTGGCAGTAGTGGTTGTGAGGTTGAGAGGTTCCCATGCAGATCAACATCGCCGTGCGCAAACCAACCCGCGCTCCTGCACCGGCTCGCCGTCCACCGGCGCCGGCTCGCGCTGCCGATGTGGCGGCCTTGCTCGCGCAAGCCGCCGCGCAACCAGCGATTGCGCTGCCGCACCGGGATGCCCTCGCAGCGCGCTTTGGCCACCAGCTTGACCAGATCGCCGTCTACGCCGGGCCGCCGGCGCAAGCGGCGCTGGCCCTCTTGCAGGCCGAGGCGCTCACCCATCAGGGTGCAATCTTCCTCGCCGATCCGCACCCGCCGCTGGAGTTGGTCGCGCACGAGGTGGTGCATGTGTTGCAGATGAAGGGGGGAACGCGAGCCACTGGCCCACAACCCGCCGAAGCAGCGATTGCGGGTGAGGGAGTGGGACGACCGGAGGATGGCGCTGTGCGGCACGAGACGCCGATTGTCCCCGCCACCGCACCTGCCGAGCGCGAGGCGACAACGCTGGCCGCGCAGGCGCAGCGCGTTTCTACCCCGCTCACCCCTCCCTTGGCCGTGACCACGACCTTGCCGCCGGCAGCCGTCGCCTTGCGCCGCGCTACCACCCCGGCCCCACCAACCGATGAACCGGCGGCGGCGACCTTCCGCCGCATCGCCGAACGCGAACCGGCCCCACCGGCGCAAACCGTTGCACCGCCAACCCCCGAATCGCAGCCTGCGCCGGCCAGCTTGCCGCCACCGGCTATCGAACCGGATCAACCGCCGTTCGAGTTGCCGCCGCCACCGGCTCCCGGCGTGAGCGCAGCCGATGTCGCTGCGCAACAAGCCGCGCAAGCGCAAGCCGCAGCGGCGCTTACCGCTGCCGAAGGGCCGGAAGCCTTCATGGCCGCCTTCGCTGCTGCGCCGCCGACGGTGAAAGCGCAGCACGCCGCGACGCTGGGCAGCGAGACGGATCGGCTGGCGAAGGCGGAACAGACGGCGTTTAGCGCCGGACTGCCCGATCTGCATGCTCAACTCACGGCACAGGTTGAAACGCCGCCGCCGCTGGCCGTCGTTTCGCCAGATGCCCGCCCGCTCGATCTCGATGTTGCAGGCGCAGTGCCGCGGGTTGCACTGCCGCCAACCCCTGATCCCGGTCGCTACACGGCCAACGATCGCGTCACTGCTGATGTTTCGCGGTTGATGAGCGGCGAGAGCGACGATCGCGCCGCTAATCTCGCCGAACGTCTGCGCGAGGTGAACACCCGCGACAGTGAAATCATCACCTCTCCCGGCGCGCCGCCGCGCGTGCCGCTAACCGAGGGGGCTGACCCGGCGCAACTCGACGAACAGATCACCGAAGGCGTCGCGCAGTCGCGCCAGATGCGCGACGAGGCGGCGCAGGCGGTGATCAATGGGCCGGGGCCGGAACAGGCCCAACCGATCGCGCTCGCTGAAGCGTACCCGGTGGGTGAACTGGCCCAACCGGCGATCACCGCGCCGGCAATGCCTGCCGAACCGCAAGCGTACCTTGAGCTGGGCCTGCCGCCGGAGGTGCAGACCGCCTTCGATCAGCAGCAACAGGCGGCGATGGAGGCGAGTCTGGCTGAAGCGCGCACGCAGGTGGATGAAGCGAGCGCCGAACGCGATCAGCAGCGGGCTGAGGCGGTGGCCGACGCGCAAGCGCAGGCGCGGGAACAATCGGCGCGCGCTGACGAACAGCAGCGGACTGGCGTGATCGAAGCTCGCGCGCAGATTCAGGATGCGCGGCAAGAGACGCTAGAGGCGCAGCGCGATGCCGTTGCCGATATCGAGCAGCAAGCAACGACCGAACGGGCCAATCGCCGGCGCGCGATCGACGAGCGGGTGCGCACCGACGAAGCACAGATCGAACAGCACTACGAATCGGCAGAGCGCGATGCCCGTGCCGAGGTGGCCAATGGCGAGCGGCAGGCTGAAGCGGAACGGCAGCGATCCGAACGCGCAGCCACAGAGCAGAGTTGGTGGGATCGGGCGGTCAATTTCGTGCGCGACGCCTTCGCTGCCCTCACCAGAGCGATCGGCGCCATCTTCGCCGCTGTGCGGCGCGCGGTGAACGCGATCCTCGATGCGGCCAAAGCGCTGGCGATGCGGATCATTGACGCCGCTGCCGCCTTTGTCAACGGCCTGATCGCCGCCTTCGGCGAACTGCTGAAAGGGCTGGTTGATACCCTTATTGGCAGCATCTTCCCTGAACTGGCAGCGCGGCTCAATGCCGCCATCGACAGTGCGGTCGCCTTTGCGCAGCGGGTGGTCACTGCCGCCGCCGAGGGCCTCAAAGCCGGCATCGCCGCGCTGGTCGAAGGACTGCGCGCCGGTCTCAACGCAATTATCAATGTCTATCAAGCCGCAATCAACGCGGCGCTCAGCATTGCCCAAGCGGTGTTGACCGGCGATTGGGCGGCGCTGGCGCGCATGGCGCTCGAAGCGGTGCTGAAAGTGGCCGGCATCGATCCCGAAGCCTTTTACCAGTTCATCGGGCGGGCGCAGGAGACCTTCCAGCTCATTCTCGACGATCCGGGCGGGTTTGCCGGCCATCTGGTCGATGCCTTCCTCAACGGGGTGCGCCGTTTCGCCGATAACTTCCTCACCCACTTGCAGGCCGGCATCATCGGCTGGCTCACCGGCGCGCTCGGCGGGGCGGGGATCACGCTGCCCGAACGTTTCGACCTGATGGGAGTGCTGAGCCTCATCCAGCAGATCCTTGGACTAACGTGGGAACGGCTGCGTGAGCGGGCTGTGCGCCTGATCGGCGAGCGGGCCGTCGCGGTGATCGAGTTTGTCGCCAGTTACCTGCGCACGCTGATCGATGGCGGTTGGGATGCACTCTGGCAACGGATCCGCGACGATTTGGGCAGCCTGCGCGATATGGTGCTCGACAGCATCAAGCGTTTTCTGCTCGAACGGATCGTCATGGCGGCGATCACCCGTCTCGCCACGATGTTCAACCCGGTCGGCGCGATTGTCAATCTGATTCTGGCTGCCTACAACCTCTTCACCTTCCTGCGCGACCAACTGGCCCGGATCATTGAAGTGGTGCAGACAGTGGTCAACGCGATCGGCGACATTGCGCGCGGCATCATCCAACCGGCGGCGCAGCGGGTCGAAGAGACGCTGGCCCGTCTGCTGCCGCTGGCGATTGACCTGCTGGCTCGCCTGCTCGGTTTGGGCAACGTTGGCGCCAAGGTACGCGAAATCATCGAGCGGGTGCGCGGGGTGGTTGATCGTGCGCTCGACCGGTTGATCGACCGGGTGCGGAATATGTTCAGAGGGGGCGGGGCGGAGCGCCGGGCGGCAGCGGAAACTGCACCGGCGCGAGAGGCGGGAGCATTGGCAGTTCCCTTCACCGCTGCCGGCCAACACCACCTCTACGTGCGTATTGTCAACCGGCGAGCAGTTATGTCGGTGGCCAGCGATGAACAAGACTTTGACCGTTTCGCCAACGATTTGGCGCAACGGATTCAAGCGTTACCCGATAGCCCCAACAAAACACATCTTAGCCAGCAGCTTGCACAGGCTCGCCAACTGTCTACCACAGTCGAGACGCAGCAAACTCAGGCAGCTACCCGCGCAGCGCAGGCGCAAAGTGTTGCCGGCACGGGTTTACCAGCAGATCAGAATATCCAACGCCAGCTCGACCAGCTCATTGTGGCGTTGTCGGGTGTGATGGTTTGGGCCAGCAGCGTGCCACGTGATTTCACACCGGGCCACATTCAGTACAACCCGCAAGGTGATCGGGCACGGCGCGCGCACGGTTGGCTCGGTAAGAAGGCGCACCGCGCACCTGAAGATCAAGCCCGTGTATCAGAGCCGCTCAATCGCGCAATTGCTGATTTGCAAGCCCAAGGTGTCACCATCAATGCCAGTTTTGATGCTGGTCACCTCATTGCTAGTCGCTATGGCGGCGATGGTAGTTGGCGTAACTTAGTACCGATGGAAGCGCGGATGAATCGCAGTTGGTTTAGCGCCTTTGAAGCACGAGTGCAGACGCACGTTGATGCTGGTGAGGCGATCTATGCCGATATCAATGCCAGTTACGGTGGTGATGCGTTTGCGCGTCTGATGAGCGAAACCGAGATTAATGGTTTGACGCCGTTGCAGCAACTTACCGTTGCACCAGTCTTTGAACGCATCCCCCAAGCGATCACAGCCACGGTTGGTCGCCGTACCAGCGATGGCCGCGATCAAGTTATCTTTCAGCAAACGTTCGATCCACGCCATCGTTTGGCTCTTACCATCGGCCAAGCGCGGCGTGAGGGTTTAGTTGGCGGTGAGCAACCGGAGCGATCACGCGATCTCTTTCCCCGACGTGATGAGGAATCATCCAGAGGATAGGTCTATGCCCACACCTACTCGCCAACTCCAACCCCGCCTCGATCAACCGCTACGGGCCAGCGCGAGTCGCGTTGCCCACCCCCTCGACCCTGCCACCCGCGCCCGCTTCGAGCCGCACTTCGGCTACGACCTGCGCAGGGTACGCATCTACCGCGATGCAACTTCGGCGGCGCTGGCGGCCCATCTCGGCGCGGCGGCCTATACCGTCGGGCAGTACATCCACTTCGGCGCCGGGCAGTATGCGCCGCACACCGTTGCCGGACAACGCCTGCTGGCGCACGAACTGGCCCATGTCGTGCAGCAGGCCGAAGGCGTGCAGGGACGCAGCGCCGCCGTGCTCGAAGCCGAGGCTGACCAGCGGGCAACTGCTAGCGCGCCTTCGCTTGGCCCGCTGCGACCGTTGCCCGCGCCAGCCCAACCGCTGCTCCAGTGCTACCGTGTGCCCGGATCGTTGCGCTGCAACGAGGTGGTTGATTGGCTGCGCGCCAATTCGCCGTATGCCCCGGAATGGGCTGAAACCCATTGCACCTACGCCTTCAACGGCGGCGTGCAGACCCGCAGCGAGACCTTGCGTGATGGGCAGGTGCGAGTCACCGCGCGCGGAACGCCGTCCGCAACCGTGACGGTCGATTGCCCGATCGATCGCCCGGAGTGGAACCCAACCGAACGCCCCAGCCGCGCCGCAGAGGTGGCGGCGTGGAACGCAATGCGCGTTGACCTCGACGCGCACGAGGCTGCCCATCGCCGGATTGGCCGGCAATGGCGGGCCACGCTCGAACAACGCTTTCGCAGCGTGCATTTCACCGTCACCGGCAGCGATGCCGGCGACGCGATGCAACAGGCGCAGGAGCGCGTTGCCGCGCTGCAACAGCAATGGCAGGCCGATGCGCAGGCGGCCCAAGATGCGATCGATCCGTTTCGCGGCGCAGTGTTGCACTGCCCGTCGTTGGCCGAGGAGAACCTATGACCACGTTTCCCCGTTCGCCCCGCTTGCTCAAAGGTGCGCTAGTCAGTTTCGATCTGCCCAACCCCAAGCCGGCGGTGATCGTGTTTCAGTACAACCCTGATACGTTGTCACGCACGCTCGAAGCCCAAACCGGTGGCGAGGGGGCCGATGCGCTGCGTATCAAGGGCGCGCCGGTTGAGACGATCAAGCTCGATATCGAACTTGACGCGACCGATCAGCTTGAACAGGGGGCGGCGGCCACCGGTTTGCATCCGCAACTGGCGGCGCTCGAGGTGCTGATCTATCCCAAGAGCGCGCTGGTGGTCGCCAATACTGCGCTGCTTAATGCTGGCACGATCGAGATTCTCCCGCCGCAAGCGCCCTTCACCCTCTTTATCTGGGGGCCAAAGCGGGTGCTGCCGGTGCGCCTCACCGAGTTCAGCATTACCGAAGAGGCGTATGATCCGCAACTCAACCCGATCCGGGCCAAGGTCTCGCTTGGTCTGCGCGTGCTCAGCTACAACGACTTGCCGGCGGCGAACCCCGGCTACCATCTCTTCCTCGCCCACCAGATCGTCAAAGAGACGATGGCGGCCATTGCCCGCACCGGCTCGCTCGACGCTGCCGGCGCTGGCGCGAAGCTGTTATGACGGCTGGATCACCCCAGAAAGGAACCTTGCCATGCTTCATCCCAATAGCCGCTACTACCGGATCGCAACCGCTACCCTCACGACTGCCGATGGCCGCCAGATCGTCTATCTGCGCCGCCGGTTGTTGCCCGCCGGCGCGGCGATGCCGTTGCTGGCCGAAGTCGAAGTCACCGGCGGCGACCGGCTTGATCTGATCGCGGATCGCGCGTTCGGCGATCCCGAACAGTTTTGGCGCATCTGCGACGCCAATGACGCGCTGAATCCGTTTGATCTCACCGCTGAGATTGGCCGGTTGTTGCGGGTGGCGGTGCCAACCTTTGAAGGGTGACATACGATGACTCTGCTCAGTACCCGCTTAACCATCTTGATAGGCCCGACTATTCCGGCGCCGGCGCCGCCGCCGCTGCTCGCTGCGCTCGCCAGCGCCGAGGTGACGCACCGCGACGAGGGGCGCTCTGGGTTTCAGGTGGTCTTTCAGCTTGGGCGCGAACGGGGCGATCTGCTCGATTATGCCTTGCTCGCCGGGCCGCTGCTGCGCGCCGGCAACCGGATCGTCCTGATTGTCTGGTTTGGCGCGTTGCCGCAGGTAGTGATGGACGGCTTGATCACCAACCAGCAATTGCAACCCGGCGACCAACCCGGTTCGGCGACGTTGACCATTACTGGCGAAGATGTGAGCGTGGCGATGGATCGCGAAGAGAAGTCGGTTGAGCATCCGGCCCAACCCGAAGCGGTCATTGCGCTCAAGATCATCGCCAGCTATGCCCAGTATGGTCTCATTCCATTGGTCATCCCGCCGCCAACGGTTGATATGCCGCTGCCAATCGAGCGCACACCGGTGCAGCAAGCGACCGATCTCGCCTATCTGCGCCAGATGGCCGAACGCTTTGCGTATGTCTTCTACGTCGCTCCCGGCCCCGCCCCCCTCACGAATACCGCCTACTGGGGGCCGCCGGTGCGCATTGGGGTGCCGCAACGGGCCTTGACGGTCAACATGGGACAGGCCACCAACGTGATCTCGATCAACTTCCAGCACGATCCGCTTACCGCGACCACCTTAGCCGGGCAGGTGCAGGATCGCACGACCGGCCAGAATATCCCGGTGCGCTCGTTCGCCAGTCTCCGTCCGCCGCTCGCTAGCCTGCCGGCGCTGGCGTCGTTCGCCCGCAGCACGATCTTCCGCGGCACGGGTCTCAATGCCATGCAGGCGCTAGCCCAAGCCCAAGCCGCGACCGATGCCTCCAGCGATGTGCTGACCGTTGAAGGCGAACTCGATACCGCGCGCTATGGTGGTCTGTTGCAGGCACGCGGGTTGGTTGGCTTGCGCGGCGCCGGCTTCAGTTACGACGGTCTTTACTACGTTAAGCAGGTGAAGCACCAGATCAGCCGTGATGGCTTTAAGCAGAGCTTTACCCTTACCCGCGAAGGGTTGGGTTCGACGGTGCCGGTGGTGTTGCCATGAGCCAATTTTTCGGAAAATATCGCGGCAAGGTCGAGAATAACCTCGATCCGCTGCAACAGGGCCGGGTGCAAGTGAGCGTGCCCGCCGTGCTCGGTGAGGGCCGGGCGAGTTGGGCGATGCCGTGCGTGCCCTTTGCCGGCAATGGGGTCGGCCTGTTTCTCATCCCGCCTACCGGCGCTAACGTCTGGATTGAGTTCGAGGGTGGCGATCCCGACTATCCGATCTGGAGCGGTTGCTTCTGGGGCACCGGTGAAGCGCCGGCTTCGCCGGCAGTCGCCGAAATGAAGGTGCTCAAGACCGCTGCCGGCACGATCACGATCAACGAACTGCCGGGGGTTGGCGGGATTACGATTGAAACGGCGACCGGGGCCAAGATTGCGCTGACCGCGACCGGGATCGAGATCACGAACGGCCAAGGCGGTTCGATCAAGCTCACCGGGCCGCAGATTTCGCTCAACGACGGCGCATTAGAGGTGATGTGACAACCGGTGACCGCACCGATTGGCAGCCATACCCTCGCTGCGCTGGCGCAGTGGAGGGCAGATGGATGAAGACATTTTAGCACCGGTGAGGAGGCAGCATGCCCGGTTTTCTCTTACACGTTGGCGCGACCATCCTGTGCGCGCACGGCGGTCAAGCCCAAGCCACCGCACCCAATCCACGGGTGCGAGTGGGCGGCCAACCGGTGGTGACGCTCAGCGCGCCGCATACGGTTGCCGGGTGTCCCTTCACGACCGGCACGAATCCGATGCCCTGCGTGACCGCTCAATGGACGACTGGCGCAACCCGGGTGCGCGCTGGCGGGCAACCCGTGTTGTTGCAAGACAGTCAAGCCACCTGTGTGCCGAATGGCACGCCGGTCAATATCGTGATGACCCAAATGCGGGTCAGGGGGCAATGATGCACATCGCGTTTCCTTATGCGATTGACGGCGGCGGGCGCACGGCGCGCGCCGATGACGATGCCCACATTCGCCAGATGATCGAGCAACTGCTCTTCACCGCTCCCGGCGAGCGGGTGAACCGGCCTCGTTTCGGCGCTGGCGTGCGCCAGTTGCTCTTTGCGCCGAATAGCCCCGAATTGGCCGCCGCGCTGGAGTTCTTGGTACAGGGTGCGTTGCAAGAGTATCTCGGCGAGGTGATCCGGGTTGAGGCGGTGGCGATCGAGGCCGAGGAGGCAACGTTGCGGGTGACGGTGCAGTATGTGGTGCAGCGTACTCAGCAGCGCCGGGTGATTGAGGTGGCCGGCTGAATGGGCGTTTCTCATGTAGGGAAGGCAGCGGATCGCTGGCGATTGCTATCCAAGCCTCCGCTGCGCCTGTGGCGATAACAACACCAAATAACAGGTTAACGGTATGAGTATCCAATTCCGCTGTGCAAATCCGCGCCGGGCGCAAGTGCTGAGCACGTCTGCCATCCCGCTCAACGGGATCGATCTGCTCGAAGTGCTCGATCGCGACGCGCCTGCCGGTGCGCCGCCGCAACAGACGCTGCTGGTGCAGATGATCAAGCCGGCGCCGTGGGGGCTCGGCGCGGCCAATGTGCAGCTAACCGGCGGTGTGCGTGTCACCGGCGTGAAGGTGCGCTGGGTCTTGCGCGCCGCTGATGCCAGTCCCGCCGATGTTGCCGCCGGGCGCATCACCAACGCTGAGCGAACGTTTTACAATGGGTTGGCTGCCGCCAATCGCACTTTGGTGGTGCGGGTCGATCAGGCCGGCGACTTTTCGACCTACACGCTGCGCATTGTTCGTTCGCCCACTGATCCGAATCCGCCTGCCGGCTTTGATCCCATCCTCAGCCATATTGAGTTCGCGTTCAAAGTTGAGTGTCCCAGTGAATTTGATTGCGCTCCGGCTGCCGATTGCCCGCCAGAGAGCGATGAGTCGCCGCTGATCGATTATCTGGCTCGCGATTACGCCAGTTTGCGCCAATTGCTCTTTGACCGGCTAGCCGCCGTCTCGCCCGCTTGGCGCGAGCGTAATCCAGCCGATCTTGGCGTGGCGATTGTCGAGGGGTTGGCCTACATCGGCGATTATCTCAGCTACTATCAAGACGCGGTCGCTACCGAAGCCTATCTCGGCACGGCGCGCCGCCGGGTGTCGTTGCGCCGCCACGCGCGTCTGCTTGATTACGCGCCCCACGACGGCGCGAATGCGCGGGTGTGGGTGCAAGTGCAGGTTGATGCACCATGTACTTTGCCGGCCCGTACCCCCGTGCTGACCAAAGCCGGCGGTGCGCCGCCGCGTTTGTTGCCTGCTTCCGCCGAATTGGCCCTCGCTCGCCAGCAGCAGCCGCTCGTGTTCGAGACGATGCACGCGATCCGCTTGTTTCCGGCCCATAATCAGATCGATTGCTATACGTGGGGCGATGAGGGGTGTTGTCTGCCCGCCGGCAGTACCCGCGCCGCTCTGCGCGGCGATCTCAGCGCCAGTTTGCGTCCCGGCGATGTGCTGGTGTTGATCGAGCGGCGCCACCCGCGTACCGGCTACCGCGCCGATGCCGATCCCACCCGCCGCCACGCCGTCCGCCTGACCCGCGTCACCGCGGCGACCGATCCGCTCGGCGGCCAGTTGGCCGATCCGCCATCCAACCAGCCGGTGGCCGTGACCGAGATTGAGTGGATGGCAGAAGATGCCTTGCCCTTCATCCTTGATCTGACCGTGGTATCCGTGCCGCCCGATGATCGCGACGAGAGTGGAGCAGCGCGCCAGCCGGCTAGTGTGGCGTTGGGCAATATTGTGCTGGCTGATCACGGCGAGACCCTCCCCGCCGAGTTGTTGCCGCCGGTTGGCGATCCGCTTCGTTACCGGCCTGTGTTGGCGCGGGCCGGCGTGACCTTTGCCGCGCCATTCGAGCCAGCCGATCGCACTACGCCGGCCTCGCGGTTGGTGAGCGCCGCTGAACCCACGCTGACTCTGCCCGCCGTCGAGCTGGCGAGTCCCTCTGGGGTGTGGCGGCCAGTACCTGATCTGCTCGGTAGCAATCGCTTTCAAACCGAATTTGTCGGTGAACTGGAGAATGACGGTCGCCTGTTCCTGCGCTTTGGCGATGGCCGCACGGGGCGCGCGCCGGCGGCAGGCGAAGCGTTGGCGGCGCGCTATCGGGTGGGTGGTGGTTCAGCCGGCAATATCGGCGCCGATGCGCTGGCCCACATTGTCACCAATGAGAGCGGCATTCGCGCGGTGCGTAACCCCTTGCCGGCCCTCGGCGGCAGCGAGCCGGAGGCGCTTGAGTCGATTCGCCAGTCTGCGCCGCAAGCCTTTCGTCGCCAAGAACGGGCGGTGACGCCGGCTGATTACGCGATGATGGCCGAACGCCATCCATCCGTGCAGCGTGCGGTTGCCACGCGCCGCTGGACGGGGAGCTGGTACACGATCGTTATTACCGTCGATCGGCGTGGCGGCTTGCCGGTCGATGCGGCGTTTGAAACGGAGTTGCGCGCTTTCCTCGAACGTTACCGGATGGCCGGGCAAGATATCGAGATTGACGGGCCGGTCTATGTGCCGCTCGATCTGGCGTTTGTGGTTTGTGTCGAGGCTGGCTATTTCGCCGCCAATGTCAAGGCTGCGCTACTCGAACGTTTCAGCACCCGCCAGTTTTTTCACCCCGACAACTTCACCTTTGGCCAACCGCTCTACCTCAGCCACATCATTGCCGCCGCGATGGCTATTCCCGGCGTGCGCTGGATCGAGACGGCGGGAACGCGGGTGCGTTTCCAACGCTGGGGTAAACCGCCGCGCGGCGAGTTGGCCAACGGCCAGCTCGACGTTGGCCGGCGCGAGATTATCCGCTGCGATAACGACCCCAACCGGCCTGAACATGGCCGGATCGAGTTCATCATGGAGGGCGGGTCATGAGCAATGCCGAACCATCCCCGTGCGGTTGCGACGAGCGCGAGCCGTTACTTTCGCCACATGCCAACCCGCCCGGCCAACCTGCGCTGCGCTACCGGCTCGGCGCTCACCGCTCGTTCCTGCGCCGGATGGCGGCCCGCTTGTCGCAGCAGGCCAGCTCGACCGGCCAGCGCCCGCTCGCTGCGCTGGCCACCCGCGACGCCGCCGATCCGTCGCTCGCCTTGCTCGATGCAGCCGCGACACTGGCCGATGTGTTGACCTTCTATCAAGAACGGATCGCCAACGAGGGTTTTCTCCGCACCGCGACCGAACGCTTCTCGGTCTTGCAGTTGGCCCGCGCGATCGGCTACGAACTCAAGCCCGGCGTCGCTGCTGCGGTCTACCTTGCTTTTACCCTCGACGACACACCCGTCTCGCCGGCCCAGACGGTGATCCCTGCCGGGACCCAAGTGCAGAGCATCCCGGCCAAACAGGGTGAACTGCCGCAGACCTTCGAGACGGGCGTCGAGTTTGTCGCCCGTAAGGCGTGGAATGTGCTGCGCCCGCGCCCTACTCGTCCCCAAGACCTGAGCAAGGGCGCGACGATGCTCTATTTGGCTGGCGTCGCGACGCGCTTGCAAGCCGGTGATTATCTGCTGCTAGTTGGCGCCGAACGCGAGCGCAATCCCGGCAATGAACGCTGGGATCTGCGCCGGGTGCTGTCGGTGCAGACCTTTCCTGATGCTGCCGGTGGTTATACCGTCGTCACATGGGCGCCCGGCCTCGGCTCGAACCGCCCGCAAATGCTGCCGGCGGCCCAGCCGCAAGCCTTTGCCTTCCGCCGTAGCGCGCGCCGTTTCGGCTTCAACGCGCCCGATTGGCGGTTGATGCCGGCAGAGGTGAAACGAGCGTATGGCGGCACGGCCAACGAATGGCCCGGTTTTGCGATCGATGGCAGCCAGCGCCATATCGACCTCGATACCGCTTACCCCACGATCGTGCCGGGCAGTTGGGTGGCGCTGCTTACTCCCGGTTACGCTGAACTCTACCGCGTGACCGGCAACGAAACCGTGGGTGTCGCCAATTTTGGTCTCTCTGGGCAGGTCACGCGCCTGACTGTTGACACGAATGAGAACATCGCCCGCTTTCAGCGTCGCGAGACGGTGGTGTTGGCCGAGAGCGAGCCGTTGCCGCTGGCCGAAGAGCCTATTCCTGATCCGGTCACTGGTAACCGGATCGAGGTCGCCGGTGTGGTGCGAGATTTGGTCAAGGGCCAGCCGTTGATCGTCAGCGGCAAGGTGAACGAGGGCGATGAACAGCCTACCGCGGTGGTGGTCTTTGTCGAGGCGGTCTACCCCAATCCCGGCTTTACCACCATCGTGTTGCGCGATCAGGGGTTGGGCGCGATCCGCCTCATCCGTTCTACGACGGTGATCTACGCCAATGTCGTGGCTGCAACCCACGGCGAGACCGTGCCGCTGACCCCAATCGGCAGCGGTGATGGCAGCCAGACCCACCAACGCTTTAAGCTCAAGAAGTCGCCGTTGACCTACCTCTCGGCTAGCACCCCGTCTGGCGTTACTTCGACGCTCACCGTGCGCGTCAATGGCGTGGCGTGGCGCGAAGCGCCGTCGCTCTATCTCGCCGGCCCGCACGACGAGCAGTACATAGTGCGCCTCAACGATGATCATTCGGCGACGGTGCAGTTCGGCGATGGCATCCACGGTGCGCGTTTGCCCACCGGCGCCGAAAATGTGACCGCGACCTACCGGTTTGGAATTGGCCAAGCGGGTGAGGTTGGCGCCGGCGCGATTGCCCTGCTCAAGACCCGCCCGCCCGGTGTTCGCAGCGTGACCAACCCGCTTCCCGCCAGTGGGGCCGCCGACCCGGAGACATTGGACAGCGCGCGCGCCAATGCGCCGCAGACGGTGCTGACCCTCGACCGGATTGTCTCGTTGCAGGATTTTTCCGATTTTGCCGCTGCCTTCGCCGGTATCGGCAAGGCGCAGGCCTCAGCGTTTCGCCGCGGCGAGCAGCTTGTTGTCCATCTCACCCTTGCCAGCGCCAGCGGCAAGCCGATCGCGCCGTCCGATCCGCTCTTCGCCAGCCTGCGCAACGCAATCGATGCCGTGCGCGATCCCACTGTGACTGTCGAACTGGCCAGTTTCATCCCGCTGACGTTTCGGCTCAAGGCGACCGTCCGTTACGACGCGCGCTATCTCGCTTCCGCTGTAGAAACCGCCGTCGCGCAAGCGCTGTTCACGGCGTTTTCCTTCTCTCAGCGCGATTTTGCCCAACCGGTGACTGCCGCCGAAGTGATTGCCGTGATGCAGTCGCTAGCCGGGGTGATCGCTATCGATCTCGATCAACTGGCGTATGCCAGCGGGCGCACCGGTGCGCATCCCACCTTGTTAGTCGCCTCACCAGCGCGGCAGGCGGGCCACGCCATCATCCCAGCCGAATTGTTGCTGCTCGATCCCGCCGGGGTCGAGTTGGTGATGCAAGCTGTTGAAGTGGTAGCGCCGTGATTGCGAGTGTGGTCTTCGATGCTGGCGCAGCAGCGCCCCTTCTCTCATCCCGTGGGAGAGCAGGGCTGGGGGTGACATCCCCCAAAGGAATCTTATGAACCCATCGCCTCGCGACCGCCTGTATGAACTCCTGCCGGCCCTCTACCGCGCCCGCGATGCCGAGCGCGGCGAGCCGCTGCGTGCGTTGCTCGCCATCATCGGCGAGGAGCTGGCCCGGATCGAAACCGATATTGCCGATCTGTACGCAGACTGGTTTATCGAGACCTGCGCCGAGTGGGTGGTACCCTACATCGGCGATCTGCTCGGTGTGCGCCATCTGCGCCAACTGTCTGAAGTAGCCGATTTCAGCCAGCGCGCTTATGTCGCCAATACGCTGCGCTACCGCCGCCGCAAAGGCACTGCCCCCGTGCTCGAACAGTTGGCCCGCGATGTCACCGGCTGGCCTTGCCGCGCCGTCGAGTATTTCGAGCGGCTGGCAACCACCCAGCATCTCAACCACGTTCGCCTGCACAGCCCGGCCACCGCCTCGTTGCGCAACGCCAACGCGCTCGAATTGACCGGCGGCCCGCTCGAAACCGCCAACCATACTGCCGAAGTGCGCCGGATCGCGGCTGGCCGTGGCCGCTACAACATCCCGAACCTTGGCCTGTTTTTATCCCGTTTACAGCCATACACCGTGCAAGGCGTCTCGCCGCAGCCGAGCACCCCGCCCGATGGCCGCTACTTCTTCAGCCCGCTCGGCAACGACATCCCGCTCTTTAATCGCCCCCGCACCGAGATCGAGATTACCCAGCTTGCCGCTGAACCCGATCTGCCGTTGCCGTTGCGCCGCCGCGCCCTCTACGACGATCTCGAAGCGGTGCGCGCCGGTATTGCCGCCGGTCGCCCGGTCAAGAGCAACTATCTCGATCCGGCCCGTCCCGTCTTCCAGATCGCTGTCCCCGACGGTACCGGACGGTTTGTCCCGATCCCCGCCGCCGAGATTCTGATCTGCGATCTCAGTGATTGGCGGCGTCCGCCACCCAGCAAGACCTACGCCGGCCAGTCGTTGCCGATCCGGGTCGCGGTTGATCCGCAGCGCGGCCGGCTTGCCTTCCCCGCCGGGGTTTTGCCGTCTGATCTGATGGTCAGCTACACCTACGGCTTCGCTGCTGACATCGGCGGCGGCCCCTATCCCCGCCGCGCCACGCTCGCCATCGCTGCTCCCGGCGATCTGGCCCTCACCGTTGCCCAACGCGGCGGCGGCGACCATCCGTCGCTTACCGCGGCCATTGCGGCGTGGCAAGCGTCATCTGCCACCACCGGCGTCATCACTGTGCTCGACAGCGCCACCTATGCCGAAGATCTGGCGATCACCATGGCCCCCGGCCGGGTGCTTGCGATTCAAGCCGCCGATGGCCAGCGTCCGCTCATCCGCCTCACCGATCGCCTGCGCATAACCGGTAACGGCGATCGCGCCTCCCTTACCCTCAATGGTTTCTGGATCGAAGGCGGGATCGATCTGGCCGCCGGCAGCCTCGAACGGTTAGTTATCCACCACTGCACCCTCGTGCCCGGTTGGCGCCTCGACGTGGCCGGCAACCCCCAGTTTCCCAACCGGCCCAGCATCCACGCCGCCGCGCCCAACCCTGATGTACGCCTCGAACTGGCCCGGAGCATCAGCGGCGCGGTGCATGTGGCGGAAGATTCGGACGGTCTGATTGCCAGCGATGCAATCCTCGACGCCTTCGCGCCGGCCGTGCCCGCCTGCGCGGCCTCCAATGGCGAGAGGATCGGACCGCCGGCCAGTTTTATTCGCTGCACGGTGCGCGGTGAAGTCCGCGTGCGCCAGATCGATCTCATCTCTGAAAGCATGATGCTTGGCCGGGTACTGGTGGCACGCCGCCAGATCGGTTGCACCCGCTTCAGCTTTCTTGCCGCTGGCTCGCGAGCGCCGCGCCGCTTCCGCTGCCAACCCGATCTCGCCCTCGCCGCCTTCGCCGCTGCCCGCAACCGGCCCATCGCTGCTCTCACCACCGCCCAACGCAGCGCCGTAACGCTCTCGGTCACACCATCCTTCACCAGCACCCAGTTCGGCCATCCCGCCTATATGCAACTAGCTCGCTCGTGCCCCGCCGCCATCACCCAAGGCGCTGAAGACGGCGGTGAGCTCGGCGTGTTTCATCTTGTGCAACAGACCCAACGCCTCGCCAACTTGCGCCTTGCCCTCACCGAGTATCTGCGGGTGGGTCTTGAAGCCGGGGTCTTTTTCGCATCATGACGACAGCCTGCGCAGCTCGTTCAGACTAACAATGTGCAACCGTAAAGGTATGAGTATGGCTTCCTTCATAACCCAACAAACCCCTCTGCGCCCTTTGCGCCTTTGCGTTGCCATGGGTTGCGTCCTTTATGTTGACCCTCACCCCCCATCACCCTCTCCCAGCGGGAAAGGGGGCGCTGCTCGCTCCCGCCCTCGGAGGGTTGAGGAGCGGACAGCACATTTGATCGAGTACAACTGTCGATCGCTGGGCAATGCCGTAACGCCCCGTGCTGCGCTTCCCATCACCCCTCCCCCAGCGGGGGAGGGGCACGGGGTGGGGGCATCAGCCCGCGCAGCGGGCTTCGTACTCCGAGCCCGGCCCTTGAGGGCCGGGTTCCAGACCGATGTTCTGTCCGCCCTTGAACCTCGGCGGGGGAGGGTTGGAGAGGGGACAACTGGACGCTGCCGCATAACCCAACAAACCCCTTTGCGTCCTCTGCGTTCTTCGCGCCTTTGCGTTGCCATAGGTTGCGTCCTTTATGTTGACCCTCACCCCCCATCACCCTCTCCCAGCGGGAAAGGGGGCGCTGCTCGCTCCCGCCCTCGGAGGGTTGAGGAGCGGACAGCACATTTGATCGAGTACAACTGTCGATCGCTGGGCAATGCCGTAACGCCCCGTGCTGCGCTTCCCATCACCCCTCCCCCAGCGGGGGAGGGGCACGGGGTGGGGGCATCAGCCCGCGCAGCGGGCTTCGTACTCCGAGCCCGGCCCTTGAGGGCCGGGTTCCAGACCGATGTTCTGTCCGCCCTTGAACCTCGGCGGGGGAGGGTTGGAGAGGGGACAACTGGACGCTGCCGCATAACCCAACAAACCCCTTTGCGTCCTCTGCGTTCTTCGCGCCTTTGCGTTCACATACTCTGCGCCTTTGCCCACTTTGCGTCTCTGCCTCGTTTGCGCCGTTGCCCACTTTGCGCCTCTGCCTCGTTTGCGACTTTGCCCGCTTTGCGCCTCTACTCTAAAGGAGCCTTGTATGCGCGGTGATTTCACCCGATGGACATTCGACCGCACGAAGCACTACAGCGGCGTGCTCAACCAACAGGGGCGCGTTGCCCTCGATGCCGATTGGAACGAGCAACTCGCGATCGACCTCGCCGATGAGCGCGCGGCTCGCACCGATCTGATCGGGCGTTGCGGCGGCCCGCAGGGCCAAGCCGGCTTTGATATCGTCGTTGCTGGCAGCACGCTCAACATCACCGCTGGTCGCTACTACGTCGCCGGCATCCGTGTCGAGAACGAGCAGACGGTTGCCATCACCGCTCAACCTGATCTGCCCGTCGCCACCCTAGCGCAGGTGGCTGGCTTGGCCGCCAATGCAACATTGCCCGCCGGGGTCTATCTCGCCTATCTTGATGTCTGGGAACGGCATGTCACCGCACTTGAAGATGCTGCTATCCGCGAAGTCGCGCTCGGCGGCCCTGATACCACGACCCGTTTGCAGGTGATGGCGCAAGTCAAGCTGTTGCGCGTTGGCGATCCCGGTGCAACCTTTCACTGCGCCACGCCAAACGCGGCGTGGGATGCGTTGCTGGCCGGCAGTAGCGGCATGCTCGAAGCTCGCGCCGAGCCCGACCCAACCGTTAATGATCCCTGCGTCGTGCCGGCCCAAGCCGGCTATCGCGGGCTAGAAAACCAGCTCTATCGGGTTGAAGTGCATCGGATCGTCTCGGCCACCCGTATCGCGCTCAAGTGGTCGCGGGAAAACGGTTCGGTGGCAGTTGGCTGGAGCGGGCAAGATCCGCTGAATCCCAATCGCTTGATTGTCGCCAGTACTGGTCGCGACGAGGTATTGGGTCTCGCGCCCAACCAGTGGGTCGAGCTGACCGATGATGCGCGTGACAAGCGCGGTGAACCGGGTCTGCTGGTCAAGTTGCTGCAAGTCGAAGGCAATATTGTCACCATCGATCCGGGCGGGCAAGCGATCGCCTACAGCGCGTTCGGCCCCAACCCCAAACTGCGTCGCTGGGATATGCCCGCCGATACCGGCGAATTGATCGTTACCACCAACGCGGCAGCGTGGACCGACCTCGAACAAGGAGTGCAGATCCGGCTCAAGAACGGTACGTTCCGTCCCGGCGACTACTGGCTCATTCCGGCCCGCACCGTCACCGGCGATATCGAGTGGCCGCGCTCTGGCAACCAACCGGCGCCGCAGCCTCCGCACGGCATCCACCATGCCTATTGCAAATTAGCCCTGCTTGACTTTAATGGCAGCGTATGGACTAAACGCAGCGATTGCCGCCGGCTCTTTCCGCCTCTGACTGAGCTAATCCAGTTCTATGCCGTTGGCGGCGATGGTCAAGAGGCGCTGCCCGGCGCGACGCTCGCCCAACCGCTGCAAGTGGCTGTCGCCAACGGCCAGCAACCGGTCACCAATGCCCGCGTGCGCTTCCGGATCGTGCCCCAAACCGCTGCCGGCCAACTCACCGCCGGCGGCGCCACCGGCAAGAGCGTTGATGTGACTGCCGGCCCAAACGGCATCTACTCCTGCCAGTGGCAACTCGGCCCCGCCGTCCAGAGCCAGCGCGTCGAAGCCTTCTTGGTCGAGATCGACGGCAAGCCATTTCTCGATAGCGCCGGCGAACCGGTTTTGCCGCGCGTCTTCTTCAACGCCAACCTCAGCCGCGCCAGCCACGTAGCCTACCAACCCGGCGCGTGTCCCGATCTGGCCAATGCCCGCACCGTGCAAGAGGCGCTCGACATCCTCTGCCAGCGGCCTCGTGGCGGCGGCTGTTGCGTAAGCGTCGGCGACGGCGGCGAGTTTCCCGATCTCGAAACAGCTCTCAAAGAGTTGCTCGCTCGCGGCGAGCGTCGCATCTGTCTCTGCTTGCGCGCCGGCCGTCACGCTGCCGGGAGTATCCGGCTCGATCTCGCGCCCGCCAACGAACCGTTCGTGCTCGAAATCAAGGGCTGTGGCCCGGCCACCAGTGTGCGCTTGGGTGGCCCGCTGTGGTTGAGAGGGTTTGATTCGGTGGCGCTGCGCAATCTCGCTCTTGATATTGCCTTCATCCCCGAAGCGGGAACAGCGGCCCTCTCGTTTGATCGTTGCCTGCGGGTGATCATTGCCGATTGCGCAATCAGCGGCTTCACCCTGCCGGGCCGGCTCAACCAAGAGCAATTCATTGATGGCAGCGCCCTCGTTGCCATCACCGGCGGCGACGATGTGCGGCTGAGCGACAATACCTTCACGGCGGCAGTGTCCGACCGCACCTTCCCGCCGTTGCGCAATCTCTTCGCCAAAGCCCAAATCCCGCTGCTCGCCGATCTCTTCGCCGATGAGCGGTTGGCGCTTGCACCCGAATGGCACGAGCCGGCGGTCAGGGCCGCGGGAGAACTAGCGCGACTGACGCTCGATCAACGCGCGCTCCTGCTCCGCGCGTTGCAAGAGCTGCTCCGGGAAATGATGGAATCGTCTCCCCTTGCCGAGTTGCTCCAACTCCAGAAGCTGATCTTTGCCCTCAACCAAGCCGAAGCCAGTGCCGTTGCGCTGATCGACATTCTGTTCGATCTGCGCGCCGCCGCGGTCAAATCGCGTCCCGGCGCCGCGCTCATGCTGCACCAGCGGCGCGCCGTCGATGAAAAGAACCTCGGCGCGATTGTCGATTTGCTTGATGAAGATGATCTCGTGGTGCTCGAACACAATCGCATTGACGGCATCGTCAGTCTGTACGGCATGCCTGCCCCGGTTGAACTGGTTGCGTCACGCGCCGCCAATCTGCTCCAGCTCGATCAACAACCCAACGAACCGGGCGGATCGCGGATGGCGATCAATGCCGCGTATATGGGAACGGTGCAACTGCGCGGCAATCATCTCGTCAGTCTGAGTATTGGCTTTGCGTTGCTGGAAGAGATCGTGCGCCGGTCAGACGGCGAGGCAACTTTTACCCTTAATGACGATGTCTGTGCGCGCTTGTTGCTCGACGGCAACGTGATCGAGGGGATTGCCAATCTCACCCTCAGCCGCAATCTCATCGCGCAGGCCAATTCGTTTACCGCCATGGCCGCACCGCGGAGTAGCAGGAGCATTACCGGCGCAACCGCTGCTGTTGTTGCCGTGGCTGCACCGGTTTTGGGTTGGTGCCTCGCCGACGCCGCAACCTTCATTGGCAATCAAGGGTCGGGCCAAGCCCAACATGGGCGTCTGTTTGATATTTCGCGGTTTGCCGAACGGGTCGCCAACCTATTCATCCAAATCACCTAGTAGCGACGCACGGCAGTGCGCCTCCCAATCGCACAACAGCGGCAGGGCAGAGTGCAGGCGTGACAACGGCGACCGTGCGTCTCCCAACCGCACGCCGGCAGGCAGGCGGTGCGGGCGTGTGGGCGTGTGGGCGGTGCGGGTGTATAGGCGGTGTGCGGGTGTGACGACGCACAGCGGTGCATCTCCCGAGCGTCTGATGGTAGCAGGGCGGTGCGGGCGTGACAACGGCGGCGGTGCGTCTCACGGGCGTCTGATGGCGGGCGGGCGGTGTGCGGGTGTGACGACGCACGGCGGTGCGTCTCCCAAGGTGGCCGGGGGTGTGGGGGCGGTACGACGCACGGCAGTGCGTCTCCCAACGCGACCATACGCCCCTACCCCCTGCCATACCGCGCCACAATCCGCTCGATCAACCGGGTGGTGGCGTGGCCGTCGTGAAACGGCAACAACCGCACCTCACCGCCGTGGGCGCGTGCAATCCGCGCTTCTGGCAAGCGGGTTTCATCGATGGCAGCGCCGTGGCCGTAATCGCCGCCTTTGACATACATATCAGGCGCGAGCGCCGCTACCACCGCTTCAGCGGTACGCTCGGCAAAGATCGTCACTGCGTCAACGCAGCGCAACGCAGCGATGATCGCGGCGCGTTCCGCCGCCGGCACGATCGGGCGCAACGGCCCCTTAAGCTGCTGGGTTGACTCGTCACTGTTAATCGCCACGATCAACCGATCACCCAGCTCGCGCGCTGCTGTCAGGTAGTTCACATGGCCGATATGCAACAGATCAAACACCCCATTCGTCAGCACCACCTTCAAGCCGGCAGCGCGCCATCCGGCGCGCACAGCAGCCAATTCGGCCAGCGGGTAGATTGGTAATGGTGGTGATTGGTGCTCCATAATGATCCGCGCTCCGTGCATGTGTGGCGGCAATAGGGCATAGCGTTGCTATGCTACCGTATCATGGCGGGCCGTCTGCGCACCCCTCCTGTCATTGCGCGGGGGCGCGTGCCCGCAGCAATCTCCCACCCCTCCTGTCATTGCGAGGGAGTGGCGGCCCCCAGCCGCGCTGGGGCCGCCCGACCGCAGCAATCTCCCACTCACCGGTTGTCATTGCGAGGGGGCGCAGCCCCCGTAGCAATCTCCCACTATAGCGCAAGTGATGCCTCAGCGGGTTGCTCCCGTGCTCGCCGGGGATTGCTTCGCCGCGCTTGGGCGCGGCTCGCACTGACAACCGGTCACGTCTGTCAGTGCGCGGGCGCACCCCTCCTGTCATTGCGAGGAAGTGGCGGCCCCCAGCCGCGCTGGGGCCGCCCGACCGCAGCAATCTCCCACTCACCGGTTGTCATTGCGAGGGAGCGCAGCTCCCGAAGCAATCTCCCACTTTAGCGCAGGTCATGCCTCAGCGGGTTGCTCCCGTGCTCGCGGGGGATTGCTCCGGGTTGCGCTGTGGACGCAACGACCAGAAACTTTGCTCCCGTGCTCGCGGGGAATTGCTTCGCCGCGCTTGGGCGCGGCTCGCAATGACAACCGGTCACGTCTGTCCTTGCGCGGGCGCACCCCTGCTGTCATTGCGAGGGAGTGGCGGCCCCCAGCCGCGCTGGGGCCGCCCGACCGAAGCAATCTCCCACTCACCGGTTGTCATTGCGAGGGAGCGCAGCCCCCGTAGCAATCTCCCGCTTCAGCGGGATGCCTGTCTGAGGATCCTTCCGACCCTGCGGTCATTGCGCTTTTGCGTTAAACCCTCTGCGCCCTCTGCGTCCTTTGCGCCTTTGCGTTCAACCCTCTGCGCCCTTTGCGTTCAGCTCACTTCCGTTCCCGAAACGGTGAGGTGAGCGGCAACCCGATCCAAAACAGCACCGCCAGCGCCAGCACAATCCCGCACACGACCAAGATCTGGTCGGCATTCAACGGCGCGCCGGTCAGCAAGGCGACACCTAAAAATCCGCCCATAGGCACAATCGTCTGCACTGGCGCCAGACGGGTGGCATGCTTCCAATCGCCGTGGCGCAACCGCTCGCCGGCGCTGCGCCCGATGACGGTGCCTACCGTCCCAATCAGCGCCCATAAAAATGCGGCAATGAAGATGCTCCATGACCGTGATGCCCACCAGAAGGCGCTGCCGCCGATCAGGCCGATCACGGCGCATACCGCTGATGATACCCATAAGGGGGGCGGGAACCATGTAGACATAACCATATCCTTGTGATTGGGTGGTGGAGCCGCACGGCCGTGCGGCGCTCTATCGATAACATTTCTCCGATGGTGATGGTGGAGCCGCACGGCCGTGCGGCTCTACCGTTGTCCCAAACCACCCACTGTTGTACAA
Organism: Chloroflexus islandicus; assembly: GCF_001650695.1. Taxonomy (GTDB): domain Bacteria; phylum Chloroflexota; class Chloroflexia; order Chloroflexales; family Chloroflexaceae; genus Chloroflexus; species Chloroflexus islandicus. Next base: position 135,876 of record NZ_LWQS01000103.1, read on the forward strand.
CCGCACCACCGTGCGGCTCTGTACCAACCACCACAACCGTACGGCCGTGCGGCGAACCATCGTGCATTTCTGCGCTGGGCCGGGTGGAGCCGCACGGCCGTGCGGCTCTACAGGTTACACCACCCACCGCGCATCCAACGCTTGCGCCCGCGCTGCGATCGCGGCCCGCCGGTCTTCAAACCCGCGCCGACCCAACAACGCATACGTGTTGATCTTGCCTGCCTCGACGCCGGGTTGGTCGAAGGCGTTGATGTCGTACAACTCGCCGGCGATCGCCGTCTGCATCTCCATCAGCATCAAGAACTGGCCGAGCGTAAAGGCGTTGATCTCCGGGAAGATGTGAGTCATATTCGGCTGGCCGGCCTCGCTGAGCGCAATCGCCGTGGCCTGCTGCTCGGCTTGGATCAGCTCGGCCATGGTGTGCCCGCCGAGGTAGCTTACCCCTTCCAGATCTTCGTAGGCGGTTGGGATCGGCGCCTCCTCGGCATACTGCTCGACCGCGATGAAGTTGATCAGCTTGTCGTACGGCCCTTCCATATAGAGCTGCACTTGCGAGTGCTGGTCGGTGGCCCCTAGCGCCTTGACCGGTGTCTGGCCCACCCGCGCCGGCTTACCTTGCCGATCAATCGCCTTGCCCAAGCTTTCGGCCCACAATTGGGCAAACCAGTCGGCCACGTCGCGCAGCCGGTTGGCGTACGGCATCATGACCACGATTGGCTTGCCTTTGCGGAAGCAGAGGTAGTTGACCAGCGCGCCGAGCGCCGCCGGGTTGCGCAGCGGATCGGGATTGGCCGCCAGTTCGCCGCCGTAGGCCGCGCCGGCCAGCAGCTCGCGGAGATTGACCCCCGTCATCGCCGCCGAGAGCAAGCCAACCGAGGTCAGCACCGAAAAGCGCCCGCCAACTTTTGGCGGCAGGTCAAACATCGTCCACCCCTCGCGCTGGCCGATCTGGCGCAAGAAGCCGCTGCTGGGGTCGGTGGTTAGCACGATGTGATCGCCGAGCTTCTCTTCCCCCACTGCTTCGACCAACGCCTGCCGGAAGTACAGGAACGAGGCCATCGTCTCGGCAGTCGTGCCGCTCTTGCTAATCACATTGAACATCGTCCGCCGCAGATCGAGCATCCGCAGCGCGCCGGCGTTCAGTTCCGGGTCGGAATTATCCAGCACCAGCAACCGCGGCCAACCGCGCTGTTCGCGCGGCAAGAGGTTGTAAAACGGCCCGTTGATGGCTGTCTGCACCGCGATATTGCCCAGCGCCGAGCCGCCAATGCCCAGCACCACAAACGTGTCGATCCGGTCGCGGTGTGCGGCGGCAAACTGCTCGAACGGCGTCACATCTTGCTCTGGCAACAGCGGCCACCCCAACGCCTCGCGCCGGCTCTGCACCGCCGCAATCGCCTCGGCTGCCCGCGCTGCCTCAGCCTCCAACTCCGCCGGAGTAAGCCCGTTCGGCCCGAATACATTATTCACGTCCAGCCGGATCCGTTGCGTTTCCCGCCAACCTGCATCCTCGTGGCGCATACGGTTCTCCTTAGTTGTCTCAAAGCGTACCCTCTGTGCAGACACAGCGTCACCGTGTCCTCGGTCGCAGGGAATACGCCGCCTCGCCTCCTCAGTATAACATCTCTTGCCGGCCCGCTCTGGCTTGCGTTCATCCGGTAGCAACGGTAAGATGGGTCATATCAGCCTGAAAGGAGAGGTGCTATGCTTACTGCCCAGACCGCCGAGATCAAGAGTTTCATGATCGGCGCGATGACCCTGCGCCCGTTTGCCGGCAATGAATTGATGGCGGTGCGGATCGATGCTCCTAAAGGAGCCGTTGCGCCAGCCCATAGCCATCCGCACGAGCAGATGACGTTGGTGGTGGCCGGTCGCTTGCGCTTCCGGGTTGGCGAAGAATGGCGCGAACTCGGCCCGCTTGATATTGTTCACATTCCCGGCGGAGTTGAGCACGAGGCAGTGATGGAAGAGGACTCAACCTTCTTCGACATCTTCCATCCGGTACGCGCCGATCTGTTGCAGCGACAGGCCGAAGCTAAGTAGCCATTGTCTTCCGCAACTCGGTGGGCACTCGACGAGGCGGTGATGGCCGGCCTCACCGTTGCTGGGTTTGCCGCGCTTGCGCATACTCTTCGGCGGTAATGATCTGGCCGCCAGTGATCTCTTGGCTGATCAAGCGGCGCTGGCGGTCAAACCGCAACTCAGCGGTCATCAGCCGGAAACAGCGGTCATCCATCAGTTCCTTGCGGATCCAATAACCGGCCAGCTCTTCCCGATCGTCGTACTCGACCGACAAATCGTTGTACAGATTAATGCGCGTCTGCACCACAGCGCCGCACCGCGCGCAGCGCACGTGCAGCAACAGAAAAGGGGCCTCTTCCGCCCGCCCAAACAATCGCCGCAGCCATTGCATCGCTTCACTCCCGTGCCCGTTGCGTATCGGTGCTCCTCATCATAGCGCACAAGCCGCTGGCCGGCAAATGGCCCGCTAACGGCGTCTTGCCCTTGGTAGAGCGCATCGGGATCGTGAACTGCACCCGATTTGCATAAAACCGCAGATTGTGCTAGAATGCACTGCGCTGAGCGATGGCTCGACGCCGTCGGTACGCGCCGGCGTAGCTCAATTGGCAGAGCAGCGGTTTTGTAAACCGCCGGTTCAGGGTTCAAGTCCCTGCGTCGGCTCCATCGCAACGAGACGGGTCGGTACCGAAGTGGCCAAACGGGGCGGTCTGTAAAATCGCTGGCTTACGCCTTCGCAGGTTCGAATCCTGCCCGGCCCACCACAATCGAATAGAGAAGCGCCAGCGCAACTCTATTCGTTTATGCCTACGTAGCTCAGCCGGTAGAGCACGTCTTTGGTAAAGACGAGGTCACGGGTTCAAGTCCCGTCGTAGGCTCCAGCCGACTATAGCGGCGAGCTGAGCGCGAAGCTCGCCCGGCTGCTCGTGCCAGAGTTGTTGGCACGAGCGGCATCTTTTCGCGCCTTGTCTTAAGGAGCAAAACATCCATGGCCAAGCAGAAATTCGAGCGGACGAAACCGCATATTAACGTCGGCACCATCGGCCACGTCGACCACGGCAAGAC
>NZ_LWQS01000104.1 GCF_001650695.1 Chloroflexus islandicus
GAAACAGGTCGTAATACGCTGTGACTTCTGGCAACGTCTGGTTGAAAAACAAAAAAATCCGCATCGCGGATTGAAACCTGCTGCCGGCCAAGTAGCGGATGACCGTCGGCGCGGGTTGAAAAACAAAAAAATCCGCATCGCGGATTGAAACTCTTCGTTGTACACGCCGCGCCAGCGAAACGGGAGGTTGAAAAACAAAAAAATCCGCATCGCGGATTGAAACCCGGAATTAGCGACATACGTGCTGCTGCCTTGCAACCAGTTGAAAAACAAAAAAATCCGCATCGCGGATTGAAACCTGCTGCCGGCCAAGTAGCGGATGACCGTCGGCGCGGGTTGAAAAACAAAAAAATCCGCATCGCGGATTGAAACTCTTCGTTGTACACGCCGCGCCAGCGAAACGGGAGGTTGAAAAACAAAAAAATCCGCATCGCGGATTGAAACACGCTATGACCATCAGCGCCATCCTGTCCGCCATCGCGTTGAAAAACAAAAAAATCCGCATCGCGGATTGAAACCATCAGCCATTCGCCATTCGGGCCATACACGTTGACAAGTTGAAAAACAAAAAAATCCGCATCGCGGATTGAAACCGCGGTCGCCCATGCGTCAATCTCCGCAATAGATGTTGAAAAACAAAAAAATCCGCATCGCGGATTGAAACGCCTCAATATCAATCCGCGCGCTACGGCAATCTCGGTTGAAAAACAAAAAAATCCGCATCGCGGATTGAAACCGTACGTCCTCCGTATCGTCCGCTCGCTGTTTTAGGTTGAAAAACAAAAAAATCCGCATCGCGGATTGAAACCCATAACGGCGGACGCGGGCCACACAGACAGAACCGTGTTGAAAAACAAAAAAATCCGCATCGCGGATTGAAACGACGCCGACGCGCCAGACGGCCGGCGCGAGCGTCACGTTGAAAAACAAAAAAATCCGCATCGCGGATTGAAACCCGTACATTTCGCATTCCCCCTGCTGACGTCTGGGCCGGTTGAAAAACAAAAAAATCCGCATCGCGGATTGAAACTCATAAGCGCCACGCCAATCAGCGTAGCGCAACACACGGTTGAAAAACAAAAAAATCCGCATCGCGGATTGAAACCGGCGGCAAGGGCGCTCTTGGCGTCAATGATCAAATGTTGAAAAACAAAAAAATCCGCATCGCGGATTGAAACAGCGAGAGTAACCCGCGCCGGATGCAAAAGCGATAGAGTTGAAAAACAAAAAAATCCGCATCGCGGATTGAAACCAATGACATACCAACAACCTCCATGAGCAAGCGGGCGTTGAAAAACAAAAAAATCCGCATCGCGGATTGAAACGCCGCATAACTCATTAGCGAGGTACCGATGAGCGCAAGTTGAAAAACAAAAAAATCCGCATCGCGGATTGAAACATAGTTGCTGGGCTGCGGCTAACTCGCGATCGTACCGGTTGAAAAACAAAAAAATCCGCATCGCGGATTGAAACATCGACCAGTTTGACCCAGTAGCCACGGCAATATTGGTTGAAAAACAAAAAAATCCGCATCGCGGATTGAAACATGAAGGTTTTGTCTGCGAGCGCATATCCCAAACCTGCAGTTGAAAAACAAAAAAATCCGCATCGCGGATTGAAACCCGACGCTCTGCGTGCAATCGCGGCGCGGCGTGCAGTTGAAAAACAAAAAAATCCGCATCGCGGATTGAAACAATAAGGAATGAGGAGGGAACCCAAAACCAGCGCGCGACGTTGAAAAACAAAAAAATCCGCATCGCGGATTGAAACGATAATTTCTTGTTTTTCAGCGTCTTGCAATCGCCGATGTTGAAAAACAAAAAAATCCGCATCGCGGATTGAAACCTCACTGTCCGATAGACTGCCGCCGCCAACGCAGCCGTTGAAAAACAAAAAAATCCGCATCGCGGATTGAAACACGATTAACATCGAGGATATGGGCGGCGCTCCATTCGCGGTTGAAAAACAAAAAAATCCGCATCGCGGATTGAAACAGCAGGCCGGCGTCCCACACCTCAATCGCATCGAGGTTGAAAAACAAAAAAATCCGCATCGCGGATTGAAACAGCGCAGGTCGGGCCGATTGGGTCGGCCTTGTGCAGTTGAAAAACAAAAAAATCCGCATCGCGGATTGAAACAGGGTTTGCAGCCAGCGGTTGCCGGCCACATCCCCAGTTGAAAAACAAAAAAATCCGCATCGCGGATTGAAACAGCAACAATGTCGCCAGCCTCAATCCGGTGTCGGTTGGTTGAAAAACAAAAAAATCCGCATCGCGGATTGAAACGTCACTGTGGCCACTATACTACAACCCAGATCGGTTGTGTTGAAAAACAAAAAAATCCGCATCGCGGATTGAAACGGCTGGCGTCGGCTGGATTGTTGGGGATGTGGCCGGCGTTGAAAAACAAAAAAATCCGCATCGCGGATTGAAACAGCCTCGCCGACCATTATCAGCTACCTGTCCGGCAGTTGAAAAACAAAAAAATCCGCATCGCGGATTGAAACAGATGGACAATCGGGGTATCAGGTGGGCCAAATCGAGGTTGAAAAACAAAAAAATCCGCATCGCGGATTGAAACACGAGTCGATGCTGAGCGATGGATGGCGGTCGTCGGTTGAAAAACAAAAAAATCCGCATCGCGGATTGAAACGGGGTTTGAGGGGTTTTGAGTATCTCAAAACCGGTTTGTTGAAAAACAAAAAAATCCGCATCGCGGATTGAAACAGGATGAGCTGGCAGCCGACGATCCGGCCCGATGGCGTTGAAAAACAAAAAAATCCGCATCGCGGATTGAAACACATACAATTGTTCTCGTTCCTGAGGTGTTGGTGTCGTTGAAAAACAAAAAAATCCGCATCGCGGATTGAAACGGCTGATGGTGGACGTGAATTTGCGCCGACTCGCTACGTTGAAAAACAAAAAAATCCGCATCGCGGATTGAAACAGTAACGATTTGCCCCAGCGCCGTCCGCACGCCAGGTTGAAAAACAAAAAAATCCGCATCGCGGATTGAAACGTTGGAACTAGCGGCGCTGGTCATTGAGAGTCTGGCAGTTGAAAAACAAAAAAATCCGCATCGCGGATTGAAACAGCAGTGCGTCGTCCGATGTGCTGCTAATGTCGAGGGTTGAAAAACAAAAAAATCCGCATCGCGGATTGAAACTTCACATACCACGACCCGCGTCCATAGACCACTCCAGGTTGAAAAACAAAAAAATCCGCATCGCGGATTGAAACAACTGATCCGGCTATTCCGCCGCCGGCTCGGATTACGTTGAAAAACAAAAAAATCCGCATCGCGGATTGAAACCTAATAACAATGGCGGCCCGCTCCATCCGTCGTTCGAGGTTGAAAAACAAAAAAATCCGCATCGCGGATTGAAACCCTCTCGACGCCGACGCCATCGCCGACGCGCACTCCGAGTTGAAAAACAAAAAAATCCGCATCGCGGATTGAAACAGTAAAGCGTCAAAATCCCCAAGAAAATGGCGAAGAGTTGAAAAACAAAAAAATCCGCATCGCGGATTGAAACATCGGCGGAATTACACGCATACTGGAGGCAACCACAATGTTGAAAAACAAAAAAATCCGCATCGCGGATTGAAACAATCGCGGGACTGCCCGATACAACGGCCATGGAGGTGTTGAAAAACAAAAAAATCCGCATCGCGGATTGAAACGCGTCCAGTGCGACGGCGATGGCCGTTGCCGTCCCGGCGTTGAAAAACAAAAAAATCCGCATCGCGGATTGAAACCGCTCCATCGGTCGCGAACAGTGTCAGAGTGGTGGGTTGAAAAACAAAAAAATCCGCATCGCGGATTGAAACACTGCGTCTCGACAACGACATCCGGCCCGTGCGGAGGTTGAAAAACAAAAAAATCCGCATCGCGGATTGAAACATCATTGATCCACTCAGTTTCTACCATTGCGAGTTTAGTTGAAAAACAAAAAAATCCGCATCGCGGATTGAAACATCATTGATCCACTCAGTTTCTACCATTGCGAGTTTAGTTGAAAAACAAAAAAATCCGCATCGCGGATTGAAACTCTAACGCGACTAACGCCGCGCTAATCTCTGCGTAAGTTGAAAAACAAAAAAATCCGCATCGCGGATTGAAACCCATAAACCGACGTAACGTAGCGCAACAGATCACGCGGTTGAAAAACAAAAAAATCCGCATCGCGGATTGAAACCGCGATCCTGACCGGCGCGTACAGCGCCGGCGGCGCGGTTGAAAAACAAAAAAATCCGCATCGCGGATTGAAACCGCAGTGGCGTGCTAGGCAGGCTGCGAACCCGAACGCGTTGAAAAACAAAAAAATCCGCATCGCGGATTGAAACTAACTCGTTACGTCGTCGCCAGACAATTTCCTGCCCGCGTTGAAAAACAAAAAAATCCGCATCGCGGATTGAAACGAGTTGGAGGAATGGGGATGATCATAACTGCATTGGGTTGAAAAACAAAAAAATCCGCATCGCGGATTGAAACAGAATCCGGCGCAATATGGCATTGCGGCAGTGCATCGTTGAAAAACAAAAAAATCCGCATCGCGGATTGAAACCCGGACAAAGATCCGCTCCGGCACGACGTCGGCTGCGGTTGAAAAACAAAAAAATCCGCATCGCGGATTGAAACAACTTGTTCAAATCGACCAGCCAATCGGCGAAGGCGAAGTTGAAAAACAAAAAAATCCGCATCGCGGATTGAAACCGGTACAGACGCTGGTCAGCGCCGTAACCGCCTTCTGGTTGAAAAACAAAAAAAATCCGCATCGCGGATTGAAACTGCTGGGAGAGGATTGTTGAGTTATTGGTATCAGCGGGTTGAAAAACAAAAAAATCCGCATCGCGGATTGAAACAGAACGCGCTCAAGGCTCTCGGCACTGTCAGCGTCGTTGAAAAACAAAAAAATCCGCATCGCGGATTGAAACCGAAACTGATGAGATGATCGCCGAGCTCCTCGACCGTTGAAAAACAAAAAAATCCGCATCGCGGATTGAAACGCCGACGCGCTGGCGTGGGCGGCGCGCGAGGGGAAAAGTTGAAAAACAAAAAAATCCGCATCGCGGATTGAAACATGCTGAGGCCCCACGCGATAGGGCCGATGGCAAAAAAGGTTGAAAAACAAAAAAATCCGCATCGCGGATTGAAACAGTACCGGAGTACCGGTCGCCGATAGGCCGGGCGGGGGGTTGAAAAACAAAAAAATCCGCATCGCGGATTGAAACACAACTTGTTGGATGGCATCATCACTCACCCTCCTGTTG
>NZ_LWQS01000105.1 GCF_001650695.1 Chloroflexus islandicus
ACCCGCCCGCACCGCTGGCATCCGACGACCGCTTCTCGCCGCAGGAGGTGAGCCGATGAAATACCTACCCCCGAAAGGCCGGGGGGGTGAGGGCATCAGCCCGCGCAGCGGGCTTCGTAAGCCTAGCCCGGCCCTTCAGGGCCGGGTGATACAGCGCGGGGATGCACGTTCTGGCCCCACCCCCAACCCCTCCCCCGCTGGGGGAGGGAGTCATACCTCTCCCTCCAGCGGGGGAGAGGCAGGAAGGGGCATGTTACAATAGGTGCAACATGAGTCGCTACGTCTGCTGTACCCTCCGCCGTCATCTCTATCAAGGATGGGCGCAGGCGAACCAGCCGGACGTTGCGCCATTGCACTGCCAAGCCACGCATTGTCTCATGAGGCCGCTATGGATACCACCCGCCGTACTCCTCGCTTCTGCCCGCAATGTGGTGCGCCGCTGCCGCCGGGTGATCCGCGTTTTTGCATCGAGTGCGGACACGCGCTCAGCGCAACGCCGGCGATAACGCCGCCGCCATCAAGTGCGGGACGCATGACGGTACGCTTGCCCAATGCGCGCGTCGAGCAGAGCGTGATCGGCGGCACGGTCAAGCTGCCCTCTTCCGGCGCAATTCCGCCGGGGATGTGGGTGCTCGATGAGCCGCCGTCAGTGCAGGCGGTGGTTGCAATCTATGCGCCCTTGCGCGCCGTCGTCGGCGGTTGGAGCGGCTTGAGCGGCCAAGGTTGGCGGCGCACCGAACGGCAGGCGCGGGCAGGGTCGCGGATGGCGTTTACCTTTGTGGCTGAACGGGTCTGGTTTCCGGCGCCGGGTTGCGGCGGCGGGTTGCAATTGCACGTGACGATTGCCGCTACCGCCGAAGCGGAAGAGGGCCGCGAACGGCTCGGTTTCCGCTACCGCGAAGGCAGCAACCCGCCGATGGAGATCACGCATGCCGAGTGGCACGCCAGCGATGGCAAGACGGTGGTCGAGCACCCGATTCCGGCGATCCAGATTATGGCGCCACCCCGTATTCCGCGCGTCTCTGATCTGCGCGAGACGATCCGGCGGGTGAGCCGGGGTGAAGCCGACCGCTGGGTTGACGGCAGCGCCGCGCGTGGCACTTACCAACTGCTCGGCGGCGACGTGCAGCAGCGCACTCCCGCCGGACGCGGTTTGCTGTTGGTTGAGGTCGCTGAGCCTGAGCGGCGGCATTGGTTGCAGCGCTTTTTCGTGTTGACTCCCGGCCACTACCGCGCGCGCATTGAACGACCATTTACAGCCGATCTCGGCCAGTGGAAGCAACAGGTGAAGGCGATCCAACGCGAAGCGGCGAGCCTCGGTCTCGATATCGAGACGGATGCCGCCGTGGAGTGGTGGCTTGACCGCTACGGCTACGATGGCGTGATCTTTACCGGCGCGCGGCAGAAGTATCAGTGCGAACAGGTAATTGTCGCTTTCCGGCGCGGGCAGTTGGTGCGGGTGTAACGCCTCTCACACCATCGCTTCCACCACCGCTAGCAATCGTTCTGGCCACTGTGCCCCTGCCAACCGCCGGTCGAGCCGGATTGATTGCTGGCCAAAGGCCAGCGCCTTATCGCGCGGGAAACGCCGGCGTAGCCGTTCGCGCAGCGCCGGCGAGAGCAGCGTGGCCAGCCGGATCAGAAAGATGTCGCCTTCGGTCGTGATCGAAACCACTCCCGCTTGCAGCGCCAACAACCGGATCTGCAACCAGAAGATCAGGTGCTGCACCGGTTCGGGCAACGGCCCGCCAAAACGGTCAATCAGCTCTTGGCGCAAACCGCGCACCTCCTCGATGGTGGCGGCATCGATCATCCGCTGGTACACCGCCAGCCGCACGCGCTCGTCGGCGATGTAGGCAGGCGGGATGTAGGCGGTCAGTGGGAGATCGATCGTCACCAGCGGCGCCACCAGCACCTTTTCCGAGACGGTGGGCGCGCGCAGACTCTCGGCCATCTCAGCCGCAGTGACAGTTGTGGTCTGATCGGCGGCGGCGGCATCCACCTCGCGCTTGAGTTTGCGCACCGCCTGTTCCAGCAAGCGCGAGTAGAGGTCGAACCCGACGGCGGCAATGTGGCCTGACTGCTCGGCCCCCAACAGATTACCCGCGCCACGAATCTCAAGATCGCGCATCGCAATGCGAAAACCGGCCCCTAATTCAGTCGCTTCTTGGATCGCTTCCAGCCGCTGGCGCGCTTCAGAAGTCATAAACCGGGCCGGCTGGTAGAGCAGGTAGGCGTAGGCCCGCGTCGCGCCGCGCCCCACTCTGCCGCGCAATTGGTAGAGCTGGGCCAGACCGTAGTTGGTCGCATCGTCGATGATGATGGTATTGGCGTTGGGCACATCAAGGCCGCTCTCAATAATCGTCGTGCAGACCAGCACGTCATAGCGCCCCTCGAAAAAGTCCATCATCACCCGTTCCAGCTCGCGTTCGGGCAACTGGCCATGGCCGACGGCGATGCGCGCTTCCGGCACGAGCCGGCGCAACCGCTCGGCGACGTGGTAGATGCTCTGCACCCGGTTATGGACAAAGTAGACCTGCCCTTCACGTTCGAGTTCACGCCGGATGACCTCTTGCACCAGATGATCATCTGCCGGCACGACATAGGTCTTGATTGGGATGCGATCTTCGGGCGGCGTATCGATCACGCTCAGGTCACGAATCCCAGCCAGCGCCATGTGCAGCGTGCGCGGGATCGGAGTCGCGGTCAGGGTCAGCACATCAACTTCGGCGCGCAGCACTTTGAGCCGCTCTTTGTGGCGCACGCCGAACCGCTGCTCTTCATCGACGATCACCAACCCCAGATCGCGGAACACCACGTCATTCGAGAGCAAGCGGTGGGTGCCGATGATAATGTCGATCTTGCCCCGCGCCAGATCGCGCACGATGGCATCTTGTTCTTTGGGCGAGCGAAACCGCGAGAGCATTTCCACCGTCACCGGGAAGGCAGCCATGCGTTTGCGGAAGGTATCGAAATGCTGCTGAGCCAGCACCGTGGTCGGCACCAAGATCGCCACTTGCTTGCCGTCTTGCACCGCCTTAAACGCCGCCCGCAACGCCACCTCAGTCTTGCCGAAGCCGACATCGCCGCAGACCAGCCGATCCATCGGCGTTGGCTTTTCCATGTCGGTCTTGACCTCGACAATCGCGCGCAGTTGGTCATCCGTTTCGAGATAGGGAAAACTGGCTTCCAACTCGCGCTGCCACTCATTATCGGGCGAGAAGGCATAGCCGGGCTTGAGCTGGCGCTGGGCATAGAGGCGGAGCAACTCTTCAGCCAGCTCTTGCACGGCAGCGCGCACCTTGCGCTTGGTGCGCTCCCAGTCTTGGGTACCGAGCCGGGTGAGGGTGGGAGGGCCATTGCCAGCGCCGATGTAGCGGGTCACGCGGTCGATCTGGTCAACCGGCACATAAATCTTATCTTCGCCAGCGTAGCGCAACACCAGATACTCACGCTCGACCTCGCCGACAGTACGCCGGATCATGCCATCAAACACGGCAATCCCGTGCTCGATATGCACCACGTAATCGCCGGGCTTGAGCGAGCGCAAAAAGGCGTTGCGGTCAGCCAGATTCGCCTTGCGTCGCCGTTCGCTCAGCGGGCGGCGCTGGCGAATGCCGAAGATCTCGCTGTCGGTGAGCAAGGTCAAGCGCAGATCGGGCAAGGTAAACCCGGCCTCTAGACCGCCATGGACGGGCACAAAACGACCGGGTGTCGTCTCGCCGGCGACCTGCTCGCCGACCAACTCTTGCAGGCGGGCAGCTTGAGCGGTCACCGCCACGACCAGCTCACCGGCGCGCACCTGCTCGACAATGGTCGCAATCAAGCGGCGGAGCTGGCCGCCGTAGAGCGGCGGCACGCCGAACAGCGGCGGCGCGAGCGCCCCGGCATGCTCATTGTGGCTCAGATCGGCGACGATCAGCGTCGCGGTAGCGGCCAGTCCCAATTCCTCCCAGCGCAGATAGGGGCGAGGAAAAGCGGACGGCAACTCACCCAGCGCCACCAATTGATCGCGGTACTCAGCGGCTTGGGTGTCGATCTCGCTGGCGTGCTGGGCGAGCAGATGGGATTCGGCCAATAGCACCACACTACCCGCCGGCAGATAATCGAGCAGGGTGACGGGTTGATCAACGAAAAACGGGGCGTAGAACGCGCGGCCTTCAAACCGCTGGCCCTCGGCCAACAGGGAGCGGGCGGCGGCCCACTCCTCGCGCACCTCGCGGCGCAACCCGCTCAGATCGAGCGCATCGATCCGGCGCAACGCTTCGGCAACCCGCCACAGCGGAATCTCGTGGGGCGGGCCAATCTCAGCCTGTTCCAACCGCTGCTCGCTGCGCTGGGTGGCTGGGTCGAACCGGCGCAAGCTATCAATCTCATCATCAAACCACTCAATACGCAACGGCAACTCATCACCCGGCGGCCAGACATCGAGAATCGCGCCGCGCCGGCTCACCTCGCCGGGAGCTTCGACCATAGCTGCGCGCTGATAGCCATTGGCGAGCAACGTCTGCACCACCTGCTCAACCGGCAACCGCATCTCGCGCCGCAGCCGGATCGTAGCCGCGGCTAGCTCAGCGGGCGGCAACGTTGGCTGCATCAGCGCCTTAACCGAGGTGACAATCACCCCGCTCACCGCACCGGCGTGCAAACTGCGCAATACAGCCAACCGGCGTCCGAGCACCTCAGCGCCGGGAGACATCTGCTCGTAGGGCAACGCATCGGCGGCGGGGAAGAGCCACACCTGATCGGGGGCCAACCACTGGCACAGATCATCGGCGGCGCGCTGGGCGCTCTCGGCGCTGAGGGTCACGTAGAGCACCGGCGCCGGCTGCCGGCGGGCCAACGCCGCCACCAACGCCGGACGGGCCGCCGCCGGCACGGGGGCCACCGTTTGGTAGCTGGGGCGCAAGGCAGCGGCCAGCGCCGCCAGCGCGGGCAGGTCGGCGATTGCCGCACCGAGCGCGCTGACGCTGGTCAGCGGGAGTTGGGCGTAGGTTGTTGGCAGTGTGGTCATGCAGTTAGACAACAGTTCTGGCGGTTGATGGTTTACCGCAGAGGTCGCGGAGGACGCAGAGGTTTTTACTTATGTATCCTTTGCGCTACTCTGCGACCTTTACGTCTTTGCGTGTTTATCCTTAGCGACCCTTTGCGGCCTTCGCGCCTTTGCGTGTTTATCCTCTGCGTCTTCATGATGGCCCCCCTCCCAACCTCTCCCCGCTGGGGGGAGGGGTATGACTCCCTTCCCCGGAGGG
>NZ_LWQS01000106.1 GCF_001650695.1 Chloroflexus islandicus
TCCCGCTGGGGGAGGGGTTGCCCCCACCCCCGGCCCCTCCCCCGCTGGGGGAGGGGGGTGTGAGCGCAAAGGCGTAGAGGACGCAAAGAGCGCAGAGGGTTTGTTATGGTTTGGATGCCCAAGTCCGCTAGCAGCCTCCCTTTCAAATTCTTAGCGACCTTTGCGGGAGACGGACGGCCGTCCGTCTCTACGCTTTGCCCCCTTTGCGGGAGACGGACAGCCGTCCGTCTCTACGTGATTTCGTCTAGAAAGTGTAGCTATGCAGGACGTGATTTCGCGACCGGGGAGATTCGGCCCGTATGGCGGGCGGTATGTGCCGGAAACGCTGATGCCGGCGGTCAGTGCGCTGGAAGAGGCCTACGAGGCGGCGAAGGCCGATCCGTCATTTTGGGAGGAGTTGGCGGCGCTGCACCGCACCTATACCGGCAGGCCGACGCCGTTGACGTTTGCGGCGCGGTTGACGGCCCACTGCGGCGGGGCGCGGATCTATCTCAAGCGCGAGGATTTGGCCCACACCGGCGCGCATAAGATTAACAATGCGCTGGGACAGGGGTTGCTGGCGAAGCGTATGGGCAAGCGGCGGGTGATTGCCGAGACCGGCGCTGGCCAGCACGGTGTGGCGACGGCGACGGTCTGCGCGCTGCTTGGGTTGGAGTGCGTAGTGTATATGGGGGTGGACGACATGGCCCGCCAGCGGCCGAACGTCTTCCGCATGCGGCTGCTAGGGGCCGAGGTGCGCGGCGTGACGAGCGGTTCGCGCACGCTGAAAGATGCGATCAATGAAGCGATGCGCGATTGGGTGACGAACCCCGACAGCTATTATCTGCTCGGTTCGGCGCTGGGGCCGCACCCCTACCCAACGATGGTGCGCGACTTTCAGCGCGTGATCGGAGTGGAAGCGCGCGAGCAGATGCTCGCTGCAACGGGCCGGTTGCCGGATGTGGTGGTGGCGTGCGTTGGCGGCGGCTCGAACGCGATCGGCATCTTTCACCCCTTCCTTGACGATCACGAGGTGGCGCTGCGCGGCGTCGAGGCTGGCGGCAGAGGCGAGCGGCTCGGCGAGCACGCGGCCCGCTTCCGCGCTGCGACTCCCGGGGTGTTGCAGGGCACCTATTCGTATGTGTTGCAGGATGAAGCCGGCCAGATTGCGCTGACCCATTCGGTGAGCGCCGGGTTGGATTACGCCAGCATCGGCCCTGAACATGCATGGCTGCACGATAGCGGGCGGGCAACGTATACGGCGGCTAGCGATGACGAGGCCTTGGCCGCGTTTCAGTTGTTGGCCAAGCTGGAGGGGATTATCCCGGCTTTAGAGAGCGCCCACGCGGTGGCCGAGGCGATAAAGCTAGCACCGGCGATGCGGCCCGAGCAGACGATTTTGGTGAATGTGTCGGGACGGGGTGACAAAGATATCTTCACTGTCGCTGATCTGTTAGGGGTCGAAATCTAAAGGCGCAGAGGGGGTGGCCCCCACCCCCGGCCCCTCCCCCGCTGGGGTTCAAGGGCAGACAGAACATCTGCCCAGAACCCGGCCCTAAAGGGCCGGGCTATGATTACGAAGCCCGCTGCGCGGGCTGTTGGCCCTCACCCCCAGCCCCTCTCCCACCTAATGGCGGGAGAGGGGAGCGTAGAGCCGGGATTTGAGGCATCGCACACCGATCAATGGGTGCGACCGAACACATTTCTATCCACCCCTCCCCCGCTGGGGGAGGGGCGTGGCCCCCACCCCCGGCCCCTCCCCCGCTGGGGGAGGGGCGATTGTTAACGCAAAGGCGCAGAGAACGCAGAGGGCGCAGAGGATTCTAAACGCAAAGGCGCAAAGAACGCAGAGGGCGCAGAGGATTTTATGGTGGGGTATAAGCGTACTAGAAAACCACCTTTTAAAATACTTGGTGTTCTTTGCAATCTTTGCGGGAGACGGACGGCCGTCCGTCTCTACAGGGTACACGTATGACAACGACAGTCATCTTAAACCCGGCGGCGGGGCGCGGGTTGGCGGGCCGGCGGCGGGGTGCGATCGAAACTGAATTGCGCAAGCACGGCATCGAGTACGAGATTGTCACCACCCACGCGCGCGGCGGCGCGACCGAGCTGGCGATACAGGCGATGAACCGCGGCGCGAGCCGGCTGGTGGCGGTGGGTGGCGATGGCACGATCAATGAGGTGGTGAACGGGATCATTGATAGCCGTAAAGGCGGGCAAGTGCCGCTGGGCATTATCCCGCTCGGCACCGGCAGCGACTTCGTGAAATCGTTGCCCGGCGTGCGCCCCGGCGATCTTGCCGGTGCGGTGCAGCGACTGGCGACCAACCGGGTGCAGGCGATTGATGTGGGCCGGATCCGGGTGGAAGCGGGCCGGCTGAAGCTCACTCGCTGTTTTATCAACGGGTTGGGCATGGGGCTCGATGCGGCGGTGGCGGTCGAGAGTCTGAAGATCAAGCGGTTGCGCGGCTTTGCGGTCTATCTGATCTCGGTGTTGAAGGCGCTGGCCACCTACCGGCCCGGCCCGATGACGGTGCGCTTCGATGGGCAGCGGGTGAGCCGCCAGCTCTTTTTTGCCAGCGTCGGCAATGGGCGGTGCCAAGGCGGCGGCTTCTGGATGACGCCGGACGCGAAGCTGGATGATGGTTTGCTCGATCTGTGCATCGTCGATACGATGCCGATTCTGCGTGCGCTGCGCAAGATTCCGCTGTTGATGCGCGGGGTGCATACCAACGAGCCGGAAGTGACGATGGCCCGCGCTCGCCGGATTGAGGTGACGTGCCCGACGCCGATCCCGGTAGCGACCGATGGGGAAGTGATTGCGACGGCGGCGCAGCGGGTCGAGGTCGAAGTGTTGCCGCGGGCCGTGCAATTGGTCGTATAGAAGGCGCAGAGGAAGTTGGCCCCCACCCCCGGCCCCTCCCCCGCTGGGGGAGGGGGGTGAACGCAAAGGCGAAGAGAATACTAAGGTCGCGAAGGTTTTTGGTGGTTGCGGACGAGCGCGCTGGCAGTTCCCACCATCAAATTCCTTCGCGACCCTTTGCGATCTTGGCGTCTTTGCGTTTAGATTCTTTGCGGCCTCTGCGATAGGAGAGACGGACTGCCGTCCGTCTCTACATGGCTTTCGATTGACAAGCACGGTTGCGCCCTCTACAATCAGCGATGAGAGCGCATGTGGCCCGGTGGCTGCCGCGGTCTTCAAAACCGTTGGGCGGAGTGACGAACTGCGCTGGTGGGTTCGACTCCCACGCGCTCTCGGTGGTTGGTAACGAAGGCCGCTTGGAATGGCAGGCGCTGAAGAAGGCGGGTGCCCTCACGAAGCCTGCTGTGCGGGTTGCTGGCCCCTCCCCCGCTGGGGGAGGGGTGTTTTTTACCGCAGGGGGCGCGGAGGGCGCGGGGGGGAATGGCCACAAAAAGACGCAAAAGACACAAACAATAAAAAAACCTTTGCGACCTCTGCGGAGCCGGACAGCC
>NZ_LWQS01000107.1 GCF_001650695.1 Chloroflexus islandicus
GCGCTGAACGCGGCGATCGAGGCGGCGCGGGCCGGCGAGCAAGGGAAGAGCTTTGCAGTGGTGGCGCAGCACGTGCGCGAATTGGCGGAGCGGTCGAAGGCGGCGGCGCAGCAGGTGCGGGACATCTTGGCCGAGATCCAGAAGGCGACGAACGCGGCGGTGATGGTGACGGAAGAAGGCGCGAAGGGGGTGGAGCAGGGGGTGAAGCTGGCGGCGCAGGCGGGGCAACTCATCCACCGGATTGCGAGCGAGGTGGAAACTGGCGCGCAGGCGAATATCCAGATGGCGGCGGCGGCGCAGCAACAGATGGTGGGAATGGAGCAGATCGGGCAGGCGATGAGCAACATCCAGCAGGCGACGGCGCAGGCGCTGGCCTCGACCCGCCAAGCCGAGCGCGCGGCCCAAGACCTGCACACGTTGGCGCAGAAGTTGCAGCAGACGGTTGCTGTTTACCGATTGTAAGCCTGATAGGAAGGCAGATGCGCGGGTGGGACGGGGTGATGCACCGTATGGCTCCGTCTCACCCGCCCCTATCTCCACCGGTTGCGAAGAGCTTGAGGCATACACGCTCAACGCTTGGTACGCAGATGATACCCTCATTCGCAGACCGGTTTGGGTTGATGATGAGATGATCGTTACTTAACGGTCAGAAAAGTAAAACCAATGAGCGAAGGTGTCGCTTGCGTGGATCATTGCGTTTTTTTGAGCAAGAATACATCCGGTCAGTAACCGAAATAAAACCGAAACCGTGGTTTTTAGCGACAGATTTGTAGCGTGATCGTAATTTTTTGTTGTGATTCTGTATCCGATGCGTCCTGTTTCTTTGTCAATATCGTTTCGATTTCGTAATCCATTCGTGCTATCCTTTGCTTGTGAAAGTGATATTGCTGGTTAATTGCTCACAATAATGATTGTGGTCGAACGTACTAAAATTAGTATTAAACACGATGATACTTGCCCGCGCCGGTTCTCACGCCGGCAGCACGTTCTGTTCTGAAACCGGCAACGAGGCCGTCTATGGATCTCTCAGTCTTACTCGCCGA
The DNA here is from genome assembly GCF_001650695.1 of Chloroflexus islandicus. Lineage (GTDB taxonomy): Bacteria > Chloroflexota > Chloroflexia > Chloroflexales > Chloroflexaceae > Chloroflexus > Chloroflexus islandicus. The sequence continues at coordinate 1,044 of NZ_LWQS01000107.1, forward strand.
CCCTGCTGCCCGTGCGATCCTCCACGAACGCGCCCGCAGCTTAGCCCGTTCTCATCAGGTTGCCGAGACTGCCCCCCGCGAATTGGTGCTCCGGTTTACCCTCGGCAACGAACAGTACGCTCTGCCGGCCACCGCGACCCGCGAAGTGATCCGTTGTGAGAGCGTCGCGCCGCTGCCTGCCGTCCATCCAGCCATCCTTGGCTTGGTCAACGTGCGCGGACGGCTGCTGGTCTGCCTCGATCTGCGCCCCTTGCTCGGTTTACCCACGCCGCCGTCGCAATCGACGATGTATCTGCTGATTGTGAGCGCTGGCGGGATGGAAGTGGCGTTGCTGGTTGATCAGGTGGTGTCCATCCAGCCGGAACATCTAACGCTCCATCCAACGCCAGCGGCGATCGCCGGTCGCAGTGCCGGCTGGGTGCGCGGCGTTGACGATCAACTGGCCCTGCATCTCGACCCTGATGGCCTGCTTGGCGATCCGCGGCTGGCGACCTCGACCGATTAACCCATCGTATCATTGCATCTAACCGAGGAGCATCCTATGCCGACGCTCGATATTCTCCTCATCGAAGACAGTCCCAGCCAAGCCTTGCAGTTCCGGTTGATGCTGGAACAGGCTGGTTATCGCGTACAGGTCGCTGCTACCGGGATGGAAGGCTGGCGGGTGGCGAGTGTGCTGAAGCCGCGCATGATCTTGCTCGATATCGATCTGCCGGGGTTAGATGGCTTTCAGGTGTTGAGCCGGCTCAAACGCGATCGCATCACGAAAGGGATTCCAGTGGTGATGCTGACCCACCGCGATCAGATTAACAGTGTGCAGCGTGCGCTCGAACTGGGCGCCGACGATTATCTCTACAAAGACGATGCGGCCAGCGAGTTGTTGCCGGTGGTCGCGCAAGCAATGGCGTTAGCGCAGCATTCTCATTCTTGATGTCAGAAGGAGCCGGTTATGGCATTCCTCAATTCGATCAGTTTGCGCAATAAAATTCTCCTGATCGTTGGTCTTGTGTTGCTGGGGATGGTAACGGTCGCGATTGTGTCGTATCAGGCAATGCTGACCGCAGCGCAACGCGAAGATGAATTGCAAGAGGCGTATACCATCATTGAACATACCCGCCAGATGGAAGCTAGCCTCTTTATGATGGAGTCGGGCGAACGTGGATTTTTGATCACCGGTGATCCGACCTTTCTCGAAAAGTATGAAAATGGTCAAAAACGTTATGCAACTCTCTTAAACGAACTCAAACAACTCGTTCCGTCACAAACTACCGAATACGCCTTGATTGAGGAAATTGATAAAGAATTGGGATTGTGGAAGAGTGAAGCGGCCCAACCCTTGATCGAGCTGCGCTATGCCGTAGTGCGCGGTGAAGCGTCGCTCGATCAAGTGGTGCAGGGTGTCGCGAGCCGAATTGGGCGCAATCGTTTCTTGCGCATTAGCGAGCTCTTGAACCAATTGGCCAATCAAGAATATCAATCACTCAATCAGGTTGTGGCGGCGTCTGAAGAGGCGCTGAATAATCTACAAGCCGTGCTGATCGGCGGCACGTTTGCGGCCATTGCGCTCGGTACCGTATTGACCTTCTTTATCGCTGGCGGGATCGATCGGCGGTTGGGGATGGTGACGCGGGCGGCGACCCAGATGGCGGGCGGCAAGCTCAATGACCACTATGCCTTGCCCGACGGCCAAGACGAGGTGGGCCGGCTGGCTACGGCCTTTAGCCAGATGGCCAATACCATCCGCCAGCAACTGGAAGAGCAGCGCCGTGCCAACGAAGAGCTGCGCGCCGCCAGCGCCACCAAGGTGGCGAAAGAGTACCTCGAACAGGTGGTGCGCGAGTATGGCGCCTTTGCCACCGAAGTCGCGCGCGGCAATCTGGCGGTGCGGCTGCCGGTCAACGGCGCCAACGACGATTTGACCATCCTCGGCCAGCAGCTCAACGTGATGGTCGAGGGGCTGCGAGCGATTGCCGGCCAAGTGCAGCACGCCAACGCCGATATCGCCACCGCCGCCGCCGAGATTTTGGCCGCTACCACCCAACAGGCGTCGTCGGCTGCCGAGCAGTCAGCCGCGCTGACCCAGACTGCGACCACGATCGACGAGGTGAAGGCGATTTCGGTGCAGACGGCCAAGCAGGCGTCGCAAGTGGCAAGCGACAGCCAGAATGCGCTCGAGATTGCCCGCCAAGGGGCGCAGGCGGTGGAAGAGACGATCAATGGGATGAACCAGATCCGCAGCCGGGTGGAGACGATCGCGCAGACGATTTTGGGGCTGGCCGAGCAGACGCAGGCGAT
>NZ_LWQS01000108.1 GCF_001650695.1 Chloroflexus islandicus
CCCACTGGGGGGCATTGGCCCCCACCCCTCGCCCCTCCCCCGCTGAGGGAGGAGAATAGCCACAAAAAGACACAAAAAGCACAAAACATCTTGGTGGTTTTGGCGTCTGCTTGGAGCTATTGTTCTGAGCCTTGACGTTGGCCCCCACCCCTCACCCCTCCCCCGCTGGGGGAGGGGAATAGCCACAAAAGGCACAAGAAGCACAAAAAATGACCGCAGAGGACGCCGAGAGCGCGAGGGATAATCGCCATCCCCAAATATCTTTGCGCCCTTTGCGGATCCGGACAGCCGTCCGGCTCTACGGCGTCTTTGCGTTAAGAAGCCCTGCGTCTTTGCCTCCTTTGCGCCTTGATAGTCGTCTCCACCCTTGGCCCCCGCTCCCAGCGGGTTGGGCCATTACCGCGCTAGCAGCGGCGCGTAGGTCGTGAAGAGTTGCTCGACCACTTGCAAGCGAACCGGAATAGTGAGGCGGAACGAGGTACCGGGTGCGGCGAAGGTGATCGTCCCTTCGTAGACGCCGGTAGCAAGGCCGGCAGAGTTGACGCTGATGCGCATAGCGCCCTCTTCGGCCACCCCGCTTACCCATGGTTCGGCCTGCGCGACTTGCCAATTGGCGCGAGCACAGGGAGAGGTGATGGTGAGCGGGGCGGGCGGATCAGCGGCGCGCTGGGCCATAAAGCTAGCGTTGGCCGGTTGCACTGGAAGCATTGAGGCTTCGCTTAACGGTGTAAAGTTCGTGCCATCGGTATAGCGCACCCACACCCCTTGGCCGCGATAGTTGCCACCGGGCACAGCCAATGTGAGTGGATTGGTGATCGGCTGCGGCGCCGTGAAGATGGTCACCGCATCGACGAAAACCTCGGTGTTGCCGCTGCGCCAGAACTGGAAGATGAGGAACGGATCGGCGCCGTGAAAGGTAAAGGGCAGGGCAAATTCCTGATACTGGCCGGCGGCGGCGAAATCAACTCCGCGCAGGCGAAGCGGGCCATACTCGACGCCGCCGCCTTTAACGGTAAAGCGGGCCACTTCAGCGGGTGAGGTGTTGTTGGCAACTTTCAACCGCACATAGGCGACCAGCGGTCGATCTTTGAACACGAGCGGATTGTAATCATAGACCCATGCCGACGTTTCCCAACCGGCTAACCCCAAACGAAACGCACCGCCACCCCACGCCGCCGAGTCGGCAACCCGTTCACCATTACCCCAAAGCAGGCTAAAGGTTGCATAGGTTTCGTCAACCAACCATCCCAAGCTAAACTGCACTTGCGGCAGGCTAGGGTGCGCAAGGCCAGTCAACGTTACGTGCGACTGGCGATCGCTGAGCGTTGCCGCGAGCTCGGCAAGCGGCGGGTTAGGGCCGAGGTAGATCGTATCGCTGACTACTGCGGTTACGCCGTAAGCATCGCGGGTCTTGACATAGACTGTACGCCAGCCTTCACCGGGTGGCAAGCGGAAGCGGGTTTGATTGGAGAATGGCTGCCAGCTAGCGCCAACGAAACAGGGATTATCGGCGATCATCATTTCGGTGACCGGACGGCGACCGGCAAAACCGCCGGTCGTAGCTGGTTGATAAATATAGAGCGCCACATCAGGGTTGAGGGTATTGATCGCTTCGTTCTCGATAATCACCGGCGCATACGCAACATCGTTGCCAAACATCTGGGCAATGTAGCCGCGCCCGTCGCTGGCGCGGCGGTAATAGCCCAAGCCAATCTCGCGATGGCCGGGGCTGAGCAGGTTATTTCGATGGCCGGGGCTATTGAGCCAACCATTGATCGCATCTTGCGGCTGCATGTAGCCACAGTAGGCATTTTCAGCGCCGCCACTGCCAAGGTAGCCAAAGATCACAGCGCGATCGCTCGGCCATTGGCCGTTGGTATCTTGATGGCCGCAGTAAGGGCTTGGGCGATTTGCCACCGAATCCCACGCAAACCAGCGAGAGGCATGGGTTAGTTGGCGGTTCCAGCGCAACGGCGGCTGACCAGCATCGCGGCGGGCCAGATTGCCGTAGTAGACGGTCAACGCTTCGTCAAGCAGGAGTTCAGGCGTTTGGGTTGTGGGGTCAAACGCCAACACTGGCGCGATGGTGAGGCATCCCAGCACGAACAGGCCAATCCAGTAAGTGAAGAACCGCTTGCGCATGCGCTCTCCTTGGGGGAATGGGTTGGTAAACCTCGTAAGCTCAATTGTACATGCCGTGTTACCGGCTATCAAATTGTCCCCAGCCCTTCAACCCAACAGGGGATGGGAATAGCCACAAAAAGACACCAGAAGCACAAAACATCTTGGTGGTTTTGGCGTCTGCTTGGAGCTATTGTTCTGAGCCTTGACGTTGGCCCTCACCCCCCGGCCCTGAGAGGGAGCGACTTGCTTCCTTCCTAGAAGGTGAGAGGGCAGGGGCAGGGGCCACGCAGTGCATCCCCGCGCCCGTTGCGCCCGGCCCTGAAGGGCCGGGCTACGTTTACGAAGCCCGCTGCGCGGGCTAAT
>NZ_LWQS01000109.1 GCF_001650695.1 Chloroflexus islandicus
GCCGTGGGCGTATTCGTTGGCGTCGGCGTGTTGGTCGCCGTCGGGGTTGCCGTGGGCGTATTCGTTGGCGTCGGCGTATAGGTCAGCGTCGGGGTGTCCGTCGGCGTCGGGGTATTGGTGGGCGTATTGGTCGGCGTATTGGTCGGCGTCGGCGTATTGGTCGCCGTGGGCGTATTGGTCGGCGTATTGGTCGCCGTGGGCGTATTCGTTGGCGTCGGCGTATTGGTCGCCGTCGGCGTATTGGTCGCCGTGGGGGTCTCGGTCGGCGTCGGCGTATTGGTCGACGTGGGTGGCACCAACGGCAATGTCACCTCAGCATACCCGATCACCTCGCGCGCATTGAAGACCTGCACCAGCGCACTAGTATCGGCACTGAGACCGGTGATGGTAAACGTGATGCTCTTCGTTCCAGCCGGAGCGCCAGCCGGTAAGCGCAACAGCAACGCGCCGCGTGCCACTCCACCAGAGAGGGCATCGGTCACAGCCGATGGATCAACGACCAGCGTTGCTCCGGTGCCAAAGCCGCTAACTGTACCAGCGCTGACATCATTTATTGCAATGCCTAGTGGTAGCGTCATCAAGACACTGCCCCCTGCCGGAATCGCAGCAGTGGTGAACGTAAGGGTGTAGGTTGTGCCAGCCTGTGTCACGCTCACGCTCAATGGATCGCCGGGTGTCATCTCGGCCAGTGCGAAGCGGCGCGCATTGGGCCGGGTGCTGGTTGCATAATAGAGCCGGTACGACGCTCTCTCCTTCAATACGCGCACGGCCCACACTTCATCAGGCGAGCCCACGTTGATCGTGTCCATTGTGCCTGTCCACACCGGTGTGTTCGGTACGGCACGGGTCCAGTTGCGGCCATCAGTTGAGACCAGATAGCCGGTGGTATAACCACTGCTATAACCATTGGCCTCGAACCACATCCGGTAGATCGCACCATCTTTGATCACCATTGGCACACCGACGTTATTGTCGTCGAATTCGCCGAAGGGGCCGGGCTGCACCACCGAGCCATCGCTAAACGTCGCAATGCGTGTCCAGTTGATCCCATCTGGCGAGACGGCGTAGCCAATGCGGAAGGTGTAGCTTGGCGAGGTGCGCACACCTTCAAACCACATCCGGTGGCACTCGCCGCTGGTGCGGCCATCTTCGCAAGGTGCGATCGGCGAAGCTTCATCAACCAGCACCACTGGCGCCACAACATAGTCGGTATCGAATTGGCTACTGTCTCTCGATGGCACGATCATTGCGCCATTTGGGAATGGGCCATTGATGCGCGTCCAGTTAATCCCATCGGTTGACTCGGCTAAGCCGATGCTGTCAATAACACTAAGTGCGGAAAAACCGGTGTAGTACATGCGAAAAACGCTGCCATAACGAATAACATACATTGTGGTTACGCCGGCGTTGTCGAATCTGCCGGGCACGCCGGAACCAACAAAGACTGCGCCGCCCGTTTGCGGTCCCACCACCCGCGTCCATGTGATGCCGTCGGGTGAAACGGCGTAGCCAATCCGCCGGATACCGTCAGTATCAACTCCTACATACCACATCCGGTAGCAGGTGCCGCTCGTGCGGCCATCTTCGCAAGGGCGCAGTGATGAAGCTTCGTCACGTAAGATGCTCGGCGGAAAGATTTCGTTGGTGTCGAAGCTAGTGCCACTGCCGCCACAGCCGCTGCCGGCCTCGCCGAAAATTGCTCCATCAGCGCATGGCCCGCTCACAAATTGCCACGGTTGCGTATTCGGCGCCGGATCGGGCGGCGGCGTCGGTGTTGGCGATGGTCCCGGTGTGTTAGTAGCCGTTGGAGTGCGGGTGGGCGTGTTAGTTGGCGTATTAGTCGGCGTGTTAGTTGGTGTATTAGTTGGCGTGTTAGTTGGTGTATTAGTTGGCGTGTTAGTTGGTGTATTAGTCGGCGTGTTAGTTGGTGTATTAGTCGGCGTGTTAGTTGGTGTATTAGTCGGCGTGTTAGTTGGTGTATTGGTTGCTGTCGGGATGGGAGTATTGGTTGGCGTTGGCGCTACTCCACCGGCGCCAATCGTCACGCTCGCGTATTCGAGTACCTCGCGGCTGTCGAAGGTCTGCACCAGCACGGTGGTGTCTGCCGCAGGCGGGGTGGCAATCGCAAACGAAATAC
>NZ_LWQS01000110.1 GCF_001650695.1 Chloroflexus islandicus
GTCCCATCGCTGACGTTCAGGATATAAATCTCGAAGTCGCCGTCGCGGTCGCTGGCGAAGGCCAATTGGCGGCCATCAGGCGACCACGTCGGTGCGTCGTCGGTGGCAGCGTGGTTGGTGAGGCGGCGGACATTGCTGCCGTCGGCGTTCATGACGTAAATCTCCCAGTTGCCGTCGCGGTCGCTAGCGAACGCGATCTGCGTGCCGTCGGGCGAGACGCGGGCAAAGCGGTCGTTGGCTGTATTATTCGTCAGATTGCGGATATTGGTAAGTTCAGCCCGGAAACCAACTAATAAAACCACACCGCGCGAAAAGAATGGGATATAGCGAAGCTCGGCGCTGTAGATATCGAAATTCCCATTGCAGTCGCTGACCCAGTAGATCGTTCTGCCGTCAGGTGACCATGCCGGGGTTTCATAACGACACGCGGGTTGGTCGCGTGTCAAGCGGGTTGGGCGCATCAGGTTGGCGATGTCCGGCGTCGAAGCCGGCCACAACATGATATCTGGGCGCCCCATCCGTTCTGAGATCACCAATAGTTTCGTGCCATCAGGCGACACCATCGGATTGAACTCATTGACGATCCTGTTCACAAATTCTTCGCGTTCCCATGGCGAGATGGTAATGCCGTCGTTACTGTCAATGTAGCTCAGCCGGGTAGCGCTAGCGTTGGACGCAAATTCGCCGGCACTAGCGGCGATACTGTTGAGCAGGTACACTTGCCGGTATGCGGGTTGCTCGCGCCGTGAGTCAACGGCAAGCATCTGTTGGGCAGGATCCCAACTACGCAGCCACGAGTAGGCGACGGTTTCGGCAGTGTTAAAGGTGAGACGCTGGCCGCCGCCGTTGAAATTGGCCCGGTAGAGTTCCCAATGGCTGGCGGTATCGATGTTCGAGGCGTAGAGCAAGGGAGGGGCCGGATCGGGTGCGGCCCACGGCATGCCGAGATGCGGGTAGCGCCACTGGAAGTAGTGCTGGCCAACGTTGCCCATCTCGACCTGATAGCCGGGCGGGTTATCGGGAGTGTAGGTGAGCACGCGCCGCTCGAAGAGCTGCACCAGCACATCGCGCTCGGTGTCACCGACCACCGCGCGCGTCCAGTAGGGATCGGTGATCGGGTAGCCCATTGCAAACAGCCAATCGACAATCGGGCCGGTGGTAACGCGGCCATTCTCGATGATACGCCCACGTTGGGTCATAAAATCCCAAAAAACTTGGGGGATGTTGTGACCGGTCATCGTGTTGTACTGCACGATCGTCGTTTCAGGGCGGGCGAGTTCAGGCCGTTCACCAATACTGCCGGCAGCATCGATCGTGGCGCTGACGCGCTCTTTGAGGCGCACCGGATCACGATAGCCATTGTCGAGCGTGGCGATGGCGCCGAATTGGCAATAGCCGGGCGCGATCGGGTTGGCGCTGCGCGGATTGCCGGCAACCGGCACATCAGAGCAGCGTTGCCAATACAGCAGATTGTACGCATCTCCTGCTTGTAATCGACCACTGATAAGCTCTTTCACCAGTAGGCCATTGGTCACAATACCGTCGGCAGGCCGGTTCAACTCCATCCGCGCTTTATCGAAATATTGCACCGTACGGAGACCGTTAGGACTATCGACATAATGTTCGGCATAATCAAACCACGGCCCCGGCCCCCAATACCACGTGCGCCCGCCGCGCACCGCCTCGCTGTCGGTGCGGGTCCAGATCGCGGCGAAGCGCGGG
>NZ_LWQS01000111.1 GCF_001650695.1 Chloroflexus islandicus
CCCCCGATGGGGCCGGGACGGATGCACGAGGGGGGGAATGAGCCGGTGTGGCGCGCCGCACGGCGGTTCGGCCCCCGCCACGTGGCCGGAACGGATGAAGGCAGCGGATGCCATTCACAGACTCGTTGCCCCATTCAGTTGTTACTGTCTGGCCCGCATTACCGCCTGCTCAGCGCCAAATGCGCTTCGTGGAGCAGGCGTTCGGTGGTGTCCCAACCGACGCAGCCATCGGTCAGCGAGACGCCGTATTTGAGGGCGCTGCGGTCGGCGACGAGCGGTTGTTTGCCCTCGAACAGGTTGCTCTCAAGCATCATGCCGATGATTGGCAAGTTCTCTTCAACCATATAGCCGAGCACGGTCTGCCAGACGGCTTCTTGGCGGCGGAAATCGCCGCCGGAGTTGGCGTGGCTGCAATCGATCATCACTGCTGGGGTCAGTTCGGCCTCGCGCATGAGGCGGGTGGCCTGCACGATGTACTCAAGGTGGTAGTTGGGGCCGTGGCGGCCCCCGCGCAAGATCACGAAGCTGTCGGGGTTGCCGGTGGTGCGCACGACGCCGCTGCGGCCATCTTCGTCAATACCGAGGAAGCTGTGCGGTACCGCTGCCGAAACGCAGGCGTTGACAGCGACTTGAATCCCGCCGTCGGTGCCATTCTTGAAACCGACCGGCATCGAGACGCCGCTGGCGAGCGCGCGGTGGGTTTGGGCTTCGCTAGTGCGGGCGCCGATGGTGGCGAGGCTGATCTGATCGTCGAGGTACTGCGGGCTGATTGGGTCGAGCATCTCGGTGGCGACCGGCACCCCCAGTTCATTAATCGCCAGCAACAGTTGGCGGGCAATGCGCAGGCCGGCTCCCATATCGAATGAGCCGTCGAGGTGGGGGTCGTTGATCAGACCGCGCCAACCGACGGTGGTGCGCGGTTTTTCGAGGTAGGTGCGCATCACGATCAGCAACTGATCGCCAAGCGGTTGTTGCAGGGCTTGCAAGCGGCGGGCGTAGTCGAGTGCGGCTTCGGGATCGTGGATCGAGCACGGGCCGACGACCATGATCCGGCGCTGGTCGACGCCGCGCAAGATGCGGCGGATCGCGGCGCGGGCCTCGGCGACGGTCTGGGCCGCGGCGGGGGTGATCGGTAATTCGGTCTTAAGCGCGCGCGGCGGTTGCAACGGCGTCAATTCGCGGACGTGCAGGTTGGCTAACGGTGTTTGGTTCATAGGGCGTATGGTGGGTAAGACAAAAACGCAAAGACATGGGTATGTGCCTTTGCGTCTTCGCGTCCGGTATTCAGATTGCCGTTCCTAGTATACCGTGAATCGCAGCGAGCGCGAAGTGGGCGGAACGGCGTTGCGTTCGCTGCGATAGCCAGTTATTCGCCGGCCATAATGCGCTCGTAGGCGGCGCGCAGCACCGCCGCTTCCTCATTACCAAGCGGCATGAGCGGCAAGCGCAGGGCCGTTTCAGGCAAATTGCTCGTCCATGCCAGTGCAGCTTTGAGGGCGGGCGGGGTATTGATGGGGTTGATCAGGTCACGCACGGCGCTGAGGCGGGCTTGGGCCGCCGAGACAT
>NZ_LWQS01000113.1 GCF_001650695.1 Chloroflexus islandicus
CGCGCTCCGTCGCTGCCCCATCGGCGGGCGAGCCGCCCGCGCTCCGTCGCTGCCCCATCGGCGGGCGAGCCGCCCGCACTCCGTCGCTACCCCTTCCGCAAGCGAGCCGCCCGCGCTCCGTCGCTGCCCCTGCCGCAGGCGAGCCGCCCGCGCTCCGTCGCTACCGCTCGCCCGCTCTCACGCGCTTCGGTTCAGAGGCTGATGGCACCCGGCCCCTCGCCCGCTGGGGGAGGGGTGATGAGGAGCGCAGCACGAGGCTTTACGGCATTGCACAGCGATCAACCGTTGTACGCAACCAAAGCGTTGCCCGCCCTTCAGTGGTTGAGGGGCGGGCAACGCTTTGGTTGTGGGTAGAGTGCGCTACGCCTCTTGAGCCACCAAATTAGCCACAATCGCACCGGACGCGATCACGCCGGGCAGGCCAGCACCGGGATGGGTACCGGCGCCAACGAGGTATAGGTTATCGATATCCTCCGAGCGGTTATGGGGGCGGAACCACGCCGACTGGGTGAGGATCGGCTGGATGGAAAAGCCCGCGCCGAGATAGCTATTGAGCGCATCGCGATAGTAGCGCGGATCGACCATATGCTCGACCACGATATGGCGGCGCAGATCAGGCATATAGTGCTCTTCGAGGAATGAGAGGATGGCCTCGCGCAGCCGCGGCCCGGCGGTGGCCCAATCGATCGGCGCCGCCAGATTGGGCACCGGCGTCAGCACATAGAGCGCCTCGTGACCGGGAGGGGCTAGGGTCGGATCGTTGTGGGACGGACGATGCAGATAGAGCGAGAAATCGTCGGCTAGCCGCTTCCGGTTGAAGATATCGTCGAGCAAACCCTTGTAGCGTTCGCTAAAGATAATATTGTGCTGCACCAAGCGGCCATCGTCGTAGCGCCGGTTAATGCCGAGATAGATCACTGCCAGCGACATACTATAGCGCATACGGCGCAGCCGGCGATCGGTCTGCACCTTGCGATAGCGCGGCGGGATCAGCCGCATATAGGTCTGCGGCACATCAGCATTCGAGACCACAATATCGGCGGGGAAGAGACGGCCATCTTGGGTGCGCACGGCGCGGGCGCGACGGCCATCGATCACAATCTCAACCGCCTTAGCATTCAGCTCAAGCTTACCACCGAGTTCGGTAAAGAGTCGCACCATCGCCTTAACGATAGCGCCAGTACCGCCGCGAGCGTGATAGACACCCCACTTGCGTTCGAGGTAATGCACCATCGCGTAGATCGAGGTAGAATCGAACGGATTACCGCCGATAAAGAGCGGATGGAACGAGAAACAGCGGCGGAGAAAATCATCTTGGAAGAACTGAGAAACAAACCGGTAAACGCTCTGATGTGATTTGAGGCGGATGAGGTCAGGGGCCACTCGCAGCA
>NZ_LWQS01000114.1 GCF_001650695.1 Chloroflexus islandicus
TCCCGCACCCGGCCCTGAAGGGCCGGGCTGGGTTTACGAAGCCCGCTGCGCGGGCTGATGCCCCCACCCCTTGCCCCCTTTCGGGGGTAGGTATTTCATCGGCTCACCTCCTGCGGCGAGAACCAGTTGCCGGATGCCATCGGTGCGGAAGGGTGATCCCGTCGCGCGGGGACGGGGTGGGGTGTGGGCATTGCGCGAGCTGACGAACATAGGTGATCCCGTGCGCGCGGGGACGGGATCATTGGCCACGGTTCGGGAACCAACGGCCCACACCAGCAGCGTGCAGGGGAGGCGACTGGCTGGATGCTTGAAACAGGTGCCGGCGTCCTGCCGGGGTTGCCCATCGGGTGACACGAGTTCGCGGAGCCAATACCACCGTGCCTGTCCCGCGGGGCGAACCTTCGCACCGGCGTTGCTGCGCAAGAAGGGATGCCAGCCGAGGCGGACGATCCGGCGAACCAACCACCGCGCATCCACGCCACGGTCGGCCAGCACGATGACCATCCCATCGGGCGGAATGGCCGGGCGGAGCATCCGGAGCATCCGCAGCCATGCGCGCCGCCACGACTGCGATTGACCGGCCGGAAGCACCGTCCACGCCACGGGAATACCGGTTCCGCGAGCGACGACCGAGCTGGTCAGCACCACGAACCGGTCGTGCAGGGTGGTAGCATCGAGCGCGAGCGCGATCTGCTTCCCGTGCCACACGCGCACGATCCACGCGAGGAGAGGGGCAAAACAGGTGGTCACAGCGAGGGTTTGGCGCTGCGTACCGGCCTTGCGTGGGGCCTCGACACACCATTCGTACCACCGTTGCTCGATGGTCGCCACCTGCTGGGTGCGGAGCAACGCGAGAAAGGTGGCCACCGTCAAGCGACCACACGACCGGGTACACGCGATCCCGAAACTCCACCACGCGAGTACCGTCGCCTGCGGGGCGCTGAGGTGGGGCACGGTGCTTGACACGCATGCTGTCCATTCCGATACTGCCTCTTGGTGAGTCATGCTGCACCTCCGAATCATGGTGGAATTGGTACCTCCATTCCATGCTACGAGGTAGGCTGGCTCACCTCAAAATACCTACCCCCGAAAGCATCTCTCCCCTCCCCCAGCGGGGGAGGGGTCAGGGGTGAGGGCCGCCCCTCCCCCAGCGGGGGAGGGGTTGGGGGTGGGGGCATTGCAGCCATCTGCGCGCATGGGTGCTGTCCGCCCTTCAACCCGCCGGGGCAGGCCTTTGCCGGGCCGAGCACTGCCGTGCGCGGCTACTTGACACCGCTACCACGGCGCGTTAGACTGAAGACGTCATCGCTGTTTTGCGCATTGGAATGCCATTGCGAGACTATCATGGATCGTCCGCTGCCAGCCCGGATGCCCCGCGCCCGCCGTTCATGGCCGTGGCGCGTTATAGAATGGTTGCTCGTGCTCACCGCACTGGCCGGGTTGGCGGTGCTGCTTGGCTATGGCGCGATCTTGCTTGGCGAACGGCTGCTAGCCGAACGGATCTATCCTAACATTAGCGTGCGTGGCTTGCCGATCGGCGGTCTGACCCGCGCCGAAGCCCGCGCTATGCTCCTCCGTCGCTACGCCGATTTCCTTGCCGCGCCGGTAACGCTGAGCTTCGAGGGCCAGCTCTGGCGACCGGCGGCTGAAGACCTTGGCCTCAGTTTGGCGATTGACGAGGCGCTCGACGCGGCGTTTGCCCTCGGTCACGATCTCAATTGGCAAGCCAATACCCGCATCGCCGCCGCCACATGGCAATACGGCGTTGATCTGCCGCTGCGCCTGCGCTTCGACCAGCGCATCGCGCAGCAAACACTGCGCACCATCGCCGCCGAGATCGACCGCGCGCCGGTTGAGGCGAGCGTTGACCTGCGCAATGGGGTGATCGTCGTTGGTGCAGAGCAGTGGGGCCGGCAGACGCTGATCGATGACACAATCGCCGATATTGCCGCTGCCGTGCAGAGTCTGCAACCGCAAGAGGTAACGATCCGCACTCGCCTGCTCGAACCGCGCGTGCGCGATGCAGACCTCGCCCCCACCGTCGCCGAGCTGCAATTACTGCTGCACGGCCCAATCCGGCTCGAAGGGCGGGGCGGCCAGTGCCCAGCCGGTTGCCGCTGGGAATGGCCGGTACCCCAAATCGCCGCGTGGATCAAGCTCCGCAGTCTCACCGCGATTGATGGCCGCCCGGCAATGGCTGTCATGATCGATCAGGCCGCGATCCGCGCTGCGTTGACCCCGATCGCCGCTGCACTGCGCGAAGAGGGCGGTTTGCCGCGGGTGGATTGGAATAACGGCAACCTGCGTATCCGCACCCCCGGCACACCCGGTCGCGGCCTTGCGGTCGAAGAGGCGCTAGCCCGCATTAATGGCGCACTCTACAGCCACGAGCGCACCGTAACCTTGCCCTTGCGCGAATTGCCGCCGCCGGTCACTGCCGATAACCTCGCCGCATTGGGCATTACCGAACCGGTTGGCGTGGGGGTCAGCTCATTTCGCAACTCGGCTGAGTATCGCATTACCAACATTCAAGCCGGCGCGCGCCAAATGGATGGCGTGCTCATTCCGCCCGGCGCTGCCTTCTCGTTCAACACGACCCTCGGCCCGGTCACCCCGGAGCGTGGCTTCGTCGAGGGGCTGGCTATCGTCGCCAACCGCACCCAAAAGGAATGGGGAGGCGGTCTCTGCCAAGTCAGCACCACCGTCTTCCGCGCCGCCTTCTTCGCCGGCTTACCAATCACCGAACGCCACGAACACTCGTTCCGCATCGGCTGGTATGAAGAGCTTGGCGAACCTCCCGGCCTCGATGCCGCCATCTTTACCGGCGTCCACGATCTACGGTTTGTCAACGATACCGGCGGCTGGCTGCTCTTGACCAGCAAAGTTGATCTGCAACGCCAACAATTGACGATGATCCTCTATGGCCCGCCAAGCAACCGCCGGGTTGAATACGCTTACCGCATTCTCGAACGCACCCCGGCCCCGACCCAGCCAGTCTACGTTGATGATCCCACCCTGCCGGCTGGCGTCATCCGGCAGACCGATACCGCGCGCGGCGGGTTGCGGGTCGAAGTCTATCGCACCGTCTATACCAATGGCGAAATCAGCCGGCGCGATACGATCCCCACCACCTTCCAACCATGGCCCGACATCTTCGTGCGCGGCACTGGTCGCTAACCGCACCGCTGCGCCTAACATTCCTGCCACGCCGCCAGCTTGCCAATCTCTGCTATACTAAGGAAGAGTTGTTCGTGCAACTACTCTCGTGAAGAATATCACGAATACAACATAGCGAAACGAAAGGTGTAGCGGAATGAAAGCGCGCGAGATCATGACCCGTGATGTGATTTGCATCACTGATGACGCCTCGGTCGAAGATGCCGCCCGCCTGATGGCGCGCAACCGGATCAGCGGCTTGCCGGTAATTAACGGTCACGGCATCTTGGTTGGTCTCGTCACCGAGCACGATCTGATCGCCAAAGAGGGGCGCACGGTCAAAGAGATTATGACCCGCAGCGTGATCAGCGTCAGTGCCGACACCGAAGTCGAGCAGATCCAGCACCTGCTGACCAACCAGCGCATCCGGCGGGTACCGGTGGTGGAAAACGGCAAAGTGGTCGGGATTGTCAGCCGGTCAGATCTTGTGCGCCAGATTGCGATGCGTTGGGTGTGCGGCGTCTGCGGCGAGATCGTGCGCTCACTCGAATCACCCAAACATTGCCCACGGTGCGGCGCTGACGCCAGCGCCTTCACCCACGAAGTGGTGCCGCCGGGCATGTAACAATAATAGGGCGTTGGGGCAGCACTGGCCGTTGCGCTAACGCTATGCTTGCAACCGGTTGATCGATCGCCAAGCTGCTGCTGTGCCATCACGCAGCAGACTGTCGATCTGCCTTCACCAAACAATTGCGTGCTGCCAGATCAGTTGTGGGTCTGGCCCATCCCAAGCGCGTCACCCGCCCGCGGGGGCGTGGCGAACATACCAGATGGCGCGTCGCTTCGACACTTGGGAACACTCATCCTGCCGGAGCGAAGCGCCCAGCATACGAGAGGAGTCTCAACTATGGCCGAAGTAGCCGAAGCGGCTCAGCCCCTCCTTGAGCGCGCTACCGCCGATGAATTGAAGCATTACTACTATCAGATGCTGCTGTTGCGGCGATTTGAAGAGCGCGCCGGCGAAATGTACGTGAAAGCGAAAATTGGCGGATACTGCCACCTCAATCTCGGCGAAGAAGCCACTATCGTCGGCCTCATGGCCGCCCTCACTCCCGACGACTACATCTTCACCAATTATCGCGAGCACGGTTACATTATTGCGCGCGGCGTGCCCCCCGGCCCGGTGATGGCCGAACTGTTCGGCAAAGAGACCGGCGTTTCCGGCGGGCGCGGCGGTTCGATGCACCTGTTCGATCGCAAAACCAACTTTATGGGTGGCTACGCGATCGTCGGCGGGCAGGTGCCGCTTGCCGTCGGCGCGGCGTATGCGCTGCGCTATCAGGGCAAGCCGGGGGTGGTCATTGCCCAGATGGGTGATGGCACCACCAACATTGGCGCGTTCTACGAGTCATTGAATCTAGCCAAAATCTGGAAGTGCCCGGTGCTCTTCTTTATCGTCAATAATGGCTACGGGATGGGCACCTCGGTGGAGGCCGGTTCATCCGAACCGGATTTGTGGAAGAAGGGCGCTTCGTTCCGCGTCTATGGCGAACGGGTCGATGGCACCGATGTGCTGGCAGTGCGCGATGTGGTGCGCCGCTTGCGCGTCCGCGCCGAGGCCGAAGGCGAACCGGCGATTATCGACGCGGTCAGCTTCCGCTTCCGCGGCCACTCGGTGATCGACTCTGACCGCTACCGCGATCCGGAAGCGGTGCGCCGCGGGCGCGAGCTGTACGATCCGATCCGTAAGTTTGCCGCCCTCTTGCTCGATCACGGCGTTGTTGATGACGCATGGCTGAAGAGCGTGGCCGATCGGGTCGAGCGCGAAGTGCAAGAGGCGATTGACTTCGCCAACAATAGCCCCGATCCCAAGTTTGAAGATCTCTATAAGTATATGTACGCGACGCCGGTGCCAAATACGCCGACCGCTGAGGATGCCATCCGCGCTGTGAAGATTAATCACGGCGAGTTCTAGCGGTGAGGTGCAGCGCAGCAACGCCTACAATACGGCGTGTCTGAACAAGTAAGAGGTTGTTATGCCTGTGATTACGTACCGCCAAGCGTTGAACGATACGCTGGGCGAGGAGTTGGCCCGCGATCCGAATGTGCTCTTGATGGGCGAGGAGATCGGGGTCTTTCAAGGTTCGTACCGCGTGACCGAGGGCCTGTTGGCCGAATTCGGCCCCAAGCGGGTCGTTGACACTCCGATCGCTGAAGAAGGGTTCGTCGGCGTGGCCATCGGCGCGGCGATGCTCGGCCTGCGCCCGGTGGTCGAGATTATGACCATCAATTTTATTCTGGTCGCGATTGACCAGATCGTGAACCATGCCTCGAAAATTCACTATATGTTCGGCGGGCAAGTGAGTGTGCCACTGGTGATTCGCACGCCATCCGGCGGCACCGGCCAACTAGCGGCCACCCACTCGCAGTCGTTCGAGAATTGGTTTGCCTATTGCCCCGGCCTCAAGGTTGTCGCCCCGGCAACGCCCTACGATGCCAAGGGCTTGCTCCGCGCCGCCATTCGCGACGACGATCCGGTGATCTTTATCGAGTCGCTGGCCCTCTACGATACCAAGGGTGAGGTACCCGAAGATGATGACTACGTGGTACCGATTGGGATCGCTGAAGTGAAGCGGAAGGGAACTGATGTCACCGTTGTTTCATACTCTCGCATGACCGCGGTCGCCTTGCAAGTCGCCCAGCGTATGGAGCAAGAGGGGATTAGCGTCGAGGTGGTAGACTTGCGCTCGCTGCGCCCGCTCGACCGCCCCACCATTATCGAGTCGGTCAAGAAGACCAATCGCGCCGTGGTCATCGCCGAAGATTGGTATTCGTATGGCGTGACCGCCGAGATTGCGGCCACCATTCAGGAAGAGGCATTTGATTATCTCGATGCGCCGGTGCAGCGCGTTGCCGGGCTTGAGGTGCCGCTGCCCTACGCCAAAGAGCTGTCGGCGGCCTCGAAACCGAATGCCAATAGCTTGATCTACGCCATCCGGCAGGTTATGAGCGGTACGAAACGTACGCGCTGAACCCGGTTATCGGCGAGTATAAGCCCCTCTCCCCGCAAACAGGGAGAGGGGCTAGGGTGAGGGGTCACAACCCCGCCATCCGCAAGATGCACACTCATAGTATCAATCATGGGAGGCTCCATGGGTGAAGTAACCATGCCTCGTCTCTCCGACACGATGTCGGAAGGTACGGTGGGCCGTTGGTTGAAGAAGATCGGCGATTCGATCGCCGTGGGCGATATTATCGCTGAGATCGAGACCGATAAGGCCACGATGGAATTGGAAGCGTTTGAGGTCGGCGTGCTCCAGCAGATTTTGGTACCCGAAGGGCAGACCGTGCCGATCGGGCAGCCGATTGCGATTATCGGCGACGGCTCAGCGACGGTGGCGGCTGCCCCGGCTGCACCAACCCCCGCTGCGGCGGCTCCCGCCCCTGCCCCGGCTGCGCCTGCCGCAGTGACTGCACCGCCTGCGACAGTCACCGTCGCTACCAGTGACGAGAACGGGCGGATTAAGGCCTCGCCGGTGGCCCGCCGTCTCGCCGAAGAGTTGGGGATCGATCTGCGCCAAGTCACCGGCACTGGCCCCGGTGGCCGGATTATCAAGGAGAATGTCGAGGAATTCGCGGCCCGCCGTGGTACGGCAGCTCCGGCGCCAGTCGCTGCGCCCGCGCCGGCCCCCGCACCTGTGCCCGCGCCGGCCCCCGCACCTGTGCCCGCACCAACCCGCGCACCAGCTCCCGCCCCCGCTCCCACGCTGGCCGGCGCTGAGCCAATGAGCCGTATGCGCAAGGCGATCGCGCGCGCGATGAACGAGAGCAAGCCCGGCGTGCCCCATATCTACCTCACGATTGAGGTTGATGCCGATGCGTTGATGGCGCTGCGCGAGCAGATCGCCGCCAGCGGCACCCGCGTCTCGGTTAATGATCTGATCGTGAAGGCGGCAGCTAAGGCGCTCGCCAAGGTGCCCGCCGTCAACACCAGCTTTAGCCAGACTGCCGACGGCCAGCCGGGAATCGTGCGCCACAGCCAGATCAATATCGGCGTGGCCGTTGCCCTCGATGATGGATTGGTGGCGCCGGTCGTGCGCGACGCTGACAAGAAGAGCATTAGCGTGATCAGCGCCGAAATCCGCGATATGGCCCTGCGCGCCCGCGAGGGCAAGATCAAGCAGAACGAACTGGAAGGCGCGACCTTCCAAGTCACTAATCTCGGTATGTTCGGCATTGTCGAGTTCGGATCGATCATTTCGGTGCCGCAGGCCGCTTCGCTGGCCGTCGGCGCGGTGCGCAAAGTGCCAGTGGTGCGTGATGATCAGATCGTGATCGGGCAGGTGATGAATCTGACTCTCAGCGCCGATCACCGCATCGTTGATGGCGCCGTGGCTGCGCAGTATCTGCAAGAGCTGCGTAAGCTGCTGGAAGCGCCGATGACGATCATCGTCTGATCTTGAAAACGCAATGAGATAAAACGCAAAGGCGCAAAGGACGCAGAGTTCGCCAAGGTTTTGGGATGAACGTCTCTGTTACCGAGTCCCCATTCAAAACCCTCTGCGCTCTTTGCGCACTTTGCGTCTTTGCGTTACGATCCCTTTGCGCACGCTGCGTCTTTACGTTACGATCTCTCTGCGCCGTGGCTGCGCAGTATCTGCAAGAGCTGCGTAAGCTGCTGCGCCGATGACGATCATCGTCTGATCTTGAAAACGCAATGAGATAAAACGCAAAGGCGCTAAGGACGCGGAGTTCGCAAAGGTTTTTTGGATGAACGTCTCTGCTATCGAGGCCCCTTTCAAAACCCTCTGCGAGCTTTGCGCACGCTGCGTCTTTGCGTTACGATCCCTTTGCGTTCTCTGGCCTGTTGGTTGAACATGCATATCATCGTCTGATCAGGAAAACGCAAAGGCGCAAAGGACGCAGAGTTCGCCAAGGTTTTGGGATGAACGTCTCTGTTACCGAGTCCCCATTCAAAACCCTCTGCGCTCTTTGCGCACTTTGCGTCTTTGCGTTTACACCCTTAGCGCCTTTGCTTCCTTAGCGTCTTTGCCGTGAGAGGAGTATTGCTATGACGCTCGAACTGCCACCCGGCCCGTTAGTTGAAACTGACTGGCTGGCTGCTCACCTCGGCCATCCCAGCCTGCGCATCGTCGATATGCGCGGCACCGTCTTGCCGCCGACCGCTCCCAAACCCCACTACTTTGCCCGCCACGAAGACTACGCCGCCGGTCACATCCCCGGCGCGGTCTATATTGATTGGACGCGGGACATTGTCGATCTCGACGATCCGGTGCTGGTGCAGGTCGCGCCACCCGCCAAAATCGCTCACGAGCTTGGCCAACGCGGGATTGGCGATGATACGGTAGTTGTCGCTTACGATGACTGGTATTCGATGTTCGCTGGCCGCCTGATGTGGGTGCTGCGCTATTACGGCTTCGAGCAGGTGCGGATTTTGAATGGCGGCTTGGTCAAGTGGCTGGCCGAAGGCCGTCCTCTCACCACCGAAGTGCCCAACTATCCGCCGGCGACCTTCACCCCGCGCCCGCAACCGCATCTGCGCAAGACCGCCGATCAGATGTTGCAGGCGCTAGGCAGCGACCTGCTCTTGATCGATGCTCGCAACGAACAAGAGTATCGCGGCTTCGAGTCACGCGCTGCCCGCGGCGGCCACATCCCCGGCGCGCGCAACGTCTTCTACCAGAGTCTGGTCAGCGGGCCGCACCAAACCTATCTCTCACCCGATCAGCTCCGCGAACGCTTCCTCGCCGCCGGGATTGATCCTGATGCCGCCGCCGATCGGGAAGTGGTCGCCTACTGCAACGGCGGCGTCTCAGCCACCCCGACCGCTATCGCTTTCGAGATCGTCAGCGGTCGCCGCGTCGCGATCTACGATGGCTCGTGGAATGAATGGGGCAACGATCCCGCAAAACCGCTGGAGCGGTAATCATGCCTGCTGGAGTGCGGCAGTTCACTGCCGCATTCCCCATCACCAGCACGCCTTTACCCCTCCCCCAGCGGGGCAAGCTATGTACCGCTGAGGTCGCCAAAGAAAGAAATAGCCACAAAAACACGCAAAAGCCACGAAAGAAGGTATATGGAGTGCGGCAGTTCACTGCCGCATTCCCCATCACCAGCACGCCTTTACCCCTCCCCCAGCGGGGGAGGGGCACGGGGTGGGGGCAAACAGTTCACTGCAAAGATCGCCGAGGACGCAGAAGCAGGAAATAGCCACAAAAACTCGCAAAAGCCACAAAAAAATGACAGGAAACGCTTATGGCTTCTAGCGGCGTTTCCCCATCCCCCTCTGCGCCCTCTGCGTTCTTTGCGTCTTTGCGGAGCTGGACAGCCGTCCGGCTCTACTGCGCCTTTGCTTGCTTGGCGGCTTTGCGTTGACTCCCTCACCCCCCGGCCCCTCTCCCACCTTACGGCGGGAGAGGGGGAGCCGCGTAGTTTGCGGGAAAGGCATCGTG
Source organism: Chloroflexus islandicus (assembly GCF_001650695.1). GTDB lineage: Bacteria > Chloroflexota > Chloroflexia > Chloroflexales > Chloroflexaceae > Chloroflexus > Chloroflexus islandicus. The sequence continues at coordinate 9,630 of NZ_LWQS01000114.1, forward strand.
GCACGCGAGACCGCAGCGCCCCTCTCCCGTGTTACGGGAGAGGGGGAGGGGGTGAGGGTCTGTTTACCGCTGAGGAAGGAAATAGCCACAAAAACTCGCAAAAGCCACAAAAAAATGACAGGAAACGCTTATGGCTTCTAGCGGCGTTTCCCCATCCCCCTCTGCGCCCTCTGCGTTCTTTGCGTCTTTGCGGAGCTGGACAGCCGTCCGGCTCTACTGCGCCTTGGCTCACTTTGCGCCTTTGCGTTGACTCCCTCATCCCCCGGCCCCCTCTCCCACCTCACGGCGGGAGAGGGGGAGCCGCGTAGTTTGCGGGCAAGGCATCGTGGCACGCGAGACCGCAGCGCCCCTCTCCCGTGTTACGGGAGAGAGGGAGGGGGTGAGGGTCTGTTTACCGCAGAGGACGCCGAGGAAGGAAATAGCCACAAAAACACGCAAAAGCCACAAACGTATGATGTTACACTCTTGTGTCTTTTCGTGGCTATTTCCCCCAAAACCTCTCTGCGCCCTCTGCGTCCGTTGCGCCTTTGCGTTTTGTCTCTCTGCGCCTTTGCTCGCTTTGCGGCTTTGCGTTGACCGTCTTGGTTCGCTTTGCGACTGGCTGTTACGCCCGTTCTAACACACTCAAAATCACGTTCGGGAAGATACCCAACGCCAGCACTCCCAGCGCCGCAATCGTCAACGCTGCCGCCACCCCGCGCGACATCGGCAGCGGCGTCGTGTCAACCGCCGGTTCGATGAACATCACCTTCAGCAAGCGCAGGTAGTAGTAGAGGCTGACAATCGTCATCACCACCGCGATGACGACGAGCCACGTTGCGCCGCTTTGCCAGCCGGCCATAAAGATGTAGAACTTGGCGAAGAAGCCGCCGAGCGGCGGGATGCCAGCCAGTGAAAGGATGCAGACGGTAAAGAGCAGCGCCAGCGGCAAGTTGCGCCGCGCCAGACCGCGCAGATGCTCGAAATCGTCGCCTCCCACTTGCTGGCCGATCAGCGCCAGCGCGCCAAACGCGCCGATATTCGTGAGGCTATAGATGATCAGGTAGTAGAGCAGCGCAACCAAGCCCTGCTCGCGGTCGAATTGCTGCGCCGCCGCCCACGCCAGCAAACCCAACACCACAAACCCAGCATGGGCAATGCTCGAATAGGCTAGCAGACGCTTGGCATTATTCTGCGGCAGCGCCGCCAGATTGCCGAACACCACCGTCAGCAAGGCCAGCACCGCCAGCACTCCCGTCCAACCGCCCGCTGCCTCACCCAACACCGGCGCGCCAGCCATCGCCGGGAAGGTCTCGGTCAGCAGACGGAAGAGCAGGATGAACCCCGCCGCCTTCGAGGCAGTCGAGATAAAGGCCGTGATTGGCGTCGGCGCGCCTTCGTACACGTCCGGCGACCAAGCGTGGAACGGCACGACCGCCAGTTTGTAGCCCATCCCGGCGACAATAAACAACATTGCCAACGTGATCAGGCCGCCGCTCGACGGGGTGAGTGCGCCGATGCGGTCAAAGCGGGTGAGGTCGTTCAGGTTCGTCGCTCCACCCACCCCATTCAGCGCCGCGCCAAAGGCCATACTCATCCCGTAGAGCAAGATCGCCGACGAGATCGCCCCAAACAAGAAGTATTTCAACCCCGCTTCCGCCGAGCGCGCTTGATTGTGGAAATAACCGGCCAGCAGGTAGAGCGGGATCGAGGTCAGCTCAATTGCCAAATAGGCTAGCAACAGCTCGTTGGCCCCCACCATCAGGCACATGCCGAGGGTGGCGAAAACAATCAGTGCGTAGAATTCGCCGGGGTGGGCATTGGGCCGCACATCGAGACAGAGCAAGCTCGTAAGCAGAGCCGCGCCGATGAGCAGTAACCGTGCGATCATGGTCAGATGATCGACCACAAACACGCCGGCTACCGGATCGCCACCCGGCCCGCCGCTCTGCAAGTTGCGGATGATGTTGGTGAAGAAATTGACCGGCGCTGTCTCCGGCAACTGGTAGATGTAGCCGCTCTGCAAGAGCGCCACTGCCAGCACCATCCCCAACCCGATTGAGGTGAGCGACGCCGATGACTTAACCCGTTCAAGCTGCGCTTGCGGCGTGCGCCCCCATTTTTCGAGAATATCCGACCCTAGCACCAACAGCGCCAGCACCAGCAGCAAAATTTCTGGCAAGAGGCGCGGGATGTCGGTTAGTTGAAACATACGTCCCTCGTTGTGATGCGCTCACACCCAGCCGTGTTGATGCTGAACAATGCAATCTAACATGCGTTTTAATGGGGCAGGAGACGGACATCCGTCCGTCGCTACCATTGTTTTCGCTTTGCGTCCCTCTGCGCCCTTTGCGCCTTTGCGTGTAACCCTCTGCGCCTCTGCCCCCTCTGCGTCTTGGCGTTGACCGATATGGGGAAGGAGACGAACGGACGTCCGTCGCTACAGATATTTGCCCACTGTGACTGGTTGGAGACGGACATCCGTCCGTCTCTACCTATTTTCCCTTTGCGCACCTCTGCGCCCTCTGCGCCTTTGCGTGTAACCCTCTGCGCCTTTGCCCCCTCTGCGCCTTGGCGTTGACCGATATGGGGCAGGAGACGAACGGACGTCCGTCGCTACAGATATTTGCCCACTGTGACTGGTTGGAGACGGACATCCGTCCGTCTCTACCTATTTTCCCTTTGCGCACCTCTGCGCCCTCTGCGCCTTTGCGTGTAACCCTCTGCGCCTTTGCCCCCTCTGCGTCTTGGCGTTGATCACCGCAGCGCCACCGCCACTTCACTCAACCGCGCCGCCAGCGGACGCACCGCGGTATCGATCAACTCGGTCATCCACGCCGGGTACAACCCCAACCCAACCAGCACTACTGCCAAAATCAGCGCCCCGGTGTACTCTTGCCACGTCAGCTTGGGCAGGTGCAAAAATTCGGGATTCTTCACCTCATCGTAAAACACCGACCACACCGCGCGCAGAATGTACGCGCCGGTGATCGGGATGCTCAACGCGGCAATCACCGCCACCAACGGGTAGCGTTCCCAGACGCCGATGAAGATGTTGAATTCGGCCCAGAAGCCGGCCAACCCCGGCATACCCATCGAGGAGAGACCGCCGAGAATGAACATCGCCGCCGCAAACGGCATCACCCGGCCCAACCCGCCCAATTCGGGCAATTGGCGGGTGTGGGTGCGGTCGTAGATCATCCGCCCCACCACCGCAAAGAAGAGGGCCGTCATAATGCCGTGGGCAAACATTTGCAACACGGCTCCCAACAGCGCTATCTGGGTGCCGGCGGCCAGCGCCATCACCACCAAGCCCATGTGGCTCACCGACGAATAGCCGATGATGAACTTAGCGTCGCGTTGCACCATCGCGATGCTGGCGCCATAGACAACGTTAAAGATGGTGAGCACGGCAATAATCGGCAGCCAATCACGCGCTCCGACCGGCATCAGCCACATCGCCGCCCGCAGACAACCATACGCACCCAGCTTCATCAACACCCCAGCGTGCAACATACTCACCGCCGTCGGCGCCGCCACGTGACCGGTCGGGCTCCACGTGTGGAAGGGGAACATACCGGCCAGCACGCCGAACCCAACGAACAACGCTGGGAAGAGCAGCCATTGCAGGTTGCCGGAGATGAAGCCTTGCTCGGCCAGCACCAGCATATTGAAGGTGCGCAAGCCGCTGCCAAAGTAGAGCCCGATCATGCCGATGATTACCAACGCGCTGCCGGCCATCAAAAACAGGGTCAGCTTCATCGCGCCGTACTCTTTGCGCGTGCTGCCCCAAATGCCGATCAGCAAATACATCGGCAAGACCGCCAGCTCGTAGAAGACGAAGAAGAGGAACAGATCGAGCGCGCTAAAGACGCCATACACGCCGGTGGTGAGCAGCAACAACCAGACCCAATACTCTTTGGTGCGCTCTTCGATGTTCCAGCTCATCAACGCACCGGTAAAGATCACGATCCCGTTGAGCAGCAGCATCGGCAAGTTGATCCCATCAACGCCGAGCAAGTAGCTGATGCCGAGTTGCGGAATCCAGTCGAGCTGCTCGATGAACTGGAAGCCGCCCTTCACCGGATCGTAGGCCAAAAAGACCAACAGCGACAAGATGAGCGACAGCAGCGCGAATCCCGCTCCCACCCACCGCATGAGGTCGGGGTAGCGATCGGGAATGACGGCGATGATGATCGCCGGTACCAGCATGCTCAGCCAGATCAGGCTTAGCCACGGCACATCGGCGGGAAGTGTTATCAACCCCATGCAATCACCTTTGCGCAATCCGGCAGTGGTTGGAGGAGTTTGCAGCCAACCACTGTGCCGGCTTCAGACCTACCCCAACACCCGCGTAAAGATAGCGACCAATTGCCCGGCGGCAGCATTGCCCAAATTCATCAACGGCGCTGGATAGACGCCAATCAACAGTGACAAGAGCAAGATCGGCGCCATCGTCCAGAATTCCTGCGGACGCAGATCGGCGATCGCGCGCGGGTTGCCAGTGGCCGGGCCGAGGAAGATGCGCTGAAACATGAGCAGCAAGGCCAGCGCCGTCACCACCAACCCAATCACCGCCAGCGCGGTGAAGAAGGGCAGGGTCGCCCACGCGCCGCGGAAGATGAAGAATTCGCCGACGAAACCGGCCAATCCCGGCAAGCCGAGGTTGGCAAAGAGGGCAATCCCCATCACGCCGGCAAAGGTTGGCGCGCTCGCGCGCAAGCCACCCAAGCCGCTCAGCTCCCAGCGTCCGGTGCGCTCGTACAAGGCCCCCGCCAGATAGAACAGCGCACCGGTGCTGAGGCCGTGGGCCACCATCTGCACTAAGGCACCGTTGATCGCACTAGCCCGCGCCGCCACCCCAGCTTCGCCCGCCGCCGCTGCGCCGGCAATCGCCAGCATCACGTAACCCATGTGGTTGATCGAGGTGTAGCCGATCAGGCGTTTGATATCGCCATTGACGTGGTTCAACGCACCGAAGGCTCCGGCGACCACGCCAACCACCGCTAGCGCGGCCAGCGCCGGCGCGAAATACTGTGCTGCGTCGGGAGTGAACGGCAGCAACAGCCGCAGCATGCCATACGCCCCCATCTTGCTCATCACCGCCGAGAGCAAGATGCTGGCTGCGGTCGGCCCTTCGGCGTAGGCGTCGGGCAACCAAGTATGGAATGGCCATACCGCCAGCTTGATCGCAAAGGCAATGAAAATCGCCCACATCGCGATGCTGCTGTAGAGCAGCGGATAGCGGCCCAGCGCATTGGTCACGCCGATCTGCTCAAGGTAGGCAAAGAGAATGTCGCGCAGATTGCCTTCGACCCCGGCTACCGGCAAGCCTTGCCCCAACCGGCCCAGCGCGATCAGATCGAAGGTCGGATAGCCGGCCTGCCGCACCGACAGATAGATCAATTGGAAGAGCAGCAGCATGCCGAGCGAGCCGGCCATCGTGTAGACAAAGAACTTGAAGGCGGCGTAGCGGCGCTGTTCGCGGCCCCAGTTTTGAATCAGGAAGAAGGCCGGCACCAGACTGAATTCCCAGAAGATGAAGAAGAAGAAGAAATCGAGCGCAACAAAGTAGCCGAGCATGGCCGCTTCAAGCAAGAGCAGCAACGCTAGATGCGCCCGCACCCGCTCGCTGACGCCCCAACTGGCGATCACCGCCACCGGTGTCATCACTGCGGTTAGCAGCACCAGCGGCAGACTCAGGCCATCAACGCCGAGAAAATAGTCAACCCGGATGGCCTGAATCCACGGTACCCGCTCGACCAACTGCACCACGCCTTGCCCGCTCGCCACCGCATTCGGATCAAACCGCGCCCAGATCAGGCCGGCCAACAACAGCGGCACCCCCGTCCACGCCAGCACACCGGTCTTGATCGTCCGCTCATCGAGCTTCAGCAGCCATGACAGTCCGATCAAGGCAATGCCAACCAGCGGCGACAGCACCAGCAAGGTCAGCCACGGCACGCCATCGGCGGCAGGAAGAAGATACTCTGGCAGATTCATACGCTATCGCCCAATCACATACAGCCAGAACACAGCCAGCGCCAAGAGACCGCTAAAGACATAGATCAAGTAATCTTGGGCCTTGCCGGTCTGCAACCGGCGCGCTTGGCGGCCAGTGCCTTGAGTGCCGCTCGCCAAGCCATCCGGCCCGTCGTTGAGCAAGGTGTCGTCAATGATGAAATTGACCTTGCCCAAGCCGAAGGTAAAGCGGCCCATCCCATCAACCAGCCGGTCAATCACCGAGCGGTCGATCAGCGACCATGCCGTTGCGAGGCTCGCGGTCAACCGGCCCACTGTCGCCGCGTACAGCTCATCGATCCGGTACTTGGCATTGAGGATGGCAAACAACCTCGGCGCGCGCGCCGCCAGTGGATCGGTCTCCGTCGCAGTCGCGAAGGCGTTGCGGTAGCCATACCAGCCCAACCCAATCCCGGCCAGCGCGATCAGCAACGATAACCCAGCCACCAGTGGATTCAGCTTCGCCGCCTCTTGCCCCCACAGGCTCGCCAGCCAATGCCCGCCGGGGCCGTCGAACGGCAGGTTGAATGCGCCGGCAGTAACGGCAAAGCTAGCCAGCACCACCAACGCCGCGATCATGCGCGGGTCTTCGTGCCAGTGCTCGCCGTGATCGTGGTGATGGTCGTCGTGGTGGAGATCATCGTGCCCGTGCTCAGCATGGCCAGCCGGAGCGTCGGGGTTCTGGAACACCACCGGATGCGCGCCGCGATACTCGCCAAAGAAGACCAGCCACCACTGGCGGGTCATATAGACCGCGGTCAAGAACGCCGCTGCGCTCAGGGTCAGATATACGGCCAGATTGTGCTTAAAGGCGTCGAGCAAAATCTCGTCTTTGCTCCAGAAGCCGGCAAACGGCACGATGCCGGCCAGCGCCAGATAGCCGGCGGTATACGTCCAGAACGTCCACGGCAAGCGGGTGCGCAACCCGCCCATATTGCGAATGTCTTGGGCCGTCTGTTGGGCGGCGTATTCGTCGTCGTGATGGATGCGCTGGATCGCCGGCTGCTGCTCCATGGCGTGAATAATCGATCCCGACCCAAGGAAGAGCAGGGCCTTAAAGAAGGCATGGGTTATCAGGTGGAACATCGCCGCCACCCAACCGCCCACACCGAGCGCCGCCACCATAAAGCCGAGCTGTGAGAGGGTGCTATAGGCCAGAATGCGCTTGATATCGAACTGGGCCAAGGCAATCGTCGCCGCAAAGAGAGCGGTAAACGCGCCGATAAAGGCCACCACTCCCAACGAGGTCGGGTCGGCGGCAAAGATGGGGAAGGTGCGTGCCACCAGAAAGACACCGGCAGCCACCATCGTTGCAGCGTGAATGAGGGCCGACACCGGCGTTGGGCCTTCCATCGCGTCCGGCAACCAGACGTGCAGCGGGAACTGGGCCGATTTGCCGACCGTACCGCCAAAGATCAGCAGCGCAATCCCCGCGGCGTGGCTCAGACCGAGCGCGCCGGTTTCGCTCGCCAGTCGCTCAAGCAGCGGCGGATAGAAGATGCCGCCTTCCTCATTGCCAAAACCGATCCCGCCAGCCTGCGCATAGAGATAGACAATCCCCAACAGCAACAAGACATCGCCGATGCGGGTGGTGATAAACGCCTTCACCGCAGCGCGGGCCGCACTGGGCCGCTCGTAGAGGAAGCCGATCAACAGGTACGAGCAGAGGCCCATAATCTCCCACGCCATAAAGAAGAGGAGCAGGTTATCGGCCATGCTCATCAGCAACATCGCCGCCGTAAAGAGCGCGATAAAGCTGAAGAAGCGGCTCTGGCGCGGGTGCGCGGCCATATACCCGATCGAGAAGAGGTGAATGCAGGTCGAGGTGATCGTCACCATGGCCAGCATCGCTGCTGCTGCGCCATCAATGTAGATCCCCATCTGCAACACCGTATCGCCAGCCGGCGCCCACACCAGCCGCTGCACCACATTCGGTTCGGGGAAGGCAAACGCGCCGTGCTCGCCGTGATGGGCCGCAAGCTGCACCAGCTCACCGTGGTGCAATGCCCACCCGCCGGCCACCGCCGCCAACAAGCCGAGCGCCAGCACCGTCGCCACCATCATCAAGCCGGTGGCCAGCCACGCGCTCGCCATCGCCTGCCGCCGGATCGGCGTGAGCGTAATGATGGCGCTAGCCAATAACGGCAACAGCGGAATCAGCCAAGCATTTTGCAAGAAAAATGCCATACGCGCTCCGGGTTAGATCAACACCACCACACTCATTCGCTCGTACCGTTACCCACGTAATTGATCCACTTCATCGGCATTGACGGTCACATAATGGCGATAGACCGCAATCACCATCGCCAAGCCGACCGCCGCTTCGGCAGCGGCCACCGCAATAATAAAGATGGCAAAGGTCTGGCCGGTGATGTAGCGCGGCTCGAAATAGCGCCAAAACGCGACCAAATTGATGTTGACAGCATTGAGCATCAACTCAACCCCCATCAACACCCCAATCAGATTGCGGCGCGAGAGCGCGCCAAACAACCCAATGCAAAAGAGGGCGGCGGCCAGCGTCAGCACCGCCGGCAATGGCACTGCATTCAGCATCTGTCACCCCTCACTGGCGGGGCGCGTCTCGCGCGCCACCGGCTCGGCCTCTACCGGTTCAGGCGTTTCGGTCTGGGTTGCGCGTTCACGCAGGCGCTTCAATTCCAACTCTTCCGCCAACGTCAACACTCTGCGCCGCCGCGCTCGCTCTTCAAACGCAATCACGATCGCGCCGATCAGGGCCACGGTCAACAGCACGCCAACCACTTGAAACTGGATCAGGAACTCGTTCACAAACCCGCGGCCCAACTCGGCGGGTCCAGCGATCGGTTCCGGCGTGCCCAACGGCGGGGCCGGCGGTACATTCCACTGCTGGTTGATCAAAGTCGGCGCCATCACCGTCGCAAAGAGCAGCACAGTGACGACGAGCACCACCGGCCAGCGCGAGGTCAGTTGGCGCACCCCTTCGCCACTGATCTGGCGGGTGAGCATAATCGCAAACAAGATCAGCACCGATACCGCGCCGACGTAGACCAGCACCTGCACTACCGCCAAAAACTCGGCTTGGAGCAACAGATAGAGCGCGCCAACGCCGAAGAAACAGGCGATCAGCCACAGCGCCGAGTGGATGACATTGCGCACCGAGACCACCATCGCCGCCGCGACTAGAATAAAGAGGGCTATCAGCCCAAAGACAACTTGAACAACGACTTCCATCACACGTTCCTGCTGTCTGAATTGCGAAACGCAACGACGCGAAGGCGCAGCGATACCATCACGACCCCGCCGCAATCAACTCTTCCAGCTCGGCCCGGCGCCGTTCAGCCTGCGACGCCGCGTAGACTCGCGTCAGCCACAGATAGACACCCAGATTGATCGCCAACGTCACCACAAACGCCGCCAGCCAGCGCAACACCGGCGACCAGCCAACCGTGATCAGCATGCCTTCGGCGGGGCCCCAGCGGGTGAAAGCGACCCACAACGCAGCGCTAAACAGATTGGCCAGCGTCAACGGAATGAGAAACTTCCAGCCAAAATCCATCAACTGGTCGATACGCAGCCGGGGCAGCGCACCGCGCAGCCAGACCATCACAAAGAAGAAGAGGTAGGTCTTGAGCAAGAAGTAGAACACTCCCAGCACCCCGGCCAGCACATTGAACAAGCCGTTCCCGTTGGGATTTTCCGGCGTAATCCCTTGCGCGTAGAGCCAGCCGACCCCCGGCCCTTGCCAGCCGCCAAAGAAGATGATCGCCGTGATCGCGCAGAGCAGGAAATTCAACACATATTGGGCAAGGTAGAAGAGACCGAACTTCATGCCGCTATACTCGGTCATATAGCCGGCGACAATCTCTGAGTCAGCTTCGGGAATATCAAACGGGGTGCGTTCGCCTTCAGCTAAAGCGGCAATAAAGAAGGCGATAAAGGCGACAAAGCCAACCGGCGTAAACACAAACCAACCCAACCCAAGATCGGGAATGCCGGGCAAGTCGCGGTTGCTCACAATCAAGCCAGTTTGATACGCGATAATATCATTAATCGAGAGCGATCCCACAACGATCACAATTGCGATCAGCGAGAGGACTGCCGGAATCTCGTATGACACCATCTGGGCCACGGCCCGCATCGCCCCCAACAGCGAAAACTTGTTGTTGCTGGCCCAACCGGCCATCATCAATCCCACCGCGCTGATCGACGAGATCGCAAAAAAGAAGAGCAGGCCGGTCGGCAGATCAACCGGTACCATCCCCGGCCCCCATGGCACCACCGCAAACATCAACACTGTCGGCGCCACAACCACGCATGGCGCGAGGAAATGCACGATCCGGTCGGCAGCCTGCGGCACGATGTCTTCTTTGGTAAACATCTTGACGCCGTCGGCAATCGGTTGCCAAATGCCTTCGGGGCCGACCCGGTTCGGGCCGACCCGGTCTTGCATGCGCGCAATCACGCGGCGCTCGTAGTAGGTGAAGAAGAGCATCTGGAGCGGCGCCACCACCAGCACGATCGTGACGACCAAGATATAGCTGAGCAGGTTCAGCGCCCATTCCGGCCATCCCCAACCCAGCGTGCCGTTGATTAAGGCAGCGAGCATGTCGTACATGGATGTCTCCATCTATGGAGCCGCACGCCGTGCGGCTGTACATCCCTCTCTCTATAGGAGCCGCACCGCCGTGCGGCTGCACATCCCTCTCTCCATAGGAGCCGCACGTCCGTGCGGCGCTACGAGCCGTCGCCGGATTGTTGTTTCTTAGCCGCATTGGCGGCGCGGATAGCCGCCAGCTTCGCCGCCTTCTCTTCTGGCGTCAACTTGCGGCCTTCCGCCGGGGCCGGCGCAGCCGCTGCCGGCGCTGCCGGTGGAGCCGGCGTAGCCGCCGCTGCTTGGGCCGCCTGCGCCGCTTGCGCCGCCAACTCAGCCCGCCGCGCCGCGATCTTCTCGGTCAACTGCGGCGCCAAGCCAATGACATCGGGCCGGCGGCGGATGTTGCCCTGCAACTTCTTCAATGCACCCTCACGCACCTCGGCCCACATTGTGGGTGCGATGTGGGCGTAATAGCTGATTGGCCGGAGTAACTGCTCTTTATGCACGGTCAACCGAAGGTGATCGTCAGTTGACAGCTCAAACTCGTGATCCATCTTGATCGCGTCGAACGGGCAGACTTCAGCGCAAAAGCCGCAGCTCATGCAGGCATCGTACTCGATGATAAACTCGGCCACTGCCGGCACCGGTTTGCCGGTGGCCGGATCTTTGGCCTGCGTCATGTGGATCACCTGCGGCGGGCAGATCCGTTCGCATTGGAAGCACGAGGTGCAGAGTTCGTGACCCGTCTCGTCATCGTAGAGCAGGATCGGCATGTTGCGGTAGGCTTCCGGGATGCGTGGACGCTCTTCCGGGTACTCGATCGTAAACGTGCCGTGGATCTGGCTGTAGCTACGATTGAGCTTAAACGACTCCTTCCAGTGCTTCCAGATCACCGCCATCCCGCGCAGCAGACCAGTGCCGCGCCGCACGCGGGTATCGTCGCGCTGCACTTCGATCACCCGCCCACGCGGAATCTCTATCTCAAACGGCGAGGCTGTCATCGATCCACCTCCCCCATCACGATGTCAATACTGCCAAGGATGACCACAATATCGGCCACCTTATAGCCGCGGCACATATCGGCCAGCGGGGTGAGATTGATGAACGACGGCGCGCGCACTTTGTAGCGGTATGGCCGGGTGCTGCCATCGCTGACCAGATAGAAGCCGAGTTCGCCTTTGGGCGATTCAATGCGGGCGTAGGCATCACCCACCGGCGGGCGCACGTTCTGGCGGGCCTTGGGGTTGATGTGGCCGCCTTTCGCGTCGGGCAACTGCTCAAGCACCTGCTCGATAATCCGCTTGCTCTGGCGCATCTCCTCGATCCGCACCAGAAAGCGGTCGTACACATCGCCGACCTTGCCGACCGGCACATCAAAATCAAACCGGTCGTAGACACTGTACGGCTCGGCTTTGCGCACATCGTAGGGAATGCCGGAACCGCGCAGCACCGGGCCGCTGACGCCATACGACAGGGCAACTTCCGGCGGCAGAATGCCGATCCCGATCGCCCGTTGCAGCAAAATCTCGTTATCGCGCAGCAACCGCTCCAGTTCATCGATATACGCCGGCAGCGCGCGCAGCAACTCGCGCAAATTGGGAATAAATTCAGGGGGTAGATCGCGCACCACACCGCCGAACCGGAAATAATTGCACATCAAGCGCGCGCCGCTCGCCATCTCGAACAGATCGAGAATCTTCTCGCGCTCGCGCATCCCAAACGCCAGCGGCGTCTGCCACGCACCCATGTCGTTGATCATAAAGCCGACCGCGCTAGCATGATTAAGGATGCGGGTCAGCTCGACCATCAACACCCGGATATACTCGGCCCGTTCGGGCACTTCAATCCCGGCCAGCCGTTCGACCGCCATCGCGTAGGCGTGATTATTGGCCATCGAATTGAAGTAATCGAGCCGGTCGGTGTAGGGCATGTTCTGCAAATACGAATTCGCCTCGGCGATCTGCTCGTGGTTGCGATGCAGATAACCAAACACCGGCTTCAGATCAATCACCGTCTCACCGTCGACCGTCACCAGCATGCGAAACACGCCGTGAGTGGACGGGTGTTGCGGGCCGATATTGACTTGCAGCTCTTGGGTCTGAAGCATAGCAGCACCGGTTTTTTCTATGCTGATAGCCCATTCGCTTGGGGCGAGATCAGGCTACGTTGATTGATTGAGCGTCAAACGATCGACGAGCGTCGCAGATCTTTTCGCGAATGCGGCAGTGAAACTGCCGCATTCCATCCATATCAGTCTGCATTCGGCGCACGTAATACATCCACGATGATGTTCACGGGCAAGAAAGCCAACCACTAACAGCGCCATCACTGCTCTCTCACCCCTCGCTCTCACCACCCAAATACTTATCACCCTGCCGGGGAAAGTCTTTGCGCATCGGGAAACCTTCAAATTCATCCCACATATAGATGCGGCGCAGGAAGGGATGGCCGGTAAACTCGATCCCAAACAGATCGAACGCCTCGCGCTCGTGGAAGTTGGCAGCAGGCCAGTGCGGCGTCAGCGACGGCACGACCGGCTCATCACGCGGCACGCGCACGCGCAATACGATACTGGGGCCGCCGGATGGATGGTAGAAGCGGTAGACCAGCTCGAAGCAACCGGCGTGCAGGTAATCGACCACGGCAATATCGGACAGATAGGCATAGCCGAGCGTGTCGCGCACAAAGAGCGCCGCGGCGACCAACTGATCGGGCCGCACCACCGGATCGGGCGGGTTAAACAGGCCGGGTTGGGGGCCGTGGGCGGGCGGCGGCGTGATCGCCAGCGGTTCCGCCTCGACCAACGCAGCCGGCAATGCCTCGGCAAGGCGGGCGCGCAGCTCGGCAGGAGTCATCTCAGGCATCGCTCACCCCGCTCCGCTTCAAATCATCTGCGGCAATCTCAGGCGAGATCCCGCGCGCCTTCAAGGCATGCTCCAATTCAACTTCCGGATCCATAATCGGGAACTGGCGCACCACTTCGGGATGCTCGATATGGCCCGACCGCCGTTCGCCGTGGCTCGGTGAGGTATACGAGCTGAGCAACGGTAAGCCGCCGACCGGATCGACCAGCTTGCCGTCAATCTCAAGCCCTTTCGCGCCGAAGGTCGGCACCGGAAAATCGTCCGTTTGCGGTTTCTCGCCACTGCCGTACCAGCGCACCCGGCCAAGCTTCTGCTGATCGATCTGCTCTTGCAAGGTCATCAGCGCATGGAGAAGGGCTTCGGGACGCGGCGGGCAACCGGGAACGTACACATCAACCGGGATGAGCAAATCGATCCCGCGCAACACGTTGTAGCCGTCGCGAAACGGGCCGCCGGACGTCGCGCACGCCCCCATCGAAATCACATAGCGCGGCTCGGCCATCTGGTTATACAGCCGCACCACTTGCGGGGCCATCTTCTTGGTCACAGTGCCGGCCACGATCATTAGATCGGCTTGGCGCGGCGACGCGCGAAACAGCTCAGCGCCGAAGCGAGCGACATCGTAGCGGCTCAGACCAAACGCCATCATCTCGATCGCGCAACAGGCCAACCCAAACGCCATTGGCCAGATCGACGAACGGCGGCCCCAGTTGTAAAACCGATTGACGGTGGTTAACAAAATCCCCTGCCGCTCAAGTTCGAGCTGGGTCGGATCGACATCAGCCATAATCACACCCACTCTAGAGCGCCTTTGCGCCATTCGTAGAGCAAGCCGGCAAACAGCATGAGGAGGAAAATCGTCGCCGCAATCAGGCCATAGAGACCCACTGCATTGAATGCTACCGCCCACGGATACAAGAAGATCACTTCAATATCAAAAATCACGAAGGCAAGCGCATAGAGGTAATACTGCACTTTGAATTGGACGTGGACATCGCCGAGCGCTTCCAACCCGCACTCGTAGGTGCTGGTTTTCAGCGGCGTCGGGCGTTTGGGGCGCAGGAAGAAGGCGAGCACGAGCGGGATCAGCGGGAAGCTGATCGCAGCAAGCAGAAAGATGCCTATCAGAGCATAATCGGCAAGCATTGCCTATCCTCCGTTGGGCGGGTGAAACAAAAAGGCGATGAGAAGTATATCACAAATGCGTACCAACCGGCGCAACCTTCCGGCCAGAATTGTAATGAGTATTTATCATAGTTGGTAGCGAAATGACAACTATCTGCCGGCTGACGGCTCGAAGCGCAGTTCGACCCGGCCCACCCGAATCGCATCGCCGGGATGAACTTCGGTCGGCTCGGTCACTTCAAAGCCATTGAGGAAGGTGCCGTTGGTGCTATTGAGGTCTTCGAGGATCCAGACATTGCCGCGGCGCTTGAGTCGCGCGTGCTCGCTAGAGAGAAAGGTATCATTCAGCACAATATCACAGTGCGGGCTCCGCCCGATCAAGGTATCGGGATTGAGCGGAAAAGTCTTGCCAACCGCTACCCCGCTCTGGCCAGAAATTGTTACCACCAACTGGCCATACGGGCTCGCGACAGTGGTAGCTACGGCGGGACGAGACAGATCGCGCCGGATCACCTGCACGACCTGCCAGAGAAAGAAGTACAGCAGAAAGACAACCGCTACCCGTAGCAAGAGCAAGATAATGCCGATCGAGATGCTGGCGATATCGAAAAACATCGGCTAGCCCTCGCGAAAGGTCAACTCAAGCCCGCCCAACGAGACGACATCACCATCGCGCAGCGCGCGTTCAGCAATCCGTTCGCCATTCACAAACGTCCCGTTGGTGCTGCCAAGATCAAACAGCCAAAACTGGCGTTGGCGATAGCGCAACTGGGCATGCTTGCGCGACACGCGCGTGTCTTCGAGGATAATATCATTATCGAGGCCGCGGCCAATCGTCACTGTAGTCGTCTCGATCGGCAGCGCCTGCGGTTCGTGGCCAGTATGCAAGAGTAGAAACGCCCCCGACGAGCGGCCAACACCTCGATCAGCCTGCATAATCATCGTCATATTCGGCTGTTCGGCTTGGCTATCGCTCATTTCGGCCACCACCTGTATCGAACGGCGCGGCACCGAGGGGTCTTCAGCCAGCACGACCCGCGGCTGGTCAAGCAGGGTAAAGTTGCGTTCAGCGGCCAGCTCGCTCAGGTAGGTCGCCATCTCTTGTTCGAGCTGCTGGCGCACCGGTTGGAACGCGGCAAAATCTTGCGGATGCAGATAGGCGCGGTAGAAACTCGGCACAATCACCCGCTTGATACTAATCTTCTGATTGCTCTCCATGGCCCGCTCAAGCCGGCGGGCAATTTCGACAGGTTGGATCGGGCTGCGGAACATCCGCGCCACCGATCCTTCGACCATCTGCTCCATAAACTGTTCAAAGCGACGTAGGGCAGACATAGCTTCCCCCCGCAGAAGATCAGCTTGGCCGCGCACCGGCGGCAGGCGCGCGCACCGGTTCGCCAAGGTAGATGGGTTCAAGCGTGGCCAGATCGTCGTAACGCTGTTCGAGGTGGCGGTGCCATGCCAGCTCGGCCAAAAAGGCGGGCCGGCGCAGCCGAGCGGCGGGTAGCGGCAACAGCGCCCGATCGCCCAAGCCGCGTTGCAAACCAGCGATCGTGGCTGCGTCGAGATCGCCGCAAAACAACGCCGGGCCGTTCACCTCGGCGCACAACTCGCTGAGCGTCAGATTACGGTCAGGCGCAAGACGTTCGAGCCGGTCACGCGCAGCAAATGGCGCGGTCGCGTAACGTTCCCGGCCCAACCGGATCAGCGGATAGATCGGCAACGTCGTGGGCAGATACTGATACGCCAGCGCATCGAGCGTCGGGATGCCGATCAACGGCAGATCAGCGGCCAAAGCCATCCCCTTCGCCAGACTCAACCCGACCCGCAAGCCGCTCCAGCTCTCCGGCCCTAACCCCACGGCGAGCACGGTAAGATCAGCCGGCGCCGCGCCGGCATAGCGTAACAACGCATCGATTTGCGGCAACAGTTGGGCAGTATGGTTCCGCCCTGATTCCCACACGCTTTCGGCGAGCGGGCCATGGGGGCCATAGAGTGCCAGACCGGTGAGAGCGGTAGCGGTATCGATCGCGAGCAACATTAGCCGAACGTCGCCTCCTTAAACATTGCCAGCAGCTCACGGTAACGAGCGCCGTGCGGCGCCAACCGCAACCGCCGCTTGGTCTCGCTCACATAACTCAGGGTAATATGCACATGGTCGGGCGGCAACGCTGCTGCCGCGCGTTCCGGCCATTCGATCAGGCATACGCCATCGGCCAGCCAGAGTTCATCGAGGCCAATCGTAGCTAATTCGGTCACGCCGCTGACGCGGTAGAGATCAACGTGATAGATCGGCAACCGGCCATGCGCGGCATCGGCGCGATACTCATTGATCAGCACAAAGGTAGGGCTGGTCACCGGGCCGTCATACCCCAACCCGCGCGCAATGCCCTTGATCAGGTGCGTCTTGCCGGCGCCGAGCGGCCCCGACAACAGCACCACATCGCCAGCGCGCAACAAATGGCCAAGCCGGGCGCCGATCCGTTCGGTTTGCGCCGGGCTATGGCTGATAAAATCGAGCTCGTGCGGCGTTTGCGCCGCCGGTAACAATGGTTCGGTCATGGCACTATTGTACCATAGGGGAGCGCGTGGAGCAGCGCAGCAAGTACGGGCGGGTTGCCAACCCGCCCGTACTTGCTATCATCCAAGATCAACCGCCGGATTGAGACCGGCAGCCGCGATCGTACTGGCTGGGGGAAGATCAGTGGCGAGCGTCATCGAAACATGGCGCAACTCTTGGGCGGTGCGGCGAGCTTCATTGCTAAAGACGCCATCAACCGCAATCAGCAGGCCACGAGTCAGGCGGCGGAGGAAGAGGATTTCGGCAAAGTCTTGCACATTAGCGGCGGTAATGAGCGCGCGGCGCTGAACCAGCACCGCAAACGGTTGGCCAGATGGTTCGGCCAAGACCAACAAACAGCGCGTCGCGCGCAACTGTTCGGCAGTGATAACCTGATAGCCAAGCCGGCGAGCATGGGCGGCGGCTTCACGAGCGACTACATCCATCGTTATCCTCCTCCATTGAGGACACTGGCCTCGCGCGGGCGACGGGGCATTACGCTGATGGGGGAGATATTCAACACTCAGTATACCATACTTTACGCAGATTTTGGCAAGCTCGCTTGATGATGATGACCTGTTGTCATTGCGAGGGGGCGCAGCGCCGTCCGTCATTGCGAGAGCGCGCCGCCCCTCCTGTCATTGCGAGGGGGGGCCGTCTGTCATTGCGAGGGCGCGCAGCGCCCGAAGCAATCTCCCCCTTTGGCGCAGACCAATGGCGTGCAGGTAGCGCTTCCGCTGAAGCAGGAGATTGCTTCGCCGCCGGAGGCGGCTCGTAATGACAGACGGGGGCGGGAGGGCGTCGTTGTTGCCCCCACCCCCAACCCCTCCCCCGCTGGGGGAGGGGAGGAAGGTGCCGGCATGGTGGGCGCGCGCCCGTCTGTCATTGCGAGGGCGCGCAGTGCTGTCTGTCATTGCGAGGGGGGGCCGTCTGTCATTGCGAGGGGGCGTAGCCCCCGAAGCAATCTCCCCCTTTGGCGCAGACCAATGGCGTGCAGGTAGCGCTTCCGCTGAAGCAGGAGATTGCTTCGCCGCCGGAGGCGGCTCGCAATGACAATAGGGCAGCGGGGGATGGCGTCGTTGTTGCCCCCACCCCCAACCCCTCCCCCGCTGGGGGAGGGGAGAGATGCCCCCACCCCTGACCCCTCCCCCGCTGGGGGAGGGGAGGAAGGTGCCGGCATGGTGGGCGCGCCGCCGGTGGTGGCTCGCAATGACAGACGGGGGGCGGGAGGGCGTCCCTCAATACGCATTCTCTTGCCGGCCAGTGATGAAGTTAATGATAGTGCGCAAAATAATCTTAATATCGAAGAGCAGCGACCAATTTTCCACGTAATACAGATCGTAGCGGGTACGTTCTTCGATGCTGGTATCGCCACGCAAGCCATTCACCTGCGCCCAACCGGTCAGACCGGCCTTCTCTTTATGGCGGCGCATGTAGCGCGGAATCTGCTGGCGGAACTGCTCAACCCAACGCGCCTGTTCGGGACGGGGGCCGACGATCGACATCTCACCGATTAAGACATTGATCAACTGCGGTAGCTCATCGAGGCTGGTGCGGCGCAACCAGCGCCCGACGCGCGTCACCCGCGGATCGTTCTGCACCGTCCACGTACTAAACCGTTCAGCATCGGGGCGCATAGTGCGAAACTTAATCATCCAGAATGGCTTGCCATCGAGACCGACGCGCTCTTGCAAAAAGAAGACCGGGCCACGCGACTCAAGCCGGATAGCGAGGGCAATCAACAGCATCACCGGCGCTGCAAACAACAACACCAGCGACGCCACCACCAGATCGAGACCGCGCTTAAGCGCCCGATTCCACGGATTATCGAGCGCGGCATTCTTGACGCTGACCAGCGGCAAATCGCGGAGATCGCCGATCGACACCTCGTTATTGGTGATCAGTTGGAAGGTATCAGGATAGACCTTGATTTCGACTGACTCATCTTCGGCCAGCGCAATCACTTCCACCAGATCCTGCGAGGAACGGCCAGAGAGAGCGATAATCACCTCATCGGCGCGGGTTGCCCGGATCACGCGGCAGATATGTTCGGCGCGACCGAGCACCGGCAAGCCATCGACGATCTCGCCAATCGGGACGGTATCGGACAGAAAGCCCTGCACCCGATAGCCCAATTCGGGCCGGCGGCGGATGGTATTCCACACCAAGCGACCGGGTTCGCGCGCGCCGACGATCAATACCCGGCGGGTATCGATGTCGAAATAGCGGCGCAACACATAGACCAGCGCACGATGAGAGAAGCGGCCCAACAGGCAGGCCGCCACTGCCAGACCCCAACCCTGAAAGAGAATATCGCGCGTCCATGGCATCTCTTCGCCGCCGAACTCGCCGATGAGGGCATTGATGAAAATGACCAAGACCATCGTAAACGAGACCGCCGTCACCACCTTCACCGCTTCATCGAGGCGTGAGGCGCCGCGTTTCATCTCGTAGAGGCCATGGCTAGCAAACACGATTAGGGCGGTCACACTGCCGATCACACTCAGGCGGAGGGGAGTCAACGGATCGGCAGGCATACGAAAGCCGGCGGCAGCGAGCGAGTCGGCGCCGAAGGCATAGGCAAGCTGCGCCGCCAGATTCAGCGCCGCCACATCAATTGCGACTAACAGCAAGCGCAGCAGCGCACGCCATGAACGCGGGCGCAGCAACGACCGCGCTTTAACTGGCGCGACGCGCGTTGGATGGGAGGAGGAGATTGCGGCCAAGCGCCCACAGCTCCTTTATCGTAATACCCAGCTCGATCAGGCCATTGAGCGGCGCCGGCGTGGTGGCGGCGTAATGTTTGCGATGAAACAGCCGCATCGCATCGTAAAAGGCGCGGATCGACGGGATCGGGCGGCGGCTGGAAGCGGCCCGCTTGTAGTGGTAGACCGTCACTGCGGGATAATAGACAATCTTCCAGCCGTACTGCTTGATCCGGTAGGCCCAATCGAGATCTTCGCCATACATAAAAAACGTCTCGTCGAGCAGGCCAACTTCGCGCACCACCGCTGTGCGCACCATCATGCAGGCCCCCACCACCGAATCGACCTCGGTTTCAACATCAGGATCGAGGTAGGTCATGTTGTAGGCGGCGAAACGGCGGCTGCGCGGGAAGAGGCGAGATAGACCGAACAGGCGGTAGAAAGCGATGGCCGGGGTAGGAAAGCTCCGCCGGCAGGCCAGATCGAGCGAGCCATCGGGCAAGAGCAACTTTGGCCCCACTGCACCGACTGCCGGATGGCGTTCGAGATAATCAACCAAGCCGTCAAGCGCACCCGGCGGCACAATCGTATCGTTATTCAGCAACAAGATATAGGCCGGCGGATCGGGCAAGGCCAGAATTTGGCGCAAGGCCAGATTATTGCCGGCAGAAAAGCCACCATTGACCGGACTTTCAATTAAATGCACCCATGGAAACCGCTCGCGCACCAGCGCCGCACTGCCATCGGTCGAAGCATTATCAACCACCCATACCGACAGCGTACAACGGGTGGGAGCGGCGGCGATCGAGGCCAAACAATCAGCGAGCAGATCGGCCCGGTTATAGTTCAGAATGACAACGGCAAGACTGGTCATTGCACGCCCGTTCGGTCAGTTTTGGCTTGCTGACGCACCCTCAGTATACCATAAGTCCCTCTTGTTTTATATGCAAGAAGTGAACAAGAGATGTTCAAGGTGCAAGTAACGTGTTTTGAGGCTTTATAATGCAAAATTAAATATCGACACCCGTAGCTTGACAATGCCTGTCAAGCGTATTATACTGGCCGAAAAGGGCGCGAGATTTTGCTTATCATTACACGCTGTCGCTGTCAGGGCAGTGGAAAGGCGCGATGAAGAAGGCGGTCGCCGCGCCAGCCGCCAGCAGAGGGAGTCGCTATGAGCAGTGCAAAAGCGAAAGACCCCCGCTTTCCCGACTTTTCGTTCACCGTGGTTGAAGGTGCGCGATCGACACGGGTACCGGGAGGGCGCACGATCGAAGAAATCGAACCGGAGTACAAGATCAAAGGGCGCACAACGTTTAGCGCACTCTTCCGCTACGATCCCTTCGATTTCTGGGTAGGCCCGTTCTACGTCGGCTTCTGGGGCTTCATCTCGGTCATTGGCATCATTTTTGGGACATACTTTTACGTCAATGCAGCCATCTTGAACGGCCCCTACTCCATTCCGCAAAACTTCTTCGCTGGGCGCATCGATCCGCCGCCGGCTGAACTTGGGCTTGGGTTTGCAATGCCGGGCCAGCAAGGGTTTGAGTGGCAGATGACCGTGTTCTTTGCCACGATCGCCTTCTTCGGCTGGATGATGCGGCAGGTTGACATCAGCATGAAGCTCGATATGGGCTACCATATCGCGGTGGCCTACGGCGTGGTCTTCTCGGCGTGGCTGGTGTTGCAAGTGATCCGCCCGATCGCGCTGGGGATGTGGCACGAAGGCTTTGTGCTCGGCGTGATGCCGCACCTCGACTGGGTGTCGAACTTCGGCTACCGCTACAACAACTTCTTCTACAACCCCTTCCACGCGATAGGGATCACAGGTCTCTTCGCCTCCACATGGCTGCTGGCTTGCCACGGCTCACTGATCCTGAGCGCGGCGCAGTACCGCGGCCCCGAAGGCGGCGACATCGAGAACGTCTTCTTCCGTGATGTGCAGTACTACTCGGTCGGCGAAGCCGGCGTCCACCGCCTTGGCTTTATCTTCGCCTGCGGCGGCGTCTTGTCAGCCGATCTGTGCATCTTGTTGTCGGGTTGGCCGGTGCAAGACTGGGTGAGCTTCTGGAACTTCTGGAACAACCTCCCCTTCTGGAGCGGCGTCTAGAGAGGAGCGCATTGGTATGGCGACAATCGACATGATGCCGGGCGATCTGGAACTAGGCCGTAATCGCGGTCGCATCGGCAAACCGATCGAGATTCCGCTGCTTGAGAACTTTGGGTTCGATAGCCAGCTTGGCCCGTTCTACCTTGGCTTTTGGAATGCAGTGGCCTACATCACCGGCGGTATCTTCACCTTTATCTGGCTGGTGGTGATGCTGGCGCAGGTGAACTATAACCCGGTCGCGTTTATCAAGTATTTTGTAGTGTTGCAGATCGACCCGCCGCCGGCGCGTTATGGGTTGAGCTTCCCGCCGCTGAACGAGGGCGGTTGGTGGTTGATTGCCACCTTCTTCCTCACGGTGTCGATCTTTGCGTGGTATATGCACATCTATACCCGCGCTAAGGCGCTCGGCATCAAACCCTATCTGGCCTACGGCTTCACCGGTGCCATCGCGCTCTATCTGGTGATCTATATCATCCGCCCGATGTGGATGGGTGATTGGTCGGAGGCGCCCGCCCACGGGATCAAGGCTCTGCTCGACTGGACGAATAACGTGAGCGTGCGCTACGGCAACTTCTACTACAACCCGTTCCACATGCTCTCGATCTTCTTCCTGCTAGGCTCGACCGTCTTGTTGGCGATGCACGCCGGCACGATTTGGGCCCTTGAGAAGTATGCCGCTCACGAGGAATGGAATGAGATTCAGGCTCCCGGCACCGGCACCGAGCGGGCACAACTCTT
This sequence comes from Chloroflexus islandicus, assembly GCF_001650695.1. Taxonomy (GTDB): domain Bacteria; phylum Chloroflexota; class Chloroflexia; order Chloroflexales; family Chloroflexaceae; genus Chloroflexus; species Chloroflexus islandicus. Next base: position 32,305 of record NZ_LWQS01000114.1, read on the forward strand.
CTGGCGCTGGTGCATGGGCTTCAACGCCAATGCTTACTCGATCCACCTGTGGGCCTTCTGGTTCGCATGGCTGTGCGGCATCACCGGCGCGCTAGGTGTCTTCTTCTCGATGCCCGATTTCGTGAATAACTGGTTCCAGTGGGGTGTCGAGGCCGGCATTGCCTATCCGCAAGGGCCAACCCCCTTACCCTAACCCGTACACCTTCCACCTTCCTCCCACCTCACGCCCGCCAGTTGGCGGGCGTGAGGTTTTAGCAACGTAAACTAGCGTATTTCATTGACCCGCTCGACCGGCATTCCCAATGCTAACGCCATCGCATTGACCAGCGGTTGCAACGCCGCCGGCACGGCGGCGCTATCAATAATCCACACTTCATCGCCAACCAGCAGCTCAAATGCGAGCACCGGCTGCAGACGGCGAACCAGACCACCGGCGACAATCCGGTAGGGGCGCAAACGCAACCCCGTGATCGCGGCGCGATCGATCTGCTGCTCGCGTGGCCGCCCGACCCGGCTGGTTTGGCGGATGGTGAAGGTCTCGGCGTCGAGCGTAATTTCATTGGCGGTGGTAGCAATCGCATAACCACCAATCAACCGCTGGATCGCCAAACCGCCAAACAACCCGCCGGCAGCGGCGCTGAGACCAGCCGTGGCAAACCCCAACTCTTGCAGCGATGCTAACACGCCAGCGAGTAACGCGACCACAGCAATGGCCATCAACACCCCGCCACCGACAAAGAGCGGGAGCGCCGCGGCCCGATTCGCTTGCGGGTACGACCGTAAATGCACGCGATCAGGTTCAGCAACAATAACTTGATAGTACGGGGTGAGGCCGAGACGGCGACCGAGACGTTGGCGCAGGGACGGTGATGTCATAGCATTCCACATGAACGATCAAGGCTTCCTTGCACCGATCCTACCACACTTGCACAAATCGGCAGATCGTGCTATACTCTAAGCGCGATGCGGGAGTGGCTCAGTTGGTAGAGCGACACCTTGCCAAGGTGTAGGTCGCGGGTTCGAATCCCGTCTCCCGCTCCAATTAAGACCGGCGCCGGCGCGCTGGTCTTTTCTATTGTAAGAACCAAACCTATGACCCTGCTCAACGCAACCAATCTCAGCAAATACTACGGCGCTGAGCTGATCTTCCACGATGTCAGCTTCCAAATTGCGCGCGGTGAGAAGGTGGCGATCGTCGGCATGAATGGCGCTGGCAAGAGCACCTTGCTGCGCATGATCGCTGGCTATGAGACGCCGGATAGCGGCAGTCTCAGCCTTGCCCGCGGCACCCGCGTCGCCTATCTGGCCCAAGAGACGCGCTTCAGCGGCGATCTGACCCTCTGGCAAGAGATGGAAGCGGCGCTGGCCGAGATCCATCACTGGCGCGCCGAGCTGGCCGCCCTTGAGACCCGGCTGGCCGATACGTCCGCCCCCGATTGGGAAGCGGTGATGGAACGCTACGGCGAACTGAGCGCGCGGTTTGAGCACGCCGGCGGCTATGAGATCGAGCATCGCATCGAGCGCACCCTGCACGGCCTCGGCTTCCGGCCTGAACAGTTCCACCAGCGTATGGGCCAGTTTTCCGGCGGGCAAAAGACGCGGGCCGCGCTGGCCGCCGCTCTGCTCAGCGATCCCGATTTGCTGCTGCTCGACGAGCCGACCAACCATCTCGATATGCAGGCGCTCGAATGGCTCGAACAGTTCTTGCGCACGTGGGACGGCACGCTGGTAGTGGTTTCACACGACCGCTACTTCCTTGAGCGGGTGACGAAGCGCACGCTGGAGATCAGTTTTAACCGGCTCGAAGATTACCCCGGCAGCTACGAAAAGTATCTGGCGCTGAAGGCCGAGCGCATGGAACGGCGGCTGAAAGAGTACCAAGCCCAGCAAGCATTCATTGCCCGTACCGAAGAGTTCATCCGGCGCTACAAGGCCGGCCAGCGCGCACGCGAGGCTAAAGGGCGCGAAAAGCGGTTAGAGCGGCTCAAACGCGAGCAGTTGCTCGACCGGCCAAAAGAGGCGGCCAAACTGCGGGTTGCGCTCGATAGCCAATTGCGGTCGGGGGAGCTGGTCTTACGCCTTGACGGGTTGGTAGTCGGCTATCAGGGGCCGCGCGGCGAGGGCAAGACGCTGCTGCGAGCCGATGACTTGACCATCCGGCGCGGCGAGCGGGTCGGGTTGCTAGGGCCAAACGGCTGCGGCAAGACGACGCTGCTCCGCACGCTAATCGGCCAATTGCCTCCGCTGCAAGGCGCGGCCCGCTTTGGCCACGAAGTGCGGGTGGGGTACTACGCCCAAGGCCATGACGTACTGGAATGGAACAACACCGTACTGGATGAGGTGCTGCGGGTCGCGCCGAGCCTCGGCGAAGGGCCGGCCCGCAACCTGCTCGCCCGGTTTCTCTTTACCGGCGACGATGTGTTCAAGCGGATCGCCGACCTCAGCGGCGGCGAACGATCGCGGGTGGCGTTGGCCCAATTGACGCTGCTGCCGGGCAATCTGCTCTTGCTCGACGAGCCGACCAACCACCTCGACATTGATGCCCGTGAGGCGCTCGAAGCGGTGTTGAAAGAGTACACCGGCTCGATCCTGTTTGTCTCGCACGACCGCTACTTCATCGACACGCTGGCCGACAAGTTGTGGATCGTCGAGCAAGGCCGGATCAAGCAGTTCGCCGGCAACTACAGCGAGTATATGGCGGCGCAGAACGCCGCGCCGCCTGCACCGGCGCCCAAAGCCGCCGAGCCGAAGGCAGCGCCGGCCAAACCGGCCCGGCCCGACGACGCCGAGCGGGCCAAGCAGCGCCGGCTGGCTGCGTTGGAAGCCGAAGTGACCGCGCTGGAACAAGACCTTGCCCGCCTCAGCAGCGAACTCGACGCGGCCAGCCAAGCGCGGGACGTATCCCGGCTGACGGCGCTGGGAGCGCAGTACGCCGAACTGGAGCGGTTGCTGGCCGAAAAATACGCCCAGTGGGAGCAACTGGCGGCGTGAGCGGGCACGGCGAACCGCTCAGAGAGCCTATGATCTACCACGACTACGCTCCGATCTACCATGCCGCCGGCCAAGCGGCATTTGGCACGGCGCTGGCGCAGATCATCCTTGCCCAACTGCCGGCACCGCCGCAGCGCGCGCTTGATCTCGCCTGCGGCACCGGCGCGGCGGCGATAGTACTGGCGGCTGCCGGCGCGACGGTGGTGGGAGTTGACGGCTCGCCGGCGATGCTGGCCATTGCCCGCGAACAAGCACGCCAGCGCGGGCTAGCGATCGAATGGATCGAAGCCGACATCCGCGCGCTGCCGGATGACCCGCGATTGCCGCCAGCGAGCTTCGACCTCTGCACCTGCCTCTTTGATAGCCTCAACCATCTCACTGATGATGATGATCTGGCCAAGGTCTGCCGGTCAGTAGGCCGATTATTGCGCCCCGGCGGGCAATTCATCTTCGACCTCAACACCCTCGCCGGCTTTCGCACGTGGCACGAATACGATCAGGTGCTCTTTGACGGGCCTGAGCTACTGGTCGTCAACCGGCTCCACTTTGACCACGCGCAACAGCGCGCGTATGGCCGCTTCGTCTGGTTCCAGCGCCGCGGCGAGCGGTGGTGGCGCAGCGAAGAGACTCATTGCGAACGGCCATGGAGCGACGATGAGATCGCCATGGCGCTGGCGAGCGGCGGTTTGCGCTTGGCAGCGCGCCTCACCCCGGACTGGACGCCGGCAGCGGACGATGCACCGCGGGTGGTGTATGTGGCTGAGCGAGGCAGGATTGAGATAGCATAGGCAGGCGATTGCTCGGCAGCGTGCCGCCGGTTGGGGCTAGCGCGCCAACCAACAATAACGTGCGGCAGGGGGACTGCCGCACGCCATAATGCTGCCCCACGCCGGCGCTTGCACGCCAAACATACCGGATGCGGCAGTTGAACTGCCGCACGCCATAACATTGCCCCACGCCGGCGCTTAGCCGTGCTCAGCATATCCCATGCGGCAGTTGAACTGCCGCACTCCATATATAGAATCACTCGCCGTAGAGTTGGAGCAACTCGCGCCACTCGCCGGTCAACTCTTCGCGGCGGGCAGCGTAGTAGACGTGAGTGACCCCCTGTTCGTCAACATAGACCAGATCGACTTGCGAGCGCATCGGGCGGAGGTAGCCGATATTGCCCCACCAACGCACCTTCTCGTGATCGAGCGGCATATCTTGGTGGAACATACGAGCAGCATACTCGCGCACGGTGCCGGGTTCGATATCTTGCAAGCGCCATGGCGCGCTGCTGACATCACCGGTGCGCAAATTGCGGAAGACGTACAGCCACTCACCCTCTTCGTTGCGAGTGGCGCTCACGACCTCGATGCCGGTGCGAGGACGAGCGACCCGGATCAGCGCCAGCCATGCGTCAGAGAGCTTCTCGCGGGGCACATTGTTATACTCTTGCACCACGCCAGTCTCTTTATCCTTCATGACCAGATCGAAGCGCGGCTGGCCCTCGTTATCAACCGAAATCCGCACCAACCCGCCTCTGCCACGCCAGCGGACGCGGCGTTCACCCCACGTCTCGATTTCAGACGGCGGCGGCGGCGCTTCGACCGTCTCTTCCTGATCGAAATCGGCGGTATCGGTCTCAACGCGGGTACCGGCCTCGTTGAGCAGGCTCATCCACGCTTCACCCAAGCCCCAATCGCTCACCCCATAGAAGATATGGTCGATCACACCATTCTGGTCGCGATGCACCAGATCGTACTTCACGCGCGAACCCTGCCGGTAAGCGCGCCAGAGACCAAGCCGGCCCCGCCAGCGGACTTGGCTTTGCAGATCGATCCGGCCTTCGCGCAAATCCTCGTGGCGACCAATCGCATAGGCCCACAACCCCTGCGCGCGGTCACGGGTCACGCCGGCAGTGGTGCGGAGATCGCGCACCTCGTAGACCCACGTCCCGCCACGGCGCTGGCTGGCGACAATCTCGACGCCAGAGCGGGGCAGTTCGAGCGTCTCGCCATTATCGAGCGGCGACGGCTCGCCGGCGGCGATCGCCTGCCGGCAAAGCTGGATAATCTCGCTGCGATTAGCGGCCACCGTCTCGCTATCGCGGCGGACATACACCGTGCCGTTGCTGCCGACATACGGCGGCGGCTCATTCGCCTTCACCTCAACCCGGATCACATCACGGCCCTCATAGTGCATCAGCTCGAACGACAAATAGGGTGCGGGGGTCAGATGATCAACCACACTCTGGCGGAGCGCCTCGGTAATCTGGTCGGGCCGTTCGACGCCAATCACCTTGCCGCCGGGATCGCAGCCCACGATCAACACCCCGCCGCCAATATTCGCCAACGCCGCCACATCGGGCCAGAGCGCCGCCGCCGCGGATGGATCGGCCACTGCGCGCAGCAATTGGCGATCGGTGCTGCCGCTAAAGCGGGCAACATCGAGCGACCACTGCTTCTGATCGCGCTTAGGCACGCGCACCCGATCGAAATCTTGGCTAGAAAAGAGCGCCTTGAGCGCCTCGAAACTACGGTCGGGCAAGAGGGCCTCGAAATAGCGATCACCGATGCCGTGGCGGTGAGTCGCCTGCGCGTCAGACTCGGCCAAGCGGCGCAGACGATGCGCGTCACTGCCTTGGATGCAGAACATGCGCCGCTCGTAATGCTCGGTCTTGCCGTTGTAGAAGCCGGGTGAAGTAAACTTCTCGTGATCGGTATAGAAATTGATAAACTCCAGCGCGTGGAGATAGGGGCTTTGCGTCACCGCCACGCGCGCTTGACCGCTGGTACCCATGCGCAAGGTCTCGGTAATCACGCCGTTGGGGCCATTGGCATGGGCAGCGATCACAATCCCGCCGGCGCGATGAATAATCTCGTAGGCCTCGGTGACGTGGCGGGTATTGGCCACGCTGCACACCCCACCCTTCAGCGACTCGGCGGGAATGCCGAGTTGGAGCAACGTGGCTTCGATCAGGCTCAGCGGGCGATTGGGCGGAAAGATGCCAAGAATATGCGCGCCAAAGTGTGACGTAAACTCAAAGCCGGGCAATACGGTGATCTTGGCCAGCAAACGGCGGTACTCGGCCAAACGCGCCTCTTCCTCACCCGTGAGCCGCCCAGCCTTTTCGAGCGTGGTCAGAAACTCAATCTCGCGTTGAAACTGCTCGTAGCCGGCGACGGTATTGTGATCGGTAAAGGCGATGATTTCAAGGCCGCGCCGTTCAGCTTCCTGTAGAATATCAAGGTAAGAAACGTTTGGTTCGGCGTAATCCTCAGACGCAGGCGTGTGCAGATGCAAATCAACCCGGATCCAGCGCATCCCGTTGCGCGCTTCTCCCATTGTATTCATATTATGAAAACCTTAGATATTCAGATCTTTTTTAGCCATGTTTTTCTGTCTTTTTTGTTTTTATCTTGGCTCTTCTTGTGATCAAACGATAGGAAGCTCCTCCTTCCTAACGATAGAGTGAGCCGACCACATAGGGTCATAGACACACTTTTCACCATGTACTGATAGTATACCAGATCAACGCGAGGTTGATGACACCAACCGCTGCTCGCGCAGCAGAGTCCGGCAACGCGGCGCCTGTTGGCCAACGGCGACGGCGAAATTGAACACGCTCGCTGGCGTTGGGACGCAGCCGTTGCTTGAATGCAGCATAGCTAGCCCATGACCGCTAGCGCATCCCAACAATCTGTTGCGGTCATTAATTTGGTTGCAAACTCGATTCAAAGCCATTGCCAACATTTAATCAATAGCAAAAATATTCATTTCTAGAACTAGCATGATGTCAAAGTATTTGCTATAATGCAAGCAACGCTGAATATGACGTTGATGTAACGCTTTTGCGCGCCGAGGCCGCACCATGATGGCTGTGATCGGCAAGCAATGGGTGGCCGCTACGCGCGGCTTGCCTCTGGCAAGCAAGCCGTCTTCCCACCGGCTCGCTCAGCAAATGCTGCGGACGGGAGCGCGCAAGCAAAATGGTCGGCATACCGGCAGGCGGGAAGATGGATGAGCCGGTATCAGTTTGCGTCAATGGTTATGCACTGAGGTGGCTCCGCACAGCGCAGATACTTTACGCGATTGGGAAGATTGCGGCGAGTGGTCGCGGTACTACACGGATCGCGACCCGCGCCATACCACAACACACACTTGCGCTTCATCGCAGAAGCGACAGGATCGCAACCCTACCGCTCGCCGGCGGGCGCATCATCTGGCGCCGCGAGCAGCTCGCTGCGGATGACATCGATTGCCGAGCGCTGTCATCGCGGCAGGAGAGAGGAGAGTCCTATGTCTAATGCAAGCGGATTCGGCCTGCAGCAGGCGCGCACCATCATCAGCGAGTTAGAGCAGTTTCTGGCCGATCTGAAGCAGGAAGATGGGTTGAGCGAAAACACCATCACCTCGTACCGTTGCGATTTGCGCACGGCAGGAACCGCCTTGAGCCAAGATCTCACGGCCATTACCGCCAGCGATATCCAACACTTTCTGGCTAGCCGGCAAGAACAGCCGGGCACGACGAACCGGCGGATTGCGAGTCTGGGCCGGTTTTTCCGCTGGGCGCTGGCACGCGGGTATGTCAGCCATAATCCGATCGAGCAGATCAACAGCCGGATTCCGACCGAACACCATCCGCAGCCGATTGCCAACGAGGCCGAACTGCGCGCGCTAGATCAGGCGATCGCAACTGCGCCGCAACCCTACCGGCTGATCTTCACTCTATTGCGCGAGATCGGCATTCGCACCGACGAGGTGCTCAACCTCAACCTTGGCGATGTGATCCTTGAGCCGGGGCGCGAGATGTTGCTGGTGCGCGACAGCAAGAGCGGGAATAAGCGGATGATTGCGCTGACCCCTGATGCAATGCCGCGTTCGTTGCGCGGGTTGCGCAGTTGGGTGCGCGAGATGGAGCATTTGCCGCCCGACACGCCGCTCTTCCGGTCGTCGCGTGGCACGCGCGCATCGTACGACACGCTGCACCGGCGCTGGGTGGCGGTGTGCAAGGCGGCCCGGCTGATCGATATTGTCGATGGGCGCGAGCAGCCACGCTACACGTTGCACCACCTCCGCCACACCGCTGCCGCCGAGCTGATCACGTTTTACCCAGAGCAGGTAGTGCGCCGGATTTTGGGCCATCGCGATCCACGCTCGACTCGCCGCTACACCGAGCTGGTGCGCAACCAGCCCCGCGCCGCCGAGCGGACGGCCAATCTGCACACGCCACCCCGGCGCGAGGCGATGTGAGGTTACAACGACGGTGCGGCAAGGAAGGCGCGGATGGCCGCATACGTCGGGCCATAGCCCGGCCCGCGCAGCATATTGTGATTGGTACCGGGGATGAGCTGCATCTGCACGAGACCCGGCGGCGCGGCGGCCTGTAGTTCGGCTTGCACCTCTGGCGGTACGATTGTGTACTCCGGTTCGGCCAGCAAGATCAGCAGCGGCGCCCGCACCCGCCCAATCCGCGGCGCTAGTGTCCAGTCTTCCGGCATGAGGAATAAGCCGGCCACTTGCTCGTAGCGGCACTCGACCAACGCCTGCGCCTTCCAATAGTAATCGCACGGATGCCAATCCGGGTTGGTCTCGCGCAACATTGGCAAGGTCACTTCCGGCGGCTCGCCTACTCCCCGGCTAAACTGCGGCAACCACGACGGGGCCACAGCCGCTTCTTGCCGGATCAGCGGATCGACCAGCACGGCCCGCCGCACAGTGGCCCGCGCCGGATGGTCGCCGCTCAGCAAAGCCAGCGTCGTCGCCCCGCCCCACGAATGGCCAATCAACGCTATGTCGCTCAGGCCCAAGGTCTGGATCAGATCACCCACAATGTTCGCCACCGTATCAATATCGTAGGCCGGGCTCAGATCGCTCTGGCCGTGGCCGGGCATATCAATCGCGATCACCCGCCAACCTTCGGCGGCCAAATCCGCCCCCAACCGCCAGAGGGTAACGGCGCTGCTGGTGATACCGTGGCAGAGCAGCGCGGTGGGGCCGGCGTTTGGCCATTCGAGAACACTGACCCGGCCATGACCAAGGTGGACGAAGTGGCGTTGGGCGTTGATGTGGCATGGTTCGGTCATTGGCTTGCTCCCTCCTCTGGGGCAACAGCGACGAAATCGGCCAGCACTGCCTTGAGCGCCGCTAATGATGTTTCCTGAATGTACATCATGTGGCCGGCAGGGTAGAAGCTCTCGCTGATCTGGCGGCGCAACGCCGGATCGAGGGCGAGATGGTTGAGCGTATAGCGAGTGGCAAAGTAGGGTGTCGCCAGATCGTAGTAACCGCTCGCGACATGCACGCGCAGCGCCGGATTACGGTGCATCGCCCGCCGCAGCGTCTCGGCGACATCAACGTAGCGGTTTTGGTGATCGTTGAAACTCCACGGCCACACCCGCTCGGTAAGGATTTCGTAGGGCAGATCGCTGCTAAAGCCCAACTGCTCGCGCACATAATGGTTGAGCGCGGCAGTGTAGGGGCCGGTAATCGCGGCGAGGCTCGGATCAAGCTCGACCGTCTCGCCTACTGCGTCGCGATCGCTGCCGGTAAACCGGCTGTCGAGCCGGCCCACCGTGCGGTGCTGATCGCGCAGCAACTCCTTCACAAACCGGTCGTCGCGAATCCGCAAGCGCGAGCGGGCAATATAGTCGCGGCTGAGACCGGTGTAGCGGGCCAATTGGGTGGCGATACGCTCGAAGGTGGCCGGATCGAGCTGATCGCCCTGCAACAAGGCCAGCGCATAGTCGCCGAACGCAAATGCTTCCGCAGCGCGCAGGGTCGCGACCAGATCGCGCTGCAACTCCGGTTCGAGCCGGCGGTGGTAGAAGGCGGTGGCGGTATAGGCTGGCAAAAAGAGCATGTAGGGCAGATCGTTGCCGTGATCGAACGAGAGGGTCTGAAAGTGCAACACCGCCGAGATCAGCATCAGGCCATTGAGGTAGAGGCCGTGCCGTTCTTGCAAATAGCCAGCCAAACCGGCGGCGCGGGTGGTGCCGTAGCTCTCGCCGGCCAGATACTTGGGTGACAGCCAGCGCCCGTAGCGGCTGGTGTACAGCCGGATAAAATCACCCACCGACTCGATGTCTTTGCGGAAATCGTGAAACTGCTTGGCCGACTCGCCGGCGACGGGACGGCTATAGCCGGTGCTGACCGGATCGATAAAGACCAGATCGCTCACATCGAGCAACGAGTACGGGTTAGGCGCGAGACGACCGGGAGGCGGCAACGGCCACCCCTCTTCAGTCATCAGCACCCGCTGGGGGCCAAGCAAACCGAGGTGCAGCCAGACCGACGACGAGCCGGGGCCGCCGTTGAAGGCAAAGGTAAGCGGACGCCGGCTAGCATCACTCACATCATCGCGGGTATAGGCGACGAAGAAGATCCCGGCCCGCGCCTGCTCACCGGCGCTGACGCCATCCTTCTCCGCCTCCTCCTTCATAATGATCACGCCGGCGGTGGCCGTATACGCGATCTCAACGCCATTGATCACCACCGTGTGCTGGGTCTGCACAAGCTGATCGGCGGGTGGCATCGCCGGAGCAGCAGCAGGTTGGGTTGTTGTCATGCGATATGCCGTCCGCTATCATCCCACACCAATTCGGCGCGCCCAATGCGCACCAGATCACCATCTTGAACGCCAGCCGCTATCAGGGCCTCGTTAATGCCGCTCGCTTCGAGCACGCGCTGGATCCGGTCGAGCGCCTCGTCTTGGTCGAGATTGCTCATCGCGATCAGGCGCTCGATCTTGACCCCGCGCACCCGGAAGGCATCGCCTTCACGTTCGATGGTAAAGGCATTCTCATCAACCGGCGGCAGCGGCCATTCGAGCGGCGGCTCATCGGGATCGACCGGCTCGCGCTGGGGTGGCGGATCGGCGCGCAACAGCTCGGCCACCCGCTGCAAGAGCGGTTCGATGCCGGCGCCGGTTGCCGCCGAAATCACAAACAGATCCTCTGGCGCCACCGGCAGGCGAGAGCGCAAGATGGGCAGGTTTTCTTGAGCCGCCGGCAAATCGGCCTTATTGAGCGCCACCACCTGCTTGCGCAGGGCCAATTCAGGCTGGTACAGGCGTAGTTCGGTATTAATCTGCTCGTAGTCATCCCACGGCGCACGGCCATCAACCCCGGCGGCATCGATGATGTGGATCAGCAAGCGCGTGCGCTCGACATGGCGGAGAAAATCGTGACCGAGACCGACGCCGGCATGCGCCCCTTCGATCAAACCGGGAATATCGGCCACCACAAACCGCTGCAAGCCAACTTCGACAATGCCGAGATTAGGGGTGAGAGTGGTAAACGGGTAGGCGGCAATCTTGGGCCGGGCAGCGCTGATCACCGAGAGCAGAGTCGATTTGCCGGCATTCGGAAAGCCAACCAACCCCACATCCGCCAGCATCTTCAGTTCGAGCTCAAGCGTCAACTCTTGGCCGGGTTCGCCCAACTCGGCGAGCCGCGGTGCTTGGCGGGTTGGGGTGGCAAAATGGATATTACCCAAACCGCCGCGCCCGCCGCGGGCAGCGAGCAGGCGCTGGCCGGGCCGGGCAAGATCGACGGTATAGGTCACGCCATCGATCGTGGCCCGCACCACCGTCCCGGGAGGCACCGGCACAACGACATCGGCGCCATTGCGGCCATGCATCGCATTCTTGCCGCCGTGACCGCCATTCTCGGCGACAAACTTGCGCTGATAGCGAAAATGCAGCAGGGTATTGTATTCAGGGTCGGCGACGAGATAGACGTGGCCGCCGCGCCCGCCATCGCCGCCATTGGGGCCGCCGCGCGGCACATACTTCTCGCGGCGAAAGGTCGCCGCACCGTTGCCGCCATTGCCGGCCCGCACCACAATGGTTGCCTGATCAAAAAAATCGGTCGTCATACGCAAACAGCACGAGGGCGCAGATCAACGCGCCCCGTTCCTTAATCTTTCCATCAACAATATCACCAATCCGGCTGCTTTCGACAGGCTGCCCCTTCACAGGGGATTGGCGCAAGGGGGCGCAAGTCTCGCGATACCGCGCAATGCCAAGGGAATAAGCAAACCGTTACCAGCGCCAAGCCAGCAGGCGTTGTTCACAATCACAATGACGCAACAAGCCTGACAGGAGATACGCAATATCGGACAAAAGCTACTCTCTCGATCAAGCCATTATGGAGTGCGGCAGTTCAACTGCCGCACTCCATAGAGGAGTCGCTTCTCATAGATGCGCACGCAATCGCCACATGCGCCGCGCTGTTGCAGCGGGTAGTTACCAACCCACCGCTACGCTTTGGTTTCGCCCTCGGTTTTGGCGTCATTGCGCGGCTCTTCGTCGCCCTTCACCGCCTTGCGAAACTCGCGGATGCTGCTGCCGAGCGCGCCGCCGAGGCCGGCCAGCTTGCCAGCACCAAAGATCGCAATCACGATCACGAGGATAATTAACAGCTCACCCCAGCCAAGACCGCCAATCATAACCTGCACTCCTTCCTCGTGCAACCGGCGCGCACCAGCGATGCGCGTCCCGAATCATTATACCCCAGCGCGGGGGTGTGTCAACGCAAACCTTACGGCGCCATCCCTATACCGCCACAGCCTCGCGATAAGCCGCCAGCGTCTTGGCGGCGGTATCCGCCCATGAAAAGCGGCGGGCGCGGGCCAAACCCCGTTGGCGCAATTCGGCACGGAGATCGGCATCAACCAACACGCGCCGGATCGCCTCGGCTAGCGCGATCGGGTCGGTAGGCGCGACCATCAACCCGGCATCACCGACCACTTCGGGCAGGCTCGACGTATTGGAAGTAATCACCGGCGTGCCGCAGGCCATCGCCTCAAGCGGCGGCATGCCAAACCCCTCATAGATCGACGGAAAGACGAAGACGGTAGCTGCCGCATACCAGAGCGGTAACTCCTCTTCGGGAATATAGCCGGCAAACTTCACCCGATCACGCAGATTCAACTGTTCCAGCCGGGCGAAGATCGGCTCGTACATCCAACCCTTGCCGCCGCCGATTAGCAACGGCACATCAGGCACGCTCTGGCTCACCAACGCGAACGCCTCGAGCAGCGTGGTCAGATTCTTGCGCGGCTCCAGCGTGCCGACATAGAGCACAAACCGCTCAGGCAAGCCATGGCGGGCGCGCAATTGTTCGATGGCCGCCGGCGCCGGCGGGTGGAAGTGGCTGCGGGCAGCGTTCGGCGTCACGATCACCCGCTCGGACGGAATGCCGAGCAACCCAACCACCTCGCGCTTGGTATGTTCGGAAACCGCCAAAATCCGGCTAGCGCGGCGAGCGCTCAGCCGGGTCGCCAGATCGAGGTAAATGCGGTTATAGGCGCGAAACGTCTGCGGGAAGCGGATAAAAGCCAGATCGTGGATCGTGATCACCGTCGGCACCGGACTGAGCAAGGGGGCCACATTGAGGCAACCGTGGTAGAGATCGGCTGTGCCGCGCAAAATCAGCGGCGCAATCCCCTGTTCCCACGGAATCCGCACCCGTGGATTGATCGTCGGCAACCGGGACGGCTTCACGACAAAATTGGCTGGCAACCCCAGCGCCGCCTGATCAAGACCGCGGGTGGTATACACGGTATAGTGATTGGCGCGATCGATCTGCGCCAAATGGAGCAACACTTGCTCGATATAGTGCGAAACGCCGGCCCGGCGAAACGAACGGGTATGAGCAAGGAGATGAGCGTTAACGGCAATGCGCATAGCAACAAACAATGCTTACGGCGTAGCAGCGGTAACAGTATCGTAGCGATGGTGCGGCACCAAGCCCCAATCGCTGAAGGGAAAATAGATCAACCACGCCTGCCCGACCACGCGATCGAGCGGCAGCGCATCCCATTCTCGCGAATCGGAGCTATTGCCGCGATTGTCTCCCATCACAAAGATCGAACCGGGCGGCACGGTGATCGGCCCCTGCGCGCAGGGATACCCGCCAAGACAATAGGTAAACGCGCCGCGCAAGTACGGCTCGTCGAGCAGCTCGCCATTGACATAGACCCGGCCCTCGCGGAATTCGAGCACATCGCCGGGCAAACCGATCACGCGCTTGATATAATCTTTCCGCACATCACGCGGATACTCAAAGACCACAATGTCACCGCGTTGCGGCGGGCGGAAGGGATAGACCACCCGCGGCGGCAAATCAGCTTGGCCGGGAAGCAGGCGCAGCGGCGCATTCAGGTCAAAATGAAAATAGATCAGTTTATTGACCAGAATATACTGACCCGTATGGAGCGTCGGCTCCATACTTGAGCCTTCGATCTTAAAATTTTGCACCACGCCGCGCACGATCAGAAAGACCAACAGAATAAAGATCGCCGTCTCGAGCAATTCGCGCACCACATAGCGCAACGGCGCACGCGGATGGCGCACCGGCTCAGCCTCAAGGGAAGGAGCCAATGGATCGGGTGACGAATGACTATCGCTCATAGCACCGTTTTGCACGCTCTATGCTACACTACAGGGTAGAGCGCAAGGCGAGAATGGCGCGCGGAGGGAAGGTTTCCCTCCGCAATCGCTGGCATTATACTCGAACGCGGGGCAAATTGCCAGCCCATACCAATAGGTAATAGCATGAAGCGCCGCAACCAACGCAACGCGGGGAAGGTCTTGAGGAGCGATGATGAGGCGCCGGTTCGCCCTCACCCCCAGCCCCGCTCCCACTGGGGCGGGTTCAGGGGCGGACAGAACATCTGTCCGGTACCCGGCCCTCAAGGGCCGGGCTAGGGTTACGAAGCCCGCTGCGCGGGCTGCTGGCCCTCACCCCCAGCCCCTCTCTCACCTAACGGCGGGAGAGGGGAGCGGAGAGCCGGGATTTGAGGCATCACACAGCGATCAATGGGTGTGGTCGAACACGTGCTCTGTCCGTTCCTCAACTGGCGAGAGAGTGGGGTGCAGCGCTGGGCGTTGGGGCATTGCACAGCGCTCAACGGTTGCACTCGATCAGAGGTTCTGCCTACCTCTCAACCCCGCTGGGGTGAGGAGCGAGCATAAGCGCTCGTTTGGCACTTGCGCACCTTAGATTGAAGATAGAGGAAAGCTGAGATTATGTCATCGCTGGCCACCTTAGTACAGCCGCTTGGCGAGGGAAGTTTTCAGTGTCTAGCCTGCCAATGGCGTTGCACACTCGCGCCGGGAGAGGTTGGGCGCTGCCAGATGCGCGTCGGAAGCGCCGATGGGATCGAGCTGCTGAATCACGGTATGATCAGCGGCGCCGCTATCGGCCCAATCGAAGATCACCGGCTCTGGCACTTCTTTCCCGATACCACTGCGTTGGCCATCGGTGGCTGGGGCTATGCGTTGCCGGTTGATCAACAACGCGGCCAATACGGCGCGTTGCCCTCTGACCCAGCCAAACAACGACGGCTTGACCCACAGCGCGCTGCCGACTTCGCGCTCGAACGGCTCTGCCGTGGCGTAGTGTGGGCGTTTGGCGAGCCGGCGGTTAACTTTGAATACCTGCTGGCCTTACTGCAACTGAGCCGCGCCGCCAGCCGCTATACCGCTATTGTCACGAGCGGTATGCTGAGCAGCGAGGCGCTGAGCGAATTAGGGCCGTATCTGCACGGTGTCAGTCTTGATCTGCGCGGCTTTTCGGATAATGCCTACCAACGGCTAGGCGGGATCAGCAACTGGCGGCAGATTTTGCGCTTCGCCGAAGAGGCGCAACAACGCTGGCAGTGCCATATCGAGGTGACAACCCGCATCCACCACGGCGTCAATGATCATCCTGACGAGCTGCGCGAGATGGTCAGTTGGATCAAGACAACCCTCGGCGAAGGCACGCCATGGCACGTCTTGCCGGGTGATGCCGGTAGTGAGACCGCCGCGGCGACTATGCGCGCGCGCCGGATCGGGCACGAGAGCGGTTTGCAGTTTATCTATGGGCCGGAGCCCAACCAACCCACCCGTTGCCCAGCGTGCCAAGCGACCCTGATTAGCCGGCAGAACGGGGTGAGCCGGAAGGTGGGGCTAGATGGCAATCGCTGCACCAGTTGCGGCTACGCGGCGAATTTGTATTTGTCGATTTTTAAAGTACATCGTGGATGATGGCAACGCGATCATCCTATGGAACAATGAGCCATGCGCAAGCCTGAGATTATGAGTCCCGCTGGCTACTGGCCGCAATTGCATGCCGCGATTGAAGCCGGCGCCGACGCGGTCTATTTTGGGTTGACCCATTTCACTGCCCGCGCTAAGGTAGGTTTTACGCTTGATGAACTGCCAGAGGTGATGAAGACGTTGCACCGGCGGGGGGTGAAGGGGTATGTCACCTTTAACACGCTCGTGTTTGACCACGAGTTGCGCGCGGCGGCGACGGCACTGGCCGAGATTGCCGCTGCCGGAGCCGATGCGATTATCGTGCAAGATGTAGGCATTGCAGCGCTGGCGCGCCGGATCGCGCCCGATCTGCCGATCCACGGCAGTACGCAGATGAGCATTACCAGTGCCGAGGGGGTAGCTTTGGCCGCTCGCTACGGCGTGTCGCGGGTGGTTTTGGCTCGCGAGCTCTCACTGGCCGAAGTCGCGGCGATTCGCGCCCGCAGCCCGATCGAGCTGGAAATCTTTGTCCACGGCGCGCTCTGTGTCTCATATTCCGGCCAGTGCTTCTCGTCAGAGGCGTGGGGCGGGCGCAGCGCCAACCGCGGCCAGTGTGCCCAAGCCTGCCGGCTGCCGTACGATCTGATCGTTGACGGCCAGCATCGTCCGCTCGGCGCAGCCCGTTACTTGCTCTCGCCCGGCGATTTGGCGGCGATTGATGAGATGGCGACGATTGCGCGCCTCGGCGTGAGCGCGCTTAAGATTGAGGGCCGTTACAAAGACGCCGAATATGTGGCGATTACCACCAACGCCTACCGCCGCGCGCTCGACGCGGCGTGGGCCGGTCTGCCGCCCGATCTGACCAGCACCGACCGGTTGCACCTCGAACAGGTCTATTCACGTGGGTTAGGGCCGCACTTCTTGCGCGGCACCAACCATCAGGCGGTCGTAGAGGGCCGCGCGCCGCGCCATCGCGGCTTGTTGATGGGCCGGGTGGTGCGGGTGAGGTCCGACGCCATTCTCATCGCGCCGGAACCGGGCCGCGAGGCGGCGCCGCTCAAGCCCGGCGATGGGGTGGTGTTTGATGCCGCCGATTGGCGCAGTCCAGAAGAGCCAGAAGAGGGAGGGCGCATCTTTACCGTCACCCCGGTAGGCGATGGCCTGCTGGCGCTGACCTTTGCCAAGGGCGCGATCAACCCGCGCCGCATCCGGGCCGGCGATCTGCTCTGGCGCACCAGCGATCCGCAGACCGAACGGGTAGCGCGGCCATTCGTGCAACCAGCCGCGCCGGTGCGCCGCCAGCCGGTGCGGGTGGAAGCTATCGCCCGCGCCGGCGCGCCGCTCAAACTGCGCTGGACGCTGGTTGACCGGCCAGACCTCACTGTTACGGTGCAGAGTTCCGAACCGCTGACGACAGCCCAAAACCGCCCGCTCGATGAAGCGACGCTGCGCGACCAGTTGAGCCGCTTGGGTGACACGGCCTACCAGTTAGCCGAACTGGCTGCCGTGATCGAGGGCAACCCATTCGTGCCGGTTTCGCTGCTCAACCAGTTACGCCGGCAAGCGGTCGCCGCCTTCGCCGAACTGCAAGGCCAACCGCCGGCCATCACCATCCACGACCCGGTGCGCGCGCTCGACGAGATGCTGGCCGCCGTGGCGCCGGCAGCGCCGCCGGACACCACCCAGCTCCATCTGCTTATCCGCTCGCCTGACCAGCTCGCAGCGGCGATTGCGCTACAGCCAGACAGCATTACGCTCGACTACCTCGATCTGGAAGGGCTAAAGCCGGCGCTGGCGCAAGTGCGCGCCGCCGGCATCGCCGTTCGCATCGCCGCGCCGCGCGTGCTCAAGCCGGAAGACGAGCGGGTGGTGCGCTTCTTACGCAAACTCGACGCGCCGCTCTTGGTGCGCTCGACCGGCCTGCTCGAAATGTTGCGCGACGATCCGGCGGTGGAGTTGACCGGCGATTTCAGCCTCAACGCTGCCAACATTCTCACCGCCGATTTGCTGTTAGGACTAGGCTTGCAACGGCTCACCCTGACGCACGATCTCAACGCCGACCAGATCGCGCATCTGGCTGAGCGGATCGGCGGCAGCCGGTTGGAAGCGATTGCCTACCACCACCTGCCCGTCTTCCACACTGAACACTGCGTCTTCTGCCGCTTCTTGTCGAACGGCACCAGCTACAAAGATTGTGGCCGCCCGTGCGAACGGCACCGGGTGGCGTTGCGCGACTCGCATGGCCGCGCCCACCCGGTGATCGCCGACGTCGGCTGCCGCAATACCGTGTTCGGCGCTGAAGCGCAAGAGGCGAGCAAATACCTCGATCGCTGGCGCGCCGCCGGCATTGCCCACTACCGGCTCGAATTCGTGCATGAGTCGGCAGCGCAGATCACCAACGTCACCGAAGCGTTCCGCGCCTATCTTAACCAGCAGATCGACGCTGCTGAATTGGGCCGGCGCTGGCGGCAGAGCGCGCCGCAAGGCGTGACCGAAGGCAGCTTCTTTGTGCCAGCGAATTACCAGTACATTCCGTTGATGTAAGGAGATCAGCCATGGCCGAGAGTTTGTGGGATCAACTGGCAGCGCGGCTAGTTGATGCGCTCGGCGCGCAGCGCGGCGAATTGGTCGAGGTGCGCGATGAGGCGGGCAATCAACGCCTGCTGCACGCCGTCTTGCTGGCGTTGGAAAGCATCGGCGCTGAGCCGCTGGTGGCTATTCTGCCGGCGCAGCATGTCGAACGGTTGCTGGCGACAACACCGCCCGACATCCTCGCTGGCCGCGACCAGCGGCGGGTGGAGTGGCTCCAGCAGGTGGATCGTTCGCTGGCCCTAATCGGCGCGCAACCCGATCTGCGCCGCGCACCGGAAGCAGCGTTGCGCGCGTTTACGACTACGTACAACCAGCTCGAAGTGATCCGGCGCGAACGCCGCATCCCGCAGGTGATCGCCGCCATTCCAACCATCGGCAAAGCGGCCCAGCTCGGCATCAGCCACGAAGACTTGGAATTGCGCATGATGCCGGCGCTGCTGGTTGATCCAGCAGTGTTGGTTGCGGACAGCGAGCGGGTGCAGAGCGCGCTGGCGACGGCCAAGACCATCACTATCACCAGCGGGCCGGATTACGAACTGCGCGTGCAGCATGGCGAGCGGCCATGGCTGCGCGATGCGGGCCGGCTGGAAACGACCGGCGGAACCGCAGGAGCGATTGTGAGCAACGTGCCGGCTGGCTTGCTCTACACCACGATCGTTGAGGAGAGTGCCGAGGGTGATCTCTTCCTGCCGGTGGCCGGCCCAGCGCGTGCCGCCCATCTCCAATTCCACAATGGCCGCCTTACCCGTATCGAAGCAGCCAGTGGCGGCGAACAGCTTGCCGCGCTCTTTGCCCAACACAGCGGTGAATCGGGCCGGATCGGCGCGATCGGGATTGGCCTCAACCCACACCTGCGCCAACCGATTGGCTGGCCGCTGGTTGACCGGCACATTCAGGGGGCGATCAGCGTCTCGTTGGGTGAAAACCGGTATCTCGGCGGGGTGAATGTCTCGTCGCTCGCGATTGACTTCGCTACCACCGCCGCTAGCCTGCGCGCCGATGATCGGGTGATTGTGGATGGGGGCCGGTTGGTGGTATAGGTGATTGACACTCACCCCCAGCACCCTCTCCCTATACGCTTCAAGGTTGGAAAGAGCATCTGTCCGGAACCCGGACTTTCAGGGCCGGGCTAGGCTTACGAAGCCCGCTGCGCGAGCTGCTGGCCCTCACCCCCCGGCCCCTCTCCCACTGCGCGGCGTTCAAGGGCAGACAGCACATCTGTCTAGAACCCGGCCCTGAAGGGCCGGGCTAGGCTTACCCGCCCCGCTGCGCGGGCTGATGCCCTCACCCCTTGCCCCTCTCCCACTGCGCGGCGTTCAAGGGCAGACAGCACATCTGTCTAGAACCCGGCCCTGAAGGGCCGGGCTAGGCTTACGAAGCCCGCTGTGCGGGCTGATGCCCTCACCCCCAGCCCCTCTCCCACTGGCGTGGGAGAGGGGCGCGCAGAACTGGCCTTTGAGGCATCGCACAGCGATCAACCATTGTCATCAATCAAATGTTTTGTCCGCCCTTCTAAAAGAAGAGTCGCCTGTGTGGCGCAGGAGCGCGGTCAATGGCGTTGAATCTGTTCCAAAAGGCTCAGAGGGAGGGAATGCGGCAGTTGAACTGCCGCCCGGAACCCGGCCCTGAAGGGCCGGGCTAGGCTTACAAAGCCCGCTGCGCGGGCTGATGCCCCCACCCCTTGCCCCTCCCCCGCTGGGGGAGGGGTGATGGCGTGCGCAGCACCGGGCTTTGAGGCTTCGCACAGCGATCAACCGTTGTCATCAATCAAATGTTCTGCCCGCCCTTCTGAAAGAAGAACCCCGTGTGGCGCAGGAGCGCGATCAATGTCGTTGAATCTGTTCCAAAAGGCTCAGAGGGAGGAATGCGGCAGTTGAACTGCCGCCCGGAACCCGGCCCTGAAGGGCCGGGCTAGGCTTACAAAGCCCGCTGCGCGGGCTGATGCCCCCACCCCTTGCCCCTCCCCCGCTGGGGGAGGGGTGATGGCGTGCGCAGCACCGGGCTTTGAGGCTTCGCACAGCGATCAACCGTTGTCATCAATCAAATGTTCTGCCCGCCCTTCTGAAAGAAGAACCCCGTGTGGCGCAGGAGCGCGATCAATGTCGTTGAATCTGTTCCAAAAGGCTCAGAGGGAGGAATGCGGCAGTTGAACTGCCGCACTCCATACATCATCTCCCTACGAGTTGCTATTCTTTATTTGCTCACCCGCCCTGCTGCGCAGCGGCCACGATCCGGCCCTGCGCGACCAGTTCGCTGATGGCGGTGATGTAGGGATGCAGCAGCGTATCCGCGGCCACAAACGGCACATGGCGGCGGATCAGCTCGTAGACGGGGCCGGTGCCGCGCCCCAGCCGGGCTTGCGCCCCTAGTTCTTGGCGGCGAAAGTCGATGCCCTGCGCTGCGGCAAACAGCTCAAGCGCCAAAATCTGGCTGACATTATCGAGAATCGTGCGCAGTTTGAGGCCGGCGGTCAGGCCCATGCTGACGTGATCTTCGACGTTGGCCGAGGTGGGAATGCTATCAACGCTGGCCGGATGGGCCAGTACTTTATTTTCGGTCGCCAGCGCCGCCGCCGTATACTGCACAATCATAAAGCCGGAATTGAGGCCGCCAGCGCGGGTAAGAAAGGCCGGCAAAACGTGCGTATTCGAGGCTTCGTCGGTCAGCCGCATCAGCCGCCGCTCGGCGATATTGCCTAACTCGGCCACTGCCAACCCCAAATAATCGAGCGCAATCGCGAGCGGCTCGCCGTGAAAATTGCCGCCAGAGATGACCTCAACCGTCCCATCATCGTCCACAAAGAGCAGCGGGTTATCGGTGACAGCATTCAATTCAATCTCAAACACCCACCGCGCATAAGCGATCGCGTCGCGCACCGCGCCATGCACCTGCGGAATGCAGCGCAAGGTGTAGGCGTCTTGCACGTGGCGCGGGTCGTTATTGCGGACAAATTCGCTGCTGGCCAGCAACTGGCGCAGATGCGCCGCGCACTCGATCTGGCGGGGGAATGGACGCAACGCATGCAGACGCTCATCAAAAGCCGCCGGCGTGCCGTAGAGCGCTTCAAGGCTGAGACAGCCAGCAATATCAGCAGTGGCGTTGAGCAACTCAGCGCGCGCGGTTTCGAGCACGCCGAGCGCGCACATCACTGCGGTGCCGTTCGTCAAGGCCAAGCCCTCTTTGGCCGCCAGCGTGAGCGGCTGCCAACCGAGCCGTTCGAGCGCAGCGGCGGCTGGCATCACCGCACCCTGCCATTCAACCTCGCCCAACCCGATCAGTGGCAGCGCCATGTGGGCCAACGGCGCTAAATCGCCACTCGCGCCGAGCGAGCCTTTGCTGGGGATGCGCGGATGCACCCCGGCGTTAAGCAGATCGATCAACCGTTCGAGCGTTGCAAGGCGGACACCCGAATGGCCGCGGGCAAGCGTGTTAGCCCGGATCAGCATAATGGCGCGGGTAGTGGGAATATCGAAGATCGGTCCCACCCCCACTGCGTGGCTCACCAGAATGTTGTACTGCAACTGCTCAACCTGCTCAGGCGCAATCACCCGATCCTTAAACGCGCCGAAGCCGGTGGTAATGCCATACGCTACCACCCCACGCGCCAGCAGGTCTTGCACCGCCTGCGCCGCCCGTTCCACCCGCTCACGGGCGGACGGCGCCAAGCGCACCGCCGGCGCGCCGGGTTGGCCATAAGCAACTGCCAATACCTGTTCGATCGTCAGACTGGCGCCGTCGAGAAGAATGTCGTTCATAACACCTCGGTCGTTCATGCACACACTTGGGAACGCGGGCCGGCGACCCGCGTGAGACATCGCATTGCCCCCACCCCAACCCCTCTCCCGCTGGGGGAGGGGTAACTTCAAGGCGCAGAGCAGGCAAAGCCGCAGAGGATGAACACGCAAAGGCGCAACGGACGCGGAGGGCGCAAAGGCTTTTGGGATAGTTATCATCTTCCGCGCCCTCGGCGGTACACAACTTACCCTTTTCCCCTCTGGAGGAACGCGCAACAACACCTATCATTGTCGTGGCTTTTGCGTCTTTTTGTGGCTATTCCCCTGCGTCCTCCGCGCGCTCAGCGGTAAAAAACGATGTTCCCTCACCCCCGGCCCCTCTCCCGCTGGGGGAGGGGCAACCCGCACCCCCAGCCCCTCGGTTGCCCCCACCCCAACCCCTCCCCCGCTGGGGGAGGGGCAACTTCAAGGCGCAGAGGAGGCAAAGCCGCAGAGGATGAACACGCAAAGGCGCAACGGACGCGGAGGGCGCAAAGGCTTTTGGGATAGTTATCATCTCCGCACCCTCGCATGTAAACAACTTGCCCCTTCCCTCTTCGGGAAAAGCGCAACAACACCTGTTATTTTCGTGGCTTTTGCGTCTTTTTGTGGCTATTCCCCTGCGTCCTCCGCACCCTCAGCGGTAAAAAACGATGTTCCCTCACCCCCAACCCCTCTCCCGCTGGGGGAGGGGTAACTTCAAGGCGCAGAGCAGGCAAAGCCGCAGAGGATGAACACGCAAAGGCGCAACGGACGCGGAGGGCGCAAAGGCAGTTGAGATGGTTACCATCCTCAGCGCCCTCTGCGGTCAACAGATCCCCCCTTCCCCGCTAGGAGAACGCGCAACAACACCTATCATTGTCGTGGCTTTTGCGTCTTTTTGTGGCTATTCCCCTGCGTCCTCCGCGCCCTCAGCGGTAAAAAACGATGTTCCCTCACCCCCGGCCCCTCTCCCGCTGGCGCGGGAGAGGGGTGTCTTATTCAGTTCGTTCCGGCATCCTTCCCGCTGAAGCAGGAGATTGCTGCGGGCGCGACGCGCCCTCGCAATGACATTTAGGGTATGCCCCGCTCTGTTATGACGCAGAAACCATTACTCACTCTCCCCGACCACGACCTGCCCGCGCTTGATCACCCGCTCAACCGGCGATCCGCCCAATTCGTACATCAACCAGCGATAATCCGCTTCGGTCAGCACCAGCAGATCGGCCTGCATGCCCGGCATGATTGCACCAACCCGCCCGCCCAAGCCGATCGCATGCGCAGCGTTGACTGTCGTCGCTAGCAATGCCTCGGCGGGGAGCATACGCATGTAGCGGCAGGCGATCGCCATCGTCAATGGCAACGACAGCGACGGCGCCGAACCGGGGTTGGCGTCGGTGCTGAGCGCCACGGCGACGCCGGCGTCGATCATCTGGCGAGCAGCGGCAAAGTGGCTCAGGCCGAGGTTGAGCGAGACCAACGGCAACAAGACGGCGACGGTAGCGCTCACGGCTAACGCCGGGAACATCACCGGATTTGTTACGTCAAGATGATCAACTGACGTTGCACCGAGTTCGAGCGCCATCGCCAACCCGCCC
Source organism: Chloroflexus islandicus (assembly GCF_001650695.1). Classification (GTDB taxonomy): domain Bacteria; phylum Chloroflexota; class Chloroflexia; order Chloroflexales; family Chloroflexaceae; genus Chloroflexus; species Chloroflexus islandicus. The sequence goes on from NZ_LWQS01000114.1 coordinate 56,250, forward strand.
AACTCGGCAAACTCGTCAACGTGCGCCTTGAGTGAAAATCCCAACGCCTGCGCCGCGGCCAACACCCGCCGGCTTTGGGCCACATCGAACGCGCCACGCTCGCAGAAGACATCGGCGAAGAGCGGTATGCTGCGGGCGGCAAACGATGAAACGCGATACCAGTCGCGGGCGAGGGGCAACATCTCTTCAATCACGAGATCGATATAGGCATCGGCTCGTCCGGCAAATTCCGGCGGCACTGCGTGGGCCGGCAAGAAGGTCGGCACGAGTTCGACCGGTTGGGCAGCGGCCAGCAACCCGATCGCCGCCAACTGGCGCAACTCAGCATCGCGTGCGAGACCATAGCCGGTTTTGACTTCGGCGGTCGTGGTGCCGAGGCGTAGCATCTGCTGCAGGCGGGGCAGCGTCGCCTCAACCAACTCGGCGGTCGTGGCGGCGCGGGTGAGGCGCATCGTGCGCAGAATCCCGCCACCGGCAGCCATGATCTCTTGGTAGGTCGCGCCGGCGCAGCGTTGTTCAAACTCAGCTACCCGATCGCCGGCATAGACGATATGGGTATGGCAATCGACCAGACCGGGGCAGACGGCGCGGCCACGGGCATTGATCTCACGGGCCGGGTGAAACCGGCGGCGCAGTTCGGCGCTCGGCCCCACAGCGATAATCGTTGTGCCGCGGATTGCTACTGCACCGTCGCTGATGATGCCAAGCTCGCGCATAGCCGCACCCCGGCGCGGGCCGGGAGGGCCGGCGCAGGTGACCACTTGCGCAGCGGAATGGATAAGCAGGTCGCAGGGTTCCATGATGTTCCTCAGACTATGGCGCGAGCATTGGCATGTCGATGCCGTGGCGGCGGGCAAAGTCAATCGCTTCCGGGTAGCCGGCGTCGGCGTGACGCACCACCCCCATACCGGGATCGGTCGTCAACACCCGCTCGATCCGGCGGGCCGCTTCGGGCGTGCCGTCGGCCACAATTACCTGCCCGGCATGGATGCTGTAGCCAATCCCCACCCCGCCACCGTGATGGATGCTGACCCACGTCGCCCCGCCGACCGCGTTGATCAATGCGTTGAGCAACGGCCAATCGGCGATCGCATCGGAACCGTCGCGCATACCTTCGGTTTCGCGGTTGGGACTCGCCACCGAGCCGGCATCGAGATGGTCGCGCCCGATCACAATCGGCGCTTTCACGGCGCCGCTGGCAACCAGATCGTTGAGGAGCAAACCGGCCTTGGCCCGCTCACCATAGCCGAGCCAGCAGATTCGGGCGGGTAGGCCCTGAAAGGCCACGTAGTCGCGGGCCAACCGCAACCAGCGGCCAAGATGCTCGTCGTGGGGGAACAACTCACTGATTGCGCGGTCGGTCACATAGATATCTTCGGGGTCGCCAGAGAGGGCTACCCAACGGAACGGCCCCTTCCCTTCACAGAAGAGCGGGCGAATGTAGGCCGGTACGAAACCGGGGTAGCTAAAGGCATCGCTCACGCCGGCATCAAAGGCGCGCTGGCGCAGATTGTTGCCATAATCAAACACAATGCAACCGCGCCGCTGCCATTCGAGCAACACGCGCACGTGCTCGGCCATCGAAGCCATAGCGCGGCGGTCGTATTCTGCAGGATCGCGTTCGCGCAACGCGGCAGCCTCGGCCAGCGACAAGCCGGCGGGAATATAGCCATAACGCACATCGTGGGCGCTGGTCTGGTCGGTCGCCACATCAGGGGTGACACCCCGGCGGAGCATGTCGGGCAACACCTCGCTGGCGTTACCGATCAACGCAATCGAGAGCGGCTTACCGGCAGCGCGGGCCTCTTCGGCCCACGTCATCGCCTCTTCGAGATCATCGCTCAGCCGGTCAACTTGGCGCAAACGCAACCGGCGTTCAGCCCGCCAGCGGTCGATCTCAACAGCAATCAATACGCCTTCATTCAGCGTCACCGCCAACGGTTGCGCGCCACCCATCTCGCCCAAGCCAGCCGTCACCACCAGCTTGCCACGCAGCGTCCCCCAGCCAGCCGAGCGCGCCAGCGCGCCAAAGGTCTCGTAGGTGCCTTGCAAAATCCCCTGCGTGCCGATATAGATCCAACTCCCCGCCGTCATCTGGCCGTACATCGTCAACCCCGCCGTCTCCCAGCGATCGAAATTGGCCTGCGTCGCCCATGCCGGCACCAGATTGGAATTGGCTAGCAACACCCGCGGCGCATCGGGGTGAGTGCGGAACACGGCGACCGGCTTGCCCGACTGCACGAGCAGCGTCTCGTCGGGTTTGAGCCGGCGCAGCGTAGCGAGGATGGCGTCAAAGCATTCCCAATTGCGGGCCGCGCGCCCGCGCCCGCCATAAACGATCAGGTTATCAGGGTCAAATGCCACATCGGGGTCGAGGTTATTCTGGATCATGCGGTATGCCGCCTCGATCTGCCAATTGGCGCAGGTCAAGGTCGTACCGCGCGGCGCGCGGATGGTGCGAGTCATAACGTACCTCCTTGTACGGCGATGGCATGCGTTGCCGGTATGGCGCTATGGTACCGTGAAATGAGGCGTGAGGCAAGCGTGTGCCGAACTCAGCAACGCTCAGTTAGCCTGCCTGCACTGCCGCATAACGATGAAAGACGGTTGCCGCATTCTCGCTCAGGGCCGGGCCATGACCAAAGCAGAGGGTCGTAAACTGGCAGCGATCGAGCCGGGCCAGACTGTGGGCCGCCGCCGTTTCATCTTCGAGCACGATCGGCGACTGCAAGCCTTTGCCGCGATACATCACCGCATCGGCGGCGAAGAGCACCTGCTGCGCCGGCCAGCGCAACCCGATCTGGCCGGCGCTATGACCGGGAATGTGGATCACTTCGAGACCGCCAGCGACCGGAATCACCGCGCCATCGGTGGCGATGCGATCAACGCGAGCCGGCGTGATCGTCGCCGGCATCAGCAACTTACCCACGCCAAACGCCAGCCGGTTAAACCAACCATCGGCGCTATGCGCGGTTGGCCGCAGCGCCTGACCTTGCCCGACCTGCTCGGCATCGAGCGGATGCATCCACACCGCTGCGCCGGTGCGTTCTTGCAGCGTGGCCAGATTGCCGGCGTGATCGATGTGATGATGGGTGACAATAATGTGCTGCACATCTTCTGGCCGGCGCCCCAGCGCAGCCAACCCAGCCAGCACCCCGGCGCCGCGATCGGGGTAGCCGGTATCGATCAGAGTTACACCACCAGCCGTTAGCATGAAAAAGACATTGACCGATCCTAGCGGGATTGGCAACGCCAGCTCGTACAATCCGGGCAGAATTAGGCGCGGCGCTGGCATACAGTGCTCCTTTTTTCAATGATGGAGACGGACAGACGTCCGTCACTACGGCGATTTGGTGTGCTGGCGTTGCCCCTACCCTCGATCCCTCAACCTCGTTGGGGGAGAGACAGCCCTCACCCCCGCCCCCTCTCCCACGGGCGCGGGAGAGGGGTGCTGCTACATACCACGCGCTTGCGCCCACGCTCATCCGCGTCCTCGGCGGTATCGGTCTTGCCCCCACCCCCAACACCTCCCCCGCTGGGGGAGGGGCGTCCGACTCCTCCCCCAGCGGGGGGAGGCTGGGAGGGGGGCTACGAGGAGATTGCTTCGGGCGCGCAGGCAGCGCGGCGCGCTGCCTCTACGCGCCCTCGCAATGACAACAGGCCCCCCTATAACAGGACATGACAACACCCGTTCAGAGCTGCGGCAGTCAGCCCGCGCAGCGGGCTTCGTAACCGTAGCCCGGCCCTTTAGGGCCGGGTGATATGGCGCAAGGATGCACTGCGTTGCCTTCACCCCTTGTCCCTCTCCCGCTGGGGGAGAAGTAGCCCTCACCCCCAGCCCCTCTCCCACTGGTGCGGGAGAGGGGTGCTGCTACATACCACGCGCTTGCGCCCACGCTCATCCGCACCCGCGGCGGTATCGGTCTTGCCCCCACCCCCGACCCCTCCCCCGCTGGGGGAGGGGCGTCCGACTCCTCCCCCCAGCGGGGGGAGGCTGGGAGGGGGGCTACGAGGAGATTGCTTCGGTCGGGCGGCTCCCAGCGCGGCTGGGTGCCGCCCCTCCCTCGCAATGACAACAGGAAAGCTGCCCCTCCCCCGCTGGGGGGAGATGTTGCGGTTTGTTTGTCATCACGGAGACGGACAGCCGTCCGTCTCTACTAGGTCAATAATTTTCTTGCAGCCACTGCCGCCAGCCGGCATCGAATTCGGCGTAGGTCATGCCAAACGCCTTCTGCAATGCCTTATCGTAAAACTCAATCCCGGTGCCCGGCGTATCGCGCACCGCGGCGGCAAAACGCCAGAAGCCATCAAGCCCGCCCTGCGTTTCGACGATATAGGCCACCAACGAGTAGGCAAACCCGTAAGCAAGGCTCCGATCGACTTCGAGCGTGGTCATGTGATCCATATCTTGCGGGCGCACGCCACCGTTCGGATCAACTAGCGGGATGATCCGGCCCATGCGCACTGCTGCGCTCACCGCGTTGCGACGCGGATTGTTCGAGACATACTCAGCCAACCCTTCGCTCATCCAGTCGGTAATCCGGTACTCTTGGGCAAAGGCGCGGGTATAGGCCCAGTGGGTCAGCTCATGCACAATCGTGCCGTACAAATCCTCCTCCCAACCAGCCTGCGGATCGTAGAAGCCGAAGGCGTACGAGAAGGGGGCAAAGATATCGACCCGGTCGTTACGCGGGCGCGAACCGGCTGAATACCACGCCAACGAGTTGGGATTGACCGGCGGCGTGATCCCGAAGATGGGACGCAAGTAGACGTTGAACTTGTTTTCAGGCGTGCGGCCAAGGGTATCGATCACCTGCTGGCGCGCCCGCAGCACCATATCCTCGATCACCTCATTCACTTCCGCCGACCATTCGTAGGTGTTGAGCGTGAAATACTCGTTGTCAATCTTGATCTTCGCGCCGAGCTGCTCTTCGGTCGGCTCGCTCATCACCCAGCGCCCATCCTCCATCTGGCGGAAGAGAATGTCGCGCCGGTAGCCGCCATCATCAATCGCCGCCTGCCAGAAGCCGTGTTCGCGTTGCTTGACTTCGAGCACACGCATGCGGCCAAACCGCGAACCGCTGAACGACGACTGTTGAAACGTGTTGAAGCGCTCTTCGACCAAGCGCCGGAAGGGGGCGTTGGTCTGGTCAACGACTGACCGGAGCAGTTCAACGTTGTTGGTGTTGTACGCTTCGACATAGCTATCGAGCGCCTGCTGGATGCCAGCCGCCACCGCTTCCGGCGTCAATCCGCCGGTAACCGGCGTTGGCTCACTCGGCGCTGGCGCCGGGGTATTGGTGGCCGGCGCTGCCGTAGGCGGCGGGGCAACGGTAGCGGTTGGCGATTGGCTGGTTGGAGTGGTACAAGCCGCCAACACAAACGCAACAAGGATGAGCCAGCTAATCCTGCGCATCACAAAACCTCCCAGAGAGCATTTGATCTCGCTTGTTCATTGTACCGCGCTTACCGTAGGTTTGGGATATACTACGCAGCGCAACGCGAGAAGTTGCGGGCAAGCCATGCATGAACGCCATCACGCTATGGATCTCGACCTCATCAACTGGCTGCGTTCAGCCGAAGGGGCGGCGCTCTTAGCTGAGCTGGCCGGGCGTAACTTGCGGGAGAGCGATGTCTTGGCCGAACTAAACCGGCTACGCCGCCATCTGCCCGCCGAACGGGCGCGAGCAGCGGTTGAGCAGACACTGTTGCGGCGCAAGGCAGCGGCGAAGTTTCCCCACGCCGATCGCATGCTCTTTACCCGCGAGGCGCTTGAGCAGGCGTCGGCGGCGCCGGTGGCGGCCCACCGCGCCATCCGCTTGGCGCGCGCCGGGTTGGTGGCTGATCTGGGTTGCGGCATCGGCGGCGACACGATTGCGCTGGCCGCCGCCGGCGCGCAGGTCGTGGCCGTTGATCGCGATCCGGTGCGGCTGGCGCTGGCGCTGGCGAACGTGGCGGCGCTGGGGTTGAGCGAACGGGTGACGTTCCTCGAACGCGATCTGCTGCGTGAACCGCCGCCACCGGCGCCGGCGTTGTTTTGCGATCCGGCCCGCCGCGCCGGCGACCGGCGGGTGTTCGATCCCGAGTCGTTCCAGCCGCCGCTCAGTCACGTGCTGGGTTGGCGGCAACAGACCGCGGCGCTGGCGGTGAAACTGGCGCCGGGGATTGATCTGGCCTACCTGCCCATTGATGCCGAGGTTGAGTTTGTTTCGCTGGATGGTGAACTGAAGGAAGCGGTGCTTTGGTGCGGGCCGTTGGCGACGGCTAATCGGCGAGCGACGGTGCTGGGCAGCGATGGCGCAACGGCGACGATGGCAGACGCTACTGCACCGCCGCCGCCGTTGAGCGCGCCGCTGGCCTTCCTCTACGAACCTGACCCAGCAGTGATGCGGGCCGGCTTGGTGGCCGCCTTGGCTGCCGAACTCGGCGCGGCCCAACTCGCGCATGATATCGCTTACCTCACCGCACCGGCTTATCGCCCGACGCCATTCGCCCGCGCATGGCCGGTGGTGGCGTGGATTCCGTTCCAACTTAAACGGCTGCGCGCATTACTGCGCGACCTCGACGCCGGGCCGGTGACGGTTAAGAAACGCGGTTCGCCGCTCGATACCGATGCGCTGGCGCGCCAACTGAGCGGGAAGGGCCGCCGGGCATTGGTGGTGGTGTTGACCCAGATGCCGAGCGGGCCGATTGCGGTGGTGTGTGCGGAGGGTATAGGGAGTGGGGAGTAGGGAGGTGGGGATGGTTATTTTACCGCCGAGGACGCAGAGGGAGAGGCACTCTTTCCGCTGAAGGAGGAGATTGCTTCGGTCGGACGGCGCCCCGCCAGCGGGTCGCCGCCACTCCCTCGCAATGACAAGCAGGCACGCCCCGCACCCGCTTTCCGGTTGTCATTGCGAGCGCAGCGCAGCGGAGCGAAGCAATCCCCCGCGAGCACGGGAGAGGTACCCTTTCCGCTGAAGGAGGAGATTGCTTCGGGGGCTACGCCCCCTCGCAATGACATGAGTGTGCGTCACCTCCGCACGGGATAAATTACCCCCACCTCTTCCACCTGCTGCGCTGGGGAGGCGAGGCGACAAAAACCCCTTTGCGCCCTTTGCGATCTTCGCGCCTTTACGTTTTTCCCCTCTGCGCCTTGGCTCGCTTTGCGCTTGATCGGTCGCCAATGCGGCAGTGATACTTCCGCACCCATACGATGACCCTCAGCCGCACGCAAGCATCGCCTCGATCCAACTAACGATTGATCGCAAACCGCAACCGGCTATGGTACTGTAGAGCAAGATTAGTTGACGGATCAGAAAGTTGGACGCCATGACCCTCTCGCGTGCTACCCGTTACCGGGGCTTGATTCTCTTGATCGTCATCAACTTCATGATGTATGCCGGTTTCTTCATGGTCATCCCGCTGGTGTCGGTGCATTACGTGCAAACGCTCGGCTTTGCCGCGGTAACGGTCGGGATGGCGCTGGCGTTACGCCAATTGGTACAGCAAGGGGTCAGTGTTGGCGGCGGGGTGCTCTCGGATCGGTTTGGCGGGCGCGGCTTGATCACTGCCGGCGTGTTGGTGCGCGCTGCCGGCTTTGCCAGTCTCGCGTTCGCTACCACGCCGCCGCTGCTGTTTTTCGCCATGCTGCTCTCGGCGTTGGGCGGCGCGCTGTTTGAAGCGCCGAGCCGGGCCGGGATCGCTGCTCTCACCACCGAAGATGAGCGGGCGCGGGCCTTTTCGATCAACGGCGTTGGCGGCGGGTTGGGAATGGTGATCGGCCCTTTTGTGGGATCGCTGCTGCTCGATTTCGGCTTCAGCACGGTGGCGCTAGCCGCGGCAGCCTGTTTCGCCCTGATCGGCGCGATTAGTTTGCTCTTGCCCCCGATCGAGACGGCCACTGACCGCAGCCGCCTCGGCTTTGGCTTGGGGCTGGCGTTGCGCGACTGGCCCTTCCTCATTTTCACCGCCTTGCTGATGGGTTTCTGGTTTATGTGGGTGCAACTGACCATCAGCTTGCCGCTGGCCGGCGAACGGCTGGCCAACGCCGGCGATGCGGTGCGCTGGATCTACGGCGTCAACGCCGGTATGACGGTGGCGTTGCAACTGCCGGTGATTGGATTTATGGAACGATGGCTGCGCCCGCTCAGCATTCTCATCCTTGGCATCGCATTGATGGCGTTGGGGTTGGGCATGGTGGCGCTCGCTGACTCATTCCCGTTCTTGATCGGCTGCGTCGTTGTCTTCACCATCGGTACGTTGCTCGCCACCCCTGCACAGCAGAGCGTTACGGCGGCGCTGGCCGACCCGCGCGCGCTCGGTTCGTACTTTGGCGTCAACGCACTGGCCTTGGCCGTCGGCGGTGGGTTGGGCAATTTCAGCGGCGGCCTGCTGGTAGACCTCGCCAACGCCCTCCAAGCGCCGGCCCTGCCGTGGATCGCCTTCGCCTACATCGGGCTAGCCAGCGCCATTGGCCTGATGATCCTCGGCAACTACTTGCAACAGCGCCGCGCCACTGCCCATCTGGTGGGGGCGCAACAGCGGTAATAGGGTATATCCATCCCGCCGCACGGTGCCGTGTAGCGGCGTCGATGTTTTACAATAGACACCACACCTTGCCGGCCTAGAAAGGACAACTATCGTGCCCAATAATCGTTTCGCCTTTTTTAACGGAGAAATAGTGCCGATCGAGCAAGCGCAGGTCAGCGTGATGACCAACGCGCTCAATTATGGTACCGGCTGCTTTGAAGGCATTCGCGGCTATTGGAACCCTGACCACCAACAGCTCTACGTCTTCTGTCTGCGCGAACACATGGAGCGGCTGCACCGCTCGGCCCGCATTTTGCTGATGAAATTGCCGTACAGCGTTGATGAACTGTGCCAGATTACGATAGACCTGCTGCGGCGCGAAGCGTTCCGCGAAGATGTCTACATCCGGCCCTTGCTCTACAAGAGCGATCCGGCGATTGCAGTGCAGATGCACAATCTAACTGACAGCTTCACCATGTTCGCGGTCGGCTTCGGCCAATATCTGGCCGGCTCGGCGATCAGAGCATGCATCTCGTCGTGGCGGCGGATCGATGACAATATCATTCCTTCGCGCGCTAAAGCCTGCGGCTCGTACCTCAATTCGGCGTTGGCCAAGAGCGAGGCGCTGCTCAATGGCTACGACGAAGCGATTGTACTGAGCAACGACGGCCACGTGGCCGAGGCCTCGGCAGCCAACTTGTTCATCGTCCGCAATGGCGTACTGATCACGCCGCCGACCAGCGGCGACATCCTCGAAGGTATCACCCGGCAGGTGGTGATGGAACTGGCCCGCAACCAGTTGGGCATTCCGGTGCGGGAAGCGCCGATCGACCGCACCGAACTCTACGTCGCCGATGAAGCCTTCTTCTGCGGCACCGGCGCCGAGATCAAGCCAATTATCGAGATCGACCGCCGTCCGATCGGTACCGGCGCGATCGGCCCCATTGGCACGATGCTGGTCAATTTGTACGCCGACGTGGTGCGCGGACGGATCGGCGCCTACCGCCACTGGTGTACGCCGGTGTATCCAGCCTGAACGCCATCGTTATGGAGTGCGGCAGTCAACCTGCCGCATCTCTCCTTCCACCAGTGTATCCAGCCTGAACGTCATCGTTATGGAGTGCGGCAGTGATACTGCCGCATCTCTCCTTCCACCAGTGTATCCAGCCTAAGCGCCTTCGTATGGAGTGCGGCAGTGATACTGCCGCATCCACCCTTCCACCAGTGTATCCAGCCTGAGCGCCATCGTTATGGAGTGCGGCAGTGATACTGCCGCATCTATCCTTCCACCAGTGTATCCAGCCTGAACGCCATCGTTATGGAGTGCGGCAGTCAACCTGCCACACTCCACATGTTATAGTTCCTCCATCCCGCAAGCTGCGGTATGATAGAGGCTAAATTTCATCCGCCACGTTGTTTCTGCGCTCCTAACCGCTTGTATCCCCAAAGGAGCCGATTCGTGCCAGAGCGTTTCTTCCTAATAACTGACACCTTCGTTCCACCGGTGCTCTGGTACGGCACAGCGCTGTTTGTGATCGGACTGATGTGCCTAATCTTGGCTTTACAGATTTTCCTGTTCCTACGCCAATCGCCGGGAGCGATCGCGCTAGGATTGCTGCTTGTAGCGCTGAGTTGGTGGGACATCACCTATGCGTTGTATTGGATTGACGCACCGGCGCCCAATGCCCAATTCTGGGTTGATATGACCTACCTTGGCGTCGTCAGCGCGCCAACCCTCGTCCTCATCTTTGCGATGCAGATCAGCGGCCTGTTCGAGACCTCGCGGCTACTGCGCTGGCCATTCTTTCTCGTCATGGCGATTGAGCCAACCATCACCCTGCTAGCATTATGGACTGACCCGTGGCACAACCTCTTTTTCGCCGGGTTGCGCACCAATTATCAAGGCGTGGTTTTGCGCGGCGGTTTATTCTTCTGGAGTAATGTCGTCTACTCGTACCTGCTCTTGTTACTCAGCCTGATCATTCTCGTCGTTGGCTATGCGCGGGCCAACGGCATCTTCCGCAAGCAGATTCTGATCGCCTTGCTGAGCTTTGCCATCACGTGGGCCAACAGCATCATCTTCATCGCCGGTCTCAATCCGCTGCCGGGAGCCGATAACACACCCTTCGCCTTCTCAATCGCGAGCATCCTGTTTGCGTATGCCCTCTACCGCTACCGCCTGTTCGATGTTGTACCGATAGCGCGCAGTTTGGTGATTGAGCAGATGAAAGATGGCGTATTAGTGCTCGATGCCAACAACCGGATCGTTGACATCAACCCAGCGGGGAAACTATGGTTGCCGCATGCCGAGATCGGTGTCTCGCTCCAGCAACTGCGCGATCAATTACCAGCCTCATTACAACAGCTTCCGTTCGATCATGATCAGCGTCTCGAAGTTGCGCTCGAACGAACGGGGCACGTTCTCGATCTACACGTGACCCAGATTTACGATCGCCGCCAGCGGCGGATCGGGCGTTTAATCGTCTGGCGCGAGATCACCGACTTCAAGCGTCTGCAAGCCCAATTACAGCATTTAGCCAATTACGACACCCTCACTGGAGTGTACAACCGGCGCGAATTCGTGCGGCTAGCCACGCTCGAACTCGCGCGCGCGCAACGCTATGGGCACGATCTGGCGCTGATTTTGATCGACATTGATCATTTTAAATCAATCAACGACCGGTTCGGCCATCACACCGGCGACGAAGCGCTAGTGTGCTTTGCGGCGGTTTGGACAGCGGCAAAGCGCGCTCAAGACATCTTTGCCCGCTGGGGTGGCGAAGAGTTTATTTTGCTGTTACCAGAAACGAACCAGCAACAGGCCCGGCAATTGGTAGAACGGGTCAGAACCAAGGCGCTGACCACACCGCTAGCCGCTCGCAACGAACATCTAGCTATCAAGTTTAGCGCCGGCATCAGCGCATATACCCCCGGCGAGACGCTCGAACAACTGGTGCAACGGGCCGATTTGGCGCTCTATCAGGCCAAGCAGAATGGGCGCAACCAGACCGTCATCGCCGAACTGCCCTCGGCCACGAATCACTGAGTGAACCGGCATTCCTTCACTTAGCCAGCAAACGATGGTTGGCATGCGACAAGTATTCTTCCCCTCGACTCACCGCAGTCGCCATGCTATAATGGCAAGCAAACTGTGACAATGTTGTCAGACCAACGGCCCGACAAAGGAGTTTGGCCATGATCACGAAACGTCTCGGCCCTGCCGGTAAAGTGCGCGTTACTTTTTCATTGCCCTCAGCATTGTGGGCCGACACCATCTACCTCGTCGGCGATTTTAACGGTTGGGATCGCCGAGCTACCCCGTTACGCGCCACTGAACACGGATGGATGATCACGCTCGACCTCGAAGCTGGCCGCACCTACCAGTACCGCTATTTGATCAATGACAACGAATGGCATAACGACTGGAACGCGGACGGGTATGCGCCAAACCCATACGGCGGCGACAATTCGGTTGTCGATACGACCATTTTTGCCGAACTCGCTCAAGAAGGGGCGCGCACTGTCGGCGAACCAATTGCCACCCCTGCCCCTGCGTTCCACACCCGCTTGCGCCTCGTCTCAACCGGCTAAGAAAAAAGTTTGTTATAATGCTGGCAGCGACGCGAGAGGGGCGCAGCGACCTGCGCCCTTTCGTATATTGATTGACAGATGAATGTTGGGAGACCCCCTTTACCAGCATAGGGCATACCATGACCACCCATAGCATACCGGTGCTCGATTTTGGTTCTCAGACGGCGCAATTAATTGTACGCCGGCTGCGCGAATTGGGCTACTACAGCGAATTGTTGCCGCACGATGCGCCCGAAGCGCAGGTGCGCGCACTCAACCCGGTTGGGATCGTGCTGAGCGGCGGGCCGGCCAGCGTCTACGAACCGGGTGCGCCTACTTTGCCGGCATGGCTGGCTGAAAGCAATCTGCCAGTCTTTGGCATCTGCTACGGCATGCAGTTGATTAGCCACACCCTCGGCGGGGTCGTCAACCGGCCAGCCGGACGCGAGTACGGCCCGGCGATGATTACCGTCACCCAACCGCACCCGCTCTTCGCCGATACTCCCACCGAGCAGCCGGTTTGGATGAGCCATGGCGACCGGATCGAGCAGTTGCCTGCTGGGTTTAGCCCGATCGCCGCGAATCCGGCGACGCCGTTTGCCGCGATCGCCGACGATCAACGGCGCTGGTACGGCGTCCAATTCCATCCCGAAGTGGTGCATACGGTGTACGGGCGAGCATTGCTGGCCAACTTTGCCAAACTGTGCGGCGCCCAACCCGAATGGCAACCGGGCAGTTTCGTGGCCGAAGCGGTCGAGCGGGTGCGCGAGCAGGTCGGCCCGCACGGGCGCGTGATCTGCGCCCTCTCGGGCGGGGTCGATTCGGCGGTGGCGGCGCTGATTATCCATCGCGCCATTGGCGACCGGCTGACCTGCGTGTTCGTGGATAACGGTCTTTTGCGCGCCGGCGAAGCCGGGCAGGTGATCAGCACCTTCCGCGAACATTTCCACGTGCCGCTGATCGCGGTCGATGCCCGCGAAGAGTTTCTGGCGGCGCTGGAGGGGGTCGTCGATCCTGAACAGAAGCGCAAGATCATCGGCGAGAAGTTTATCCGCATCTTCGAGCGCGAAGCGCGTGCGCTGGAAGGGGTCGAGTTTCTGGCCCAAGGCACCCTCTACCCCGACGTGATCGAGTCAACCGCACCTGACCGGCCCAAGGCGGCTAAGATCAAGACCCACCACAATGTCGGCGGGTTGCCCGCTGATATGCAGTTGAAACTGGTCGAACCGCTGCGCTACCTGTTTAAGGACGAAGTGCGCGCCGCCGGCTTACAGCTCGGCCTGCCCGAAGAGTGGGTCTGGCGGCATCCCTTCCCCGGCCCCGGCTTGGCGGTACGGATCATCGGCGCGGTGACGTGGGAGCGGTTGGAGATCTTGCGCCAAGCCGACAAGATTTTCCTCGATGAGCTGCGCGCGAGCGGCTATTATTGCGCCACCCAGCAAGCGTTCGCCGTGCTGCTGCCGGTGCAGAGCGTCGGCGTTATGGGTGATGGCCGCACCTACGGGGTAACGATTGCGCTGCGGGCCATCACAACCGAAGATTATATGACAGCGGATTGGGCGCGCTTGCCGTACGAACTGCTGGCCCACGTCAGCAGCCGGATCGTCAATGAGGTCGAAGGCGTGAATCGGGTCGTGTACGATATTTCGTCCAAACCGCCGGCAACGATCGAGTGGGAGTAGCAACAATCGCCGCTGACATGCTACAATGAAGCCATGCGCGTACCACAAACCATCGCAATCGACGGCCCCTCAGCCGCAGGCAAGAGCACGCTCGGCGCATTGTTGGCGAATGCGCTCGGCTATCTGTATTTCGATACCGGCGTGATGTATCGCGCATTGGCGTTGGCCGCCCTGCGCGCCGGCATCGACCCTGATGACGAACCGGCACTAACGGAATTGGCGCACCGGCTGGCGATTGATGTGATCCCGCCCACCGTCGCCGACGGGAGACAATACACGGTGCTGATTGATGGCGAGGACGTGACGTGGGCGATTCGGGAGCCGGAAGTCGAACGGATCGTCTCACGCGCGGCCCGCTTCCCAGCGGTGCGGCGCGAGATGGTGCGCCAACAACAGATCATTGGCCGTCGCGGGCGGGTGGTGATGGTCGGGCGCGACATCGGTACGGTGGTCATGCCCGATGCCGACCTCAAGATTTACCTACAGGCGTCGCTGGCTGAACGGGCCCGCCGGCGCTTGGCCGATCTGCGCCGGCGCAATATCGAGCTGCCGCTCGAACAGATTGCCGCGGCCTTGGCCGAACGTGACGCGCTCGATGCGCACGTATCGCAACCGGCGGCCGATGCGATTGTGTTGGTGAACGACGGGTTATCGCCCGATGAAGAGGTGGCATGGGTGCTGCGCCAGTTTGTGCATGGCGAACAGGCGCTAGAGAGCGGGCATTAAGCACTCGCCCCGCTGCGGGTTGCAGTTCAAGGGCGGACAGAACATCTGCTCCGGAACCCGGCCCTGAAGGGCCGGGCTAGGGTTACGAAGCCCGCTGCGCGGGCTGCTAGCCCTCACCCCCGGCCCCTCTCCCACTGGCGCGGGAGAGGGGAGAGGGGAGCGGAGAGCTACGCTTTGAGTCATTGCACCGCGATCAACGGTTGTACTCAATCAGATGTTCTGCCCGCCCCTCAACGGGTTGCAGAAGGGGAGCACGCCGTGAAGCTCGGCAATCTCATCGACAAGCTTTTGTATGAAGATGCCGATGCCGCCCTCGATCTGGCGGAAAATGAGCAGATTCTCTACGTGACGGGCCGGCATTGGGTGATTCTCCTGTCACGTCTCATTATCCCGCTGTTGGGAATCAGCTTTTTTGGCGGCATTGCGATCTACCGCGCGATCGGCGGCGGCTTTCTCGTCACCGAAACCGGCGAGCCAACCGGTTTCGACCTCTTTAACATTATTCTGGTCTTGATCGAAGCAGTGTTGATGCTCTTCTGGGTGGCGTTGTGGGTGCGCGGCGGCAAAGATCCCAATCCGGGCCGGGTGCTGCTGGCAGCCAATTTAGCCGTGCTCGCCTTGATCTATTTCCGCTACAATGGCGGACGCATCTTCTTTATCGATCCCGGTCGTTTTTTTGGCCAAGCCTTCGACCCGCTCAACCTGCTGTTGATTGGGTTAGCGACGATCAGCCTCTTCTCGATCTTCTTCGTCGTCTACGACTGGCTCAACGACGAGCTGATTCTCACTAACCGCCGCGTGGTGTACGATAACGATCAAGTCTTCATCCCCAAATTGCTTGAACAGCGCGTCCAGCAGCAGATTTTCATCGAAGAGATCCAAGACGTGCAGGCGGCGACCAAGACCTACCCGCAACACTGGCTTAAGTATGGCACGATCGAAGTGAAATCGGCCCGGATCGGCGGCAACATCGTGTTTCACGGCGCGCGCAACCCGAAAGAGATGCAGCGCCGGATTATGACGCAGGTAAACGAAAACCGGCGCAAACGGAGCGAAGCCGATTTAGAGAAGATGGTCGAAACGCGGGTATATAACGAACCGCCGCCCAAGGTCAAGCGCCCGCTGCCGGAAGCGCGGCCAAGTTTGGGATGGTTGAGCTGGATCTTACCGCCAAACCCGGAAGTGCAAGCTGAAAAAGAGACGATCATCTGGCGCCAGCATTGGCTGTTTTTGTTGCAAGGCATCTTTCCGCCCTTGGTGATGCTCTTCGTGGGATGGATCCTGATCGTGTTACTGGGAAGTTGGGGGTTATTGCCGCCGGTGTGGCTGACTGTGCTGAGTATTGCCCTCGTGCTCGCATTTCTGGCATGGTCGGCATGGGAGGTGGAGGATTATCGCAACGATATGTACATTCTCACCCCCACCAACATCATCGACGTAGAGAAGAAACCGATTGGCCCGGAAGATCGGCGCGCCGCCAGTCTCGGCGCGATTACCAATGTCTCGTTTGAGACAACGTTTATCAGCAACCTACTCGGCTACGGCAACGTCGTGGTTGAGACGGCAGGCAGCGGCGGTAAATTTACCTTTACGCACGTGCCCAACCCGCGCGATGTCGTCACCAAAATTAATGATTACTACGTGATGTTCAAGCGCGCTGAAAAAGAGCGCTCGCTGAATGATATGCTCGAACTGTTGCGGCACTATCATCTGGCCCAGCAACGGCACAACGAAATCCTCCCTGCGCAACCCAATGGCGCTACGCAGATTGAACCAGCGCCAGACGCGACAACCAAATTGCTCTTACCAGCGGGCCATGAGACAGCACCCGCTTCTGCCGGCCAATCGCCGCCCGCAACGGTTGAACTGCTCCCACCGCAAGGGAATGGGACGCCACCAAGCAACGACGATCAGCAACCGCGCGCTACCGAGGAGCAGAAGTCTACATGATCCGGCATCTTCTTTTGATCCTGCTGTTGGCGCTATTAGTAGCGCCGTTCCCTGTTGCTGCCCAACCACCATCACCGATTACCATCTCGATAAAGGCCGGGATTGATGGCGAGGGAGCGTTCCGTTCTGACCACTGGTTTCCGGTACAGGTCACACTGGCCAATGACGGGCCTGATCGCCGGGTGACACTCGAATGGCGCGACCTGAACAATGCCGTCCTCAGCCAACGGTACGTGATTGACTTGCCCGGCGGCGCGCGCAAGCAGATCACCTTCCCGGTGGTGCAGTCGGGCCGATCGGCCCAGCTCATCGCTACCGCCGACGGGGAAGAGATCTTCCGCCAGCGGATCAACCTCAATCAACTGAGCAACGATCTGCTGACGATCGGGTTGCTCAGCGCCGACCCGGCTGTGCTGAGCAGTCTTGCGACCGCGGATTTCGGCGCGGGTAAGCGCGCGGTGATCTTGCCACTCGATCCAGCCGTGCTGGCTGATGATCCGCTCTTGCTGAGCACGTTCGACGCCGTGGCGGTGCGAGAATTGACCACGGATGTACGGCCAGCCCAACGTGACGCTATCCTCCTTTGGGTGCAACAAGGCGGCACGTTGTTAATCGGCGGCGGCGCGGTTGGCGAGACGGCGATCCGCGCGTTCGCCGATGTCTTGCCGGTCACGGTTGGGCCGCTGCGCCGCGATGCACCGGTCAGCGAATTGGAACGGCTGGCGAACCTCAGCGGGATCAGCAATTTTGTGCCGTCGCTGACTGCGCAGACGGTGACGCTCCGGCCCAATGCACAGGCGCTGACCAACGATGGGTTGATCAGCCAAATGACGCTCGGCACCGGGAAGATCGTCTTCGCCGCGTTTGATCTCGCTGCACTACGGGCATGGCCGGGAGAGAGCAACTTGTGGGCAGCCGTGCTCGATCCGCAACCGCGGATGAACATCGGCGCTAACTTCCGCTTCGGCTTTAATGACCTGCTGCAAGGCAGCTTAAACACCAGTCTCTTCCCGCTTCCATCCACGATAGCATTACTGGCCTTGATCGGCGTGTATATCATCGTGATCGGGCCAGCCAACTTCCTCGCCCTGCGCCGGTTGCGCCGGTTAGAATGGGCATGGGTGACAACACCGCTCATTGTCGTCATCTTTCTGGCTGGATCATACGGGATGAGTTTTGCACTGCGCGGCACGCAAACCCAAGTGCTGCAATTGGCGATCGTGCAAAGCGCCGCTAGCGGCGGCGAGGCGATGACAACGACCTTTACCGGCATCTTTGCGCCGCAACGGCAAAGCTATACCCTGAGCTTTGCCGATTCAGCCCTCGTCGCGCCGTTGCAGATGGACGAGCGACTAGTGATCGAACATAGCGATGCCGGCCTCGCCATGCCCGACCTCTTGCTGGATGCGGCGGCCTTCCGTACCTTGATCGTCGAACAGATCACAACCAGCTCCGTGCAGATCCGCCATCAAATCGCGCTGAATGGCCAACGCTGGAGCGGAACCCTCGCCAACGCCAGTTCCATTCCTTTGCGCGATGTGATGGTGGTATACCAGAATGATATGCAGTGGATCGGCTCGCTGGCCCCCGGCGCTGAAGTTGCAATCGATCTGAGTACTAACAGTGACAACTTTCTGCGCGATTTCATGCCCACCGAGGAAGGCAGTCTGTTTAGCCATACCTTTGTGCTGGAAAACTTGTTTTGGTACGTGTCAAATCGCTTCGATCCGTTTATGAATGGCCCGGCGCTGCCCGGCGATGACATCTACTTGATCGGGTGGAGCGATCAGGCGGCGCCGTTGGTGCAGATCAATGGCGCACCGGCGGCTGCCCGCGGTGAAACGTTGTATATCATTGCGCTGCGTTAGCGCATTGGAATCGCTTATGACCGCTATCGTTGAAACGAAAAATCTGACCCGCTACTACGGCGAGCATCTGGCCCTCAACCATTTGAACTTGCAGATTCCGGCGGGAGCCGTGTACGGGTTTATTGGCCCGAATGGCGCTGGCAAGACAACCACCATGCGGATTTTGACGACCCTGCTGCGCCCGTCAGGCGGCGAAGCATGGGTGGCAGGGTTGTCGGTTACGCACCAGCGTGCCGAGGTGCGGCGCGCAGTGGGGTTTATGCCCGACTCGTTCGGCTTCTACAACAACATGACCGCCGCCGAGTACCTTGACTTCTTTGCCGCCGCCTATCACGTGCCGCCGGCCCGCCGGCCCGCCCTGATCGACGATTTGCTGGCGCTAGTTGATCTCGGCCACAAGCGTGATAGCGATGTCATGTCGCTGTCGCGCGGCATGAAACAGCGGCTCAGTCTGGCCCGCACGCTCATCCACGACCCGCAATTGCTGATTTTGGATGAACCGGCCAGCGGGCTTGACCCGCGCGCGCGGGTGGAATTGCGCGAACTGCTGCGCGAGTTGCGCCGGTTGGGCAAGACGATCATGATCAGCTCGCACATCCTCACCGAGCTGGCCGAGATGTGTACCCATATCGGCATTATCGAGCGCGGCACGCTGCTGGCATCGGGTGATGTCGAGACGATTATGCGGTCGTTGCGCCCGCATCGCACCTTTGTGGCGCATGTGATCAGCGATGCGCAAGCGGCGGCTGAGGTGGCCGCTGCCGCTGAACACGTGCTGGCAGTGCGGGTGCTCAACGACGATGGCCCACCGCGGATTGAGGTGGACATTGACGGTGATGATCATGCGGTCAGCGCCCTGCTGGCCCGGCTGGTGAGCCATCAGGTCGAGATTGTCCATTTTGCCGCCCAAACCAGCAATCTGGAAGAGATCTTCCTCAAAGTGACCGAAGGCGTGGTGGGGTGAGCGCGATCAGCCAGCCGCAGAGGACGCTGTAGAGCCGGACGGCTAGCCGGCTCCACAAAGGCGCAATGGTAAAACACTCAGGCGCAGAGGAATGGGGAAGCATGGCTCCATCCTTCGCATCCTTGACGCCCTCGGCGGTAAGCTTGGTGTTCCCCTACCTTAAGGAACCCGGCCCTGAAGGGCCGGGCTACGCTTACAAAGCCCGCTGCGCGGGCTGCTGCCCGCCGCTCCTCATCCGCGGGCGAGCCGCCCGCGCTCCTCTCATAGTGGATTTCCCGCTCCCTCATCCGCGGGCGAGCCGCCCGCGCTCCTCTCATAGTGGATTTCCCGCTCCCTCATCCGCGGGCGAGCCGCCCGCGCTCCTCTCATAGTGGATTTCCCGCTCCCTCATCCGCGGGCGA
Organism: Chloroflexus islandicus; assembly: GCF_001650695.1. Lineage (GTDB taxonomy): Bacteria > Chloroflexota > Chloroflexia > Chloroflexales > Chloroflexaceae > Chloroflexus > Chloroflexus islandicus. The sequence goes on from NZ_LWQS01000114.1 coordinate 75,922, forward strand.
GCCGCCCGCGCTCCGTCGCTGCCGCTGGCCCGCTCTCACGCGCTCCGGTTCAGGGGCTGATCCCAAACCCGGCCCTGAAGGGCCGGGCTACGCTTACAAAGCCCGCTGCGCGGGCTGCTGGCCCGCATCCCTCCGCCCCTGCTCCTACCTGACGGTGGGAGCAGGGGCGCCGCGCGATGAGCAGGTACGGCACTGCGGGAGCGGTAGGCTGCAGCGCCCCTCTCCCGCGCCAGTGGGAGAGGGGCTGGGGGTGAGGGCACACCAGCACCTCACCAGCCCTACGACGCAGCAATTGCCTTCAAACGGCTCTCGATCAACTCAATTAGTTGCTGGGGCGTCACACGGGGGTAATAATCGTACTCGATCATAATTGCCGGCACGTCATCGCAGGCGGCCATACAATCGAGCTCAACAATGTGCAGCTCGTTGGGATGGGCGGTGCGCAGGCGGGCCAACGTCTGCCAAATATCGGGACGGCTGCGCGCGCAAAGCCGGCAGACGGTCAGTTCAACCACGGCCATCCTCTGCCTTCCTTTCTAATCTGAGCGCCGGGCCAAAGGCAAGAGGCCATTGGGTTGCTTGTGTGCAGTGAGATGTGTGCAATGCATTCATGCGCGTAGAGCTGCCAGAACGGCCACCGCTGCACATTGCAAAGGAGCGCAGCGCATCAACACTGAGCGAGTCGCCGTTGCTGCAATGAATGTCGAGGCCGATACGTCATATCTGTGCAAACAAGCACAACGTACTTCTCTAGTGTACACGGTTTGTCAATAGATTGCAAATACAAAATTGTGCATACGTTGAGGAAAACGAACAGCGCGGCCCTAACCTCTCGGTCGCAGCCGCGGAATTATCTGGCAGATTAGCTTCCCTCCACCCATCGGAAGGACGGTGACGGCGCTATGCCGCTTGCACGGGCGCATCGCGGCGCGATGCTTCGGCGCAAGCGGCTAGCAACGGTAATACCCCGTGATAAAGACTGTTGCCTCACGTCCAATTGCCGACCGTCGCCTCATCGCGAAGTTGGGCAAGCTTCACCGCCAATCCAATATAGGCTGCCGGCGCTAGCGCCTGCAACTCAGCGCGCACAGCATCGCTCACCGGCAAGCTGGCGATAAAGCGGGCCAGCTCATCGGCGGTGAGGGCGCGGCCACGGGTAAACTCCTTGAGCAGCTCGTATGGCTCGGCAAAGCCTTCACGGCGCAGGATGGTCTGAATCGCTTCGGCCAACACTTCGGGATGGGCTTCGAGATCGCGGCGCAGACGGGTGCGATCAACGGCGACCTTTTGCAAGCCGCGTAACAAGCGCCGGTACGCGAGCAGGCAATAGCCGAAGGCCAGCCCTAGATTGCGCAGCACGGTGCTATCAGACAGATCGCGTTGCAGGCGCGAAATAGGCAACTTGCGGCTGAACAGCTCGAGCAACGCGCCGGCCAAGGCCAAATTACCCTCGGCATTCTCGAAATCGATCGGGTTGACTTTATGCGGCATGGTTGACGAACCGACTTCACCGGCACGCGCTGCCTGCACCAGATAGCCATCGCTGATGTAGCGCCAGCAATCTTGGCTGAGGTCGGTCAGAATGGCTCCAACCCGCTTGAGCGCATCGCAGAGCGCGGCCAAGGTATCGTGCGGCTCAATCTGGGTTGTCAGCAAGATCGGCTCAAGGTCGAGCGAACGAACGAAGGCGCGTGAAAACTTGAGCCAGTCGATCTGCGGCAACGCCGCCTGATGGGCGGCGAAGACGCCGCTAGCCCCATTGAGCTTGCCGGTGATGCGGATAGCGGCGACATCATTGATAGCGCGCCGCAAGCGCATGTAGAAGACGTTCATCTCTTTGCCGAAGGTGGTGGGGGTAGCGGGTTGGCCATGGGTGCGGGCCAACATCGGCGTAGCCGCCTCGGCGTCGGCCAATTGGCGTAACGGTTCGAGCAGCGCCTCTAGCGCCGGCAACAACACCAGCTCCCGCGCTTCTTTCACCATGAGCGCATAGGCCAAATTGTTGACATCTTCGGACGTGATCGCAAAATGCACCGCCTCAAGGTGGCTGGTCAAGCCAAGCGCCGTGAGCCGTTCGCGCAACCAATACTCAACCGCTTTGACATCGTGATTCACCCGCCGATCCCACGCGGCAATCGCCAGCGCATCTTCATCGCTAAACTGGCGGTACAGCGCGCGTAGCGCCGCTTGCTGCGGCGGGGTCAGCGGCGGCACAAAGGTGATGCCGCGGGCTCGGGAGAGAAAGATCAGATACTCAACCTCAACCCGCACCCGATAGCGAAAGAGCGCCGCTTCGCTGAAAAAGCCGGCTAGCGCCGCTACATCGTTACGGTAACGGCCATCGAGCGGGCCGAGCGCAGCCAAACGAGCCATATCCTCAGTGGTCATCGATTCCTCCGTATCATTGTTTGCTTGCTGTGCGGAAGGGTACCACAAAAATGGAGCAGGCATGGCACGGTGGCGAAAAGGCCATGATATTAGCTGTGCAAGACATTGACATTCCACTAGCAATCGGTTACGATGGTTATCAGAAGTCTAAATATTTGTTGCCAGAATAATTTACACCTTGAGCATACTTGCCAGTGAGGATGCGCATGCACGAGCACGACACCCGCTCTCATCATACCAGCGCGATTGACGATATTGTCCGCCAGATTACGTGGCAAAGCCAGAAGCAGTTATTGCAAACGCTCAGCCGGCCTGAAATCAATCTGACGCTGCCGCAGATGGTCACGCTGTTCGCCATTCGCGAAGCAGGCGTCTGCCGCATGAGCGAACTGGCTGAGATCACGCAGCAATCGGCAGGCACGCTTACCGGGATCGTCGATCGGCTGATTGATGAACATCTGGTCGGGCGGGTGCGCGATGTCGAAGATCGGCGCGTGGTGCAAGTGATGCTCACCCGGCAAGGCGAGCAGCGGCTGGCGCTGGTCGAGGCGGCCCGCCGCGCTGATATGGATCGGATTTTGGCCCGGTTTAGCCTCGAGCAACTACGCGACCTTGAGCATCTGCTGCAATTGTTGCTCGATGGGATTAATGAATTGATTAGCGATCGCGACCTCGCGCGCACCGCCAATGGTCAAACCAACCCATCATCACTCTCGCGCAGCGCTTAACCAACGCACCGTTCCGCAACCTTCTACATTATCACCCGTCAAATGGAGTAACGCTATCCCAGCTTCGTAGTATGATGATGCTGGTAGGTAGTGTGTGTGTCATCACGACTGAGGATCATTATGAGTCAATCAACCCGCCTCCGCCGCCGCCAGAACCGTCTGGTCTGGGGGATCGGCGCGTTGCTCATCGTCGGAGGCATCGTTGCCGGTCTCTTCTGGTTCAACCGCGGCCAACCCGCGAATGTCCGGCTCAACTATGCGCTTACCAATCCGCAACGAGGCCCGATTAGCGCCACCGTCAACGCCAGCGGCGCGATCCAGCCGCAGCAGGTGCTCGATCTGACGTTTGGCAATAGCGGGTTAATCAGCGCAGTGTTGGTGCAAGTTGGCGATCAGGTCACGGCAGGGCAAGCGTTAGCCCGGCTCGACACACGCGATCTCGAATTGCGGGTCGAGCAAGCAGCGGCGCAACTGGCGCAGGCCCAAGCGAGTCTCGACCGGCTGCGGGCCGGGCCGCGCGAAGCCGAAATTGCCGCGGCGGAAGCGCAATTGGCCCAAGCCCAAGCCCAATTGCGCCAGACGACCGGCAACGTGACCGAGAAGGATCTGGCAGCGGCGCGTGCGCAGGTCGAGCAGGCGCGGGCTAATCTCGAACGGCTCTTGGGCGGGCCGAAAGCCAGCGAGGTGGCGCAGGCGCAAGCGCAGGTCGATCAGGCGGCAGCAGCCTTGCAAGCCCAACGCGACTCGTTATCGGCGGCCAAGACGCGAGCCGAGTCGCAGTTGTTGCAGGCGGCGAATGCGTTGCGCGACCGCCAAGCTGAGTACAGCCGGATTTACAACGACAACCGCGAGCGCGAGCAGCAGTTGGCGCGGTTTGGCCAATCACTGCCGCAATCGGCGCTCGATACGGAAGCGGCGGCCCTGCGCGCCGTGCAAAATGCGGAAGAGCAGATGCGGCAAGCCCAAGTCGCTTTTGAGCAGGCCAAGCAAGCCGAGATTACCGGCATTGCCCAAGCCGAAGCGCAATTGCGCAGCGCGCAGGCCAACCTTGAGCGGATCTTGGCCGGGGCCGATCGCGATCAAGTCGCGGCAGCGCGGGCCCAATTGGCGCAGGCTGAAGCCAATCTGAACAAGTTGCTCGGCGATCAGCGGGCCGGCAGTTTGGCGGCAGCGCAGGCTGCGGTCGCTAGCGCCGAGGCTAACTTGCAACGGATCACCGCACCGCCGAGCGAGGCTGATCTGGCCAGCGCCGAGGCCCAAGTCGCCAGCGCCCGCGCCAGTTTAGCCCAAGCGCAATTGGCGCTAGAGCGAGCCACTCTCACTGCCCCCATTGCCGGCGTGGTGGCCGAGGTCAACCTTGAGATCGGCGAATTCTACAACGCGGCCCGGCCAGCGGTCGTGCTGGCCGATCTGAGCGGTTATTATGTCGATGTGACTGTTGATGAAATTGATGTTGCCCAGATCGCAGTAGGCCAACCAGTTACACTGGTGCTTGATGCCCTGCCCAATCTCGATCTACGGGGCAAAGTGGCGCGGATCAACCCGCTCTCGATTGTGCAATCGGGGGTTACGGCGTATACGGTACGGATCGTCACCGACAATCCGCCGGCGGCGGTACGTCCGGGAATGTCGGCCAGCGCCGATATTATCGTGGCCGAGAAGAGCGATGCGCTGATCGTGCCGCGCCGGGCAGTGCGCGCCGCCAGTGGCCAGTTCTTCGTTGATGTCACCGCTGATCCCGGTTTGTGCAACGTTGACATTGCCCAGCGCCCGCCACAACCGGCGTTGCAGGCTATCGCCGTGCAGTTGGGCTTGAGCAATGATCAAGTGATCGAGATTGTCTCTGGCAATATCGACCTGAACAGTTGCATCTATGTACCGGGAGTAGACGCGCGGATCAACCTGTTTAACGCCGGCGGGCCGCCTCCCGGCGTGCGGAACCGGTGATGGCGCGGAGCAACGTCTATGAACATCCTTGAAGCAATCCGCATTGCGTTCAATAGTCTGCTGGCCAACAAGCTACGGGCAATTCTCACGATGCTCGGCATTATTATCGGTGTGGGGGCTGTTATCGCGCTGCTAGCGTTGGGCGGCGCGATCCAAACGCTCGTCACCAGCGAATTGCAAGGACTGGGCAGCAATCTGGTCTTTCTCTTCGCCGGCACCAACGACCCGGAAACGAACCGGCGGGTGCCGCCACGTCTGACAAACGAAGACATTGCCGCTATCGCCGATCCGCTCAATGTGCCGGCGGTCGCAGCGGTCTGCGCCGAGTTCAGCCGGCGCGCGCTCACCACCTATAGCGGGGCTAGTTACGACGCGCTGATCGCCGGCGTCAGCGCCAACTACCCGCAAGTGCGCAATGCGCGGGTAGCCGAAGGCACCTTTTTTGATGAGCGGGCGATCGAACTGCGATCACGCGAAGCTGTGCTCGGCCATCGGGTGGCCAAACGTCTCTTCCCCGACGGCGCCGATCCGATCGGGCAGCGCATCCGCATCAACGGGATCGGCTTTCAGGTGATCGGGGTGATGGCAGAACGCGGCGGCAGTTTTGCCTCGAACGAAGACGACCAGATCTTCGTGCCGATCACCACTGCCCAAGACCGGCTCTTCCCGCCAGCGCAGAATGTCACCCGCCGGGTTGAAGTGACAGTAGTGTACATTCAGGCCCGCGATGAAGACAGCATCGATGCGCTGATCGACCAGATCACCGCCTTGCTGCGCCAGCGCAACGGCCTTACTTACCAAAACAACAACTTTACCATTGTCACCCAACAAGATCTGGTCAGTTCGTTTGCGACCATCACCGGTGCGATCACCATCTTTTTGGGGGCGATTGCCGCTATTTCGTTGGTAGTAGGCGGCATTGGGATTATGAACATTATGCTGGTAAGCGTGACCGAACGCACCCGCGAGATTGGCCTGCGCAAAGCGGTTGGCGCGCGGCGCAACGACATTCGCCTCCAGTTTCTGGTGGAAGCGACGGTGTTGAGCCTGATGGGAGGTGTGCTGGGCATTGCCTTGGGGTATGGCTTGGCCGCGATCGGCACCGCCCTGTTGGCTAACTTCTCGCCCAATGCCCGCGCCGAAGTCAGCCTTGACGCCATTTTGCTGGCGACGATCACGTCGATTGCAGTCGGTATTTTCTTCGGCCTCTATCCTGCCGACCGGGCCGCGCGGCTTGATCCGATCGCGGCGTTGCGGTATGAGTGAGCATGGTATACTGAAGAGCAATACACCGCATCATCCCACAGTAAAGAACATGTACGGCGATATGCGCATCTTGATCACCGGCTCGTCAGGCATGATCGGCACCAATCTCGGCCTGCGCTTACTGGCGGAGGGGCATCACGTCTTTGGGATTGACCGGCGGGTCAATCCATGGACTGATCGCATTCCAACGCTCTTGCAAGACCTTGCCACGCCGCAGCGCGACTTCCGGGCCGGGATCGGCGGCGCGCCCTATCCGCCGTGCGATCTGGTCGTACACCTAGCGGCCAACGCTAAGGTCTACGAGCTGGTGAGTGAGCCGTACCGCGCACTCGAAAACATCAATATTACCTACAACGTGCTCGAATATTGCCGCGCGCACGACTTGCCGCTCATTTTTGCCTCGTCGCGCGAAGTCTACGGTGACATTCACCGCTATATCACCGAAGAGACGCGGGCCGACTTCAGCTTCACCGAAAGCCCGTACTCGGCCTCGAAGATTGCCGGCGAGGCGCTGATCTACGCCTACGCGCGCTGTTACGGCCTGCGCTATATTGTCTTCCGCTTCTCGAATGTCTATGGCCGCTACGACAACGACCTAGCGCGGATGGAGCGGGTCATTCCGCTGTTCATTCACCGGATCAGCCGTGGTGAGCCGGTCACGGTATTCGGCGGCGATAAGGTGCTCGATTTTACCTATATTGACGACTGCGTTGATGGAATTGTGCGCGGGATCACTCGTTTATTTCGAGGAGAAGTGGTTAACCGCACGATTAACCTAGCCTACGGCGAAGGCAACACGCTCATCCGGGCCGCCGAATTGATCGGCCTTGCCCTTGGTCGCCGGCCTGAGATTATCGTCCAGCCGGCCAAGCGGGTAGGTGAAGTGAGCTACTACGTCGCCGACATCCGGCGCGCGCGCGAGCTGTTGGGCTATCAACCACAGGTGCCACTGGCCGAGGGGATCCAGCGCGCCGTGGCATGGTCGCATGGAGAGCAAGCGCCATGACTGAACCGCAGCAGGAGCTGGCAGCGATTGCCCAACCCACTATGCGTTTCATTCCGACCGAGCGGGTGCGGCGTTGGATGCAGGCGAGCACCGCGTGGCTGGCGTTGCAAGAGCCAGAGCGGCTCTTTCCGGCATTGGTCGCCGGCTTTGTTGAGGTTGTACCGGCGCTGCGGGCAGCGATTCTTTGGCTCGCCACACCCAGCGGCTTACAACCGGTGGCGCAGGCTGGATTAGCGATGCCGCCACACCTCGCGGCGCAATGGCGGCAGATCAAATTGCGGATGGGCGAGGGTGTGGCCGGTCTGGCGTGGCAACGTGACGCGATTGTACAACAGCACGGCGAGCATAGCTACCGCGAATTGCAGGGGTTGGTCTCGGCGCAGGCCCAAACCATTTTTCAAGAGTTAAGCGATCTCCTGCCGCGCAGTTTGACGATTACGGCCACGCCATTGCGGGCCGGCAATCAGTTTGCCGGCGTGCTGGAATTAATCGGCGTCGCGACTGAGTCGCTGGAGCTTGAGCCTGATGATTTAGAGATGATCGCCAGCATTGTGGCAGCGGCCATCCGCAATGCCCAGTTGTACGACGAGATCCGGCGCAGCAATCAGCGGTTGAAAGCGTTTGACGCCGTCGTCACCTCGATCAGCACCGCAGCCGATCTGCCCGATCTGGTGCAGAGCGTACTCACCGTGGTGTTGGAATTGACGCCGGCCCGCAGCGGCGCGCTCCTGATCTTCGATCCGGCGCAAGAACGCCTGCAGATCGGCGCATGGCGCGCGATTGATGTGGCTGCGCTGGCCTGTTTCGATCAAGCACCGGTTGATGCTAGTCCATGCGCCGAAGTCGTGCGTTACGGCCAGCCGGCGATCCGGCCCCTGCTGAGCGAGCGCGGCGAGACGGCATTAATCTCGGCTGGCGTGACCGCCGCCGCCTACTTGCCCTTGCTGGCCGGCGGCACCGTAACCGGTGTGTTAGCCCTCTTTGGCGATCTTGACTTGACGAGCCAGATCGATAAGGACTTGCTGATGCCGATCTGCAATCAGGTCGGTTTTGCAATTGCCAACGTGCGGCTGTATGAGGACAGCCAGCGCGAGCGCCGCAAGCTGAATACGGTGGTCGAGTCGATTGCCGAGGGCGTGTTGCTCTGCGATCGGTATGGACGCTTGACCTTGGCGAATCAGGCGGCACACGACTTGCTCGAACAAGACAACCTCAGCTTTGAGATGCCGTTAGCCGCCATTCCTGACTTATACGATTTGCGCGATCTCGACGGCAATCCGCTGACGCCTGACGATCTGCCGTTTACCCGCGCCTTGCGCGGCAACACCTTCTACGATTACCGGTTGATGCGCCGGCGGGCAGATGGGAGTGAACGCTTTTTCAGCTTCACCGGCGCGCCAGCGGTGAATGAGTACGGTGAAGTGGAAGGGGCGGTGATCACGTTCCGCGACATCACCGCCAACCAGAAGGTGCAACGCGCCAAAGACGAGTTTCTGGCGGTGGCAGCGCACGAATTGCGCAGCCCGCTAGCAGCGGTGCGCAGCTACGCCGATCTCTTGCTCCGCCGCGAACAGCAGCGTGACGGCGATCCACGTGATATTCACGGGTTAACCATTCTCACCCAACAAGTCGCCCACATGCTGCGTCTCGTCGATAACCTGCTCGATGTGTCACGGCTCGATGCCGGCCAGTTCGATCTCCAATACCAGCCAACCAATCTGGTGATGCTTGCCCAGCAAGTGATTGACCAGCAGCGGCCCAGCGCCGGCAATCGTGAACTCTTGCTCGAAACCGAAACGACCGAATTACTCGTCACCTGCGATGCTGTCCGCATCCGGCAAGTGTTGACCAACTTGCTCAACAACGCGATTAAATACAGCCCGCCCGATAGCGTGATCAGTGTGCGCCTGCGCAGCGCGCTGCTGCCGGCCAACAGCGCGCCAGCCGTCTTGATCAGCGTCAGCGATCAAGGGCCGGGCATCCCGGCAAGCGAACAAGAACGGGTCTTCCAACGCTATTACCGGTCACCGGGGCGGCGGGGCGAGGGATTGGGCCTCGGTTTGTATCTGAGCCGCGAAATTGTGCAGTTGCACGGCGGCCAGATCTGGATCGAGAGCCGCGAAGGGCAGGGGAGCACATTTATGGTGCTGTTGCCGGTTGAGCGGCCACGAGAGATGGGGAGTAGGGAGTAAGGGATACACACAGTGGGGCAAACAGCGAGATGCTCCCACATCATCTGGTTATTGTAAGGGGGTGAGGCACTATAGCGTATCGTCCTGCACCTCAAGCACCATGATGTTGGATGGTGCGCAAATGCAACAGATGACCAGTGGTTGCATCTCGCCCTCGCGGGAGATTGCTTCGGGCGCTGCGCGCCCTCGCAATGACAATAGATCAGACGGCGGGTTGCCGCCAAAGGTGGCTCGCGCCGGCACGGCAGCGAACAGCAGGAGTTTCCCGCCCCGACCAGAGATTGCTACGGGCATTGCGCGCCCTCGCAATACAACGAAGAGCATCATACACACCGGCTTATCATTAACCATCCGACAGATTTGCAATGACCCGGAGTCTTGCCTGTGCCGATCCGAAAGAAGCCGTTTCTCCAAGCACTCTCACCGGCGCCGCCGCCCCGACTTGGGCCGGCAGGGCCGCCACCGATCCGCATGGCGGCCAACGAAAACCCGCTAGGGCCATCACCGCGGGCAGTGGCGGCGGTGCAAACAGCGTTGGCCGAACTCCATCGCTACCCTGATGCCGGCGGGGCGGCGCTCAAACATGCACTGGCCGCACGCGCCAACCTTGCTCCGGAAAGCGTCATGCTGGGCAATGGCTCTGACGAATTAATTCTGTTGATCTGCCATGCCATGCTGGGTGAAGGCGATGAAGCGGTGCTGGCGCAAGGCTCCTTCATCAGCTATGCGCGGCGAATACAGGCGCAGGGTGCGATTGCACGCCAGATTCCGCTGCGCGATATGACTCATGACTTGCCGGCCATGGCCACGGCAATCACGCCGAACACCCGGCTCGTCTTCGTCTGCAATCCCAACAATCCCACCGGCACGACGGTCGGAGAGGCGGAACTGCTGGCGTTCCTCGATCAGGTACCGGATGAGGTGCTGGTGGTGGTTGATGAAGCCTATATCGAGTTTGTCACCCGGCCCGATTTCCCCGATCTGCTGCCGCTCATCCGGGCCGGACACGATAATCTGCTGTTGTTGCGCACCTTTGCCAAGATCCACGGCTTAGCCGGCCTACGGCTTGGATATGCCTTTGGCGCACCCGACCTGATCGCTTATCTAGAGCGGGCACGGCCAGTCTTCAACGTCAATGCGCTAGCGCAGATTGCCGGTCTGGCTGCACTTGACGATACCGACCATCTCGCCCGATCGTTGGCCCACGCTGCGCACAGCCGCACGGTGCTGAGCGAGGGTTTGCGGGCATTAGGGTTAACCGTCATTCCCGGCGAGACGAACTTTGTGGCTGTGGCAGTGCCTGACGATCAGGCGCTGGCGGCGGCGTTGGCCCAACGTGGAGTGTTGGTGACACCGCTCAGTGGCTGGGGTTTGCCGGGTTGGATCCGGATTTCGTTCGGCACCGACGACGAAAATCGCGCTTGTATTGCCGCGTTGGGTGAGATATTGGCCAATGAGTGAACGATATGCACTGCTGGCTGCGGCTGGTGCGTCTATGCACGAGGGTGGCATACCGCAGGGCGGCAGCCCGCACTCCTAGGCCCTACGCCGGCAAGCCGGCAGCCCACGCTCCCGGCCATCTATTGACACCGAGAGGTCACGCACTGATCAGGAGAAGATATGAGCGAACCGCAACGACCATCTTTTTGCCCGCAATGCGGCCACAAACTAACGGCGGACGATCGTTTTTGCCCGGAATGCGGTGCGCGCGTGCCAGAAAAGGTCGCGCCGCCGACCACCATCATCCCGCCTGACCAGCCTGCTGCTGCGCCGCCGACCACCATCATCCCGCCTGACCAGCCTGCTGCTGCGCCGCCGACCACCATCATCCCGCCCGACCGTCCCGCCGCTGCGCCGCCGACGACCATCATCCCACCGGAACGCCCCGCTGCGCCGCCGACGACCATCATCCCACCGGAACGCCCCGCTGCGCCACCGACTACTGTCATCCCACCGGAACGCCCCGCTGCGCCGCCGACCCCACCGGTCATCCCGCCCGCCCAAAGCGCCGGCAGTCCACCCGATCCATTTATACCGCCACCGCCATCGTATGGGATACCGGCCAGCAGTTCTCCGCCGTACCACATGCCAGCGAGCGCCGAGATCCAAGCCACCCCTCCGAACAACAAGCTCGTCTGGTTACTGATTGGCGGTATCAGCTTGCTGCTGCTCATCTTTATTGGCGCATGCGTCTTTATCGTGATCTCACTGTCCTCGTTTAACATCAACAACGTGACCACTACATCGACCCCGGTTGTCATAGAGCCTTCGACGGGCGGCGGCGGCGCAGTAGGTTCCGTGATTGGCGGCGAAATTGTCTTCCGCGATGATTTCGAGAACCCAGCGGACAGCAACTTAGGCGCGAGTGAAGACAGCAGCGCGCGCTACGCTTACGAGCAGGGAGACTACGTTATCGAAGTCAAGGAACCGGAGCTGCTGGTGTGGGCATTGGTTGACGGCAGTTATCGCAATGTCGTGATCGAGACAAGTTATTCAATCCCAGCCAATAGTCCGGGTGGCGCCGCCGGATTGATCTTTCGCTATCAAGACGAAGACAACTTCTACCTGTTTAGCGTCTCGAACGACGGTTACTACGCGCTCGAACTGCTGGAAGACAACCAGTGGGTGACGATCATCGACTGGACGCAGCACGAGGCCATCAACCCGGAAAACAACCGTATGCGGGTTGAGCTGCGCGGCGACGAGATTACGCTGTACGTCAACGACCGCCGGCTCGAGCAGACGCGCGATCCGACCTTTACCCGGGGCGAGGTTGGGTTGGCGGTGACCAGTTTCGATGAGAGCGGGATCATCGTGCGCTTCGACGAAATCACAATTCGAGCGCGGTAGCCACATTGCGGTGCAATGCCGTCGCCGTAGGGGTAAGGCAGAGCAACGCTCCTACGGCAACGGCCACAACGGCAATTGGCGAGCGGCGGCGCGACCATCGAGCAACACAAACGGCGCCGCCCAATTGATATTCACGCCAAACCGGCGCAAATCGCCGAGATCGCGCAAGCGCTGCTGGCGGCGAGCAGTGAGGATGCGAGCAGCGCTGCGCGGGCCAATGCCGGGCACACGCAGCAGTTGCTGGCGCGAGGCGGTATTCACTTCAACCGGTTCATGCAGATAGCGCGCTGCCCAAGCCTGTTTGGGTGTACAATCGCGCGGCAGATGACCCCGCTCGTCAAACGGCAGCTCAGCTACGGTAAAGCCATACTCGCGCAGCATTGCCTCAGCCTGATAGAGGCGGGCGGCGCGGATGGGATCCTCAGCGGGCAGATCACTAAACGGAGATCGTTCGATGGGGTGAAAAGCGCTGAAGTAGCTGCGACCGAGCTGGATCGTCTGCTGAGCGTATGCGACAGTATAGAGCAACTCAGCATCGCTTTCGCCAGCGGCGCCGACCACGAATTGGGTAGTGATCGAGCGGGCCGCCGGTAAGCCGGCAGCGCGCCGCTGCTCGATCACTTGCCGCGCCCACGCCAACCGTTGCCACATTGCCTCGGCAAACTCCTTTTCGGGGGCTAACACACGCAACCGGTCTTGATTCGGCGCTTCGAGATTGAGGCTCACCCGATCGGCCAATGCCACCGCTCGCTCGATATACTCAAACTGCGCACCCGGAATCAGCTTGAGGTGGATATAACCGCGAAACCCCTCGCGCAAGCGCAACTGCTCGACCGTGGCCAGCATCCGCTCCATCGTGGCGCCGGCATCAGGCACAATCCCCGACGAGAGAAATAAGCCTTCAGCTCGCCGCTGCTGGTGTAGATGGACAAACACTGTCGCCAGTTCGCCGGGTTTGAAGGTGGTGCGGCGGCGGCGCATAGCGCAGGAGGTAAAACAGTACGGGCAACTAAACCGGCATGCATTGGTTTGCAGCACCTTGAAGAGCCGGATCGAACCGCCACCCGACCGTTGCGCGTCGTAGAGAAAACCGGTGGCATGCGTGATCCCTTGCCGGACACTCGCGGTCAGCGGCGGATCGGCGATCTCATCGGTGGCTTCTTGGCTGAGGATAGCCAGTTTTTGCTGCAGATCCGGCTCGACGACAACTACAGGCGGCATCGACACCTCCTTGCTAGGTATTATCATTATAGAACATTTGTTTGATATTGGCAAGAAAGCAAGCTATGCGCCTTGAGATATGGTTGCTGCTGCCTAGAGAGGTGTGCGACTCCCTCGCCTAGCGGGTGAGAATTCAAGAGCGAACAGGGAACCCGGCCCTGAAGAGCCGGGCTATGGTTACGAAGCCCGCTGCGCGGGCTGATGGCCATCACCCCCAGCCCCCTCCCCCGCTGGGGGATTAGCCCCCACCCCTTGCCCCTCCCCCGCTGGGGGGAATTGCCCCCACCCCTTGCCCCTCCCCCGCTGGGGGAGGGGTGAATAGTGTACCGCAGAGAACGCCGAGGGCGCAGAGGGTGAGGAGCATTCCCCTGCGTTCTTGGCGTTCTCCTGCGTCTTTGCGTTAAAACCTCTGCGGCTTTGCGCGCTTTGCGCCTTGCAGCAGCTCTCACCTCCCCGGCTCTCTTGCGCGTCTGACAATGAGCGAGAGGGAGCTGCTGTCTCCCTCCTAACACCATAACCACTTGACAAGCTCATTCTGGCATCCTATACTAAAAACAGGTTTACGACATAGACTGGTTTACAAAAGGTATAACAATGAACCCGGTTCCTGATCTTAGCCAGCGCACCCGGCGCTACTGGATGATCGACGGTTTGCCGGAACTGCTGATCGGCAGCATCTTTCTGTTCACCGGCTTGGCCCAGCTTGCGCCACTGGTTGCGCCGGCCAACATCGCCGGCTGGGCCAATCTCTTGCTGCCGCTCGTACTGCTCCCGCTGATCCTGTTGGGCAGAAGGATCCTTCACGCGCTCAAGATGCGCATCACCTACCCGCGCACCGGCTATGTCGCCTATCACCAACCGCCACGATGGCAACGCGCACTCGGCGGGTTGGCAGGAATCGGGGTAGGCATTGCCTTGGCCAACCTTACCTTTAATGCCCAGCTTGCGGCGGCAATGATGCCGGCGCTGACCGGTTTTACCTTGGCCGCCGGTTTGGGCTATCTCGGCGCGTATCTCGGCATGCGGCGCTTCTACGCCTTAGCTGCGTTTGTGGCGGCGCTTGGCCTCCTCATGTACTGGATGCCAATTGACGGTTTTCTCGGCGCGAGTCTGGTGATCGCAGCGGCAGGCGTATGGATGCTGATTGCCGGCAGTGTCACGCTCTACCACTATCTCCAACACACCCAGATCGAGGCATAACGATGAAACTCCAGATGCACCAATTGGCCAGCCTTGATCGTCTTATCCACGAGCCGGCGCGCCTGATGATCGTGGCGCTGCTCTATACCGTTGAGAGCGCCGATTTTCTCTTCTTGCAACGCGAGACCGGCCTCAGCAAGGGGAATTTGTCGGTGCATCTCGCCAAGCTCGAACAGGCCGGCTACGTGCAGATCGAGAAGACCTATCGCGGCAAGTTGCCATTGACCCTCTGTTCGTTGACCGAGACCGGGAGGGAAGCGTTTCAGCACTACCGGCGCAGTTTGCACCATCTGGTGGCCGCCACCGGCGATGATAATGAGCGGCCAGCTATGACGCCAGCGCCAGCGGGGTAGGGAGTAGCGGCCGGTGAGCAGCTAGCCGATCGGAGGCGCGTGATGAACACTTTCGCCATCCGCACCCAGCAACTGACCCGCACCTTTGGCCCGGTGCGAGCAGTTGACCAGTTGACGCTTGAAGTCCGGCAGGGTGAGATTTTCGGCTTTTTGGGCCCGAACGGATCGGGCAAGACGACCACGATCCGGCTGTTACTGGGTTTATTGCAACCCGACGCCGGCCAGATCGAGGTGTTGGGCGTGCCGGTGCCGCAACGAGCTGCCGAGGTGCGCGAGCGCACCGGTGCGCTGCTTGAGCACGCTGGCTTGTACGAACGCCTGAGCGCCGCTGACAACCTTGATTACTATGGGCGCATTTGGCGGATGCCGGCAGCCGAACGCAACCAACGCATTCACGAATTGCTGGCATCGCTGGGGTTGTGGGAACGGCGCAACGAACAGGTCAAGACGTGGAGCCGCGGTATGAAGCAGAAGCTGGCGATTGCGCGCGCGCTCTTGCACCGGCCCCAACTTATCTTTCTCGACGAACCGACCGCCGGCCTTGACCCCATTGCCGCCGCCTCGCTCCGCGACGATCTGCGCACACTGGTTGAACGGGAAGGGGTGACGGTCTTCCTCACCACGCACAATCTGGCCGAAGCTGAGAAGCTCTGCCATCGGGTCGGGATTATCCGGCAGGGCCGGCTCTTGGCGCAAGGCAGTCTTGCCGAGCTGCGCCGCCACGAGGCGCTACACCTTGAAATGATCGGGCGCGCCTTCACACCGCACGTCGTGACGGCCCTCCAATCCCAACCGGCTGTGAAGCGAGTGGAGGCCAACGGCGCGCGCCTGCTCATCGAACTCGCTGCCGCGAGCGATCCGGCGCCGCTGGTGAAGCTTGTGGTCGAACACGGCGGGCAGGTCGAAGAAGTCCATCGCAGCAACGCCAGCCTCGAAGAGGTCTTCCTGACCTTGATGGAAGAGGAGGAAGCCCATGCTCACTGACATCTGGACGGTCATGCGCAAAGAGTTGCAAGAGGCGTTCAACCTCGGCGATCGGGTCGGCAAGTTTGGCCTGCTCTTCATGATGTTCTCATTCGGTATCTTATTGCCGTGGCAAATGGGAAGATCGTGGGTCGAGTCACCAATCACGCTCGTTTACTGGAGCTGGGTGCCGCTCTTTCTGGTCAACGCGGTCGTGGCCGATTCATTCGCCGGCGAACGTGAACGGCACACACTAGAAACCTTGCTCGCCAGCCGGCTGCCCGATCAGGCGATTTTATTCGGCAAACTGCTGGCCGCGTTAGCGTATGGGGTCGGGCTGACATGGGCAAGCCTACTGGTAGGGCTGGTCACGATCAACCTCTTTCACGGCGAAGGACGCTTGCTCTTCTACCCGCCAGCGGTAGCGTTAGGCGTGATCGGTATCTCATTGCTTAGCGGCGGTCTCGCTGCCGGCGCAGGAGTCTTGGTGTCGCTGCGGGCAAAAAGCGTGCAGCAAGCCACGCAGGTGTTGAGCATCGCCATCATGGCGCTGATCTTCATACCCACGTTTGGCCTACAGGCATTGCCGGCAGCGTGGCAAGAACGGCTGTGGAATATAGTTTCCGGCTGGAATGTGACGCAGGCAGTGCTGGTTGCAATCGCGGTATTGGCGGTGCTCAACAGTGTGTTGATCGGTGCAGCGATGCGCCGTTTCCAGCGAGCGCGGCTGATCGCTGACTGAGGCTGGTGGGGGACTGGTACCGCCGAGGGCGCGGAGTGATCCCTACTTTCTCTGCGCCTCTGCGGTCAGTATTATTGGCCCCCATCTCCGCTGGGGGGGAATTGTCCCCACCCCTTGCCCCTGCCCCGCTGGGGGAATTGGCCCCACCCCCAGCCCCTCTCCCGCTGGCGCGGGAGAGGGGGGCGGAATAGCCACCAAAAGACACAAGCAGCACAAACAATCGTTGTGGTTTTTGCGTCTTGTTGTGGCTACTCCACTGCTGCTTCGGGTTAGCCCTCACCCACCTCACAGCGGGTTCAAGGGCGGACAGAACATCTGTCTGGTACCCGGCCCTGAAGGGCCGGGCTAGGCTTACGAAGCCCGCTGCGCGGGCTGCTGACCCTCACCCCCAGCCCCTCTCCCGCTGGGGGAGGGGGGCGGAATAGCCACCAAAAGACACAAGCAGCACAAACAATCGTTGTGGTTTTTGCTTCTTGTTGTGGCTACTCCACTGCGGCTTCGGGTTAGCCCTCTCCCACCGATCCGCTCCCACCTCACGGCGGGTTCAAGGGCGGACAGAACATCTGTCCAGCACCCGGCCCTGAAGGGCCGGGCTAGGCTTACGAAGCCCGCTGCGCGGGCTGCTGACCCTCACCCCCATCCCCGGCCCCCGCTGGGGGAATTGGCCCCCACCCCCAACCCCTTCCCTGCTGGGGGAATTGGCCCCCACCCCCAACCCCTCCCCCGCTGGGGGAGGGGTGAATAGTGTACCGCAGAGGACGTCAAGTGTGCCGAGGGTGAGGAGCATTCCCCCCTCTGCTTCCTTTGCGTTCTCTTGCGTCTTTGCGTTAAAACCTCTGCGGCTTTGCTCGCTTTGCGCCTCGGCGTTACCCTCGTTTCACCGCAGCGAGGCCGGTTCGGTGATGCCGGCGAGGGTGCGGCGGGTGCGTTCACGGTCGTGGTAGGCGGCTTGGACGGCAGCCATCAGCTCATCGGCGGCAAACGGCTTGCGGAGCACCGCATACGCGCCGCTCGCCGCCATTGCGGCTACCTGATCCGGCTCAATATGGCCGGTAAAGAGAATGACACTAGCGACCGGATCGTAAGAACGCAAGACATTGAGCAACGTGATCCCATCGAGTTCAGGCATCACCACATCACTCAGCACCATATCAAACTGGTTAGCGGTATAGATAGCGACCGCCTCGGCGCTGTGAGCGCAATAGGTGACACGGTGGCCGGCTCTTTCCAACAACTCAATTAATCCGCGCGCCGCCGCTTCATCATCATCGATAACGAGCAGATGCAGTGAAGGGATCGGCGCCGGCGCCGCCTCGGCTGGCTCTTCCTGCACAATCGGCAAGCGGATGGTCATCGTCGTTCCCTTACCCACCTCGCTCTCAACCTCGAAGCGACCGTTGTGATTTTGGATAATCCCATACGACACTGCCAACCCTAAACCAGTGCCCGACTGGTTGCCGGTAGCATTTTTCGTCGTAACAAACGGCTGAAAGATCTGGCGACGGATGGCTTCGGGAATGCCACAGCCAGTATCCTCAACTTGCAACACAATCCAGCCTTGTTCTGGTTTCAGAGTGACAGTCAACACGCCACCCTGCGGTTTCATCGCATCACGAGCATTGGTGAGCAGATTGAGGAAGACCTGCGCGATCTGGCCGGCATCACAGATCGTCAGGGGCACCACCTCGATCTGGCGCACCACCTGAATGCTGTGTTTGCGTAATTCAATCTCCATCAAGGTGAGCGTACCATCAATCACCTCACGCAAATCCGACAGCTCACGCCGTGATTCACGCCGGCGGGCGAAGGTCAGCAGACTGCCGGTAATGCTGCTCCCGCGCTTGCAAGTATCGAGCACCACCTTTAGGGCCTCATTTTTCGTTTCAACCTCGTCGTCGGCTAACCCTAATTGGGCATAGCCGAGCATCCCAGAGAGCAGGTTGTTAAATTCGTGCGCAATACTGGCAGCGAATGTACCAACGGCAGCCAGCTTCGCTGACCGGCCCAACTCGATCTGCATTTCTTGCCAGCGGCGAAAGAGGCGCGCGTTTTGAATCACGGCGGCAGCGTGGCGGGCAAAGGCGGCCAAGAGGCGTTGCTCATCTTCTTTGAGGCCGCGTACCTGCTCAAACGCTAGGCAGACGGCGCCAAGCGGTTGCTGCTCATCCAACAGCGGCAAGAGAATGATCGCTTGCCAAGGTGAGTGTTCGGTCAAGGCAGCCACTGGCGCCAGCGTCTGCACGTGCCGGTCGGTAAAGAGCGTGACGCGCCGTCGTTCGAGGGCGAGATCGTAGTCACGGGGCAACGGAATGGGTTGCGGCCCCACACCTTCGGTCGGCGCCGGCAAATGGTGCGACGCAACCAATTGCAGATTGCCATGCTCGTCGTACAGCGTCACCCATGCGCTATCCGCTTCCATCAGCGCACTTAACCGTTCGCCGAGCAGATTGAGCATCGTTGGCACATCACGGCTCGCCATTAATGAGACAACCAGACTTTGCAGATGTTCGCTTTGGCGTGAGAGGGATAACAGCCGGGCGTTGGCTGTGCGCAGTTGGGCATCAGCGATGCTTAACGCCTCTTCGAGTTTGTGCTGGCGGCGCAAACTAATCTGCACCATTGCTAGCGGGGCGATGCCTAGGGCAAAGGCCCACACCTCCTGCTGCCAGAGAATAGCCAGCATCCCACCCAGCGGGGCAAAGATGAGCGCATACCAACTCGCATCGTCGAGACGCCAGTGCAGCGCCGCCGGCAAGGGTTCCCCCATCATCGGCGCGATCAAACTCGCGCTGGCCACCCGTTCGATCAGATAGATAACCAACCCGCTGCCGATCAACCCAATAAGCGCCGATGGCGAAGCAATGGTTGCGCCATAGGTGTGCTGTTGGACAAAGATCATCAACACCACGCTGCCGGCGGTTAAGGCGATCCAGCGCGTCGCAGCCAACGAGAGCGCCTGCCACCATGGCGCCGCGCGCGCTAATGCGCCGGCCACCGCGCCAATAGCAACCGCAAGCAGAAACAGCGGCCACGGCAAGATGATCATCGCGGCAATGAGCAAGACGAGCGTTACGGCAAGTGGACGATCATGCTGGCGCACAATGGTCAAGGCTTCAAAGATGGTTAGACCGAGCGCAAAGAGGATCGCAGCCAGCCACGTGCCCGCATCGAGCGGGGTAGCCGGCGCTAAGAGCCAAGATATCGCCCCCACTAGGATAGCAGCGCTCCACAATCCGATCAGCGATCCGCGCACGGGCGACGGAATGGTATGCATGAAGGCGTCTCCTTGTAGCGCGCCGTTGCCTGTCCAAAAAGGAGGCACTAGTGAAACAGCACGACAGCTATCGGCTGGCAGGCTGCCTGCGTCTATCGCCGGTCTCTAAAGACATTTTATACCTTTTGTCGTACTAAACGAGGGCAAAGACCAGATTGGCATATACATCTAGAAATGTACACAGCTCGTTCTTTATTGGCTGTGAACAAGATGCGCTTGCCGAACGCTTAACGGCCTATACTGAGGTTAAGCGGGCAAGCGCACGCCTTGTTCCGTAATCACTAACAACCCATCACGGGCGAGATCACGCACTAGCTGTTGCAGCCATTCTGCATGGTCAGCCGTGAAATCAGGCCGCACTTGCCGGCCTAGTTCGGATAGGGGTAACGCTGTATCGGCAGGCAAAGCGCGCAGCGCGGCGATAATCCGGCCCCGGTACCAGCGGCGCGAGCCGACGAACGGTTCAGCCGGGCGCGGCTCGGCAACGCGCTTGAGCGCAGGGGCAGCCATCGTTTCAGCCAGAGCGGTATCAGCGGCGACCGCAGCAGCATAAGCGCGGCAATGCCGGCGCAACGGGCAGCGCCAGCACGCTGGGTTAGTGGCAGTACAAATCAGCGCGCCTAGCTCCATGATCGCCTGATTCCACACCCAGCCTTGCCCCGGCGGGATCAACGCCTCGGCATGGGCCAGCAATTCGGCCTCGGTCGCCGCTGCTGCGTGGTCAGGGCCAACGCAAAGCCGGCGCACCACGCGCCGGATGTTCGTATCGAGAAAGGCGACATCTTGCTCGAAGGCGAAACAGGCGATCGCGCCAGCGGTATAGGGGCCAATGCCGGGCAACGCGCGCAAGGCGGCGACCGAGTCCGGCACCCGCCCGCCGTGGCGGGTGACAATCGCCTGCGCCGCTCGTTGCAAATTGACGGCGCGCCGGTTGTAGCCAAGCCCGGCCCACAACCGGATCACCTCGGCAGTTGGCGCGGCAGCCAGAGCTTCTATGGTAGGAAAGGCAGCTAAAAACGCCTGATACTTCGGGATCACCCGATCAACCTGCGTCTGCTGAAGCATCACTTCGGCGACCATGATCGCATACGGATCGCGGGTGCGTCGCCATGGCAGGTCGCGGGCATCGTTGGTAAACCATTGGAGCAGGTCAGCACGGATCGCGTCGATCATCTCCAATTGTTGCTTGGCTAGGTCTTGCGATAGACATCAAGCACATCGGGAATACGGTTGATCTTCTCGATTAACGGCGAGAGCTGGGCCATTGACTGGAGCGAGACGGTGACATTCAACACCATCCGGCCATTGGCGCGTGGTTTGCCATGATTGACTTCGGTGATATTAATGCCGGCCTCTGCGATCACATTGGAAATATCGCGCCAAAGACCAACCCGATCCCACGCTTCAATCCGTAACGGCACCGGGAAGGTCTGGTTTGTCACCGCACCGTTGCCCCAACACACCGGCATGAGGCGGTCTCGTTCGGCTTCACTCAGATGTTGGAGGGTACGGCAATCGGCCCGATGGACGGTCACACCACGACCACGAGTGGTAAAACCTACGATCGGTTCGCCAAAGATCGGATTACAACACCGAGCGATGCGCGATGGGATTTTGCCAGTACCGGCAAGATAAATCTCACCGCTCGCGCTTACCTGCGCCATTGGTTGGCTGGGACTGGGTGCAGGCGCCGGCGCAGGTGCGGGAGGCGCTTGACTATCAAGTAATTTCTCAACCAGCTTGCGCTCGTTGATATCATCAACCCCGATCTGATAGAAGAGATCCTCTACCGAGCGTACCGAGGGTCCAGCCAGCTCAACCAGCTTCTCAAAGCTCACGTGGGTGAGACCGACGCGCCGTAGTTCTTTCTCAAGCATCTCGCGCCCGGCGGCGATATTCTCTTCGCGCTCGAGCCGGCGGAAGTAGCGTTTGATATGGTTTTTGGCCGAAGGCGTCTTAACAATCCGCAGCCAGTCACGGCTAGGGCCGCGCGGCGTCTTCGAGGTCAGAATCTCGACAATCTCGCCGTTGCGTAGCTCGTAGGTAAGCTGCACCATGCGATCGTTGACTTTCGCGCCAATACAATTATGCCCCACCTCTGAGTGGATGCGGTACGCGAAATCGATTGGCGTCGAGCCTTCGGGCAGGTCGATAATCTTGCCTTTGGGCGTAAAAACAAAGACGCGCTCTTCAAACTCAGCGCGCAGCATATCAACAAATTCGCTGTCGGTCGTCTCGTTGCGCCATGTAATCAGCTCGCGTAACCAGCGAATCTTGTTCTCGTAGTCTTTGTCGCTGCGGGTGTTGAAGCCTTCTTTGTAACGCCAGTGAGCGGCAATGCCGTGCTCGGCCTCTTCGTGCATCTTCCGCGAGCGGATCTGCACTTCGCAGTGAACGCCTTCGGGCAGAATGACCGTGGTGTGGATCGAGCGGTACGAACTCTCTTTGGGGGCGGCAATGTAATCATCGAACTCTTGCGTCACCGGCGTCCAGTTCATCTTGCTATGGACAACGCCGAGCGCCCGGTAACATTCCCCCACTTCGTTGTTAGGATCATCAACAATAATCCGCACCGCGAGCTGGTCATAGATCCGCTCTAACGGCACCCCTTTGCGCTCCATCTTGCGCCAGATCGAATAGATATGCTTCGAGCGGCCAGTCACTTCGGCCTTGATGCCTTCGCGGGCCAGCGCCTCTTTCAACTGGGCAATCACGCGCTGAACGATGCGGTCGCGCGCTTCTTTCCGCATCGCCAGACCTTGGGCAATCTCTTTGTAGCGATCGGGGTGGAGGGTCTTAAACGCGAGATCCTCGAGTTCCGACTTCATCTGCCACATACCGAGGCGGTGGGCCAGCGGTGCGTAGATATCGAGCGTCTCGCGCGCGACGCGCTGCTGTTTGTGCGGCGGAGTGGCGTGAATGGTGCGCATGTTGTGCAGGCGGTCAGCCAGCTTGATCAACACCACCCGCGGATCATCAGCCGAGGCGATAATCAGTTTGCGGTAGGTACCGGCCTGCACCTCTTCTTTGCTCTTGTTCTCGTACCCTGAGAGCTTGGTCACGCCATCAACGAGATTAGCGACTTGCTTGCCGAAGAACCGCTCAATCACCTCGATCGGCACGCCGGTATCTTCGACCACATCATGCAGCAGCGCCGCGGCGATCGATTCGGTATCGAGGCTCAAATCGAGCAAAATCAGGGCAACCTCAATCGGGTGATCAAGGTAGGGTTGGCCTGACTGGCGGCGCTGGCCTTCGTGGGCAACCGCAGCGAGCGCATACGCGCGGCGAATCAGATCAAAATCGGCAGAGGGAAGATATTCGCGGTGGCGGGCAATGAGGGCTTCGACCGAGGGCGAGAAATAGGCATGGATGAACGCATCTTGCACCGTCTCGAGCGAGGATTGGCAGCCACGCCGCTGCTGCTGCTCGACGATGGTGAACATGACTTTGTGCTTCAACAATTCAGAGGCAAGAGGGGGAAGTTCGTCACTCATCGCCGGACCGTCTGGCATATCGGCAATCAATTCAACCGGATGAGCGGTAGCAGTTACATCATCCATAGTAGCCGCTCCTGTTCAGGCAGGCTATGTGCCGCCAATCTGTCGCATGGCTGGCCAGATTACGTGCGGATAGCAGCGCAGCTCCGAGACGGCAATGCCAGTATATCGCATTCATCGGATGGTATGTCACCACCGTCGTTCAATAGCATTTCGGGCAAGTTCAAGCGAAAGCAGGTTCGTAATCGGCTTGCCCGGCGACAGCAAAATAATCACTGATGATACGACCTTGATAGCGATCGAAGTAGTTGATCAAAAACGCCCGGCGTGCAACGCCAGGCCGCATCCAACCACTGAGCCGATCATCCGCGATCGTAACGCACATTATGTCTTTGTTATGTAGGATAACACTCGCGGGCGGCAATGTCAAGCTGCGTCATTTGAATGTACGATTCATTGTATAATCAAATATCTCACCCATAGCGACTCAGTGATGTGAAGGAGCTGTATTCATGGATCTCAACCTGCACCATTTCCCCTACCCCGGACGGCGGGTGCCGGTCGTGGCCGAGCGCGGCGTGGTGGCGAGCAGCCACCCGCTGGCGTCGCAGGCCGGGATGCAGGTGTTGCAAGCCGGCGGCAATGCGGTTGATGCGGCGATTGCGACGGCGGCGGCATTGACGGTGCTCGAACCGACCTCGAATGGGTTGGGGGGCGATGGCTTTGCCCTGATCTGGGCCGGCAATACCTTGCATGGCATTAATGGATCGGGCGCGGCGCCAGCCGCCTTGACCGCCGAGGCGCTGGCCGCTGCTGGCCATGCCGAGATGCCGGTGCATGGTTGGTGGCCGGTGACGGTGCCGGGAGTGGTGCGGTTGTGGGGCGATATGCACGAGCGGTTTGGCCGCTTGCCGCTGGCGCAGGTACTGGCGCCAGCGATTGCGTATGCCGAAGAGGGTGCGCCGGCGCCGCCGATGGTGGCCTATTTTTGGGCGCGGGGGGTGGCGGCGGCCCATGCCCGCACCGGCCCAGAGTTCGCCGGTTTTCTGCCCACCTTTAGCCTCGATGGCCGCGCCCCACGCCCCGGCGAGCGGTTCGTGAGCCCCGGCCATGCCCGTACTCTGCGCTTGATTGCCCGTCATGGCGCTGATGTGTTTTACCATGGGGAAATTGCCGCCGCGATTGACCGCTTTGCCCGCGCTACCGGCGGTTTGCTGCGGGCCGAGGATTTGGCGACCCATCGTTCAGAGTGGGTGACGCCGATCACGATGCAGTATCGCGGCTATACCGTTCACGAGATCCCGCCGAACGGGCAGGGGATTGCGGCGTTGATGGCGCTCGGCATCCTTGACCACGTTGATCTGGCCCGGTTCCCCCGCGAGTCGGCAGACGCCTTTCATTGGCAGGTTGAGGCGATGAAGTTAGCTTTTGCCGATGCCTTTGCCTATGTAGCCGATCCGGCCAAAGCGCCGGTGCCGGTTGCCCAGATGCTCGACCGCGACCGGCTGGCGGCGCGCAGCCGGCTGATCGGCGCACGGGCCCAAGACTATGGCCCGGCGGCGTTGCCCAAAGGCGGCACGGTCTATTTTGCGACGGCTGACCGTGATGGTATGATGGTGAGCATGATCCAATCGACCTACATGGGTTTTGGGTCGGGGGTGGTGGTGCCTGAATATGGCATCGCGTTGCACAACCGCGGCTGCGGGTTTGTGGTCGATCCCAGCCATCCCAATCACGTGGCGCCGGGCAAGCGCCCTTTCCATACCATCATTCCCGGCTTTCTCAGCAAAGACGGCGCGCCGATCGGCCCCTTTGGCGTGATGGGGGCGCATATGCAGCCGCAAGGCCATACGCAAGTGATCGTCAATACGCTCGATTACGGTCTGCACCCGCAAGCGGCGCTCGATGCGCCGCGCTGGCGCTGGGAACGTGACGGGACGCTGCGGCTCGAACTCGAAACGCCGCGCCACGTGATCGAGGGGCTGGCGGCCCGCGGCCATCAGGTGGCGGTCGAAAGCGAGTTGGGCGGCTTTGGCCGCGGGCAGGTGATTTGGCGCTTGCCGAGCGGCTGCTACGTTGCCGGCACCGAGCCGCGTTGCGATGGCTTGGCGGTTGGGTGGTAACAAGTAGAGTGCATTGCGATAGAGGGAATGCCGTGCTATGACGACACGCAGAGCGACGCTGTTTGATCTCTTGCACGCCGGCGCCGAGCGCGATCCGGCCTTGATCGCGCCGGGAGGGCCGGTGTGGACATTTGCCGATCTGCGCGCGCAGGTCGGCCAGTTGGCCGAATGGTTGCAAGCCCACGGCTTGGGACGGGGAGACCGGATCGCGATCGCGCTCGGCAATGGCCCGGCGATGGCGATGGCCTTTCTCGCCGCGGCGACGGCAGCCACCGCTGCGCCGCTCAACCCCAAGTACCGCCGCGACGAGTTTGCCTTCTACTACGAAGACACCAATGCCCGCGCGCTGATCGTGGCTCCCGGCGAAGGCGACGAAGCACGGGCCGCGTTGCGTCCGGGGATGCTGTTAATCGAGGCGACGCTCGACGCCGATGGCCGCTTGGCATTTAGCGCCGCTGGCGAGACCGGCCCGCCGCGCCGCGATGGCTGGGCCGCAGCCGATGATGTGGCGATGATCCTGCACACCAGCGGCACGACCAGCCGGCCCAAGCGGGTGCCGATCCGCCATCGCAATTTGGTCGCTTCGACCGCCAACATCATCGCCACCTACCAGCTCAGCCCTGCCGACCGCTCGCTCTGCGTGATGCCGCTGTTCCACATTCACGGCATTGTCGCCTCATTGCTCAGCCAACTGGCGGCTGGCGGCGCGGTCATCTGCCCTCCCGGTTTCGACGGTCTCAAGTTCTGGAGCTGGGTTGAACAAGCGCGGCCAACGTGGTATTCGGCAGTGCCGACGATGCATCAGGTGCTGCTGGCCCGCGCCGAGCGCAATGCCGCGATCATCGCCGCCAACCCGTTTCGCTTCATCCGTTCGTCGAGCGCACCGCTGCCGCCGGTGGTCATGGAGCGGATGGAGACAGTGTTTGGCGCACCGGTAATCGAGAGCTACGGGATGACCGAAGCCTCGCACCAGATGACCTCGAACCCGCTGCCACCCGGCCAGCACAAACCCGGCTCGGTCGGGATCGGTTTTGGGGTGGAAGTCGGCATCATGGACGAAAACGGCAATTTGTTGCCGGCAGGGGTGAAGGGTGAGGTGGTGGTGCGCGGGCCGAACGTGGTTGACGGCTACGAGAACAACCCCGAAGCCAACGCGGCGGCGTTTGTGCATGGCTGGTTCCGTACCGGCGATCAAGGCTATCTCGATGACGATGGTTATCTGTGCTTGACCGGCCGGATCAAGGAGCTGATCAATCGCGGCGGCGAGAAGATTTCACCGCTTGAGATTGACGATGTGCTGCTGCGCCACCCGGCGGTCGCCGAGGCGCTGGCCTTTGCGGCGCCCCACCCGACCTTAGGCGAAGAAGTGCATGCCGCAGTGGTCTTGCGCGAGGGGATGCAGGCCAGCGAACGCGAACTGCGCGATCACTGCGCCCAATGGTTGGCCGATTTCAAAGTGCCGCGCGCGATCCATATCCTGAGCGCGTTGCCACGGGGCGCGACCGGCAAGTTGCAACGGATCACGATGGCCAAGACGCTGGGGTTGGCGTAGACAAGGTGTTGCTATGGAATTGCGGCAGGAGACTGCCGCATTCCACCGGGAGATCAACGATCTGACACTCGCAATCCGACACCCTCAGCGCGTTACTGAGCGGCGCGACCGGCAAGCTACAACGGATTACGATGGCCAAGACGCTGGGATTGGCGGAGGCAAGGTATTGCTATGGAGTGCGGCAGTTTCACTGCCGCACTCCATAGAGAGATGAACCGCCTGCCGCTAGCAACCCGCCTGTGAAAAGCTTTACAATCCGCACCAAAATTGCGGTATGATAGTGTTATTGGCAAGTTACAACGCATTGTCTGCTCATCGTCGCAATGACGCTGCCGGCCACCACCTCCGGCGTTGACACACAGGAAGCGGCATGATCCCCAAGCTTGAACTCGAACGGCGTCTCTCGCCCTACGTGAGTTTTTCGCGGTCGGAATGGTCGGCATTGCGGAATGGCACACCTTTGCCGTTGAGCGCCGACGAGTTGGATTCACTGGTGAGCTTGACCGATAGCGTCTCGATGGAAGATGTCGCCGACATCTACCTGCCGCTGGTGCGCTTGTTGCAGCTCTATTACGAAAACGCTTGCCGGCTGTATCAGGCGACGAGCGCGTTTCTTGGTTCGGCAACGGCCCGGGTGCCTTACGTGATCGGCATTGCCGGTAGCGTAGCAGTGGGCAAGAGCAGCACGGCGCGTATTTTGCAGGCACTGTTGGCGCGTGGCCCCGGCCAGCTCAAGGTGGATCTGGTGACCACTGACGGCTTTCTCTACCCGAACCGGGTGCTGCAAGAGCGGGGCATCATGCACCGCAAAGGCTTCCCGGAAAGTTATGATCGACGCCGGCTGTTGCAATTCATCGCTGATATCAAGTCGGGGTATGGCCCGGTGAGCGCGCCGGTTTATTCGCACTTGACGTACGATATTGTGCCGGATCAGTTTCAGGTGGTTGATCACCCCGATGTGTTGATTGTCGAAGGGCTGAATGTGTTGCAGCGCGGCGCCAATACCCGGCGCGAACCGCAGCTCTACGTGTCGGATTTTTTTGATTTTGCGATTTATGTTGACGCCGACGAGCGGGATCTCGAACAGTGGTACATCGAGCGCTTTTTGCAACTGCGCAAGACGGCGTTCCGCGATCCGTCATCGTATTTCCGTCGCTACGCCGAGCTGAGCGAGGCTGAGGCGATTGCAACCGCGCGCCGGATCTGGCGCGAGATCAACTATGTGAACCTCAAACAGAACATCGAGCCAACGCGCTGGAGCGCCGATCTGATTTTGGTCAAAGGGCCGCGCCACGAGCTTGAGCGGGTGTATCTGCGCAAACTGTAACTGTAGAGGCGCAGAGAGGGCAAAGGCGCAGGGATGCTAAACGCAAAGGCGCAGAGGGCGCAAAGAGCGCGAAGAATTTAAACGCAAAGGCGCAGAGAACGCAAAGCGCGCAAAGGGTTTTTAGGAAGGGGTACCAGCGTGCTCGTGCCCCTTCCTTCCTTGCCCCTCCCCCAGCGGGGGAGAGGTTGGGGGTGGGGGAAACGCAAAGGCGCCGGAGAGCCGGACGGCTGTCCGGCTCCGCAAAGAGCGCGAAGAATTTAAACGCAAAGGCGCAGAGAACGCAAAGCGCGCAAAGGGTTTTTAGGAAGGGGTACCAGCGTGCTCGTGCCCCTTCCTTCCTTGCCCCTCCCCCAGCGGGGTTGGGGGTGGGGGCAACAGATAACTAAATGAGATACCATTGTTCATCACAGCGAGGATTGCTATGCGCATCTGCATTGTCGGGGCCGGCGCGATCGGGGGCTGGCTTGGCGCGAAGTTGATACAGGCTGGCGCCGACGTGACCTTGATTGCCCGCGGCGCGCACTTGGCCGCGATCGAAGCCAACGGGTTAACCATTGAATACCGCGATGGCCGCCAAGAGGTGGTGCGTCCAGCGTTGGCCACCGCCGATATGGCTGCCGCTGGCGCGCACGATATGGTCATCGTGGCGGTCAAAGCCCAATCATTGCCGGCGCTGGCCGCGCCGATGCGCGCGCTCTATGGCCCGGATACGGCGGTGGTCTATGCCCAGAACGGCATTCCGTGGTGGTATTTCTTCCGCCACGGCGGCCCCTACGAAGGCCGCCAAATCGAGGCGGTCGATCCCGGTGGCGTGATCGCGGCTAATACCGAAATCGAGCGGGTGATCGGCTGTGTCGTCTACCCCGCGGCGGCGATCGAGCGGCCCGGCGTAATCCGGCATCTGGAAGGCAACCGGTTCACGCTCGGCGAACCCGACGGCAGCCGGAGCGAGCGGACACTGCGGCTAAGCAAGTTGCTCGAGTCGGTTGGTTTGCGCGCACCGGTGAAAACCGATATTCGCAACGAGATTTGGCTCAAGCTGTGGGGTAATCTCTCGTTCAACCCGATTAGCGCCCTGACCCGCGCCACCCTCGACCGGATCATCGCCGATCAGGGCACCTACGCACTCGCGGCGACGATGATGGCCGAGGCGCAACAAGTCGCTGAGACGCTAGGGGTGCGGTTTCCGGTCTCGATCGAGCGCCGCATCCGCATGGCCGAAGAGATCGGCGCGCACAAGACCTCGATGCTGCAAGATATCGAGGCCAAACGTCCGACCGAGATCGATGCCTTGCTGGGGGCAGTGGTCGAACTCGCCGATCTGACCGGCGTCCCGGCGCCAACCATGCGCGCGATATACGCCGTCACCTCGCTGCTCGATCGGGTCAACTGCGGCCAGTGATTAGGTATGCGCCAATAGAAACACTGTCATTGCGAGGGCGCACCGCGCCCGAAGCAATCTCCCGCTCAAGCGCGAGCCACATCTGCAAGGGAGCCATTGCGCTCTTATACCCTCGACGGGTACACTGCGGCCAGTGAGGGCGATGCGCCAATAGAAACACTGTCATTGCGAGAGCGCACCGCGCCCGAAGCAATCTCCCGCTCAAGCGCGAGCCACATCTGCAAGGGAGCCATTGCGCTCTTATACTCGCGATCGGGTACACTGCGGGCAGTGATAGGTATGCGCCAATATGGAGTGCGGCAGTGAAACTGCCGCACCCGGTCATCGCGAGAGTGCCCAGCGCGAGCTATCCTTGATATCGGATAATATAAGCAAGCGCAACTGTTTCCATGCCGTACCGCAAAGGAGTGCCAATGCGTGACCTGCTTGCCAACCCAGTGCTGACCCGCGAACTGTTTGGCCGGATTCGCGGGCGCAATGCGTGGCTGATTTTGACTGGCTATTTGACCATCATCGGCGCGATCACGCTGCTGATCTACGCCGTTTTCGCCAATTCGGCCAGCATGAATGACCCGAATACCGCGCGTTCGATCGGTAAAGCGATCTTCTTTACCGTGATGACAGCAGCCCTTGTGCAGGTTTGCTTTCTCTCGCCGTCGCTTACCGCTGGCGCCATCGTCGGCGAGAAAGAGCGGCAGACCTACGATCTCTTGCTAGCGTCGCTCTTGTCGCCGGTGCAGATTGTGACCGGCAAGCTGGTGTCGGCGATTGCCTTTGCCCTGCTGTTGATCATGGCCTCGCTGCCGATCGCTGGGCTAGCCCTGATCTTCGGCGGCGTCACCGCTCAAGAGGTGCTGATTGGGGTGGTGGGGCTACTAGTGACAGCGGTGAGTTACGCCGCAATCGGGTTGTTTTGGTCAACCGTCATGCGCTCAACGTTGGGGGCGACGGTCATGGCGCAAGGGACGGTGATCGCGATTCTGTTGCTGGTGCCGTTTCTGTTTTTTGTGATTTCGTTGCTGATAGATGCCTTTGACGGCCAACCCACCCCGCTCTACGTCTATACCATGGGCACGTTTCTCTGCCTGCACCCGTTCATTGCGCTCGGCATCACCGCCGGCGCGCTTGAGACGGGCGGAAACCCGTGGCTTTGGGAAGTGCCGTCATCAGCCGGCAACTTGACCGTGCCGGGAACTTGGTTAGTTTATTCGGTCATTGCAGTGATGATTGCCGTCGTTTGTTTGTGGTTGGCGATTCGCGGGGTGCAGCCCGACGAGGCGGCGGGGTAATCCCTATCATCCGATCCCCTGCATCCAGCGCGCGATGATTGCGGCTACCTCATCCGGCTTTTCCATCGGCAACATGTGGCCGGCCTCGACCTCAGCCAAGGTGGCGTGGGGCGCGACCCGGCGGAAACGGCGCCAGACCGAATCGGTGATCAGCTCGGAGCGCGTGCCGCGAATGATCAAGAGCGGGCGTTGCAAACGACGCAAGTCGCGCCATGCGTCGAGCGGCGATGAGGCGAAGATGTGCGATTCCCACAGTTTCGGCCACGCCAGCGTGTAGCCGTTGCCGTGCGGCTTCAAGCCACCGCTGAGATAACCTTCGAGCGCGGCAGGGGTAAAATCGGCGAACACGCCGCGCCCTTGCCAACGCTGGCGAGCCTCGTCGATGCTGGCGAAATGGTCGCGGCGGCGCAGCGCACCTTGGGCTAGCGGGAAGCGGTAGCCCTGCCCGGCTTGGCGCAGCAGCCAAATCAGCACCTGTAGGCGACGGCGAAAGAAGACCGGATCAATCAGCGCCACCGCCCGAAACAGCTCAGGCCGTTCAACCGCAGCGTAGAGGGTTAAAATCCCGCCAAGCGAATGGCCGATCCCGATCACCGGCTCGTGAGCGACTGCCTGTAGATCGGCGATCAGATCCGCCGCCAGATCGCGCCATGTCCCCCCCGGTTGCGCATCACCATCGACACGCAACGGACGTGGCCGGTAGCCGAGGATGCGCCCAAACGGCGCCAAACCGGCGGCGAGGGGGACATACGCCTCTGGCGGAAAGCCATTGGCGGGCGCGATATGGATGAGACGGGGGCCGTGGCCCCCGAGCTCGCGATGAGTGGCAGCGGCGTTGAGCGCGATCATCGATGTTGGCAATGCAGGTCAGCGCGATAGGCTCAGTGTCGCTTAGTCATCACGCCGCCGCGGGCGCGGGCGATCGGCATCGCGGCGCGGCCCGCGCAATTCTTCGCGCAAACTGCGCGGCTCTTCCCGCCCGCCGCGCGGCTCCTCCCGACCGCCACGCGACTCTTCGCGGGGACGGGGGCGAGGCGCAGCGCCGGCGGCCTTCCGCTCTTCCGGCGTCTCGCCGGTGAGCACTGCCCGCCGGCTGAGACTGATCTTGCCGGTAGTGCGGTCAATGTCGATCACCATCACATTGATCTCGTCACCGAGCGAGACCACATCTTCGACATTCTCGACCCGCTTGTCGTCAAGCTCTGACACATGCACCATGCCGTCTTTGCCGGGCAAGATATTGACGAACGCGCCGAACGGCTTGATGCTCACCACTTTGCCAAGGAAGATATCGCCCACCTTGGCCTCGCGGGTCAGGCCCTCGATCATACTGATCGCCTTCTTGGCCGCCTCGCCGTCGGGCGTGGTGATAAAGACGCGACCGTCGTCTTCGATATCAATCTGGGCGCCGGTGGTATCGCAGATATTGCGGATCGTCTTACCGCCGGGGCCGATCAGCGCGCCGATCTTCTCGACCGGAATCTGGATAGTCATAATCCGCGGCGCATAGATCGACAACTCAGGCCGCGGCGCGCTAATCACCGCATTCATCTTATCGAGAATAAAGAGCCGCCCGGCGCGGGCCTGCGCAAACGCCTGCCGCATAATCTCGTAGGTAATCCCGGTGGTCTTGATATCCATCTGCAACCCGGTGACACCCTTCGCGGTACCGGCCACCTTAAAGTCCATATCACCGAGCGCGTCTTCAAGCCCCTGAATATCGGTCAACACGCGCCAGCGCCCATCTTCATCGGTAATCAAGCCCATCGCCACCCCAGCCACGGGGGCCTTAATCGGCACACCGGCATCCATCAGGCTGAGCGACGAACCGCAGACCGACGCCATCGACGACGAACCATTCGACGAGAGCACCTCAGAGACGAGCCGGATCGTGTAGGGAAACTCCTCTTCGCTCGGCAGCACCGCGTACAGCGATCGCTCAGCGAGCGCGCCGTGGCCGATGTCGCGGCGGCGCGGCGTACCGAGCCGGCGCACCTCGCCGGTGCTAAACGGCGGGAAGTTATAGTGGTGAATGTAGCGTTTGGTCGTCTCGATGCCGAGATCATCCACCTTCTGCTCATCGCCGGGCGAACCGAGCGTGGTAATTGTGAGCACCTGCGTCTGGCCGCGGGTAAAGACGGCTGAACCGTGGACGCGCGGCACCACGCCGACCTCGATGCTAATCGGGCGGATCTCATCGAGGGCGCGGCCATCAACGCGGATCCCTTCATCGAGGATCGCGTTGCGCACCTCATCCTTAAGCAGCTTCTCGAACGCCTTGCTGACCTCTTTGGTGCGATTTGGAATCTCTTCCTCCGGCTCATCGGCGGTAAAGTGCGCAATCACCTCAGCCTTCAGCGCCTCGGTCTGCGCCTCACGCTCCTGCTTAATCGGGCTGCGCACCGCTTGGCGCAAGCGATCACCCATCCACGCGCTGATCGCCTCTTCGAGCGAGGTATCGACGACCGGCGGGGTGAAGGGGCGCTTAGGCTTGCCGCAGAGCTGCACCAACTGCTCTTGCAGATCGCAAATCTGCTTGCAAACGGCGTGGCCATCGATCACCGCCTGCAACATCTCATCTTCGGTCAACTCATGCGCGCCAGCCTCGACCATCAGCACCGCATCTTTGGTGCCGGCGACGACCAGATCAAGCCGGCTCTGCTCCATCTCGCCCATCTTGGGGTTAACGACCAACTGGCCGTTGAGATGGCCCATCTGCACCGCGCCGACCGGGCCAGCAAAAGGAATATCGCTGATCGACAACGCCGCCGAGGCGGCGATAATCGCCAGCGGGCCGGGGTCGTTCTCCATATCGATCGAGAAGGTGGTGATAATCACCTGCACTTCGTTATAGAACCCCTTGGGGAAGAGGGGGCGCAGCGGGCGGTCGGTCAGCCGCGAGATGAGAATCGCAGTGGTAGTGGGGCGGCCTTCGCGTTTGAAGAAATTGCCGGGAATCTTGCCCACGGCGTACATCTTCTCTTCGTAATCAACGGTGAGGGGGAAGAAATCGGCGCCTTCCCGCGCCTCTTTGGCGCACACCACGGTGGCCAGCAGCATCGTATCGCCATACCGCGCCACCACCGCGCCATCGGCCTGTTCGGCGAAGCGACCGGCTTCAAGGGTCAAAGTACGGCCGGCAATCTCCGCGCTCACGGTGTAAATTTTCCGTTCTGTCATACTTCCTTACAACTCCTGCTTAACTGGGGCGCCGGTGCGCCCCACTGAAACCATGGCGGCCGCACGACAGCGGCCGGGGCGCGGAGTTCGGCACTGGCGGATACGCGCGAGCGACTCACGCGCATGCGCCAATCCCGAACCACCGCGCCAGACGACTGCAAGCAAAGAGCGCCGGGCGGCGAATGCCGCTGGCGCCCTCGTTGACCTTAGCTTACACTGACGGTTGCCCCTATCATACTAGCGGCGCAGACCGAGGCGATTGATAACATTGCGGTAGCGTTCGCGATCCTTGGACTGCAGATAGTTGAGCAGCCGCCGCCGCCGCCCGACAAGCTTGAGCAGACCGCGCCGCGAGTGATGGTCGTGGATATGGACGCGCAAATGCTCGATCAACTGGTTGATCCGCTCGGTCAAGAGCGCGACCTGAACTTCGGGCGAACCGGTATCAGTCTCGTGGATCTGATAGCCGTTGATAATTTGCGACTTTTCCTCTTTTTCAAGCGCCACGAGCAGTTCCTCCTCGTGTAATCGCGCGCGGGCCGGCGCAGCCCGGCGTTCCTGATATAAGCGCCGTCATTATAACATAGATCGTTGCGTTTTGCCAACTTATGTCGCGCACACGAGAGCATCTCCGCAGCAGATGATGGCAACCACCCGCCACACCGGTTGCGCCGCCGGAGCCGATAGTATCCGCGTTGCGGAACCGGCCACGGGGAATTTTTTACCGCAGAGAACGCGGAGGGCGCAGGGCGGAAAGTCTCTCATCCTCCGCGTCCTCGGCGTCCCCTGCGGTAACACACTGGCATGCAAATTCGCCGGCTCGCCGCGCGCCGTCCGGCGCGGTATCAACGCTCACGCTCCCGTGGCATTCACCCATCGCTTGGCCCGGCTTCCTCGCCGTTGCGCTGTGATAGGAGCGCAAGCAATGCTGTTGGGGAGAGGATGGCGATCGCTGATTCCGGATATCCAGCAGGGTCACGGGTCACAATTGTATCGAGCTGCGCATGCAATGCGCTCGCTAGTTGCACCGCATCTTCAAAATCGGGCGTAGGCAGGGTGAGCGCCGTTCGCAACACCGCGTCATCTATCGTGGCAATCCGGCATTCGCGCACCAAACCCGTCACAACTTGTTGGGGAGTGCAATCCCGCGCAGCTTGCGTGCGATGTAGAAGATATTGATCGGCGTGATTGCCGAGACATACGCGACGAAACGGCTCTGACGCTGCGCTTCCCACAATTAGGCCGCCGCCTCGGCAAACGGCGCGCGATTGAGGAGGAAGTCTAACACGACGTTGGTGTCGAGCAAGACGTGCATCACTGATACTTGGTCATAAGATACTCGGTATACGCCTGCTGCAGCTCAGCATCAGTCGGGCTCGGCGCATCGCTCGCCAGCACGCCGCGCCAGAGGAGCGATGCTGTTGGCGGCGCAGACGGCGCCGGTTGAGCCAGTGTCACACGCAAGAGCCGGGTCATCTCTTCCAACAACAGCAGTTGTTGGTCGAGCGGCCACTGCCGGATCTCGTTGACAATCTCGTGGTAGCGCATCGCCATGCCTTCCCGCGCATCGGATTGATGAATGGAACAGAGCAATCTTCTTTCATCATTATACCGTATCAGGTCCTTGCCGGTTCCCTTCCTCGTTGCCGGGAAACAGTGCAGCCATTGCCAGCGCTGCGCTGGCGGCGATGCCGCGGGCAAGGGAAGGGCGTAGGGCCGCAAAGGACACTAGCCTCCCTCCGCAGAATATGATCGACTGCAGGGATAGCCACAAAAAGACACAAAATACACAAATAAAAATATACATTTTTGTGTTTTTTGCGTTTCTTTGTGGCTATTTCTGTACCGCATGGAGTGCGGCAGTTTGACTGCCGCACTCTATATTAAATCTCACGCGGCACACGCGGCAAGATGCCGGTCAACACTTCGTAACTGATTGTGCCCAGCCAGCCGGCGATTTCATCCACCCATATTGCATCATCACCCTGCCGCCCGATGATCGTCACCGTATCGCCGCGCTGTACTCCCGGAATATCAGTGACATCAACCATGATGTAGTCCATGCAGATGCGCCCGACGATGGGGGCGCGGCGACCGCGAATCAGCACCTCGCGCCACGGCGGCGACCGGCGGAGGCCGTCGGCGTAGCCAACCGGGATGGTGGCGATGCGCGCTGGACGCGGGGTGACGTAGACGCCGCCGTACGAGATCGGTGTGCCGGCGGGGTGGGTACGCACTTGGGCGACTTCGCTGTAGAAGCTAAGGGCCGGGCGCATGCCGGGCAAGAGCGGTGCATCCGGGCTAGGGGCGAGGCCGTAGCAGGCGAGACCGGGTCTCACCATGTCGAAGCGCGCGGCTGGGAAGCGCAACGTGGCGGCGCTATTGGCAGCATGGACGATTGGCGGGCGCAAGCCGGCGCTGGTGATCGCGGTGAGGATGGCCTGAAAGCGGGCCAGTTGTTGGGTAGTTGGCGCAGGATCGGCTTCGTCGGCACGGGCGAAGTGGGTGTAGAGACCAACCGGCTCGATGCCGGGACGATCGCGGAGCCGGTGGAGAAACGGGCCTACTTCGGCAGACGGCAGTCCCAGCCGGGCCATGCCGGTGTCGGCTTTGATGTGAACCCGCGCAGGCCGGCCTAGTTCCGCCGCCGCAGCGCTGAGCGCCTGTGCGGTGTCGTCGTCAAAGAGTGTGATCATCAGATCAAGCCGGATCGCATCGGCAACCTGCCACGGCGGGGTATAGCCCAACACCAGAATCGGCGCGTTGATGCCTTGGGCGCGTAACGCGCGCCCTTCGCCGAGCGTTGCGACGGCCAGCGCTTCCGCTCCGGCAGCTAACGCCGCCCGCGCTACCCGCGCAGCGCCGTGACCATACCCATCGCCCTTGAGCACGACCATCAGCGGCACGCCGGCGTGGGTGCGGAGAGCGCGGACGTTATCGGCAATGGCGGATAAATCGAGATGCACCCACGTCGGACGGCCCGGATCGCCAATCCGCACACTGCGCCATGCCGGTTCTTGCCGCACCAGCGCACGTTCGGGCGGATGATCGGCGGCGAGCAGCGGCGCGATCACCTGTTCGAGCCGTTCGCCGGCGCTGCCCGACACCAGCACCAGATCGTCACTGCCTCGATCGGCGGGCAGCGCTGCCCGCGCCGCGTCGTTAGTGTCCACGACGTGGATGCTCGCCGCCGGATTGGCAAGGCGTGCGGCGTGGGCCATCGTCGCCGCGCCGTTCCCCTTCAGCACGAGGTAATCGGCGCTCTGCGCCGCCTGCGCACCGAGTTCGGTCAAGATCGGGGTTGGGTCAATGGCTGGCAGTTCGGTAGGCGTACCCAACACCGCAATCCGTCGCCGCGCCGGCAAAGCGGCCAGTGTCTGCAACGCGGCGCGCATCGCCAGCGGCGTGGCATTGAAACTATCGTCGAGGATCGTCTCGCCCTGTGCTCCCGCCAAAGGCCGCAGGCGTCCTGCCGGCGCTTCGAGCTGGGCCAACGCCTGCTGAATCGCTTCCGGCGCCACTCCGTACACCCGGCCCACGGCTACCGCCGCCAGCGCCGCCGCCACGCCGGGAGGGCCGAGCAGCGGGGTAGTGATCGCGAGTTCGCCTTCGCTGCTCTGGGCAATGAACGAGACGCCATCACGCCGGTAAGCAATCGCCGTCGCGCGCACGTCAATCCCGTTCGCACCAGTGTAGCGGAACGGCTCGGCGGCAATGAGCAGTTGGGCGCCTTGCTCAGCTACCCATGCCGCCATTGTTGGATCGGCGGCGGGCGTGATCACAGCAAGATGGGGCGGAAACGCAACCGCAAGCGGGGCAAGGTGCTCGCCGGCGAATTCGAGCACTGCATAGCGATCACCGTCACGCAGGCGGGCGAGCGCAATCGGCAACCCCAACAGCGAATTGAAATTACGCCGGCTTTGGAAGGTAGCGGCCTGCTGGCTCAGCACAGCGGCAATCGTGCGCCGGGCAAGGGTCTTGCCGATCCCGCCGGTCACAGCGATCACAGTGGGATGCAGCGCGCGCAAGCGGGCACTAGCCCAGCGCAACAACAACGCCTGCGGATCGGGGCAGACGATCACCGTCGCAGTGCCAGCATCGTGGGGCGGACGGCTGCACAGCACCCCCCGCGCGCCGGCAGCAATCGCCGCCGGAATATAGTCGTGGCCATCGGCCCGTGCCGTGCGGAGAGCGATAAAACACTCACCGGCATTGGTCAAACGCGAGTCGTAACTCCAATCGGTGAAGGTATCGGTATACGTCGGGCCGGCCAGCGCGCCACCGGCGGCGATCAGATCAGCGAGATCAATGGGCATAGCAATGCTCCTGAGGTCAACGAATGCACGTGCCAATATTACATTGCGAGCCGCCGCAGGCGGCGAAGCAATCCCCCACGAGCACGGGACGCTCCCACTCAGCCGCCGTTCCCGCTCCCCTTTGTCCTTGCGAGCCGCCGCAGGCGGCGAAGCAATCCCCCACGAGCACGGGACGCTCCCGCTCAGCCGCCGTTCCCGCTCCCCTTTGTCCTTGCGAGCCACAGGCGGCGAAGCAATCCCCCACGAGCACGGGAGGGATGCCCTGAGCGGTTTGTTCCGCTGAAGCAGGAGATTGCTTCGGTCGCGCGCCCCCCAGCGCTGCTGGGGAGCGCCGCTCCCTCGCAATGACAAACCGACCCTGTCCTTGCGAGCGGAGCGCAGCGCAGCGCAGCAATCTCCTCCGCGCACGGGACGCTCCCGCTCAGCCGCCGTTCCCGCTCCTCACTGTCATTACGAGCCGCCGCAGGCGGCGAAGCAATCCCCCACGAGCACGGGAGGGATGCCCTGAGCGGTTAGTTCCGCTGAAGCAGGAGATTGCTTCGGTCGCGCGCCCCCCAGCGCTGGGGGACGCCGCTCCCTCGCAATGACAAACCGACCCTTTCCGTGCGATCGGAGCGCAGCGCAGCGCAGCAATCTCCTCCGCGCACGGGACACTCCCCCTCAGTCGCCGTTCCCGTTCCTCACTGTCATTGCGAGCCGCCGCAGGCGGCGAAGCAATCTCCTCTGCGCACGGGAGGGATGCCCTGAGCGGTTTGTTCCGCTGAAGCGGGAGATTGCTTCGGTCGCGCGCCCCCCAGCGCTGCTGGGGAGCGCCGCTCCCTCGCAATGACAGGCGACCCTGTCCGTGCGAGCCGCCGCAGGCGGCGCAGCAATCTCCTCCGCGCACGGGATGCTCCCGCTCAGTCGCCGTTCCCGTTCCTCACTGTCATTGCGAGCCGCCGCAGGCGGCGAAGCAATCCCCCACGAGCACGGGAGGGATGCCCTGAGCGGTTAGTTCCGCTGAAGCGGGAGATTGCTTCGGTCGCGCGGGCAGCGCAGTGCGCTGCCTCTACACCCCCTCGCAATGACAGCAGGACACCCCGCCGCTTCGTTTATGGCTCAATCAACCTTTGCTATAATACCCGTTATGAGCAATTCATCTGCCACTGCAACTGCAACCCGCGCCGGAGTCTCGTGGCTCTGGTTGGTGGTTGCCCTCTTTGCCCACACCGGCTGGGGCGCCTACCCGGTGCTAGCCCGCTATCTCCAGACGATTAGCCACTTACCCAGTATGGCGATTCTCAGCCTTGGCAATGCGCTCGCGCTGCTTGTCTATCTCCCCTTTGCCTATCGCCACGTTGACCGCAAGGTGTGGGTGACGCCGATCATTTGGCTGTTTGCGCTGGTGGTGAGCGTGCGCGCGATGACGAACTTGACCTCGGCGCGCTTTACGCTGGCGATCTATGTGCAACTGATCACGCTGCTCACCCCGTTGATCGTCGCGCTGCTGAGCAAGCTCTTCTTCCGCGAGCGGCTGCCGCCGTTTACGTTGCCTGCTATCGCGCTCTCGATCGTTGGCTCATTATTGATGATGAGCGGCGATGTCGCCAGCGGTACGGTTTTGCGCTTGACGGCGAGCGATCTGCTTGGCATCGCGATTGCCTTTGTCTCGGCGTGTGCGCTGGCGCTCTATATGATACTGGTGCCGCGCGCAACCGGGGCGGGCAAGGTGCGGGCCGAAGCGATGCTGGTGATTCAACTGATCGCGCTGACGGTCACTTGCGGCGCGATGAGCGTGCTTTTGGGCGAGCCATGGCAGCGGTTTGGCGAGATTGGCCCATACGATTGGGCGGTGTTTGCCGCGTTCGTGGTCTTTGTGTTGTTGGGCGCGAACCTCGGCCAGATTGTGGCCCTGCGCCAACTCGGTGCGCCGCTGGTGAGCAGTACGATGGGTTGGCGGCTGGTGAGCGCGCTGGCGTTGGCTGCCCTGCTGCTCGGCGAGCAGTTGCAGAGTATCTGGCAGGTGCTGGGTGCGGTGATTGTGTTGGTGACGATTACGGTCTATCTGCGCCGGCAGTATCGGGTGTGAGGGGGAGACACGAATTTACAAGTTGTGGTGTAGCAGAGAGTAATCTATGACGACCACCATCCGCGCTTTGTCGGTAACGCCGCTCGATATTCCGTTGCATAGTCCGTTTGGCATTGCCGGCGGCGCGCAAGACGTGGCCCGCAATCTGCTGGTGACGGTCGAACTGGCAAACGGCATCCGCGGTTACGG
This sequence comes from Chloroflexus islandicus, assembly GCF_001650695.1. GTDB lineage: Bacteria > Chloroflexota > Chloroflexia > Chloroflexales > Chloroflexaceae > Chloroflexus > Chloroflexus islandicus. The sequence continues at coordinate 116,998 of NZ_LWQS01000114.1, forward strand.
GGAAGCGGCCCCCTTCCCGGCGTTTAACGGCGAGACACAGGCCGGCGCGCAGGCGGCGATTGAGGCGGTGCGTTCGGCGGTAGAGGGTGCTGACGTGCGCGAATGGCGGGCCATTGCCTGCCAGTTGCGCGAGCAGATCGGTAGCTACGGCTCGGCCCGTTGCGCCATCGAGACGGCGGTGCTCGATGCCCTCACCCGCCATTATGGGTTGCCGCTGTACGTCTTCTTTGGCGGCGCCGGCCATATGCTCGAAACCGATATGACCATCACCACCGGCACGGTCGAAGCGGCGGCGCTGGCGACGCTCGATATTCTCGATCGAGGCATTCGCCAGATCAAAGTCAAGATTGGCGGCAGCGAACTGAGCCACGACTTAGCCCGTATTACCGCTATCCGTGCGATTGCTCCCGACGCGCCGTTGATCCTCGATGGCAACGGCGGCTTGACCGCCGAGGCGATGCTGGAATTGCTCGGCGCGTTGCGCTTGCAGCAGATCGTGCCGGCCTTGGTTGAACAGCCGGTGCCTGCCGACGATTGGGCCGGCATGCGCCAACTAGTGCAGTGGGGCGGCGTTCCCATCGCTGCCGATGAGACGGCTGCCAGCGCGCTGAATGTGTTGCGCATCGCTCACGAGCGCGCGGCGCATGTGATTAACATCAAATTGATGAAGACTGGTGTAGTCGAGGCGCTCGAAATGGCCGCCATTGCCCGCGCTGCCGGGTTGGGGTTGATGATCGGCGGCATGGTTGAGTCGATCCTCGCTATGACCATGTCGGCTCACTTCGCCGCCGGTCTCGGCGGCTTCCGCTTCGTCGATCTCGACACACCCTTTTTCCTTGCCGAGAATCCCTTCGAGGGCGGTTTTGCGCTGCGAGGTGGGACGATTGACCTCAGCCACATCACTGCCGGCCACGGAGTCGAACCGGCGAACCCGTAACGGGTACGTCTCTACAAATTTCCCCTATCTTTCATTGTGCAATTCTGCCATAGCATTCACTGCTGCCAAAGCGTATACTTGAAGTTACATTGACACATCGCATTGATGCCACCTGCGCGTCGCACTGTTGCGGCGGCGGGTGCTTATTGTTTCGGGAGCACGCATGGCAGCGCGACTCTTGATTGCTGATGATGAATCGTTGATCCGGATGCACCTGCGCGAGACGTTGCTCGCGCTCGGTTATTTGATCGTTGGCGAAGCGGCGGACGGGCAGCAAGCGGTGGCAATGGCGCGCCAGATGCGGCCTGACTTGGTGTTGCTTGATTACAAAATGCCGCATCTTGATGGCTTAGAAGCGGCGACCATCTTGTGCCACGAAGGGTTAGCGCCGGTGATCCTGCTCACAGCCTCGGCGTCGCGGGAATTGGCCGAACGAGCGCGGATGGCCGGCGTCTTTGGCTATTTGACCAAACCCTTCCGCGATGCTGAGTTGATGCCGTTGATTGAGGTGACGCTCGCACGCTGGCAGGTCTATCAAGCGCGCCGCAATGAGGTTATTGCATTGCGCGACCGGCTCGAAACCCGCAAAGAGATTGAGCAGGCCAAGGGTGTGCTGATGGATCTGCACGGTCTCAGCGAAGCGGAAGCCTTCCGCCGCATTCAGCAACTGGCGATGCGCAATCGCAAGACGATGCGCGAAGTGGCGCAGGCGATTTTGCTGACCCGCCAGTTGGCAGGTGGATAGGGGCGTTTACCGCAGCGAGCGCAGAGGGCGCGGAGGAAGGGGCACAAGCGCGCTTGTATCCTTTCCAACAAACCCTTTGCGCTCTTTGCGTTCTCTGCGTCTTTGCGTTTTCTCACCGCTGCGTGCTCGGCGCCTTGGCATTGGTTTTGCCCCCACCCCTTTCCCCTCCCCCGCTGGGAGTTCAAGGGCGGACAGAACGTTTGTCAGGAACCCGGCCCTGAAGGGCCGGGCTAGGGGGCATCAGCCCGCTGCGCGGGCTGATGCCCCCACCCCTTGCCCCTCCCCCGCTGGGAGTTCAAGGGCGGACAGAACGTTTGTCAGGAACCCGGCCCTGAAGGGCCGGGCTAGGGGTACGAAGCCCGCTGCGCGGGCTGTTGGCCCTCACCCCCAGCCCCTCTCCCGCTGGGAGTTCAAGGGCGGACAGAACCGCTGATCCGGCACCCGGCCCTGAAGGGCCGGGCTAGGGTTACAAAGCCCGCTGCGCGGGCTGCTGGCCCTCACCCCCAGCCCCTCTCCCGCTGGGGGAGGGGTGCGGCGGGGAGGAATGAGCACAGAGGCAAGTGAAAAGACGGAGCGCGAGCGAGCTCGTATCCCTCCCCACTAAACCCTCTGCGTCTTTGCGTGCTCTGCGCCTTTGCGTTTCCCAACCTTTGCGCTCTTTGCACCCTCTGCGCCTTTGCGTTTCAACCCTCTGCGCCTCTGCTTCCTCTGCGCCTTCACCACAATTGCGGTTTGGCAAACAAATTCCACAGGTCATGGTATCCTGAAGCCGGATCGATCCGTTCAGGGAGGAGATCATGCCTGCTGCTCGCCACGCAGTCATTCTGGTTGCCGGCGCCTCTACCCGCACGCGGCCACTGACCGAACACCGTCCGAAGCCGTTGATCCCGCTGCTCGGCCAGCCGCTGCTAGCCCATATCCTCGATGAACTGGTTGGGTTGGTAGAGCGGGTGACGCTGGTGGTCGGCTATCGAGCCGATCAGATCATCGCCGCGTTTGGCGATTCGTATCGAGGGATGGCGCTGCGTTACGTTCATCAGACGGTGATTAACGGTACGGCTGGCGCATTGCTAGCCGCCGAACCGATTGACGAACCATTTTTGTTGCTCTATGGCGATAATTTGATTGACCGCGCCGATGTGATTGGCGTGAGCCAGCACCGCTACGCCGTCGCCGGGTTGCGTGTCGCCGATCCGCGTTCGTTTGGCGTGCTCGATGTGCAAGATGGGCTGGTGTACCGGATTATCGAGAAGCCGGCCAACCCGCCGGCAGATGCGCTCGCCAACCCCGGCATTTACCATTTCGATGAGGCAGTATTTCCGTTATTGCGCCAAATCATCCCTTCGCCGCGCGGCGAACTCGAATTGACCGATCTAATCGCGTTATTGGCCAATCAGCACCCAGTTGCCTGCCACATCTGTACCGGCCACTGGATTCCGGTCGGCACACCGTGGGAAGCCTTGCTGGCGGCGCGGTTTTTGCTGGCGCGGTTGGCGCAATCACGGATTGCACCGACTGCGCGGATTGACCCGGAGGCGGATATCGAGGGGGTGGTGGTGATTGGCGAAGGTGCGGTGATCGGCCCGCAAGCGAAGATCGTTGGGCCAGCCGTGATCGGCCCGCGGGTGGTAGTCGGGCCGGGGGCATTGATTATTGCGTCGGCGATCGAAGCCGGGGCAACGATCGGCAGTGGGGCCATGGTAGGCGGATCGGTGATCGGCAGCGAGGTGATGGTTGGCGCTGGCGCGATGATCAGCCATTCGTGGATCGACGACCGGGCACAGATTGGGCCGCATGCCGTGCTCGCCGCTCGCGAAGATACCAGTGTCCAGCCGGTAGCGGTGGTCAACGGCGTGTTGTCATTGACCGACATGCGCACCCGCGGCGCGATTGTCGCCGCCGGCGAGGTGGTGGCGGCGGGGTAGGGACGACGCATGCGTCGTCCCTACCCCGCTTGGCCGGACGCCGCACCGCCGTGCGGCGCGACTAGGTCGTTTCCGCACACGCATCGCACGCGGCGTCTCTACACCGGTTGGCCAAAGACCTCGCCAATGATCTCTTCGATCGGCGGCTCGGCGATGTTGATATCGGCCACCGGTAACTCGGCCAGTAGGCGAGCGCCGGTGCGAGTAGTGTCGTGGCGGGCAACCTTCAATTCGACCTCAAGCCCGTCGACGCGCTGCACCTCGCCGTAGCGGGCCAATGTCTCGACCGGCACCGGCTCGCTCAACACGAGATGAATAATCTTATGCGGCGCGACCTGCTCGACCATGCTCTGCAAGTTGCCATCGTAGAGCAAGCGTCCGTGATTAATCACGATCACCCGCCGGCAGAGAGCGGTGACGTCGGCCATATAGTGGCTGGTCAGCAACACCGTCGCGCTGTAGCGCCGGTTGTATTCGGCGACAAACTCGCGCACACGGGCCTGCATCGTCACATCGAGACCGATGGTCGGCTCATCGAGGAAGAGCACCTTGGGTCGGTGAAGCAAGGCTGCCGCCAATTCGCACTTCATCCGCTCACCTAAACTCAATTTGCGCACCTGCTTATTGAGCAAGTCACCGAGTTCAAGCAGGTCGATCAGCTCATTGAGCGTGCGCCGGTACTCGTCAGCGGGCACCTCGAAGATCACCCGATTGACTTCAAAGGTCTCGATCGCCGGCAGATCCCACAGCAGTTGCTGCTTTTGGCCCATCACCAGCGTAATCTGCTTGAGGAACGCGGTCTGGCGATCAAACGGCGTAAACCCCAGCACCCGCACTTCGCCGGCGGTCGGATGGAGCAGGCCGGCCAGCACCTTCAGCGTTGTGGTCTTGCCGGCGCCGTTGGGGCCAAGAAACCCAACCATCTCGCCGGAAGCGATCGTGAAGTCAATCCCATCCACCGCCTTCACCGTCTCGTAGCGCCGGCGCACGAACGCGCGCAGTGAGCCGGCGAGTCCGGCCTCTTTGCGATGGACTTGGTAGTATTTGCGCAGGCCGCGCACTTCAATCGACATAGGGTTCTTTCTTGCTGAACGCAGGGGCGACCACAGCTTGCGTTGCTGATACGATTGTACTACTCTTTGCGAGCGCAGCCATCTCTTGCTCCCCCGCTGTCATTGCGAGCCGCCGCAGGCGGCGAAGCAATCTCCCCCGAGCACGGGAGGGCTGCCTGCACTCCTCCCGCTCCCCCGCTGTCATTGCGAGCCGCCGCAGGCGGCGAAGCAATCTCCCCCGAGCACGGGAGGAATATCTGACCGGTTGCTCCCGCTGAAGCGGGAGATTGCTGCGGTCGCGCGCCACCCAGCGCTGCTGGGTGCCGCCGCTCCCTCGCAATGACAGGAAAAGCCGCTCACCACCCCCGCGTCACGTCCAAAAACCGTTCCGCCACCCGCATCCAGTCGAAGCGGGCAACGTATTCGCGGCCAAACGCGCCGTATCGCTGGCGCAGGGCCGGATCGGCCAGTAGGGTGGTCAATGCTGCGGCCAAGGCCGGTACATCGCCGGGCGGAACCAACAGACCCGCCTCACCGTGGGGCACCACTTCGGGGATGGCGGCGGCGGTGGTGGCGATGACCGGCAAGCCGGCGGCCATCGCTTCAAGAAAGACAATGCCGAACCCTTCTTGCACGCTGGGCAGGCAGAAGAGATCGGCGCGGTAGTACCACGCCTTTACTTCATCATCGTCGGGTACCGCGCCGAGCAAGCGGCAGGCCGATCCCAAGTTCAATTCGGCGGCCAGCGCGCGCAGGGTATGGTGTTCTGGCCCATCGCCAATGATCACCAATTCGGCGGCGGGCAGATGTTGCCGCACCTGCGCAAAAGCGCGGATCAGGTCGGCGATGTGCTTGCGCGGATATTGGCGAGCTACGCAGAGAATGGTCTGGCCGGCGCCACGCGGCAGCGGCATCGGCCATGCCGCCAGATCGATCCCTTCCGGCACCAGCCGGATGCGCTCGGCTGGCACGCCGTAGTGGTGCTGGATGCTGCGCCGGCAATAGTCGCTGGTGGTGATGACCAATGGCGCGCGACGGGCATTGATCCGCTCTAGCCGCGAGAGCAGCCAGAGCAGGCGGCGCACATTGCCGCGCTCGTGTTGCAGCTCTTCAGCAATCACTCCTTTCACGCTGCACACATACGGCGTGGTGACGCGCCCCGCTACTAATACGCCGTCAATATCCACGCCGACGATCAAGTCGTAGGGCAAGGCGCGCAAAAGTGCAGGAACGTACAGATTAAACAATAGCCGGCGCAGGGTGAGGTTCGGCGGCCATGCCACCGGCGGGGCAATGCGGGCAACGTGATGGCCGTGAGCGCGGAGGGCGCGGCCCAAGCCGCCGATTGCAGCGGCGGTGCCGCTGCCTTCGGCTACCTGCTGAAGCCACGAGTCGAGAAACGCGATGCGCATGGGGTCTCCGAATGCAAGAGCGATACCGTTTCTATCATAATCCAAAGTGGGGGAGTTGTCTGATACAATACGGCCACCGAGAGCACAGAGGACGCGGAGGGAATGGCCACAAAAAGACGCAAAAGGCACAAAAAATAAACGGGAGAGGGCCGAGTTTTTTACCGCCGAGGACGCCGAGAGCGCAGTGGGAATAGCCACAAAAAGACGCAAAAGGCACAAAAAATAAACGGGAGAGGGTCAAGGGGTGGGGTAAGTTCTTTACCGCCGAGGGCGTCGAGAATGATCCCAATCCCAAACCCCTTTGCGCTCTCTGCGTCCTTTGCGCCTTTGCGTTGTCATCCTGTGCGGCTTTGCGTTGACGCCCTCACCCCCTGCCCTCTCCCGCCTCACGGCGAGAGCGGGGGAGCCGCTGGATAACGGGCCAGATATTGCGGGAGCGGAATGTAGCAGCGCCCCTCTCCCGCTGGCGTGGGAGAGGGGATGGATGTGAGGAGACACCGGCGCAGGACGGGCAGCCAGCTATAGTCTTTTTGCCTTTGCCCACCGTTCGCGCCACACTCATGATGCGGACACTCCTGTCATTGCGAGGGCGCGCAGCGCCCGAAGCAATCTCCCGCTTCCGCGGGACGGATGCCTGCACGGACTGAATAGAACGCCCCTCTCCCGTGTTACGGGAGAGGGGCTGGGGGTGAGGGTAAATGAGCTCATCACAAAGCCATCAACAACCTCTACGCGCATGTGTCATCCTAAAACCGCAATCGTTCTTGTACTGATAGCGACAGTCTTATGCCAGCCAAATTCGCCGTCTTAATGCGCGCGGCATGGGCCGATGCCCTCGCCTACCGCGCCCAACTCTTCATCTGGGTCATCACCGGTATGCTGCCGCTGATCATGCTGGCCGTCTGGCGCACGCTAGCCGGCGATGGCGTGATCGGCGGCTATGCCAGCGATGATTTTGTCGCCTATTTTGTCGGTGCGCTCTGCATTCGCCAACTGACCGGGGTCTGGATCATCTGGGATATGGAGCGCGACATCCGCTTGGGTGAGTTGTCGCCGCACCTGTTGCGCCCAGTGCATCCGCTCTGGCGCTATCTGGCGATGGCGCTGGCCGACAAGCCGCTGCGCCTGATTATGGTCGCGCCGATCGCGCTGATCGCCGCCATGATCGCTCCCGGCGCCATCCCCCGGCCCGATCCGCTCAGTTTGGCCGCCTTACCGCTCGCGATTGCGCTGGCGTTTACGGTCTACTTCCTCAACCAGTGCTGCATCGGCGTGCTCAGTTTTTGGTGGACGCAAGTGCTGGCATTGCAAGATTTTTGGTTTGGAGTTTATGCCTTCAGCAGCGGCTACCTGATTCCGCTCGACCTGTTGCCGCCGCCGGTGACGGCCGTGCTGGCGTGGCTGCCGTTCCGCGCTATGCTGGCCTTCCCGCTGGAGCTGCTGTTGGGCCGGCTCGATCCGGTGGCGATTGCGTGGGGATTCGCGCACCAGATCGGGTGGGCAGTGCTGTTGGGGTTGTTGCTGCGCTGGCTGTGGCGCGAAGGGGTGTCGCGCTACAGCGCAGTAGGGGCGTAATGCACTGGGAAGAATAGCCACAAAGAGACACAAAATGCACAAAATTTTTAACATGTTGCGGCTCTTGCGTCTTTTTACGGCTATTCCTCATCGCCTGCACGCCGGAGGAGCATAGCCACCAAGAGACACAAAATACACAAAGATTTCTTTTTAACATGTTGCGGCGTTTGCGTCTTTTTGTGGCTATTCCTTATCGCCCGCACGCTGGAGGAGAATAGCCACCAAGAGACACAACATGCACAAACATCGTTTTTGCGGCTCTTGCGTCTTTTCGCGGCTATTCCATATTATCCGCTCACTGGGAGAAGAATAGCCACCAAGAGACACAACATGCACAAACATCGTTTTTGCGGCGTTTGCGTCTCTTGCGGCTATTCCTCCTTGACGCGCCGCCCGCTTCGCGCTACCATGTCAACCGGTTAGATAGCCAAAAGCGCCGACGAGGACGAGTAACCCGGTTCCGGCCACAGGGAGGGCGCGCCGCGACTGAGAGCGCGTCTGGCGATGGGCCCGGTGAAAACCCCCTCCGAGCGGCTCCCGGAACGCTGCGCGCTAGTATGGGAGCACGGGATTCGCCCGTTATCGCGACCAATGAGGCGTAACGCCGCCGTTTGGCGTTGCGTAAACACAGGGTGGAACCACGAAGCAGCTCTTCGTCCCCGTGCGGGCGGAGAGCTGTTTGAGTTATGTCGCCTGCAAGGAGTGACTATGCGTTCTTCCGCGCGCCGGTTGCCGGCGCGACGCCGTGAGACGAGCGGGTGCGCCGGCCAGTTGGCCCGGCTTGGGGTGGGGTTGCTGATGATTGCCGCGCTCTACCTGCTGCTGGCCCGTCCCCAACTCAGTACTGCCCTTGGTCGCAGCATCGCCGACCTGCTCGCGCCACCCGTTGCGACAACCAATGCGCCGTTGCCCGACTTGATTGCGGCATTGCCTTCCGGTGAAGTAACGGTCAGCGAAGCCGAGATCAACGGCTACCTCGCCGGGATCGACGCGGTGTTACCGGTTGAAGCCGCCAGTGTGCGGTTGGTCGCCAATCGCGCCATTGTAACGGTGCGCGCGTATGGTATGACCAGTGTGGCCAGCACTGGCCTAACGGTGCGCGATGGCCGGGTGGCAGCGGTTGATCCGCAGATTGAGGGGCCGCTGGCGGCGCTGGTTTCGGCCAATGATCTGACTGCTGCCCTCAATGAACGGCTCAATGCCGAGTTGCTCCAGCAGGGCCGCCAGATTGTTGCGGCGCGGATTGATGATGGTATGCTAACGATTGTGTTGAGGTAAAGGAGTTCAACCATGCCGGTCGATCCCAAGAGCGATCCGTACTATCGTCTGCGCCATTCGTTGGCCCACGTCATGGCGCAGGCGGTGCTTGAAATCTTTCCTGACGGCAAAGTGGCCATCGGGCCGCCGATTGAGAATGGCTTTTACTACGATTTTGACCTGCCCCGCCCGCTGACGCCGGAAGATCTGACCGAGATCGAACAGCGGATGAAGCGGATTATTGCCGGGAATCATCCGTTTATCTACCGCGAGGTGAGCGCCGAAGAGGCTCGCCAGCTCTTTGCCAACCAGCCCTACAAGCTCGAATTGATCGAGGGGTTGGCGAAAGGGTTGGACGAATACGGTGAGACCCATCACGGCGATACGGTCATCTCGACCTACCGCCAAGATACGTTCGAGGATCTCTGCCGCGGGCCGCACCTCAACCATACCGGCGAGATCAATCCCGAAGCGTTTAAGCTGATGAGCATCGCTGGCGCCTATTGGCGCGGCGATGAGAAGAATCGCCAGTTGCAGCGCATTTACGGCACCGGCTGGAACACCAAAGAAGAGCTGGAAGCCTATCTGCACCAGTTGGAAGAGGCGCGCAAGCGCGACCATCGCCGTCTGGGCAAGGAATTGGGCCTGTTCTTCTTCTCTGACGACATTGGCCCCGGTTTGCCCATCTTTACGCCCAAAGGCGAGATCATCCGGCACGAGATGGAGAAGTTCGTGCGCGAGGTGCAGACCCGCTACGGCTATCAGCACGTCTGGACGGGCAATGTGGTGAAGGAGCAGCTTTACCGCAAGTCGGGCCACTACGACAACTATCGCGACAGCATGTTCCCGCCGATGGTTGAGAGCGAGGATCTGGTCTTCCGGCTGAAGCCGATGAACTGCCCGAGCCACATGACCCTCTACAACCAGCTTGGCGTGATCAGCTATCGCGATTTGCCGCTGCGCTTCGCCGAGTTTGCCACCCTCTACCGCTACGAAGACAGCGGTGCATTGAGCGGGTTGACGCGGGTGCGGGCCTTGACCCAAGACGACTGCCATATCTTTTGCCGGCCTGACCAGATTCAAGAGGAGTTTAGCCTTGCTCTGCAAGTGATCCGTGAGGTGTTGGGAACTTACAAGTTCACCGATTACAAGGTGCGCTTGTCGCTGCGCGGCAAAGAGGGCAAGTACGTGCAAGACGACGAAAAGTGGGAGCAGGCGACGGCGGCCTTGCGCGCGGCGCTGGAAGCCAACGGCGTCGAGTATTTTGAGGCCGAGGGCGAAGCGGCCTTCTACGGCCCGAAAGCCGACTTCTTGGCCCGCGATGTGTTGGGGCGCGAGTGGCAATTGAGCACGATCCAAGTCGATTTCATCCAGCCGGCCCGCTTAGGCTGCGAATACATCGGCGAAGACGACAAGCCGCACACGCCGGTTGTTTTGCACCGCGCCGTTACCGGCACCACCGAGCGGTTTATGGGGGTCTTGATCGAGCACTACGGCGGCGCGTTCCCGCTCTGGCTGGCTCCGGTGCAGGCGGTCGTCATTCCGATTACCGACAAGCAGATGGAGTACGCGCGCAAGGTGCGCCAGCGCCTCTTCGCCGCCGGCTTGCGAGTAGAGCTCGACGACAATCGCGATCGGATGCAAGGGAAGATCCGGCGGGCACAGTTGCAGAAGATACCTTATATGCTTATAATCGGCGCCAGAGAGGAAGCTGCTGATGCTGTCGCCGTCCGTACCCGCGCTGGTGAAGATCTTGGCGCAATGCCGGTCGATGCCTTCTTGGCCCGCGCATTGGAAGAGATCCGCACCCGCAGTTAGGTCGCAGGCGTAGGAGCAAGTGAGTGATTCACCCCTCTCCCCGCAAGCGGGGAGAGGGATAACGTGGGGAGCGAGCGATGCGCAAGTGGTTGAGAGCACCCGCTTCACCGACAGGTTCTACCCATCCTGACAAGTTGAGGAGCACGCCGATGACCGTTGAGAACGACGCGATCGCCGAGGTTGCGCGCCGTTTCGCCGAGTCGATCCATGCCGAACGCGCCGCTACGCTCGAGGCGCTGGCCGCCGAGCGCGAAGCCGCCCAACGCCTCTTGGCCGCGTTGCGCCGCGAACACGAACGCCAAACCGCTTCGGCCACCGGCGCGTTTATCGCCGGATTGCTCATCGGCGCTGCCGTCGGGGTCGCAGCAGTTGCGCTGCTCAACCCGCGTTCGGGCCGTGATATCCGCCAGACACTCGCTGCCCGCGCCAGCGTCACCCGCCAGTCATTCGCTGAACGATTGCGCGCTGCGATCGCCGCCGGCCAGCGCGCTGCCGCCGAACGCGAACAAGAGCTGTGGCGCGAGTATCGTAAGCGGATCAACGAACCGCCATCGTCCGATCCATCGACGACGCCGTAAGGGCGACGCATGCGTCACTCTCAGCGCCGCGCCCCCCGTGTAAGGGCGACGCATGCATCGCACCCGCGCCGCGCCCGCACCGCGCCACAGCGTAAGGACGACGCATGCGTCGCCCCCGCGCCGCGCCCCAGCGTAAGGGCGACGCATGCGTCGCCCCATAAGGAGAACTATGGACGCTGAAATCATCGCGATCGGCTCAGAACTGCTGCTCGGCGTTACCATCGATACCAACAGCGCCTACCTTGCCCGCCAACTGGCCGCTGCCGGCGTGAACGTCTATCGCAAGACGGTGGTCGGTGATAACGCCGCACGGATCGAGCAGGCCGTGCGCGAAGCGCTTGACCGGGCCGATCTGGTGATTTGCACCGGAGGACTTGGCCCAACCCTCGATGATGTGACCCGCGAAGCGGTGGCGGCGGCGTTCGATCGTCCGCTTGAGTTTCATCAAGAATTACTCGACCAGATCGCCGCGCGCTTTGCCGCCATGAACCGCCCGATGAGCGAGAGCAACCGCCGGCAGGCTTATGTGCCGGCAGGCGCGCGCGTGATCCCCAACCCGCGCGGCACTGCCCCAGCCTTTCTGGTCGAAGACGCGCGCGGCACGGTGATCGTATTGCCCGGCGTGCCGAGCGAAATGCGCTATCTGTTCGAGACAGCGGTGATTCCCTATTTGCGCGAGGAACGAGGCATCACTACCGTGATCCTTGTCCGTACCCTCCACGCGGTTGGCTTAGGCGAGAGTGTGATCGGCGAACGCATTGCCGATCTCATGCAGCAGGCCAATCCGACCGTCGGCATTTCGGCCAAGCGAGCGCGCTACGAGTTGCGCATTGGCGCTCGCGCCGAGAGCCAAGCCGAAGCCGAAGCGATGATTGCCCAGACCGAGGCGATCATCCGTGAGCGCCTCGGCCAGTACCTGCTCGGCGCCGAAGAGTTGCCGGTGGTCGTGGCCCGCTTGCTGCGCGAACGAAACCTCACGCTGGCGCTGTACGAAGGGATCATCCAAGCGCCGGTGTTGCATGCCCTGCTCGCCGCGCCAGAGATTGAGCAGCGGCTGCGCGGGGTCGAGATCCATCCGCTTGACCGGCCAGCCGACGAGCAGGCCGCGTCAGATTTGGCTGCCGCCGGCGCGTCTACCGTGGCCGACCACTGGCAGAGCGATCTGGCGTTGGGTGTGCAACCGGCTAGCATACCTAATGAACAGGGCTTTACGGCGGTGGCCTTTGCGCTGGTGACGCCAAACGGCGAACGGCGCTTGACCCGCCCCTTCGACCTGCGCTCAGCCGAGGGCCGTGAGTTTATCGGCACGGCGGCGCTCGATCTGTTGCGCCGCTATCTGGCCGGGGAGCCAGAGTAGTGTACGCGCCGTTGCCTTCACCGACCACCTTACCGGCTGCCGTTGCGCTGATCTGGCGCGATCCGGCGTGGTGGCGCAAATGCTTGCTCCACGGTGCGCTGGCAATGACGATTATCGGCTTGCCGCTGGCCGTAGGCTTTATCATGGAGAGCTACGACAATACCCGGCGCGGCTTCCCCATTCCGCTGCCGCCGTGGCGTGATTGGACGCTGCGCGCCCTAACCGGCATTTTCGCCTTGTTGATCGATCTCGCCTTTTTTGTGTTGCCGCTCATGGTCGGCGGCTTGGCGCTGGGTTGCAGCGGCTTGGCGCTCGTGTTGACGGCGCAGACCGCGCTGCTTGAGCCAATCACCGCCAGTATTGTGGCGCTGATAGGATTGGTCTGGTTGTGCTTTTTGCTCATCGGCGTTGCGCCGGTTGGCCGCCTCATCTTCGCCGAAGAGGGCCAGATCGAGCGTGCCCTCAGCATCGAGACGGTACGGCGCGCTTTGCAGCCGCCTTACCGGGTACACTTTTGGCGCGCGCGCTTGGCCAGTCTGGCGGCGTATCTGCCGGCAGCGGTGATTGCAGCCCTGACTGGCTGGTTGATCACGAACAATGCGCCGCTGCTGCTCATCATCCTTACCGGCTGGCTGTTATGCAGCGCCGGCGTCTTCGCTCAACTGGTTGGCGCGCAACTGTACGTTGCCGCTGAACGGCAGGCGCAGCGGGAGCTGCGCGCATAACCCGCTCGATTATGGTACAGTAGGGTTGCGCGAATGCGGTAGGTACACGCTGATCGGTCTTTCGCTGAAGTGGGAGATTGCTTCGGGCGCTGTGCGCCCTCGCAATGACAAAGGGGGGCGGTGTCATAGCGAGCCGCGCGAAGCGCGGGTTCAGTGCGCTGAGGTATGACATGCGCTGAAGCAATGACCGCACAGGTGCGATGCGCGTGACTATGGAGTGCGGCAGTCCTCCTGCCGCAGATACCAAGGTACTGGACGGCGGCAGTGAAACTGCCGCACTCCATACAACGCACCGGCTGTCATAGCGAGCCGCGCGGAGCGCGGCGCAGCAATCCCCCGTGGGAGCGATCGGCTTAGGCATTCAGGACGCTGAAGCGGGAGATTGCTTCGGTCGGGCGGCACCCCGCATAGCGGGATGCCGCCGCTCCCTCGCAATGACAAAGGGGGTTGCGCCCCCGCGCAATAACAACGGATTGCGTGTCTGTACACTGATAGAGGGACTTACATTCCTACATAAAGAGCCGTGACGCAAGCCGTAATAGTTGATAGCGCATTCCTCACGCGCGCACTGCGCGATAACCACATCGGAGCGCCTGCATGAATCTGACTCGCGCCTTTAGCTTTGTGTTCGATGACCCTGATTGGTGGCAAGTGGTAGTCGTGGTCGGCCTGTTGCAACTGGTGCCCATTATCGGCCAGATTGCCGCGTTGGGTTGTATCTTGTATACTGCCCGCGCCGTCGCTAGCGGGAGCGACCGCCCGCTGCCGCGGCTCAATCAGTTCGGCGCTGTCTTCAGCGAGGGATTGTACGGCGCGTTCATCTATATCGTCTACTACCTGCCCATATTTCTGATCATGTGTCTCTTTATATGCCTGATCGTGGGGGTGGTGGTCGCAACCGGCAATAATGAACCGCCGATCGGGATTTTGATCGGTTTGGTACTTTGCCTGAATCTCCTGCTGGTGCCGTTGGCGCTGATTACCCAACCGTTGCTGATCGTGGGCAGCGGACGCTACGTACAGACTGGTTCTGCCGGCGCGGCATTGCAGTTGGGTGAGGTGTTTGCACTGCTGCGGCGCAATCCGGCTGAGTGGCTGGTGCTGTGGTTGCTCTCGATCTTGTGCAATTTCGTCGCTGGCCTTGGCGCCATCATCGTGTTCTTTGGCATCTTATTCACAACCGCTTATGCTGCGCTTGTCTTCGGCCACCTGCTAGGGCAAACCGTTCGTCAGGTTTCGTCATCGCCGTCGTTGTCGTAAGAGGAGGAGGCTATGGCGCTCCGTGATCTCATCGAACCGCGAGAACTCCTCTACCCCTCGAATCTGCTCACGATCAGCCGGTTGCTGCTCTTGCCGGCGACGATCTACTATATGCAGCGCACCGATCGGCGCGAACGGGCATTGCTGTTGCTTGCGATTACGATGATTACCGACGCGCTCGATGGCCCGATTGCCCGCCGGCGCGGCGAGGTCTCGAAGCTGGGCCAGATTCTCGACCCGATTGCCGATAAGGCGCTGATCGACTCAGCGGCGGTGATGCTCTCGCGCACCCGTGGGTTTCCGTGGTGGGCTACTGGGTTGCTTATCTTTCGCGATGTTGGGATTCTGCTGGCGGGCTTGATTGTGCTGCGCCGGAAGGCGCAGATTACCACTGCCGAGAGCAGCGGCAAGCTCACGACGCTGGCGATGACGATCGTCGCCCTGCTCTACCTTGCCGGCGGCCCGCGCTGGGGCAAACCCGCGCTCTACGCGGCGTTGGTGCCGTTTAGCTTGTCGTTTGTGCAGTATGGCTGGCGCTTTATCCAAATTATGCGCGACGAGCCGGGCGATGCTGAACGCAAAGACGCAATGTAACCCATTGCGCCTTTGCGTTTATCGCTAGCGCGCCACCTTCGTGGCGAACAGCTTGTGGAACTTGGCCACTTTGGGCGCAACCACAAATTGGCAGTAGGGCTGGTAGGGGTTGCGCGCAAAATACTCTTGGTGATAATCCTCGGCAGGGTAGAAGGTAGTGGCCGGCACGATCTCGGTCACGATCGGATCGCGAAACACCTGTTGCTCGCTCAATTCCCGCACCAATTGCTCGGCAATCTGCCGCTGCTCGTCCGAATGGTAGAAGATCGCCGAGCGGTACTGGGTGCCGACATCAGCCCCCTGCCGGTTGAGCGTGGTCGGATCGTGAATGCTGAAGAAGATTTCGAGCAATTCGCGATAGCTGATTTGGCTGGGGTCAAAGCGAATTTGCACCGCTTCGGCGTGGCCGGTGTCGCCATCGCATACCTGCCGGTAAGTCGGGTTGGGGACGTGGCCGCCGGTGTAGCCTGAGACCACATCTTGCACGCCGATCACCTGATCGTAGACCGCTTCGAGACACCAGAAGCAACCGCCGGCCAGCGTGGCCGTTTCGAGAGGCATACCAGTCTCCTTCTCGTGAAATGTACTGCTCTCTCTGTAGTCTACCGCAGGTTGGCGGTTCATGGGAGGATCACAACGGATTGTACCGGTTCATCGCCGCGATCAAGCCCTCGCCCAACACCACTTCAACCGCATCAGCGATGCGCGCCAGCAGATCAGGCAGCGCCGCCTCTTCTTCCGGCGTAAACCGGCTCAACACATAATCGGCGGCGTCCATCTTGCCCGGCGGCTGGCCAATGCCCACCCGCAGCCGGGGGAATTCGGTCGTACCCAGTTGGCCGACGATCGAGCGCATACCGTTATGGGTGCCGGCGCTGCCCCGCTCGCGCAGGCGCAGTTTAGCGAACGGCAGATCGAGATCGTCGTAGATCACCAGCAATTCGCGCGCCGGGTCGATCTTGTACCAGTTGCGCAACGCCGACACCGCTTGCCCGCTCAGGTTCATGTAGGTCTGCGGTTTGACCAGCGCCACCCGTTGCCCGCGAATGTTGCCCTCGGCAATCTCACTGTTGGCGCGCTGGTTACGAAATGTGAGCCCATAGCGTTCAGCCAGCGTCTCGACGCTGCGAAAGCCGATATTATGCCGGGTGCGCGCATACCGCTCCCCCGGATTACCCAACCCAACAATCAACCACATCGCTCATCCCTCTTGTACGGGCACAACACGCTGTGCCGCTACAGGTTCCCGCCGTCGCGCCATGGTAGAAGCGGTTGCGCTGCCCGTCAACCCGCTTGACGAAATGCCGTTTCCGGCGAACATGGCTGCAATTGCTTTGATTCGATAAGGATGTGTTATGGCCGCTCCGACCCTCTCGCTGCCGTTGCCCACTCTCGCCGAACAGTTTCTGCTCCGGCGCGATATGACCTTTCTCAACCACGGCAGTTTTGGCGCTTGCCCGCGCCCAGTGTTCGATATCTTCCAACAATGGCAGCGCACCCTTGAATCGCAACCGGTCGAGTTTCTCGGTCGCCGGTTGCCCGATCTGCTGCGCCAAGCGCGCGCCCAGTTGGCGGCGTTCATCGGCGCGCCGGCAGAGGATCTGGTCTTTGTGCCGAATGTGACCTACGCGCTCAATATTGTGGCCCGCTCGATCGGGTTGCAACCGGGTGATGAGGTGTTAGGCATCACTCACGAGTACGGCGCGATTGAACGCACGTGGCGCTATGTGTGTTTGCAACGCGGCGCAACCTACGTTAACCAGCCGGTTGAGCTGCCGGTGGCAACGCCTGCTGAGATTGTCGAACAGATTTGGCGTGGCGTGACACCACGCACCCGCGTGATCTTGCTCAGCCATATCACGTCGCCGACCGCTATCATTATGCCGGTGGCTGAAATCTGCCGGCGGGCGCGCGCCGCCGGGATCCTCAGTGTGATCGATGGCGCGCATGCTCCCGGCCAGATCGATCTCAATCTCGCCGAGCTAGGGGCCGATTTTTACGGCGGCAATTGCCACAAATGGCTGTGCGCGCCGAAGGGGGCCGGCTTTCTCTACGTGCGGCCCGAACACCAAGCTAGCCTTGAGCCGCTGGTAGTGAGTTGGGGCTGGCAACCGCCCGATCCGCTCCAAGGCAGTTTTCTGGCTTACCCGGAAGGCCGCCCGCTGCAAGCCTACTACGAGTGGATGGGCACCGATGATCCATCGGCGTTTCTCGCTGTGCCGGCAGCGATCGAGTTTCAGCGCCAACATCACTGGCCGGCGGTGCGGCAGGCCTGCCACAAGCTGTTGCAAGCCGCTTCCCAACAGATACTGGCGCTGAGCGGCTTGCCGCCGCTGACTCCCGACGACGAAGGTTGGTGGGTGCAGATGCGCGCGCTGCCCTTGCCGCCGTGCGATCCGGCGCAGGTGCAAGCCCGCCTGTGGCGCGAGTGGCGGGTCGAAGTGCCGTGTTTCAACTGGGAAGGCCGCCCGTTGATCCGGGTCTCGGTGCAGGCGTATAATGCCCCGGCAGATATTGAGCGGCTGGTGGCGGGGTTGCGGGCAGTGTTGTGAGCGGTTGAGGGAAATTGCCCTCCTCGCTCTCCCCCGCTGGGGGGATCAGCCCCCACCCCTCGCCCCTCCCCCGCTGGGGGAGGATGTGCCCCCACCCCTCGCCCCTCTCCCGCTGG
>NZ_LWQS01000115.1 GCF_001650695.1 Chloroflexus islandicus
GAGGGGGCCGTGTTCGGCCTTGCCGGCGATAGCTGCGGTGGTAGCGGCACCGGCTTTGACACCACCCAAGTCTACGGTCACTCGCTCATCCGCGACGAGGCTTCTCCTGCGGCTCCCTGCGAAGGCGGACGCACCACCGGCCTCTGCTACCGGATGTGGTACTCCGGCTTTGATGCCTTCGGCGTCCGCCGGATTGGCCTTGCCCTCTCCCCCAACGGTGTCACGTGGACCCGCGTCGTGGGCCCCGGCCCCAGCGGCAGCGTGCTCGGGCCCGGTCCTGCCGGCAATTTTGACAGCGCCAACGCCTCCTTCCCGTCGGTCATCCGCACTAACACCGGCTACCTGATGTGGTACACCGGCGGCAACGGCAGCACCTTCGCCATCGGGCTCGCCTCTTCTCCCGACGGCGTCAACTGGACCCGCATCCCCGGCCCGCTCACCGGCAACGCCGTGCTCCGGCCCTCTGGCATTGCCGGCACCTTTGACCAATCCATCATCGCCGCCTCCCGCGTCATCCGCGATGCCGCCTCGACCCTTGCCCCCTGCGAAAGTGGGCGTACTAGCGGCCTTTGCTACCGGATGTGGTATCAGGGCATCGATAGCAGCAACCGCTTCTTCATTGGCTACGCCCTCTCGCCCGACGGCCTCAACTGGACCCGCGTCGTGGGTCCCGGCACCAACGGCAGCGTGATCGGCCAAGGCCCCGCCGGCACCTTCGATGCCCAAAACTCAGCCATCGCTGCCGTGGTCAAAGACGGCTTGCGCTACCGGATGTGGTACAGCGCCCAAGATAGCAGCGGCGTCCACCGCATCGGTCACGTCGTCTCGCTCGACGGCGTCAACTGGGTGCGTCCCGTCCCCAACAATGCTGTCTGGAGCGGCAGCGACGACCCCGGCACCCTCAGCCCGGACAATGTCTGGAGCCCGTTCGTGCTGAAAGAGGGGTTGGGCTACCGGATGTGGTATAACCACACCACCCGCGAAAACTCGCGCCGGGTCGGCTTGGCCGCGGTGACGCCGGGCACGCCGCTGAGCGCGGTGGGCCTGAGCGGGGTGGGCAATACCTACACCGTGACCTTTACGACTGCCGCGACCATTCCGGCGGACGGGTATGTCTTGATCACGCTACCGGCGGCAGTGGCTATTGCCGACGTCAGCGCAGTTGACCTGAGCGGATTTGGCGCTGGGGCAACGTTAACCGTGGAACATGGCATCTTGACCGACGCCGAAGCGGGAGGCGACGCCCGCGGCGCGCTGCTCGTCCGGCTGAACGAGGCCGCCGCGCCCGGCCCCAAGAGTATTTCGTTTGCGATTGCCACCCCGCCTGCGGCAGACACCACCGTGCTGGTGCAGACCTTCGACAGCCGCGAGGTA
>NZ_LWQS01000116.1 GCF_001650695.1 Chloroflexus islandicus
GAGTGCGGCAGTGTGACTGCCGCAGTCCAAAGCGAGCGCGCAGCCTATTGAGCTGGCTGGAGGAATAGCCACGAAGAGCCGCAAAAAACACAAACTTTGTTGTGGCATTTGGGTCTTTTTGTGGCCCTTCCCGGTTATGGAGTGCGGCAGTGTGACTGCCGCAGTCCAAAGCGAGCGCGCAGCCTATTGAGCTGGCTGGAGGAATAGCCACGAAGACACGCAAAAGACACAAAAATGAAGGTTGTTTTTGTGGCAATGGGCTGCCCCGGCCCTGAAGGGCCGGGCTAGGGTTACGAAGCCCGCTACGCGGGCTGGAGGAATAGCCACGAAGAGCCGCAAAAGACACAAACTTTGTTGTGGCATTTGGGTCTTTTTGTGGCCATTCCCGGGTATGGAGTGCGGCAGTGTGACTGCCGCAGTCCAAAGCGAGCGCGCAGCCTATTGAGCTGGCTGGAGGAATAGCCACGAAGAGCCGCAAAAAACACAAACTTTGTTGTGGCATTTGGGTCTTTTTGTGGCCATTCCCGGGTATGGAGTGCGGCAGTGTGACTGCCGCAGTCCAAAGCGAGCGCGCAGCCTATTGAGCTGGCTGGAGGAATAGCCACGAAGAGCCGCAAAAGACACAAACTTTGTTGTGGCATTTGGGTCTTTTTGTGGCCCTTCCCGGTTATGGAGTGCGGCAGTGTGACTGCCGCAGTCCAAAGCAAGCGCGCAGCCTATTGAGCTGGCTGGAGGAATAGCCACGAAGCGACGCAAAAGACACAAAAATGAAGGTTGTTTTTGTGGCAATGGGCTGCCCCGGCCCTGAAGGGCCGGGCTAGGGTTACGAAGCCCGCTACGCGGGCTGGAGGAATAGCCACGAAGAGCCGCAAAAGACACAAACTTTGTTGTGGCATTTGGGTCTTTTTGTGGCCATTCCCGGTTATGGAGTGCGGCAGTGTGACTGCCGCAGTCCAAAGCAAGCGCGCAGCCTATTGAGCTGGCTGGAGGAATAGCCACGAAGAGCCGCAAAAAACACAAACTTTGTTGTGGCATTTGGGTCTTTTTGTGGCCATTCCCGGTTATGGAGTGCGGCAGTGTGACTGCCGCAGTCCAAAGCGAGAGCGAAGCCTGCTATGCGGGGTGGAGGAATAGCCACAAAGACACGCAAAAGACACAAACTTTGTTGTGGCATTTGGGTCTTTTTGTGGCCATTCCCGGTTATGGAGTGCGGCAGTGTGACTGCCGCAGTCCAAAGCGAGAGCGAAGCCTGCTATGCGGGGTGGAGGAATAGCCACAAAGACACGCAAAAGACACAAACTTTGTTGTGGCATTTGGGTCTTTTTGTGGCCCTTCCCGGGTATGGAGTGCGGCAGTGTGACTGCCGCAG
>NZ_LWQS01000117.1 GCF_001650695.1 Chloroflexus islandicus
GCTGTTCAGCTCTTCGCCGCCGATGTAGGGGAAGATCACCTCCCGGCAGGCCGGGTTGGCCGCGATCAGCCGCTCCAGCTCGGCCAGCGGCGTCGCCACCCCTTTGGTATCGGTGTCATCAAAGGTGAACCCCATCCCCAAGACGTAGCTGCCGATGAAGCTCTTGCCCGCGTTCTCGGCCAGCCGCACCGGGTCGTCGTGGCCGCCGCGGTGGAACAGGAAGGCCGTGATCTGCTCGACGTGCCGCCCGTCGAGGCATTTCACCCCTTCGTACCGGCCTTTAACCAGATGCACTACGCTCACAATCACCGCCGCCTGCCCCGGCCACGGCACCCGCCGCCGCGCCGCGTAGATCTCACCGCCGTGGGTGCAGATCCAGCGCAACCCGGTCGCGCGGGTGTCGCCTTGGGCGATGGTGTTGGTCGCGATCAACCCTAGCGCCCCGCCGTCGCGCAACAGATCGAACGCCCGCCGGAAGAAGTGCGCCACCAGATCGGCGTTGCCGTGGCTGCTCTCGTGAAGCTGCTGCAACCAGTCGAGATAGCCCGGCGGGTTGCCCGCAATCAGCGTGTTCTTGCCCGCAAACGGCGGGTTGCCGACGATCACGTCAAACCCACCCCGCTCGCGCTGGAACACCTCCGGGAACTCGATCTCCCAGTGGAACGGCGCCAGCGCCAGTTCGCCGTGCCGCCGCGCCGCCAGCTCGTCGCGCAGCGCCGCCAGCCGCTCCTCGTCGAACACCGCCAGCGCGTACTCCTTCCGCCGCGCTTCCCGCTCTTTCGGCGTGCTGCCGGCAAAGAACGCCAGCGCCACCAGATCGCCGTACTCCCGCACCTGCGCCAGCTCGGCCTGCGCCTCCCGCCAGAGCGCGTGCAGCGCCGCGTCGCTCAGCCGCCCGTCCGCCTGCCGGATCTGCGCCCGCAGCTCCGCCACCTTCGCCAGCCGCTGCCGGATCGCCGCCGTCTCCAGCGCCGCTTGCCGGCCCCCCGCCTGCCAGTGAAAGGCCTCGATCTGCGCCTGCGCCAGCCCCACCAGCGAATCGCCGTGGCGCAGCGCGTGGTCGAGAAACGTGAACGGCTGCGTCTTCGCCAGCGTCGCCAGCCACAGCGACACCTTCGCCAAATCCACCGCTACCGGGTTCTTGTCCACCCCGTACAGGCAGCGCTGCGCCACCAGCCGCCGGGCCACGATCACCTCGTCCTCGTCGGCTGCTAGCGGCGGGCGCCCCCCCCGCCCCCCCCCCCCCCCCCCCCCCCCCCCCCCCCCCCCCCCCCCCGCCCCCCCCCCAAAACCCCCCCCCCCCCCCCCCC
>NZ_LWQS01000118.1 GCF_001650695.1 Chloroflexus islandicus
GTCTCACCATCGGGCTGCCGTCCACCGCAGCCGATGGCTCCGTCGGGCCGCCTTGGCCACGACGGAGGGAAGACATGATGAGCACACGATGGATGCCATGGCGCTGCGTGCCGACGAAGGACGGGGCACGGCACCGATATGCTCCGGGGAGCCGCGTGCAGGCTGTGATCCGGAGGTCTCCGAATGGGGCAACCCGCCACCGTCAGGTGGCGCTCCTTCGTGGAGCGGGAACCCGGCCAACTGAAACATCTCAGTAGCCGGAGGAAGAGCGAACGACGCCCGTAGTAGCGGCGAGCGAACCGGGCGAGGCCTAAACCGTGGCCGTGTCAAGCCGCCAAGCGTTGCGGCCACGGGGTTGAAGGACTGGCAGGCCGGGGTTGGCGACCCGGCGCCGACCGACCGTTGTGAGGCGAAGCAGTGTGGAACCCTGCACCGTAGAGCGTGAGAGTCGCGTAGCCGGCGACCTCAGGTCGGTAGCCAGCTCCTGAGTAGGTCCGGGCACGAAGAACCCGGACTGAAGCTGGGCAGACCACTGTCCAAGGCGAGCTACACGCAGTGA
Source organism: Chloroflexus islandicus (assembly GCF_001650695.1). Classification (GTDB taxonomy): domain Bacteria; phylum Chloroflexota; class Chloroflexia; order Chloroflexales; family Chloroflexaceae; genus Chloroflexus; species Chloroflexus islandicus. The sequence continues at coordinate 560 of NZ_LWQS01000118.1, forward strand.
CCGATAGCGCACAGTACCGTGAGGGAACGGTGAAAAGTACCCCGGTGAGGGGAGTGAAACAGACCCTGAAATCGTGTGCTTCCATGCCGTGGGAGCCGGCGTGTCCGGTGACCGCGTGCCTTTTGGAGTATGATCCGGCGAGTTATCCTCAGTGGCGCGGTTAAGGCAGTCCCAGCCGGAGCCGGAGTGAAAGCGAGCCTGAAGAGGGCGGACGTCGCTGGGGATAGACCCGAAACCGTGTGAGCTACCCATGGCCAGGCTGAAGCGTCCCTAACAGGACGTGGAGGGCCGCACCGGTGTCTGTTGCAAAAGGCTCGGATGAGCTGTGGGTAGGGGTGAAATGCCAATCGAACACGGAGATAGCTGGTTCTCCCCGAAATGTATTGAGGTACAGCCGCGGGCTAGGCACGCGCGGAGGTAGAGCACTGTTGTTGTGCGGGGGCTTCACCGCTTACCAAGCGACGGCAAACTGCGAATGCCGCGCGTGCGCGCCGCGAGTGAGACGGCGGGTGCGAATATCCGTCGTCGAGAGGGAAACAACCCAGACCGCCAGCTAAGGCCCCCAAGTCATCGCTGAGTGGGAAAGGTTGTGGCGCCGCTTAGACAACCAGGAGGTTGGCTTAGAAGCAGCCATCCTTGAAAGAGTGCGTAACAGCTCACTGGTCAAGCAGCGCTGCGCCGAGGCTGTAACGGGGCAAAGCGATGCGCCGAAGCTGCGGGTT
>NZ_LWQS01000119.1 GCF_001650695.1 Chloroflexus islandicus
ATGGCCAAGCAGAAATTCGAGCGGACGAAACCGCATATTAACGTCGGCACCATCGGCCACGTCGACCACGGCAAGACGACGCTGACGGCGGCGATCACCAAGGTGCTCTCGCTCAAGGGCGCTGCCCAGTTTATGGCGTACGACCAGATCGACAACGCGCCCGAAGAGCGTGCCCGTGGCATTACCATCGCCATCCGCCACGTCGAGTATCAGACCGACAAGCGCCACTACGCCCACGTGGACTGCCCCGGCCACGCTGACTACATCAAGAATATGATTACCGGCGCGGCTCAGATGGACGGGGCGATCCTCGTGGTCAGCGCGCCCGATGGCCCGATGCCGCAGACCCGCGAGCACATCCTGCTCGCCCGCCAAGTGCAGGTGCCGGCGATCGTCGTCTTCCTCAACAAGGTTGATATGATGGACGACCCGGAGCTGCTGGAGCTGGTCGAACTGGAGCTGCGCGAGCTGCTGAGCAAGTACGGCTTCCCCGGCGATGAGATTCCGATTATCCGCGGCAGCGCGCGCAATGCGCTGGAGAGCCCGAGCAAGGATATCAACGCGCCCGAGTACGCCTGCATCCTTGAGCTGATGAACGCGGTCGATGAGTACATCCCGACGCCGCAGCGGGCGGTTGACCAGCCGTTCCTGATGCCGATCGAAGACGTGTTCGGCATCAAGGGCCGCGGGACGGTGGTGACGGGCCGCATCGAGCGCGGCAAGGTGAAGGTGGGTGACACGGTCGAAATCGTCGGTATGACCGACGAAGCGCCGCGGCGGACGGTGGTGACCGGCGTGGAGATGTTCCAGAAGACGCTCGATGAGGGCATCGCCGGTGACAACGTCGGCTGTCTGTTGCGCGGCATTGAGCGCACCGACGTCGAGCGCGGGCAGGTGCTGTGCGCGCCGGGGAGCATCAAGCCGCACAAGAAGTTTGAGGCGCAGGTCTACGTGTTGAAGAAGGAAGAGGGTGGGCGGCACACGCCGTTCTTCCCCGGCTACCGGCCGCAGTTCTACATCCGCACGACCGACGTGACGGGGGCGATTAGCCTGCCGGCGGGGATGGAGATGGTGATGCCGGGCGATAACGTGGTGATGACGATCGAGCTGATCGTGCCGGTGGCGATCGAAGAGGGTCTCCGCTTCGCCATCCGCGAGGGTGGCCGCACCGTCGGCGCCGGCGTCGTGACCAAGATCCTTGATTA
>NZ_LWQS01000120.1 GCF_001650695.1 Chloroflexus islandicus
GGTAGCTATCACCTCCCTCAGCGGGTTCAAGGGAGGACAGAACACATGAGCGCAGATATGATTGATGACTTTGCGATACGCTGGTGGATCCTCACCCCCAGCCCCGCTCCCACGCCAGTGGGAGCGGGGAGCGGAGAGCCGGGCGTTGAGGTATTGCACAGCGGTCAACGGTTGGGTTCGACCACATGTGCTGTCCCAGAACCCGGCCCTGAAGGGCCGGGCTGGGGTTACGAAGCCCGCTGCGCGGGCTGCTGGCCCTCACCCCAGCCCCGCTCCCACTAGCGCGGGAGAGGGGAGCGAAGAGCCGGGCGTTGAGGCATTGCACGGCGGTCAACGGTTGGGATTCGATCACATGTACTGTCCCAGAACCCGGCCCTGAAGGGCCGGGCTGGGGTTACGAAGCCCGCTGCGCGGGCTGCTGCCCTCACCCCCAGCCCCGCTCCCACTAGCGCGGGAGAGGGGCGCGGCGAGCCGGGCGTTGAGGCATTGCACAGCACATCTGTCCAGAACCCGGCCCTGAAGGGCCGGGCTGGGGTTACGAAGCCCGCTGCGCGGGCTGCTGCCCTCACCCCCAGCCCCGCTCCCACTGGCGCGGGAGAGGGGCGCGGCGAGCCGGGCGTTGAGGCATCGCACGGCGGTCAACGGTTGGGATTCGATCACATGTACTGTCCCAGAACCCGGCCCTTCAGGGCCGGGCGAGGGTTACGAAACCCGCGGCGCTGCTGGTCCTCACCCCCAGCCCCGCTCCCACTAGCGCGGGAGAGGGGCGCGGCGAGCCGGGCGTTGAGGCATTGCACAGCACATCTGTCCAGAACCCGGCCCTGAAGGGCCGGGCTGGGGTTACGAAGCCCGCTGCGCGGGCTGCTGCCCTCACCCCCAGCCCCGCTCCCACTAGCGCGGGAGAGGGGAGCGAAGAGCTGGGCGTTGAGGCATTGCACGGCGGTCAACGGTTGGGATTCGATCACGTGTACTGTCCCAGAACCCGGCCCTGAAGGGCCGGGCTGGGGTTACGAAGCCCGCGGCGCGGGCTGCTGGCCCTCACCCCCAGCCCCGCTCCTAGGGAAAGGAATAGCCGCAAAAAGACGCAAAAG
>NZ_LWQS01000121.1 GCF_001650695.1 Chloroflexus islandicus
ATGCTGCGCCTGATTTTCTTGCTCTACGCCGAGGAGCGCGGCTTGTTGCCCACCGATGCGGTCTGGGAGCAGCAGTACGCGCTGGCGAGTTTGTACGAGCAGTTGCGGGCCGATGCCGCGCTGTATCCCGATACGATGCACCACCGCTACGGGGCGTGGGCGCGGCTGCTGGTGCTGTTCCGGCTGCTGCACGACGGCGCGCCGGAGCTGGGGTTGCCGCGGCGGGCCGGCGTGCTGTTCGACCCCGACCGCTTCCCGTTCCTCGAAGGCCGCCCGCTGGGCAGCGTCCGCCAGCACGGGCAGCGGATCGCCGTCCCGCGCATTCCCGACGGGGCGGTCTATCAGGTGCTGGAGAAGCTGCTGATCCTCGACGGCGAGCGGTTGTCGTACCGGGCGCTCGATGTCGAGCAGATTGGGGCGGTGTACGAGACGATGATGGGCTTCCGGCTGGCAGTGGCGACCGGCCCGACGCTAGCGATCAAGGCCGAGCAGCGGAGCGGCGCGCCGGCCCCGATCGACCTTGCCGCGCTGCTGGCTTGCCCGCCGGGTGCGCGGGGGCAGTGGTTGCGCGAGCAGACCGGGCGCGAGCTGCCGAAGGGGGTGCTGGAGGGGGTGAAGGCGGCGCGGAGCCTTGCCGACCTGCACGCGGCGTTGCGACCGGTGGTGGACGAGCGGGCCACGCCGGACATTGCGCCGGCGGGAGCGCTGGTGTTGCAGCCGAGCGCCGAGCGGCGGCGGTCGGGGTCGCACTACACGCCGCGGGCGTTGAGCGAGCCGATCGTGCGCGAGACGCTGGCGCCGGTGTTGGCGCGGTTGCGCGGCGCCGATGGCGCGCCGCCGCGTCCGGAGCAGCTTTTAGGGTTGGCGGTGTGCGACCCGGCGATGGGGTCGGGGGCGTTTTTGGTCGAGGCCTGCCGGCAGGTAGGCGAGGCGCTGGTGGCGGCGTGGCGGGTGCATGGCGGGCGACCGC
>NZ_LWQS01000122.1 GCF_001650695.1 Chloroflexus islandicus
GTGTTCGTGGCGCAGGTTGACTTCAACGAGACGGGCCGGGTGATGGCGGATATGGCGCTGTCGATCCTTGGCCCGCAGGGTGGTGAATTTGCGATCTTGTCGGCCTCGCCCGACGCGGCGAACCAGAATGCGTGGATCGCATCAATGAAGCAGGTGCTGGCCGAGCCGAAGTACGCCAATCTGAAGCTGGTGGATACAGTGTACGGCAACGACCAGTCGGAAGAGAGCTACAATCAGGCGCTGGCGCTGGTGGATAAGTACCCGAACCTGAAGCTGATTATGGCGCCGACGACAGTGGGGATTGCGGCGGCGGCCAAGGCGATGACCGACGAAGGGTTGTGCGACAAGGTGAAGGTGTCGGGCTTGGGCTTGCCGTCCGAGATGGTCAGCTACACCTTGAGCGGGTGCGCGCCGCAGTTTGCGCTGTGGAGCTTCAAAGACCTCGGCTACCTGACCTATCATCTCACCTATCTGCTGGCTTCGGGTGCGTTGCAAGGCGTCGAGGGCGAGCGGTTCAATGCCGGGCGGATGGGGACGTACACGATCGAGAAAGATCCCACCCGGCCCAACGGGTTGCGCGTGCTGATGGGGCCGTTTACCGTCTACACCGCTGAGAACATTCTGCAAGAGGTCGAAGCGCCGAGCGGCACGGTGCGCGAACCGATTACCCTGCAAGCCGGCCAGCGCGCTGACATGATCCTGTTGCCCAAGTTCCTCGGCATTGCCGTCTTTGATCAGGCGCACGACGGTGCGAAAGAGGCCCACGCTGAGCTGGGCAATCCCGGCCAGTTGATCTTCACCGGCCCGACGGCTGAGAACTCGGTGGCGGGGCAGATCGAGACGCTGACCAACGCGGCGACGCAGGGCGTAAAGGCGGTCATGCTCTCGAACAACGCCGGCGACCAGATTGCGGCGGCGGCGCAAGCGGCGCAGGCGGCGGGGGTGAAGGTGGTGAC
>NZ_LWQS01000123.1 GCF_001650695.1 Chloroflexus islandicus
TGGAGCGGCTGATCGCGGCCAACCCGGCCTGCCGGGAGGTGATCTTCCCCTACATCGGCGGCGAAGAGCTGAACAGCCATCCGGCCCACGCCCACCACCGCTACGTGATCCACTTCGGCGAGCGCACCGAGGCTGAGTGCCGGGCGCGCTGGCCGGAGCTGATGGCGATTGTTGAGCGCAAGGTCAAGCCGGAGCGGATGGCGCTCAGAAATACTGCTGATGGACAACGGCTCAAAAAGACATGGTGGCAATTTGGTAGAACCCGACCTGCACTCAACGCCGCCATCGCCCCGCTTTCACAGGTGTTGGCACTCTCGCGGGTGAGCCAGCACTTGGCCGTGACCTTTCTGCCGGCGCGGATGGTCTACGCCGAGTCATTGGTCATCTTCCCCTTCGAGACCTACGCGGCGTTTTGCGCCCTGCAAGCCCGTCCGCACGAAGTCTGGGCCCGGTTCTTCGCCTCGTCGCTCGAAGATCGGTTGCGCTACACCCCGTCCGACTGCTTCGAGACCTACCCGTTCCCGGCGGGATGGGAGACAGACGCGGCGCTGGAGGCGGCGGGCAAAGCGTACTACGAGTATCGGGCGGGGTTGATGGCGCAGCGCAACGAGGGCTTGACCGCGCTCTACAACCGCTTCCACGACCCCGACGAGGATGACCCGGCGATTGTGCGCTTGCGCGAGCTGCACGCGGCGATGGACGCGGCGGTGCTGAAGGCCTACGGGTGGGACGATCTGCTGCCGCTGGCGTGCGACTTCGTGCTCGATTACGAAATTGACGAAGCGACGTGGGGCCGGCGCAAGAAGCCGTACCGCTACCGCTGGCCCGACCCCGTGCGCGATGAAATCCTCGCCCGCCTGCTCGAACTCAACGCCCGGCGAGCGAAGGGGGGATAGCCACAAAAAGACACACAAGGGGGAATAGCCACAAAAAGACACAAAAGACACAAAAA
>NZ_LWQS01000124.1 GCF_001650695.1 Chloroflexus islandicus
GGGTGAGGGTGATCAGCCCGCGCAGCGGGCTTCGTACTCCTAGCCCGGCCCTTCAGGGCCGGGCCTGCCATGCTCGCGGGAGATCGCTGCGCCGCGTGCGGGCCGAGCACCACCCTGCCCCTGCGCGCGGCTTGCACTGACCATGAGCGCCTGATGTCATTGCGAGGAAGCGGCGGCCCCAGCGCAGCACGGGGCCGCCCGACCGAAGCAAGCTCCCGCTTCAGCGGAGCGCATGCCTGAGCGCGTGTCTCCTGTGCTCGCTAGTTGCGGGGCAGACAGAACCTTGAGGTACACACAACCGTTAACGTTGTGCGATGCCTCAACACTCGGTTCTCCGCCCCCCCTTTCCCGCTAATGCGGTGGGGATGAGGGTGAACCACACAGCGCACTGCCTTTAATCCCATCTGCGCGCATGCGGTCTGTCCACCCTTGAATCGTTGGAAACAGGGGGTGGAAGAGGTACCGAACCGTGTTCCCCTCCCTACCCCCTATCTCCCCATTCCCTATTCCCCACTCCCTGCTCTCACGCCATCGGCGGGGTGTACGTCCGCCGTGGGTTGGGGAGCAGCTCAGGCTGCTCGCGCACCAGTTTGCGGGCAAGGGTCATTGCCCGGTGCTGGAGCGCTTTCGTGGCAGAGACGGTGCAACCGAGTTGTTGGGCGGTGTCTTCCAGCGATAGGGCGTAGCCGAAGCGGAGCCAGAGCACCTGCCGATAGTGGTCGGGCAGAGCGGTGAACACCTGCTGGAGATGCTCCCAGTCCCACTGGTGGGCGAGCAGGGCTTCGGGATCGCCGTCGTGCTCACTGTCACCGTCTTCGAGCGGAGCAAACCGCCGGTCACGGCGCAGGACACTGGCGGCCTGATCGCGGGCGAGGTGGAACAGCCACGCGGTGAGGGGCAAGCCGCGGTCTTCGTACTGATTGGCCCG
>NZ_LWQS01000125.1:0-115764 GCF_001650695.1 Chloroflexus islandicus
CGAATCATGGTGGAATTGCTCTCTCCATACCATGATACGAGGTAGGCTGGCTCACCTCAAAAACCTACCCCCGAAAGACCCCCCGGCCCCCTCTCCCACCTTTCGGCGGGAGAGGGGGAGCTGCGTGGTTTGCGGGAAAGGCGTAGGAACGCGAGAGACAGCAGCGCCCCTCTCCCGCGCTAGCGCGGGAGAGGGGCTGGGGGTGAGGGCCGCCCCTCCCCTAGCGAGGGAGGGGTTGGGGGTGGGGGCAACCCAAAAACCCTCTGCGCCTTTGCCCCCTCTGCGTCTTTGCCTCGTTTCCTACTTGACGCCGGCCCAGCGATCCTCTACCATACCTGAAGCGCAGCTTGGCGCACTAGCACACAGCCATACGGAGAACGTCTGCATGGGTCGCATCCTCGAACAGCTTGGCCTTTGGATTGAAAGCATTATCATGGCCATCGGCTATCCCGGCATTACGCTGGTGATGCTAGCCGAAAACCTCTTCCCCCCAATCCCCTCTGAATTAGTCATGCCCTTCGCCGGCTTCTTGGTCGGGCGCGGCGAGATGAATCTCTTTTTGGCGATTGGCGCCGGCACGCTCGGTTCAGTCTTAGGCGCGATTGTGCTCTACTATATCGGGATGCTGGCCGGCGAGCCGCTCGTGCGGCCCTTCTTCCGCAATTATGGCCGGTTCTTCCTGCTGTCTGAGCAGGATCTTGATAAGGCGCTGCATGCCTTCACCACCCACGGCGATGTGATCGTGCTCGGCGGGCGCGTGATCCCGATCATTCGCAGCTTGATCTCGCTACCGGCAGGGATGAACCGCATGCCGATGGGGCGGTTTTTGCTCTTCACCACGATCGGTTCGACCATCTGGACGTCGCTGCTCACCATTGGCGGCGTGATCTTGGGCGCCAACTGGGAATTCGTGATCGAGATTGTTGACCAGTACCAGAAACTGGTGCTGGTGGTGTTGGCGATTGCCGCTGTGGTCTTTGTCGTGCAGCGGTTGCGCGGCTTGCGCGGCATGGCGCTCAGCCGCAGCGAATGATGAGGCTGATGAAGCTGCCTATATGACGCACGATGCTCACCTTTCAGTCACTGAGCCGTATATCGCCTTGAGCCAGTTCTCGCCGCTGACGGTGACTGAACGGGGATTGTGTGGCGTGCTCGCCCAATGGTTGCCCCCACCCACGTGGTTGATCATCGGGCCGGTGGCATGGCCGGTAGCAGGTGGGGCGGCGCGTCCGGCGCCGATCTGGCTATTGCCGGCGAGCCGGACGGCGCTAGCAGAGCTGCCAGTGTTAGGCGAATGGGTGGGGATGGACGGGTGCTGGGAACCGCTGATTGCGCGCGGCAGCGTGTGTGGCGGCCTCGTTGTGCCGGATGCGACGCCGGTCGCGCCAGCGTTGCTCGATCAACTGGCGCCATGGGTTGATGTCATCTATACCCGGCGGTGCGCAGCGCGACAGGTGATTTGGCAATCCATGCTCTTGCAGATCAAGGCCCGCTACGCTGCCGGCGAAGAGCGCAGCGCGTTGCTGGCTGAGGTGTTCAAGGCATGTCTTGGTCTTACCTTCCAACCGGCGACTGATGCGCAGGCATTGACCAGAGACGCGCTGAACATCATTGGCCGCTCACGCCCGCTCTGGCCCGATGAGGCCGCATTTATCGAGCTGGCGTTAGCTGTCACCCATCCGGCCATCCAGCAAGCACGGGTGCTCGGTTTGGCGGCAGCAGGCATTGCCCACGATATCAATAATCTCTTGACGGTCATTTTAGGACGCGCGCAATTGCTCGAACTTGATGTGGTCGGGGATCAAGTCGCCGATTTGTGGATGATCGAGAGCGCGGCCGAGATTGGCGCGGCTAGTGCGCGCCGGTTGCAACGCTTCGCGCAACTTGAGCAATTGCCGGCCCAGCCGGTGGATTTGGCCGCGATTGCGCGCGCGGCGGTCACGATCGCCGAACGTGACATACTACGGCGTGACAATATCGCGCTTATTGCTGAGATCGCTGAACAGCCGCTGGCTGCCGGCGAAGCGAGCTTGCTGCATACCGCGTTGATCCATCTGATCGCTGCCTCAGTGCAGGCAGTGCCGCATGGTGGGGTGATTCGCGTGACCAGCGGCGCCGATGAACGCTTCGTTTGGATCGAGATCGCCGATCCCGGTCTGCCACCCAATACCGATCTGCAAACCGTCTCAGCCCAAACGCAGCGCGCCCATACGATCGAGCTAGCCATTGCCCGCCAGACGGCGCGCGTTCACCACGGCCATCTGCGGATCATGGCCGATCCGGCTGGCGGGACTGTCACCCAGTTGTTGATACCTCGTCTACATGAAAGAGATGGATAGCTTTATGCCGGCGTGGCATGTGCGCGAACGAGAAGTCTTGCTCCATCATCCGCCGTTTCTCACCGTTGAGCGGCATCATGTGGTGTTGCCCGATGGCCGTGAGATCCCGAATTGGCAATGGGTGATGACGCCGGAATATGTGAATGTGGCGGCTATCACTGCCGACCATCGCTTTGTGCTCTTCCGCCAAGAGAAGTATGCTGTCGAGGGATTGTCGCTGGCGCCAGTGGGAGGTTATCTCGAACCGGGTGAGGATCCGTTGCTGGCGGCGCAGCGCGAATTGCGTGAAGAGAGCGGCTATGCTGCATCTGAGTGGGAACATCTGGGCCGTTATACCGTTGATGGCAACCGCGGCGCTGGTGTGGCCCATCTCTACCTTGCTTGGGGAGCGACCTTTGTCGGCAAGGGTGAGAGCGATGATCTCGAAGCGCAGGAATTGGTTTTGCTGACGGTGGATGAAGTGCGGCAGGCATTGGCTGCCGGTGAGTTTAAAGTGTTGGCGTGGGCGACTGTCATAGCGCTCGCCTTGTTGCGTTTGCAAGATCAGCTATGATGTGAAGGTAAACTGCGTATTGGAAGCGTATATTTCATATACGCCTGCGCAGTTTGCTATCTGCCAATCACCTATGGGTCGCGGTCGTTATCCTGCTCGGTTAAAAGTCACTGCGCCGCCGCCAGAGTTGGCGGAGCGGTATTATCGTTCGTGGCCGGCGCACGCGCTGTACCATACGCCGGAACGCTTTCCGCCGCTGAGCGCCGAAGGCTTGTTTGGGCGCAGCGCACCGTTGACGCTTGAGTTCGGGTGCGCTACCGGCGAGTATCTGTGCGCACTGGCGGCAGCGCAGCCGGACGCGTGTTTCGTTGGCGTCGATATTGTGGCCAAACCGCTCTACCGGGCGGTGGAACGGGCCACGATGCTGAATCTCGCCAATATTCTCTTTCTTCACGCCGATGCGCGGCTGCTCTACCAGCGCATTCCTGATGCGGCGTTGGCAACGATCATTCTCCATTTCCCGCCACCACTGCTGCGCAACCGGCAACGGAACCAGTTGCTCGTCTCGCCGCAGATGCTGGCATGCGCTGCCCGCGCGCTTGTACCCAGCGGCTATCTCAGCTTTCTTACCGACCACCCCGACCTGTTCGCACTGATGCAAGAGCTGCTGTCCAATTTCCCGGCGTTACGCGCGCGACCGGCCTCGCCAAGCGAGTTGGCCGTCTTTGAGTCGCACTATCACCGGCGTTGGGCAGCGCGCGGGCGTGAGATCAGCGGGTTCCGGATCGAACGGATCGCGGAGGGGTGACATTCTTGCCCTGAAACGATACGCTCTGGCTGAGGGGAGCATGCGATGGAATGTCGGGTTGGGTGCGGCGCCTGTTGCATCGCTCCTTCGATCTCGTCACCGATCCCGGGTATGCCGCATGGCAAACCGGCGGGAGTGCGCTGTGTCCAGTTAACGGCAGACAATCGCTGCGCGCTGTACGGCAAACCAGAACGTCCGGCAGTGTGCGTCCGGCTGCGACCGCACCCTGAGATGTGCGGCACAAGCGCTGATGAAGCGATGCGGTTGCTCAACGCGCTCGAACTCGCCACCCAACCTGAGAAATGACTGAAATGTAAGCTCGCAGTGGTGAAACCTGCAACTCTGCCGCGCCGATTTGCGTTATTATTGCAGGAACAAAAATCGCTGCGGCCCCCCCACATGGAAAGGATCTTGTAACAAAATTGGGGTATCATACATGTGGGGGACAGGCAGGCGATCAACGCACACCGCAGTGCGCGCTCCCACTCTCATGGACTCTGTTTAGGGGTGTCGAAGCGGGCCGGTCCCGTGCCAAGGGGCACATACCGGATCGACACTCGGGAAAGGAAGCCGCAGTGACTGACTTCGATCTAGACCGTTTGAGCATACCTGAGCTCGAACGACTGCGGGACGCGATTAACCAGCGCCTGCTGCAACTGCGCTACGGTACGCCGCGTTCGCTGCCCGAACTGTTGCGCATGTTGGAGGAGGTCAAGGTCGTCCTGAGCGATCAGGGCAAGGAGTGGCGCTCGCTTGAGCGTTGGCAATGGATGGATGGCCAGATTCGCTTCTGGCTGAACCCGGCCGATCAGGTGCATTACCGTGCCGGCTGGTATACAATTGACGAACTGATCCTCTGGTCGCAGGATCGTGGCCCGGTGCTCGTCCCGCAGGAGGAAGAGGAAGAAGATTTAGAGAGTTGGACGGAGATTAACGGCGTGCGCATCCGTTGGTTGCCCGACGGCACGATGGAGCGCCTGTAGCGGCAGGGTTCAAACCTGCCGCCACTTCGCCGCCAACATGCCGGTGAGCGCCAGCTCGCTGCATCAGGGTGCATGCTGCCGTTCGTCCGTCTTACCCTTATAAACCCAGCCAGCGCGCCAGCAACGGCGCGAGCAGTGAGGTCATTGCGCCGTTTAATCCCATCGCGAGACCAGCCAGCGCGCCGGCCTCGCTGCTGAATTGCAACGAGCGCGCGGTGCCAAGGCCGTGCGAAGCCAACCCCAGCGCAAAGCCGCGCTCGCTGTCGTCGCGCACGCCAACGAGGCCGAGTAACTCCCAGCCAAACAGCGCCCCCATCATGCCGGTAACGATCACGATCACTGCCGTTAGCGACGGCAGGCCGCCTAATTGCTCGGCGATGCCCATCGCGATCGGGGTGGTGATCGATTTCGGCGCCAGCGAGCGTAATGTTTGCTCGGAAAGCCCCACCAGTCTCCCGGCAAGCACCGCCGCTGTGATGCCGGTCGCCGAACCAACGACGAGACCGGCTAACGCCGGCCAGAAGATGCGGCGCAACGTGCGCTCTGACTCATACAATGGAATGGCCAGCGCCACCGTTGCTGGTCCCAACAGAAAATGCACAAATTGCGCGCCGTCGAAATAGGTAGCGTAAGGGGTGCCGGTCAGCAGCAAAATACTGACCAGCGCGATAATCGAGAGCAGCACCGGATTGAGTAGCGGCGGCGAACCAAACCGGCGGCTGATCAGTGTCATTGCCCGATAGACGGCGATGGTCGCCGTTAACCAGAGCAATGGCGTTTGGGCAAGGTAGACCCAGATCGAGAAAATGCGATCATCCATCGTGTGCCATCACTTTCTCCGGCGCAGCCAGTGGACGGTGAGACCGGTTATCAGTAACGTTATTGACGTCGAAACCACAATTGCCGCCAACAAAGGCGCTCCTTCGCGGGCCAGCAAGGGCAGGTGAACCATCACCCCCCACGCCTGCCGGCACAAACAGGAGCGGGAGGTTGGCTAAAATGCCGTGGGCCGTATTGCTGAGCGCTTCGGGCGGCCCGCCGCGCCAGCGCAAGATGGCAAAGAGCAGCAGCATGCCGACCACCGGCCCGGGCACCGGCAGGTTGAGGCCGCGGCTTACCACTTCGCCGATCAGTTGGAAGAGCAGAATGCCGAGGAGTGCGTCAATCATGAGATGTCCTCTCCACACAGCGCGATAGCCTCTATGCCACACCTTTGCTGTCATTGCTAAGTGTATCTGAAGTGGCGCAACTCTTTGTTGCTCCACCGAGACCGTCTAACAAAGACGCGCAGAAACGCAGAGGATGATCAACGCAACGACGCGCGGGGCGTAACGTGGTCAGAAATGATTATCGACCGCTGCGCCCTCGGCGGTCGATAGGCCTCCACCCCAGCCCTCCCACTCCGGGGTGAGGGGCGGACAGAACATCTGTCCGGTACCCGGCCCTAAAGGGCCGGGCTATGGTTACGAAGCCCGCTGCGCGGGCTGATGCCCCCACCCCTTGCCCCTCCCCCGCTGGGGGAGGGGTGATGGGAAGCGCAGAACCAGCTTTTGAGGCATCGCACTGCGATCAATCGTTGTGCTCAAACAAACGTTCTGTCCGTCCCTCAGCCCCGCTGGGGGCAGAGTTGTCCACCTCCCCCCAGCGCAGGGCGTAGGGAGGGGCCGTCCGGCTTATGCGCAAAGGGGGCCAAGCCGCAGCAGATGATCACCGCAAAGGGCGCAAAGGGGTGAAAAATGCTGATCATCCTCTGTGACCTCCGCGATCGCTGCGGTAAAAAACATAACCGCCCTGCTCAACCGCAACCTGCTGCCAGCCTGCGCCCAATACCTACTATAATAGAACCCAGAGGACGCATGACGTTCGGCGTCCGGGAGGAGTTATGACAAAACCGATTGTGGCCATCGTGGGCCGCCCGAATGTTGGTAAATCAACCTTCTTCAACCGCTTGATCGGCGAGCGGCGCGCGATCATTGAAGATATTCCCGGTACGACCCGTGACCGCTTGTACGGCGATACCTTTTGGAACGGGCGTGAGTTTACGGTGGTCGATACCGCCGGCATTCTGTTTGGCGATGACGATCCAACGCTGCCTGAAGCAGAGATCAATCGCCGCACGCGCGCGCAAGCCGAACACGCGATCGCCGAGGCCGACGCCATCATTTTTATGGTTGATGGCCGTGATGGTCTGACCGCGGCTGATGCTGAAGTTGCCGATATTTTGCGCACCACCGCCAAACCGGTGGTGTTGGCCGTGAATAAGTGCGATAGCCAAGAGCGTATGCTCGATGCGGTTGAGTTTTATGCGCTCAATCTCGGCGATCCAATCCCGATGAGCGCCTTTCACGGCTTAGGCACCGGCGATGTGCTCGACCGGCTGACCGAGCATTTCCCGCCGCAGACGTTTGATCAAGCGGAGGAGCGCCATCTGCGGGTGGCGATTGTGGGCCGGCCCAACGTCGGCAAGTCCTCGCTGCTCAACCGGTTGCTTGGCCAAGAGCGCAGTGTGGTCAGCCCCATCCCCGGCACTACCCGCGATCCGATTGACACTACGATCACCTATCACGGCGAGCCGATCACGCTGATTGACACCGCCGGCATTCGTCGCGCCGGCAAGATCGAACGCGGGATCGAGAAGTATAGCGTCCTGCGCACGCTGCGCGCGATCGAACGGTGCGATGTGGCGCTGGTGCTGATTGATGCGACCGAAGGTATTACGGCCCAAGACACCCATATTGCCGGGATGGTGGTCGAAGCGAACAAAGGCATCATCCTTGTGGTCAACAAATGGGATGCGGTCGTCAAAGATTCGCACACGTACTACGAATTTGAAGAGCGGGTGCGCGAAGCCTTTAAGTTCGTCGATTATGCGCCAATCGTCTTCGTGTCGGCGCTCACCGGCCAGCGCGTTAGCCATCTGCTCGACTATGCCCGTGAAGTGTATGCGCAACGCCAGAAGCGGGTGCCGACCAGCGAGTTGAATACCTTTTTGCGAGAAGCGGTGTTGCAACAACCGCCGATGGCAGTCAAGAAGGGCGCGCATTTGCGTTTGTACTATGCAGTACAACCGCAAACCGAACCGCCGGTCTTTCTCTTTTTCGCTAACGACGGCGAGTTGGTGCATTGGTCGTATGCCCGTTACCTTGAAAACCGGCTGCGCGAACGGTATGGGTTTCAGGGTACGCCAATTGTTATCGTCTTCCGTTCAAGGGAACGGAAAGAGAACGACTAATCACACTCGCGCAGTTCTTTCGCAAGGCAGCGTGCAGGAGGCTGTTGGTGGCCGGCTTGCTCGTTGCCTGTTTGTTTTACGGAGGTTGTGATCATGCATATCACCGATGTCTGGCCGGGCCGTCCGTATCCACTCGGCGCGACGTGGGACGGTGAGGGGGTAAATTTCGCCCTCTTTTCGGCCTATGCCACTCAGGTTGAGTTATGCCTCTTCGATAGCCCAACTGCGCCGCGTGAGGCGGTGCGGGTGATCCTTCCCGAACGCACCGATGATGTCTGGCATGCCTATATTCCCGGTTTGCGCCCCGGCCAGCTTTATGGCTACCGGGTCTATGGCCCTTACACGCCGCAACAGGGTCATCGGTTCAATCCGTATAAATTACTGATCGATCCCTATGCGCGCGCCCTATATGGCGAATTGCGTTGGGATAAGGCCAACTACGGTTATCGCGTTGACAGCCCTTACGGCGATCTGACGATTGGCAAGCGCGATAGTGCGCCGTATGTGCCTCGCTCAGTCGTGATCGATCCGCACTTTGATTGGGGTGATGATCGGCCACCTGATATTCCGTTGGCCGACTCAGTGATCTACGAGCTGCACGTCAAGGGGTTTACCAAACTGCACCCGGAAGTGCCGGAAGCCTTGCGCGGCACCTACGCCGGCCTTGCCTCGCCTTCGATCATCGCGTACCTCAAAGCGTTAGGGGTCACGGCAGTCGAACTCTTGCCGGTGCAGGCTTTCATTACCGATCAGTTTCTGGCCGATCGCGGCCTGACCAACTATTGGGGATACCAGCCTATCAACTACTTTAGCCCGGAACCGCGCTATGCCAGCCAGCGTGCTCCGCAGGCGCAAGTGAATGAGTTTAAGCACATGGTCAAAGCGTTGCACGCCGCCGGGATCGAAGTGATTATCGATGTCGTCTATAACCATACCGGCGAGGGCAACCATCTCGGCCCCACCCTGAGTTTCCGCGGGATTGATAATGCGTCGTATTACCGGTTAGTGCCCGATCAGCCGCGTTACTACCTCGACGATACCGGCACCGGCAACAGCCTCAATATGAATAACCAGCGCGCCTTGCAGATGGTGCTCGACTCATTGCGCTACTGGGTGACCGAGATGCATGTCGATGGGTTCCGGTTTGATTTGGCACGCACGTTGGCCCGTGGCCCCGCCGGTTCGGATCAGCCAAGTCCTTTCTTTGCCATGGTGCGGCAAGACCCGGTGCTCGCGCGCGTCAAACTGATCGCCGAACCGTGGGATGTCGGTTTTGATGGCTATTGGGTGGGGCGTTTTCCGTCACCGTGGGCCGAGTGGAATGGCCGCTACCGCGATACGGTTCGCCGCTTCTGGAAGGGCGATGCTGGGCAAGCCGCCGAGTTCGCTTCGCGCTTTATGGGGTCGATGGATCTCTACCAGCACAACGGTCGCCGGCCCTATCACTCGATCAACTTTGTCACCGCTCACGATGGCTTCACCCTGCGCGATCTCGTTTCCTACAACGAGAAACACAACGAGGCCAACGGCGAAGCGAACCGTGATGGAGATACCCATAACAACTCGTGGAATTGCGGCGTAGAGGGGCCAACCGCTGATCCTGACATCCGCGCGTTGCGGTTGCGCCAGATGATGAATTTCATCGCCACCCTGTTCTTATCGCAAGGCACGCCAATGCTCTTGGCGGGTGACGAACGCGGGCGCACGCAGCAGGGTAACAACAACGCCTACTGTCAAGACAACCCGATTTCGTGGGTGGATTGGCAGCCTGATGCGGAGGCGAAACTCCTGCTAGACTTCACCCAGCGCGTGATCGCCTTCCGCCGCGCGCATCCAGTCTTGCGCCGGCGCCATTTCTTCGCCGGCAGTCTCGGCAATGCCGAGTACGACGTTGAGTGGCTCAGTCCTGATGGCCAAGAGGTGAGCGCCGAGTTGTGGCAGCAACCTGATCTGCGTTGTATTGGTCTCTTGCTCAATGGGGCGGTGATTGACGATCGCACCGAACGGGGCGAACCGATGCGCGATGATGTGTTACTGGTGCTGATTAACGCCGGTGATGAAGCGGTGCCATTCATCTTGCCCGATTGGCCTGACGATGCCGAATGGAACGTCGTGATCGATACCGTCCAACCCAACCTGCACGATCCGCTGCGGGTGACCGATCAGATGTATCACATTCAGCCGCGATCCTTGGCGGTTCTGGTCGAACGGATCGAAAACGAACCGCCGCTCCATATTGATCTGACAGGATTGGCCAAGTAGCACACCGCTAGCTCTGGTACGTTTTAACGTTTTGGTAACAATTTCGTATGACCCATCAGTTATAGTGCGAGAAAGCAGGCATTACAGACATTCGTAGGAGCCACTCATGCGCACTCGTCTGAAGTTGAAACCCGGCCAACGTGGAACCAAGAAGTTGCAGGCAATGTATGGCGATCGCCTCGTCTGCGTGCGTTATCGCTACGATGCCGAACAGGGTCGTCGTCTCAAAACGATTGAGCTGATCGTGGAAGAGAAAGAATGGTCGCCCCGTGATCGGTATGAATCGGTAGAAGCGGGTTTCGATCACATGGCGGCGGATCAGCTGGCATCAGCAACTAGGCTGGTAGAGACGTCGGGTAGCTGCGTCTCTACATTGACAGACACTGCTCTCTGAAGAGCGATGATAGTGATGAGGACGACGCTGGCGTCGCCCTCGCAGTATTTATGGCGCAACCATTGCCAATCCAACCGTTTATGCGATGGTTAAGGTATGCTCATGCGCACCGGGGGTGATACAGAAACGATGCGCCTCCATGCAGGCTCTGCGATGATTGAGGTGTCTGCGCACCTTTGCTATGATTTAAGACGCAGCCAATCGTTATACCTGCGAAGTTGCGCTATAAAAGCAAGGCTAAGAATGGTATGATGGAATAAGGTCTCTTGACGGTACGTCTTGACGAATTATATGGGATGGGCACGCACCAACCGCACCTTGTCGCTGGTTGCAGCGACGGTGCGGGGTTAGTGGTGATTACGTCGTTGCCCTGCCGATGATCACCATCGGTATCGCTAGAGATTTAGCATGGAGCGCTCGGTGACGCAGTCTCACTTTGATGAACCCACCCAATCAGCCGACCTCTTCCAACAGATGGCTGATTTACAGGCGGAACTAGCCCGGTTGCGCGAGCAAAACCGTTTTCTGCTAGCTGCGGTTAACGAAATGGCAAGCGGGATGGTTGTCACCGATGCCGGACCCGATTATCCCATTATCTTTGCCAACCGGGCGTTCAGTGCCATCACCGGTTATGGGCCGGACGAAATTCTTGGCCGTAATTGTCGCTTTTTGCAAGGGCCGCAGACTGATTGGGCGGTGGTGGCGCGGATTCGCGAAGCGATCGCCGCTGCGCGTCCGATCCATACCCGCTTGCTCAATTATCGCAAAGATGGCCAACCCTTTTGGAGTCAACTCGCGATCAGTCCAGTGCGGGATGAGACCGAGCAGGTGGTCGCGTTTGTCGGCTTGCAGACCGATGTCACTGCGCAAGTCACGGTTGAACAGGCGCTGGCCGAACGCGAACGGTTGCTGCGCGCCGTTGGCAAGATGGCGAGTGTCGGTGGGTGGGAATTCGATCTGACGACGCGGCAGATGGTGTGGTCGGAAGAGATGTTCGCTATCCACGAGTTACCGGTGGGTGAGCCACCTTCGCCGGAAGCGGCATTGTGGTTCTATCCGCCAGAGGTTCATCACCTGATCGATCAAGCCTTTCAACATTGTCTTGCCACTGGCGAGCCATGGGATCTAGAAATGCCCTTCCGCACTGCGCGCGGCAATTTGCGCTGGATCCGCTCGATTGGCCAGCCGGTCTGGGACGCAGGGCGGATTGTCAAACTGCGCGGCACCTTCCAAGACATCACCCGCAGTAAAGAGACCGAGCTGGCCTTGCGCGCCAGCGAGCAGCGCTACCGTATGCTGGCCGATCTGTTGCCGGGGACGATCGTATTGATGTTCGACACCGATCTGCGCCTCACCCTTGTTGCCGGCGCGGAATTAACCCGGTTTGGCGTTAACACTGCGCAGCTTGAGGGGCAATTGTTGCCGGATATCTTGCCCGAACCGCACCGCTCTGAGCTGTTGCCGCTGTGTTATGAGGTGTTGGCCGGCACTCCCTACCATATTGACTATGTCTTTAACCGTGAAGTGTTCGATACGGCCCTGTTACCGGTTGAGATTACACCGGGTCAGATCATCGGCGGCTTGATCGTGGGCCGCAATAGTACCGTCGAACGGCAAATCGCGGTTGATCTCTTACGCGCAAAAGAGGCGGCTGAACAAGCTGAACGAGCGCGTTCCGCCTTCCTCGCCTCGATCAGCCATGAAATCCGTACGCCGCTCAATGCCGTCATTGCCAGCGCCGAATTGCTCTTGACCAGCGCCTTGCCGGAAACGCAGCGCTCGTTGGCCTTGACAATCCGGGTTGGCGGCGAGGCATTGCTCGCGATTGTCAATAATGTGCTTGATCTGTCCAAAATGGAGGCGGGGCGGCTTGAGATTGTCGCTGAACCGGTTGATTTGCGGGCAATTGTTGACGCAGTGATAACCCTGTTCCGTCGTGACGCCGAGTGGAAGGGATTAGCGTTTAACGCCGCGATTGATCCGGCATTGCCATCGTTGGTGATGGCTGACGGCACGCGCTTGCGCCAGATCTTGATTAATCTTGTCAGTAATGCAATCAAGTTTACCGATCGAGGCAGCGTGTTAGTCAAGGTTGATATGGCTGATCCCAATCCCGATCGTCCGCAGGTGACGATCGCTGTGCGTGATACCGGGATCGGCATCGCCGCTGAGCAATTACCGCGCCTCTTCCAGCCGTTTACCCAACTTGACGTGGAACGCGCGCGGCGGGGTGGCGCTGGTCTTGGCTTAGCCATTAGCGCCAAATTAGCACATGTGATGGGTGGTGAGCTGAGTGTGGCCAGCCAGCCGGGCCAAGGATCGACGTTTACCTTGCGGCTGCCGGTGCAGTGGTTTGCTGCACCAGAGGCAGCCCCAGCGCCGGAGGAGACTTCAACGCCCGAACTCTCCGCTTCGTTACAGGTGTTGGTCGCTGAAGATAATGAGATCAATCAGCAAGTAGCGCTGCATCTGTTGTGCGTCTTGGGCCATCACGTCACGATTGTCGCGAATGGCCGCGAGGCAGTGCAGGCCGTTCAGCACTATCCGTTTGACGTGGTGCTGATGGATCTGCAAATGCCAGAGATGGACGGCGAAGAAGCGACCCGCCAGATCCGCGCGCTCGGTGATCAGATCCGGCAGCCGCGGATCATCGCCCTCACCGCGTACGCCTTTGCCGGGATGCGCGAGCGGTGTTTGGCCGCAGGGATGGATGGCTTTCTCAACAAGCCGGTGCGGTTGCAAGATTTGCGCCAAGCCTTGCAGCCGCACATTCAAACGATGATGCCTATTACGGGTGCGAGTCCGGCCGTTCGTGATCAAGTGATCGATTGGAAAATCTTTAGCGAACTACTGGCGGCGCTTGGCGAGGATCAAGTTGAGATGGCCGCCAAGGCGCGCGAGTTGATCCGGCGCGAGTTTCAGCAGCAACTCGAACAGTTAGCTTCCTCGATCGCCTATGCTGATACCGAACAGACCCGGCGAATTGCGCATCGCCTCAAGGGAGGCGCACGCCAAGTCGGCGCGGTGCGGGTGGCAGCGGCGGCGCAGGCGCTTGAGCAGGCCGCTGCAAGCCAGATGCCGCTCGATCCGTTGTTGAGCGCCTTGCAACACGCAGTCGCCGAGACGCTGCGCTTGCTCGAAGCTGGTTGACAGTTACGCCACACCGTGTTACCGTAGAATCATCCTAGCTGGCAACATAGCGACAGGGTGGTCGTATTCGTCTAACCATTCAGAGAGGAGCAGGCTATGGCAAAGAAAATCCTCTTCCTCGTCGGCGACTATGTCGAAGATTACGAAGTGATGGTGCCGTTTCAGGCGCTCGCCGCGCTTGGCTATCAGGTGCATGCCGTTTGCCCGGGCAAGAAGGCCGGTGAATTCGTCCGCACTGCGGTGCATGACTTTGAAGGTGATCAGACCTACAGCGAGAAGCGGGGTCACAACTTCACCCTGAATAAGAACTTCGATGACGTGAATGAGCACGAGTACGATGCGCTGGTCATTCCCGGCGGGCGGGCGCCGGAGTATATCCGGCTTAATCCGCGCGTGCTCGAAATTGCGCGCCACTTCTTTACTGCCAACAAGCCGGTAGCGGCGATTTGCCACGGCTTGCAGGTTTTGGCAGCCGCTGGCGTGCTGAATGGTCGCCGTTGCACGGCCTATGCGGCGGTTGGCCCCGATCTGCCGCTGATTGGCGCTGAATATCACGAGTTGCCCGCCGATCAAGCCATTACGGATGGTAATCTGGTGACAGCGCCGGCGTGGCCGGCCCACCCGGCATGGATTGCCCAGTTCCTCAAGGTGCTCGGCGCCAAGATTGAAATTGAACCGCAAGCCGAGACGGTTGCGGCATAAGTGATTACGAAGAGGCAGCAGAGGGGCACAGGAGGGGCACAGCGACGCTGTGCCCCTCCTGTGCCCCTCCGCTGTGCCTGCGATAAACGGAACTTTTCCGGCGAGGTCGCCGTCTTAAAAAAAAAGTGCTGCTCATGCCTTGTCACCGCTGGGTATTCTCGGTACAATGCCAGTACGATCACGTACCAATGTCTCACCGGCCAACGGTTGCCTATGCCATATATCTCCTTTATCTATCCTGAAGCGCTCTGGTTGCTCATTGTACCGATCGGCATGGTCGCGCTCGCCTTACTCGCGCCGCGCCGGCTATCACCGTTCCGGTTCTGGGGCAGTCTGATCGTGCGCACCTTGGTCGCTGTGTCCCTGATCTTTGCCTTCGCCGGTATTCAATTGGTACGCCCGGTCGATCGGTTGACGACGGTCTTCTTGCTCGATGGCAGCGACTCGATGCCGGCCTCGACCCGCGCGCAAGCCGAGGCGTTCATTCGCGCCGCCTTGCAAGAGATGCCGGCAGACGATCAAGCGGCGATTATCGTCTTTGGCGATAATGCGCTGGTCGAACGCGCCCCGGATAGTGATCGCCGGTTGGGCCGGATTACCTCGATCCCCATCGCGAATCGCACCAATATCGAGTCGGCTATTCAGCTTGGGATGGCGCTCTTCCCCGCCGATGCGCAAAAACGGTTGGTGTTGCTCTCTGATGGCGGTGAAAATAGCGGGCGGGCGATTGACGCGGCGCGGTTAGCGGCTAGCCGTGGCATTCCGATCGATATTGTCGATTTGACGTTGGTTGACGCTGATGCCGAGGCGTTGGTGGCCAGCGTGGAAGCGCCCAATAGCGTGCGTGACGGCCAAGAGGCGCTGATTGTGGCGACCGTCGAGAGTAACGTCGCCCAACCCGCTACGGTGCGCCTGATTGATGATACGGGTGTGGTAGCCGAACGCGCGCTTGAATTGTCGCCCGGCGCCACCCGCGTCGAGTTTGTGGTGCCGGTTGAGGGTAGCGGTTTCCGGCGCTACCGGGTGCAAGTGGAAGCCGCTCGCGACGGCAGAGTGCAAAATAATGAGGCTGCGGCTTTGATTAAGGTGCAAGGCCCGCCGCGCGTCTTGTTGATTGCGCGTAACGCTGCCGACGCCCGCCCGTTGGCGACAGCGTTGGTTGCTGCTGATATGGTGGCCGAGGTGATCTCGCCGGAAGCAGCACCGCGTTCGCTGGCTGACCTCAGCGCCTACGATGCGCTCGTGCTGGTAAATACGCCGGCTCGCACCTTGCCGATTGGTTTGATGCAGGCTATCCCCGGTTATGTGCGTGATTTAGGGCGCGGTTTGCTTATGATCGGCGGCGAAGATAGCTTTGGCGTCGGCGGCTATGGCCGCACCGCCGTCGAAGAGGCGCTCCCGGTGTATATGGATGTCCGCAACCGTGAAATGCGGCCCGATCTGGCGATCGTCTTTGTGATCGATAAGTCGGGATCGATGGATGCTTGTCATTGCGCCGATCCTGATCGCAATGCGCCGATAACGTCGTCGTCCGACCGTAAAATCGATATTGCCAAAGATGCGATTGCACAGGCAACGGCGCTCTTGAGCCTGCAAGATACAGTTGGTGTGGTGACGTTCGATGGCGCTGCCTTCCCAACCTTTGCCGCCACGCGTGGCGCGACGGTCGAACAGGTGATGGATGCGGTAGCGGGGGTCGAACCGCGCGGCCCCACCAATATCCGGGCCGGTTTGTTGCGCGCCGAAGAGATGCTGCAACAAGTTGACGCCCGCATCAAGCACATGATTCTGCTGACCGATGGCTGGGGCAGCGGCGGTGATCAGCTTGATATCGCCTCCCGGCTGCGCGAACAGGGGATTACGCTGACCGTTGTCGCCGCTGGAAGCGGCTCGGCCAACTACTTGCAACAGTTGGCAGCAGAGGGCGGCGGTCGCTATTATCCGGCGGCTGATATGGCTGATGTGCCGCAAATTTTTGTCCAAGAGACGATTACAACCATCGGGAACTATATCGTTGAGCAGCCGTTTGTTCCGGTACGCTACGGCAGCAGCCCGATTCTGGCCGGTATTAGCACCATTCCGCCGCTCTATGGCTACAATGGCAGCACGCTCAAAGATACCGCCCAATTACTGCTGGCTACCGAAGATCAGCAGCCGATTTTGGCTACGTGGCAGTTTGGCCTTGGCCGGAGCGCAGCGTGGTTGAGCGATGCTAAAGGCAAGTGGGCGCGGGATTGGATCGCGTGGGATGGGTTTCCCCGCTTTGCCGCCCAATTGATCGAAGATCTGACGCCGCGGGGCGGGCAGGATGTCCGCGCTGAGGTGACGGTCGCTGGCGGTGAGACGATCGTTCGCCTTGCGACGGCGGCAAGCCAGAATGATTTGACCGTTACCGCTACGCTGATCGGTGGTGATGGATCGCGGCGCGAGGTGCGGTTGACACAGGTCGCCCCCAACCAGTATCAGGCGCGGCTCGAAAGTCCTGTTCCCGGCACCTATTTAGTGCAGATTGCCGGCGCGCGCGGTGATCGAGTGGTGATTCAAGAAACTGCTGGGATGGTCGTGCCGTATTCTTCCGAGTATCGCAGCGCACAGGCCAACCCCGGCTTATTAGCCGAGCTGGCGAATACAACCAAGGGCCGGTTTGTGACGGAGCCAGCCGAGGTGTTTACGCGCCTGAATCAGGTCTTTTCGGCGCAAGAGATCGCTTTTCCGCTGCTGTTATTAGCGTTGATTTTGCTGCCGATTGATATTGCCCTCCGTCGATTGATGGTGCGTCGCAGCGATTTTGGCCCGCTCGGTACGCTGGCCGGACGTTTGCGACCCGCTGGCGCAGCGCCGGTTGCGCCTGATCCGGTGTTGGGCCGCTTGCGCGCTGCCCGTGATCAGGCGCGGCGCCAGATGGCTGGTGAACGCACGCCGTTGCCGCCAGCCCCGCCGCCAGCCCCGCCATCGGCCCCGCCGCCGGCTGCCGCTGCTGAGGGTGATGAGGCGCTGGCTCGCCTGCGCGCAGCCAAAGAACGTGCCCGCAAGCGAATTACCGGCGAAGGAGACGAGTGATGGGTATGGCGACGAATGGAATGGCTGCCGAACCGGTGCGAGCTTGGTTGGGTCGCTTGGCGATTGCCATCCTGATCGGAACACTCGCCGGGGTCGTTGCCTACCTCACCGCGCGGGCCATCGGTTCGGCGTGGCTCTTACTCAATCAGCAAGCCTTGATCGACGCCACCCGGCAGGCGTTGCAGGAAGGCGTGATGGGGTTGGCTAATACCAATCTCCGCGCTTTGCGCTTGGCCGCCGAAGCGCAACAACGCTTTATCGCCGAACTGAGCGGCTGGATCGGGCTAGGCGCATTTTTGCTGGCCGCGATCGTCGCCTTTGTCCGGCTTGAACTGCACAGCGGCAAATAATGCCGCTGTGATTGCCTCTTCAGCACGTATTATTGGGCTTGGCAATACCGCCGGTCATGGCTCGATCCGCTGCCAGAGCATGGCCGGCAACGCTTGCACAAATGATGATGGTTGATCGGCGCTTGCGCAGACCAACAATTCCCGCATCGCGCGCGAACAGCCAACGTAGAACAGGCGGCGCTCTTGCGCAATCGCCTCCTCCCGCTCTTCTGGCGGCAAGTGGTCGAAGTTATGCGGGAGATATTCTTGCGCGAGCCGGAGCACGGCGACAAAGGGAAATTCAAGCCCTTTCGCTGAATGCAGGGTCATCACTTTGACAACCGGTTTACGGATGTCAATCTGCTTCTTCTCCATAAACTCCGCCGGTAGGCCAAGCTGGTTGAGCTGAGCGCAAATCTGTTGCGCCACTTGCTTGCTGTGGCACAGCACGGCTCCGGTGTGCGCCGGCAAGCGCCACCGGCGCGCTGCCGCGGCGAAGAAATCGCGAATCGCCATCGCTTCTTCCGTGATGTCGCGGCAAAACTGAATGCTCGGCAGATTGCCGTTGTGAATTGCGGCAACGGGTTCATCGGCGCCGCCAAGAATAGAGGCGCAGGCGGCAGCAATCTGGGCCGTATTCCGGTAATTGCGCCGCAACACAAAACTTCGCCCGCGCATTTGGAGCGCACTATCGATCTGCTGCCATGAAAAGCCGCGTTGGTACAGCGATTGGCCGGCATCGGCAGTGATATAGATTGACTGCGGTGATTCGACGCACGCCAGCAGGTAACGCAGCGCCACCGGCGAAAGGTCTTGCGCTTCATCAATCACGATGGCGCGGTAGGGTCGGGCTGGCTGGTGGCGGGCCAATTCCAACGCTTGCCGCCGCACATTGCCCCATGTCGTCCATCCTTGTTGGCGCAAGAGCTGTGACCACGTCTCGTATACCGACCACACGGCTTCGCGCAGTGAGGCGCGCAGCGGCAGTTTGCGCCCGATCCGTGGCTGGTTTGCATATTCTTCATACGTGGTCAGGCCCCAGTGTTCGATCACACTGGTAAACTCGTCGAGCAGGTATTCGACCCCTAGCGCTTGCAACGCTTCCCGGCGGTGTTGGCGTTCAGCTTCGTTGTCGCCGGCCATTGGCGCTATTGCTAACGCTTTGTGCAAAACGTTCAGCAACTCTCCTTCCGGAGCGAAGCGGGGTGCGCCATACGCGCGGGCGTATTGGCGAACAATGACACTATCGACCGTATTGACTTCGACCCCCTGTGCTTCCAGATCACCTTGGAGGAGCCGTTCCAACAGTTGGGTAGAGTACGAGATCAGGGCATTGGTAAAGGTCGTAAATAGCACTGGCGTTTGCCCGCTTGCCACCAATCGTTGAACGCGGTACAGCGCAACGATTGATTTGCCGGTGCCCGGCCCGCCGCGTACCAACACCGGCTTATCGAGCGGCGTTTCGACCAGCCGCTGCTGATCGGGATCGAGCATCAGCAAGAAGTCGGTCAATTCGCCTGCCACAAACCGGTCAAGGTCTTCGGCATCGTTGAGCAGAAATTGCGGCTGTTGCAAGATGTCATCGACACTGCGCGGGTACAGAATATCGAGCACCCGTTCCATGATCGCTTGCGGTACGGGCGCATTCAAGAGATCATCTTCAGTGCGCACGGCGAGTAAGGCTGGCCAGTATTGTTCTGGGATGCGCCACTGGTGCAGATCGGCAGGAGTGACTTCGCGGGTCAGCGGTTGTGACGTTGCAATGGCTGGCTCGCTTGGTGGTGGTTCAGGCGGCGCTGGTACGCGCAGGAAGCTCACGTCTGGCGGCGCTTCTTCTGGCAGATCAATCTGACCAAAATCGTGTTGGTAGGTTTGATCATCGCGTTTGCGAATCGCAATCAGCTTGACCCATCCCGCATCAAAGGTGTAAATCAGACGATAATCGCCAATTCTGACCCGATACAGCGGCGGGACGCGATTCTTAAGCTTTTTGGCATCGCCTTGGGCTGAAATCGGATCGCGTTCAAGCACTTTGACTTTCTGTGTGACTGCTTTTTGGATTCTTACGGGCAGACCAAGGAGTTCATTGAAAAAGGTTGGTGGGGTAATGATTTGATATTTGGTCATGCGTATCGCCCTCGCCGATCAACATTCGCTTCCTAGATGTCACTTGTTCACTTGTTTAGAATTGCGCCTCTTTATTTAGATATAAGCAAGGTGATTGCTGAACATGTCCTAAACAACCGGTCTATACAAGAGGCTAGTCCGCAGGTTATTACCAACTGATTTGTGCCTTCAACATGTTGTAGTTGAGTCTAATACTCACATCATAGCATCCTTGCTGCTCGTTGAAAAGAAGTAAATAACAACCGCGCACTAGATATCTAGCACGCGGTTGCTCGATGTTGCATAGATATGATTAACAACTAGTCGTCATCATCATCATCATCATCATCATCATCATCGCCGCCGCTGCCGCCGCTGCCGCCGCTATCGTCGCTGCCACGGCCACTATTATCATCGTCACTAGGCTTAGGCGAGGGGGTGACGGTCTCGTCGCGCCGGTCGTCGTCATCGCGTGGTCGTGGCGAGGGGGTGACGGTCTCATCGCGCCGGTCGTCGTCATCGCGTGGTCGTGGCGAGGGGGTGACGGTCTCGTCGCGCCGGTCGTCGTCGCGTGGTCGCGGCGAAGGGGTGATCGTTGGGCGAGCTGGTGATGGCGGTATTGCAGTTGCCGTCGGCAGTTGCGGTGGTGGGAGCGTTGCTGTGGGATTGTTCGTAGGCGTTTGGGTTGGTTGCGGCGTAGCAGTTGCTACCGGTGACGGAATAGCAGTGCGGGTTGCGGTTGGCGGTAGCGTTGTGGGCAATGGTGCGGTCGGTTCACGGTTTGGCTCGTTACGAACATCGTTGCTGTCATTGTTGCCATCCCGGCCCACAATGATAACAGTCGCCTGTACGCCGTTGGCGGCATTTGTCGTATACCCGATCACGACCACGTTGGCGCCGGGTGCTGGCTCGCCCCGAATTTGGGTCGTGCTATCGATGATCACCGGAATATCACCAATGGCCCAACGGTTGGGCGTTACCTCCTTGAGAGTGCCGCTAAACTCAACCTCTGCTGCACGGCGGCGCTGGATCAACGCAATCACTTCTTCACGGCGACGCTCGGCAAAGCGCATATTCAGTTGTTCGCGATTGCCGCTGAAGGTGAGCTGCACTCGTTCCACCGAGCGTTTGACACCGTAGAGCGGATCGCCGGGTAATGCCGCATCGGCAGCCCATACCAGCCCGCCACCGGCGAAGACAAAAATCACCAGAAGGCTGGCCGCGATCAAGGCAAAACGCTGCCAGAGGATACGCCAGCTTTGGCGTGGCGTGGCTGCTTGTTGGAGAAATGCGCGTCGCGACGCAATGCGCGCTTCAGGTTGAGGATTGGCGGCAAGTTCAAAGAGTGATGCAGCAGTCAGAAGCATTGGGCGCAGCCGAGCAGCCTCATGCGGATAGCGTGCCAGAATCTGCTCAACCGGCTCTCCTGCTGCAAGGGCATCAATGCAATCATTAAGCAGATTTTCGAATGATGTGTCCATCAGTCCACCATCCCCGGCGCCATCTGCCGTGCTAAAGCTGCGATCGCACGCATTTGCAATTGTTTGACCGCTCCTTCGGTTTTGCCAAGGATACGGGCGACCTCTTGAATAGGCATACTTTGACCAAACCGTAGTGCCAATACCTGCTGTTGATCTTCGGTCAGATTGGTGATAGCTCGCCGCAACTCTTCACTCATCGCGGCGTGTTCGGCTACTTCAGCAGGTAGCGGCGCGTGGCTTACAATGTCTTCGTCGAGCGGCGCACTAGGCGCTCGATAGCTGCGACGAAAGTGGTCGTTAACCACATGCGATGCGACCCCAAACAGCCAACCGCGCAAATTGCTCTGTGGCGCCTTGCGTTGGCGTAGCGCGTTGAGAAACCGTGTAAAGACCTCGCTTACCAGATCTTCGCATGTATGGCGGTCACCTATCCGGAATGAAACGTAGCGGAAGAGTGGTTGATAGTAGGCGTCGTGAATCGCCGCTAACGCATCGGTATCCAGTTCATAGGCCCGGCGGAGCTCTGCGTCGTCGAGCACGGGAACTCCTTTGGTTGTTGCAGCTCAGCAAGGGTGAATATGGTTATAACACATTCACCCTTGCGACACATCAATTATGACCTCAGTGCGTGGTTTGTAAATGCTTGGCCATAGCGGATGGTCTAGTTGTCGTCATCGTCGTCATCGTCGTCATCGTCGTCATCGTCGTCATCGCTGCTGCCGCGCCCGCGGTCGTCATCTGAACGCGAGGGGGTTGGGGTCATAGTTGGCGCTGATGGTGGCGTAGCTGTCGGTGCTACAGTAGGGGTGCTCGCTGGCGGCGGTGTGCTTGTCGATGTAGGGGTTGGATTACGATTATCGTCACGGTCGCCGCCGCGGTTGTCGGGTTGGGTATCGTCGCTGCCGCGCCCGCGGCCATCGTCACGGTCGCCGCCGCGGTCATCGGGTTGGGTATCATCGCTGCCGCGCCCGCGGCCATCGTCACGGTCGCCGCCGCGGTCGTCGGGTTGGGTGTCGTCGCTGCCGCGCCCGCGGCCATCGTCACGGTCGCCGCCACGGTCGTCGGGTTGGGTGTCATCGCTGCCGCGCCCGCGGCCATCGTCACGGTCGCCGCCACGGTCGTCGGGTTGGGTGTCATCGCTGCCGCGCCCGCGGTCATCGTCACGGTCGCCGCCGCGGTCGTCGGGTTGGGTGTCATCGCTGCCGCGCCCGCGGCCATCGTCACGGTCGCCGCCGCGGTCATCGGGTTGGGTATTGTCGCTGCCGCGCCCGCGGCCATCGTCACGGTCGCCGCCGCGGTCGTCGGGTTGGGTGTCATCGCTGCCGCGCCCGCGGCCATCGTCACGGTCGCCGCCGCGGTCGTCGGGTTGGGTGTCATCGCTGCCGCGTCCGCGGCCATCGTCACGGTCGCCGCCGCGGTCGTCGGGTTGGGTATCGTCGCTGCCGCGCCCGCGGTCATCGTTTACCGCCATTGCTGTGCTCTGCACTGTTGGTTCACGTTGTGCACGTGAAAATAGTGGCGTTGCATCCAACCAGTGGGCTGCTGCATTCCCGCCAAGGACGATCACAAGTGCGAGGCTTACTGCCAATGCAATCGGTAGCAGCCGAGTGTAGCGTTGCAGGTTCATGCGTTCCTCCTTGTTTGGTCATTGCTCAACGCTTACACTCTCCTAGTCGTATGGTGGGGAAGAAAGTTACGGTTGGGAGGAATTTTTGTTGATGATCGCAGAAATGCCTCCCGCTATCAGATGACTGAAGGGCGCGGGAGGCAATCTCGCACTGGAATATATCTTCTTTTCAGCTATTGGCAAGCCTGCGGAAGCAAGATGCCAAAGGCTGCTGCTCGGTTGCAGAAGGTATACCGTTGTTGTGAAGAAGAGACAACGCTTGCTAACGTTGTGGGCGACGTTTAATCACCATTGCTGCTCCGGTTGCCGCGGCCCGGTTCAGCGGTCGGCGTAAGGTTGGGGCCACCCCGACCGCCATCGCCGCGGCCCGGTTCGGCGGTCGGAGAGGGGTTCGGGCCGCCTGCGCCGCCATCGCCACGGCCCGGTTCGGTGGTCGGGGAGGGATTCGGGCCGCCTGCGCCGCCATCGCCACGGCCCGGTTCGGTGGTCGGGGAGGGGTTCGGGCCGCCCGCACCACCGTCGCCGTGGCCCGGTTCAGCGGTCGGAGAGGGGTTCGGGCCGCCTGCGCCGCCATCGCCGTGGCCCGGTTCAGCGGTCGGGGAGGGGTTCGGGCCGCCCACACCGCCATCACCGCGCCCCGGTTCAGCGGTCGGAGAGGGGTTCGGGCCGCCCACACCGCCGTCGCCGCGGCCCGGTTCAGCGGTCGAGGAGGGGTTCGGGCCGCCCGCGCCATCGCCGCGGCCCGGTTCAGCGGTCGGGGTGGAACGTGGCCCAACCTCCCCATCCCGATTCCCAGTCCCGCCCGGTTTCGCCGTCGGGGTCGCGGATGGAAGTGGAGATGCAGGCAAGGGTGCAGTGGCAGGGGTAGATGTCGCCCATTCGGTTGGCGTAGGAACGATCAGCGTGGCGGTAGCGGTAGGATCCGGTGGCAGCGGCGTTGCCGAGGGCGCCATCGTTACGGTAGTCGTTGGCGTCGCTAATGAAGCTGTTGGCGTGGGGGCAAGCGTCGCATGAGCAGGTTCACCTGCATGGTTCGCGGGATCATTCGCGCCAAGCACGATGATGACCTCAGCCTGCACGGCATCATTGGCGGTACGACCGTGGATAAGCAATGCAGCGCCGAGCGCTGGCTGGCCCTGAATGCGAGTCGTTTCGCTGATCATCACCGGAATGCCGCTAACCTGCCAACGTTCTGCGCTCATCAACTCAAGCGTACCGTGAAACTCGACCTCTGTGGCGCGGGATTGCGCCAGCAGCACCTGTACCTCGTAGCGACGGCGCGCGGCAAAGCTTGTTTTCAATTGTTCACTGTGGCCGCTCAGCGTGAGTTGCACCTGTTCGATGGAACGTTTGACGGGGTAGAGCGGTTCTCCCGGCAAGGCTGTATCAGCCGCCCATGTTAAGCCGCTGCCAGCGAACAGCATCAGGAGCACAACACTGGCCGCTTAGGCGCGAATTGCTGTATGATTGCCGGCGAGATATTGCGGAAGCAATACCTCGCCGGCGGTTATCGAGCGCTTGATGATGAACGGAGGTCGCGGTTAGGGCTGGAACGGCTGCGGAGCCGGGATCGTCGCCGGATCGAGATCACCGCTGACCGGATCGACGCCGGTGGTCAGTTCACCCTTGGTCAGCGCGGCCAAAATCTCCTCCATGCGGCGCTTAACCGCATCAGGCACCTCATTGGCCGTGTCGTGGTAATCGGCGTAGCCGATACCGCCGTTGGCAGCCTCGTACATGGCAATGCCATTGCCCTTGAAGGTACCGTTGACGACCGCCTTGATCTGGTCGTAGACGGCCACGTCAACCCGCTTCAACGCCGAGGTCAGCAACCGGTTAGCGCCGGGGGCAGTGCCACGGGCAAACGTCGTAAAGTACTCGTCTTGATCGACGCCAATCACGTAGACACCGCGGGCAGCAGCCTCTTTGATCGCACCGGAACCGGTGGGGCCGCCCGCACCCATAATCACATCAGCGCCTTCGCCAATCATCTGCTGGGCCGTGCTGGCGCCGAGGGCCGGGTCAATGAAGGTGGGCAGATAGACGCCGAGCAGGTTGATGTTGGGGTTGACATAGCGCGCGCCGTTGTCGAAGGCGTTCTTAAAGCGCTTGACCGGTGGGATCTCTTGGCCGGCGACCACGCCGACGGTGCCGGTCTTGGTCATCATACCGGCCAGTGCGCCAACCAAGAAACCGGCCTGATCCTCGCGGAACTGCAAGCCGACCAGATTGTCGGTGACGGTACCCGGCTCATAGAACTGGTCAACGCCGATGAAGATGATGTCGGGGTGCTCGGCGGCGAACTTCTTGGTCGCATCGGCGATCAAGAAGCCGACGGTGATGATGACGTCGAAGCCCTCGTCGATGAAAGTCTGGATATTCTTATCGTAATCGGCTTGAGCCTGCGTCTCGATGTACTTGTACTCGAGCCCAAACTCTTGCGCCGCCCGCAACGCGCCGAGGTGGGCCGACTCGTTAAACGTGCCGTCGTTCACCTTGCCCAAGTCCGTCACCAGTGCAATTCGGGGCAGCTTGACATCAGAGGAGCGGAAGGGTTGTGGTGTGGGAATGGTGGCCGGATCAACATCACCGCTGACCGGATCAACGCCGGTGGTGAGGGTGCCGTTGGTCAGCGCGGCGAGGATCTGCTCCATGCGCACCTTGACCTCGGCAGGAACGACGTTGGCGGTGTCGTGGTAGTCGGCATAGCCGATACCGCCGTTGGCGGCCTCGTACATCGCGATGCCGTTGCCCTTAAAGGTGCCGTTGACGACGGCCTTGATCTGGTCGTAGACGGCCACGTCAACCCGCTTGATCGCCGAGGAGAGGATCTTGTCAGCGCCGGGAGCCGAGCCGTTGGCAAAGGTGGTCACATACTCGTCTTGGTCAACGCCGATGACGAACACGCCACGGGCGGCGGCCTCTTTGATCGCGCCGGAACCGGTTGGGCCACCCGCGCCAAAGATCACATCAGCGCCATCGCCGATCATCTGCTGGGCCGTGCTAGCGCCGAGGGCAGGATCGATAAAGGTCGGCAGATAGACGCCGAGCAGGTTGATGTCGGGATTGACATAGCGCGCGCCGTTGTCGAAGGCGTTCTTAAAGCGCTTGACTGGCGGGATCTCCACGCCGGCCACCACGCCCACGGTGCCGGTCTTGGTCATCATGCCGGCCAGCGCGCCGGCCAAGAAGCCGGCCTGATCCTCGCGGAACTGCAAGCCGACCAGATTGTCGGTGACGGTGCCCGGCTCGTAGAACTGGTCAACGCCGATGAAGATGATGTCGGGGTGCTCGGCGGCGAACTTCTTGGTCGCATCGGCGATCAAGAAGCCGACGGTGACGATCACATCAAAGCCCTCATCGACGAAGGTCTGAATGTTCTTCTCGTAATCGGCTTGGGCCTGCGTCTCGATATACTTGTACTCGAGCCCAAACTCTTGCGCCGCCCGCAACGCGCCGAGGTGGGCAAACTCGTTAAACGTCCCGTCGTTCACCTTGCCCAGATCCGTTACCAGTGCGATCCGGGGCTTGCCAGAATCTGTGGGGGCCGTCGTGGGAGCGGCGGTCGGCGCCGCAGGCGCCGGCGTCGCAGTGGGCTGGGCCGCAGGCTGGCCACAGGCCGCCAGCATCGGCACGAGTAGCGTGAAGAGCGCTACCAGCGTCAGCAGAGTCTTGCGCATGTCTTCTTCTCCTGATCTACGACGATCGGATCCGTTCAGAAGTGCCATGTGGGCGAGCATGGCCCTTCTGTTGTGACGCACCAAATGGTACGCCTCGCAATCTGTGAGTCGGCGCGATTATAGCACATGTAGCGCAACTTTTTCAGCGGTATCCCGTATGTTATACTGAAGTCGCTACACGAAGGATAGAAGCTATGTCACAATGCTGCTGCCTCAGAATAGTGCCGGTTGGATACGGTGAATCGTCGTGAGTTCACGGTTGTTACGCCGTGAACTCGTTTTGTTTCTATGGCGGATATGTGCGTGAGGAGGGGCTATGGCCATTCCAGTAGGGATTGCACTGGGGTTATTAGCGTGGTTTATCGTTCGGTACATTGCGTTGAGTTTCTACACCGTCGATCAGAACGAACGAGCCGTCAAGACCATCTTTGGCCGGGCCGAACGCTTGCCGGGGCCGCCAGTTGATGATCCGTTTCTCGAGTATATGCGGCCCGATGAGCGCGAGCGCTATCGCTATCCGCAAGTGCGGGTGATCCCTCCCGGCGGCCCGTACTTTAAGTGGCCGTGGGAGCGGGTCTATAAGGTGTCGATCGCGACCCAAACCATCAACATGGCGCTCGATTTGGAAGATCCAACCGCTAATCAGGGTGGCAGGGTGCTGGAAGCGGTCACGAAAGACCAGCTCAACGTCGGCTTGAAGGGCCAGATCCGCTACCGCGTGTCGGAACGGCATCTCTACGCCTATTTGTTTGGCGTCAAAAATCCGGTCGTGCATGTGATGGGCTATTTTATCTCGATCCTGCGCGAACGGATCGCCAACTTTGCTGCGCCGGCGACCGAAACCGGGCAGTTGAATGCGATGCCAACCGAAGGCTCTGAAGTGACCGGCGTCTCGATCAACGATCTGCGCAAGAATTTGCGCGATCTCAACGAGCTGATGGATCGCGAGTGCTTGTCGTCGGCGGCGCGGTATGGGATCATTCTCGATGCCTCGCTGATCACTGAAATCGATGCGCCGTCGGAAGTCGAGTCGGCAATGGCGGCGATTAACACCGCCCATAATCAAGTGTCGTCGGACATTAGCCTTGCGCAAGCCGCTGCCGACCAAAAGATCGTCCAGTCGAAACGGGCGGTCGAGATCGAGACGCTCAAAGCGCAGGCCGAAGTGGAGCCATTGCTCGCATTGGCCGAGCAGTTGCGGGCCTTGAAAGCAAGCGGCTCTGACGCGCTGCCGGCCTATTTGCGCAATGTCCGGCTTGGTCTGTATCAGCAGGCCGAGCGCGTGATTATGGAGGTGGAACAATGAATTTCTTGTTCTCCACGATTGTCGTCGCGTCGATCACCTTCGTCGCGGCGTTTATTCTCGCGCCGACCTTCTTCGGCTTGTTGCGCTTGTTTGGCTTCTACACCATCGTTCACGAAGGCACCTGCCACGTCTATACCCTGTTCGGCAGCGTAGTCGGCGTCTTGCGCGAGCCGGGGTTGGTGATTTTGCCGTTCCATCTGGGGCTCAACGCGTTTCTCATCGGCTTCTTTGGCCGGCGGTACGTGATCGACATGCGGCTCGATCAGCGCTATCTGCGCAGCCAGCCGGTCAATTCGGAAGAGGGTGCGCCGATGGGGATCGGTGTGTGGTACGAGATGGCGGTGGTTGATCCGGTGGCCTATCTGTTCAAGAACGTCGATCCGCAAGGCTCGCTGGCGGCGAATGTGAGCAATGCGGTGGTGCGTACGCTCAGCAATATGCCGTTGGCGCAGATGCTGGAAAACCGGCACGCGATGAGCCAAGCGGTGCGGGCCGAGGTGTCGCCAAAAGCGGCTGAGTGGGGCTACCGGCTGGGGTCGGTCTACATCCGTAAAGTTCACTTCCGCGACATCAATATGATCCGGCAGATCGAGGCCAAGGTGGTTAACCGGCTGCGCCAAGTGACGTCGGCGATCTTGCAAGACGGCGCCAACCGGGTGAATATCATCACGAGCACTGCCGAACGGCAAGCGGCGATCGAGTTTGCCCGCGCTAAAGCGGTGCGTCCGCAAATCCTCGGTCAGGCGCTGGCGCGCATCGGCTCTGATCCAGAAGTGCGCGACGCACTGTTTACCATTCTCGAGCTGCAAAATCTAGCTGAAAGCAAAGCGCGGGTGACACTGGTGCCGTCGCAAACCGATAATCGGATCATGCCGGCTTTAATGGCTGCTCAAGACGGACGCCGGTAGGGTCGCTGCGTCGCGGCCACTATTAAGCTATGACGCGGGGGCGATACGATGCCCCCGCGCCATGCTTGTTTTGCCAACAGCGTATTCGTCTCATTCATCACCCATTCTGTTCTCGGGCCTGTTCGGCCTGCATCGCCATCGCCCGCAGTTGTTCAAATAGCTCAATATTAAGCAATACCGCCGATGGATACCCTTTCTGGGTGATCACCACCGGCTGCCCACTCACCTTGGCTCGTCGAATGAGCGCCGCAAGGCTGGCCGCAGCCTGCGAGATCGGTACTACACCTCCCTGCAAGTCGATATTAATTGACCGTGCCATGTTCACACCCCTTTGGATTAGTGCCGGTGATAGTGTAATTGCATTGTATCACGTTTGATACAAGCTGTATAGATCAGATTTATACTGTCTTTGTTCATTATTGTGCATAAAAACAGTGGCCATAGGTGTGTTTGTGCTGCCATGATTACCCAAGGCATCTGGTCAATTTCCGGTTAAACCGCTCGGCCTTACGAATCGTTGCGGCAAATGTAGACACTGCTTTAACACTCTGCCAACGTCATTCTAACAATACCTTGCTATTGTATAGCCAAGCTCGAAATGAGAGCACGACTGATGAACAGAAATAACACGATGATGCAAGGAGGACGGCTATGACGAACATCACCCGCTGGGATCCCTTCCGCGAGATGACCCAACTGCTCGACGATACCTTCTTCACCGGTTTCACCGGTGTGATGCCGCGCAACGGCAGCTTGGTGCCGGCGCTCGACTTGAGCGAGACCGCTGATGCCTATCACGTTGAGATGGCGGTGCCCGGCATGACCGCTGATCAACTCAACATCACCTTCGAGAACAATGTGCTGACGATCAGCGGTGAGATTACGCAGAGCAGCGATCGCAAGGATCGCCAATATCACGTCACCGAGCGCCGCTATGGCCGCTTCAGCCGCAGCATCCGCCTGCCCAATCAGATCCATCCGGATCGGATTGAGGCCCGGCTTGAAAATGGCGTGCTGACGGTGACGGTACCGAAGGCCGAAGAGATCAAGCCGCGCAAGATTGCGGTGAACGTCGCTCAATAGTCGTCGCGCCACGCATCACCGGTTTGAGCGTAGGGACATTGCCAAGCAATGTCCCTACAGTTTTTTGTACACCTGCCTTTCTTCATCGAGTACAATACCTCATATACCCCACAAGTTGGCGGAATCACGGCAAGGACGCCGGCTGAGCGATGCCTTCACCGGCAAGGAGACGGCATGAACGAGATTGATGATGAATTGCTGCAACAAGCCCACTATTGGATGCGCCTAACTCGCGCGCTCGATGATCGCGGCACCTTTCTCCACAAGCAGAGCAAAATCGTTGGCGGTTACTTTTCGCAGATCGGTCACGAAGCCCTCAGTGTGGCTGCGGCGCTGAGCCTCGGCCCCAAGGATATCATCGCGCCAATGCACCGTGATCTTGGCGCGTATCTGGTGCGCGGCCTGACCCCGCGCCGGATTTTGGCCCAGTGGCTGGGCCGTGAGACGGGAGTGACCCGCGGGCGCGACGCGAATCTGCACGGGATGGGTGATCTCAGCTTGGGGATTATCGGCTTTATTAGCCATTTGCCCGCCTCGACCGGCGTGATTACCGGCGTGGCCCACGGCATCAAACTGAAAGGCGAGCCGCGGGTGGCGATGTGCTTTTTCGGCGATGGCAGCGCCTCGCAGGGGCTGGCCCACGAGGCGATGAATTGGGCGAGCGTGTTTAAGCTGCCGATGGTTATTATCTGCGAAAATAACCAGTACGCCTATTCGACCCCCCTCAGCCGCCAGATGGCGATCGAGCATATTGCGCAACGGGCTGCCGGCTACAATATGCCGGGGGTGATTGTTGACGGCAACGACTTTGCTGCGGTGTACCACGCCACGAAAGAGGCGGTCGAGCGGGCGCGATCCGGCGGCGGGCCAACCTTGATTGAATGCAAGACGATGCGCATGCGCGGCCATGCCATTCACGACAATATGGCCTATGTGCCCAAAGAGTTGCTGGCCGAGTGGGAGGCGCGCGATCCGATCGCCCGCATCGAAGCTGAATTGCGCGCGCGCGGCTTGCTCGATGACGCCAAGCTGGCTGCGCTGCTGGCCCGGATCGAAGCCGAACTCGATGAAGCGCAGGCGTTTGCCGAGGCGTCGCCGTACCCTGACCCGGCAACCGTGACTGATGGCGTCTATGCCTAACGCGCTGGCAGGAGGAAGTTATGACGTGGGATCAAGGATTGCATAAAGCGACCACCGTATTGGCCGGCGAGCAGGGGACGCGCGAGCTGACCTATCTGGAGGCGATCCGGGCCGCCTTGCGCTACGAGATGCAGCGCGATCAGCGGGTGCTGGTGATGGGTGAAGATATCGGCGTCTATGGCGGCGCGTTTAAGGTGACGCAAGGCTTGATCGAGGAGTTTGGCGAGGATCGG
This sequence comes from Chloroflexus islandicus, assembly GCF_001650695.1. GTDB lineage: Bacteria > Chloroflexota > Chloroflexia > Chloroflexales > Chloroflexaceae > Chloroflexus > Chloroflexus islandicus. Next base: position 31,317 of record NZ_LWQS01000125.1, read on the forward strand.
GTGATCGATACCCCGATGACCGAGCTGGCGATGATCTACGCCGCGATCGGGATGTCGTTCGAGGGCTTTTTGCCGGTGGTCGAGATGCAGTTCGCTGACTTTATCTCGACCGGCTTCGATGCGATTGTGCAATTCGCCGCCACTAACCATTTTCGCTGGCGGCAACCAGTGCCGATCACCATCCGCGCCCCCGGCGGCGGCGGTCTGCGCGCCGGCCCGTTCCATTCCCAATCCAACGAAGCGTGGTTTGTCCATACTCCCGGCCTCAAGGTCGTTGCGCCGGCCACCCCTGCCGATGCCTATGGCCTGCTGCTCAGCGCCATCCGTGACCCCAACCCGGTCATCTACTACGAGACTAAATATCTCTACCGCTCGCTGAAGGGGATGGTGCCGGAAGGCGAGGCGTTAGTGCCAATTGGCCAAGCGGCGGTGCGGCGCAGCGGCGAAGAGTTGAGCATCATCGCCTACGGCGCCATGGTGCAAGAGGCGCTCAGCGCGGCGAACGAACTCGAACGCGCAGGGCATAGTGTTGAGGTGATCGATCTGCGCACGCTCAAGCCGCTCGACGAAGCGGCAATTGTGGCCACCGCGCGCAAGACCGGCAAAGTGCTGATCGTGCATGAAGCCAACCGCACGTGCGGCGTCGGCGCTGAAGTGGCCGCGATCATTGCCGAGCAAGCCTTCGAGTATCTCGATGGGCCGATCACCCGGCTAGCTGCCCCCGACACGCCGGTGCCCTACAGTCCGCCGCTTGAAGACGCTTACCGGCCCAACGCCGCCAAAATTCTCGCCGCCGCCCGCGAGTTGTTGGCGTATTAGGGGTTGGGGAGTGCAGGGAGGCATAGCCGCGCGGGCGCAGCGACCCCGGCCCTGAAGGGCCGGGCTAAGGTTACGAAGCCCGCTGCGCGGGCTAACGGCCCTTACCCCCCAACCCCCTCTCCCACCTGACAGCGGGAGAAGGGGAGCCGCTGAATTGGCGGCAACGACAGTGCAGCAGCGGAACGCAGCAGCGCCCCTCTCCCGCGTCGCGGGAGAGGGGACGGGGGTGAGGGTCTATTTACTGCCAGCGCCCGCAGCACGCTCCCCCTTCGGCGGCAAGGTTCCGCTTCCGTGCTCGCGGGGGATGGCTTCGCCGCGCGGGGGCAGCGCATCGCTCTGCCCCTACGCGCGGCGCGCAATGACAAGCGGGGAGCGGCGAGGCGCAGCGACCCCGGCCCTTCAGGGCCGGGCTAGGGGTACGAAGCCCGCTGCGCGGGCTGACGGCCCTCACCCCCCAACCCCCGCTCCCACCTGACGGCGGGAGCGGGGGAGCCGCTGAATTGGCGGCAACGACAGTGCAGCAGCGGAACGCAGCAGCGCCTCTCTCCCGCGACGCGGGAGAGGGGCTGGGGGTGAGGGTCTATTTACTGCCAGCGCCCGCAGCACGCTCCCCCTTCGGCGGCAAGGTTCCGCTTTCGTGCTCGCGGGGGATGGCTGCGCCGCGCGGGGGCAGCGCATCGCTCTGCCCCTACGCGCGGCGCGCACTGACAAGCGGGGAGCCGCGCGGGCGCAGCGACCCCGGCCCTGAAGGGCCGGGCTAGGGGTACGAAGCCCGCTGCGCGGGCTGACGGCCCTCACCCCCCAACCCCCGCTCCCACCGTCAGGTGGGAGCGGGGGAGCCGCTGAATTGGCGGCAACGACAGTGCAGCAGCGGAACGCAGCAGCGCCCCTCTCCCGCGTCGCGGGAGAGGGGATGGGGGTGAGGGTCTATTTACTGCCAGCGCCCGCAGCACGCTCCCCCTTCGGCGGCAAGGTTCCGCTTTCGTGCTCGCGGGGGATGGCTGCGCCGCGCGGGGGCAGCGCATCGCTCTGCCCCTACGCGCGGCGCGCAATGACACCGGCGTGCCCGCATCTTCGCATTCCGGCGGAATATGCTATCATAGCGCGGATGGTTATGATCGTCGCGCTAGGCGGAGTCATTGCCGCTCTAAGCTCCCGCACTACGATAAGAAACCCATGGCCGCTATCGAACTGCATGCGTGGTATCGCCAATATCGCAAACTCAAAGAAGAGGCTGCTGACGCCATTCTGCTCTTCCGCTTCGGCGATTTCTACGAAACCTTCGACGACGATGCCAAGCTGATCGCGGAATTGCTTGACGTAACATTGACGCGCAAAGAGTACGCGGTCGATAAGCGCGCCCCCAAAGATCAGCAGAAGCTCTATGCGCCAATGGCGGGGATGCCCTACCACGCCGTCGATCGCTATGTCAGCGAGTTGGTGGCGCGCGGCTACCGGGTGGCAATCGCCGAGCAGTTGAGTGAGACCGAGGCGATGCGCAATGATACCCGCCCGCGCTCGGTTTACGCTGCCGGGTTGACCCCGCTCGAAAGCAGCGGCAAGATGGTGCAGCGGGCCATTGTCCGCATCATTACGCCGGGTACGGTAATCGATCCGGCGATGTTGCCCGACCGCACTAACAACTATCTGGCTGCGGTGATTGTCGAAGCGGAAAAGGTGGGGTTGGCGTATGCCGATCTCTCGACTGGCGAGTTTGCTGCCGCCGAATTTACCGATGCTCGCGCGCTGATCCAGTTGCAAGCCGAATTAGCCCGTCTCCGTCCCGCCGAAGTGTTGGTGCCGGACGATGAGTCGTTGCGGTTGCCGCATTTGACCCCGGTGCAAGCCCGCCTTAGCCAAGATCTGGCCCCGCTGACCAAGGAAGAGCGCGAGGCGCTGTTGCCCCACGAGCGGGTGGCGCGCCGGCTTGACGGCGCTAGCGCGGCGAGTTGGACGCAGGGTGAAGTGACGGAGTGGCCAGCGTGGCGTTGGGAGTTGGCGACGGCGGCTGAGGCGCTGCGTGAGCAGTTGGCGGTGGCTTCGCTGGCAGTGTGCGGCCTCGATAACCGGCCCTTGGCGACACGCGCTGCTGGCGCGTTGATCCAGTATGCCCAGATGACCCAGCGCCAGCGCGTCAGCCAACTGCGCCATCTGCGTGTCTACCATACCGGCGCGTATATGCTGCTTGATCCGCAGACGCGGCGCAACCTTGAGTTGCTCGAAAGCAGCGGGCGGCAGGGGAATAAAGCGTCGCTGATTGGCGTGCTCGACCGGACTTGCACCGCGATGGGGGGCCGGTTGTTGCGGCGCTGGATTACCCAACCCTTGATTGTGCTCGAACCGCTGCAAGTGCGCCAGCATGCCGTGGCCCGGCTGGTGTTTGAGACGATGGCTCGCCTTGAGTTGCGTTCGGCGCTGGCCGAGCTGCCTGATATGGAGCGGGCGCTGAATCGGATCGCGCAAGGGATCGCGGTGGCGACGCCGCGCGATATGGTGCAGTTGCGGGCGGCGTTGCGTAAACTGCCTGCCGTGGCGCAAGCGGTTGAGCACCTCTTGCCCGATCTGCTCGCGCCAGAGATGGCCGGCGAACCGGCGCCGGCGCTCGATCTGTGCAGCGATGTCCTCGATTTGCTTGAACGGGCGCTTGATGAAGACCCGCCGGCCCTGCTCGGCGCATCGAACTATCTGCGCGCCGCCGAAGAGGGTGGCGAGCGTCCGCGCCGGGTGATCCGGCCCGGTTTCGATCAGCGGCTCGATGCGTTGATTAAAGCCAGCCGCCATGCCCAAGAGTTCATTGACCGCTTGGAGAGCAAAGAACGCGAGCGCACCGGCATTCGCTCGCTCAAGGTGAGCTACAACCAAGTCTTTGGCTACTATATCGAGATCTCGCGCGCAGTTGACCCCAAGCTCATCCCGGCGCACTACGAACGCAAACAGACGCTGGTCAACGCCGAGCGATATGTCACCGAAGAACTGAAATATTACGAGAGTCTGCTGAGCGATGCCCGCCTGAAACTGGTCGATCTCGAACGCGACATCTTCCAGCGCCTGTGCGACGAGATCCAGCAGCACCTCGACCGGCTGCGGGCAACGGCAGCGGCAGTGGCGCGGCTCGATGCGCTGGCGGCGCTGGCTGAAACAGCAGTGCGCGGGCGCTATGTGCAGCCGGTGCTACGCACCGATCGGGTTTTGCGCATCAAGCAAGGCCGCCATCCGGTGGTTGAGCGCACCCTCAGCGAGCCGTTTATCGGCAATGACATCGAGCTTGACGGCGACAACGTCCAGATTCTGATCATCACCGGCCCTAACATGGCCGGCAAGAGCACCTTCTTGCGCCAAGTGGCCTTGATCACGCTCATGGCGCAGATCGGCTCGTTTGTGCCGGCTGATGAAGCCGAAATTGGACTAGTCGATCGCATTTTCACCCGGATTGGCGCGCAAGACGACATTGCCACCGGCCAAAGCACCTTTATGGTCGAGATGACCGAAACCGCAGCCTTGCTGATGCAGAGCACGCCCCGCTCGCTGATCATTCTCGACGAAGTGGGGCGCGGCACCAGCACCTACGACGGGATGGCGATTGCGCGCGCTGTGGTGGAATACATCCATGACGATCCGCAGCTTGGTTGCCGGACGTTGTTTGCTACCCACTACCACGAGCTGACGGCGCTCGAAGGTGAGTTGGCGCGTGTCCGCAACTACCACATGGCGGCGATCGAGCGTGATGGGCGGGTGGTTTTTCTGCATGAACTGCGCCGCGGCGGCGCCGATCGTTCGTATGGCATTCACGTCGCTGAGCTGGCCGGCATTCCGGCGCGTGTGATCCGGCGCGCGAACGAATTGTTGGCTGAGCTGGAAGGGCGGGCGGCTGAACCAGTGGCGACGCGGCGCGATGTTGAGCCGGATGACATAACTGAGCCGCCGGCGCCGCGCCAGCCTGAACCGGCGCCGGCAGCGCCGGCCCGTCCGCCCGCGCCGAGTATGCAACTCTCGTTCTTTGATCTCGCGCCGCATCCGGTGGTAGAGTACATACGGAGGCTGCGGATCGAAGAGTTGACCCCATTAGAAGCGTTAAACCGGCTGGCCGAATTGCAGCGGCTGGCCGATCAGGGATAGAAACGGAGCAGGAAGTCTGTGCAGATCGCCCGCGACCTTACTCCCGGCTTGGCCAACCGGGCGACAGTGTTAACCATTGGCCGTTTCGATGGCGTCCATCTCGGCCATCAACAACTGATTCGCACCACGGTAGAACGGGCGCGCGCGCTTGACATGCTGAGCGCCGTGCTGACGTGGGAACCGCATCCGCGCGCAGTGTTGCAACCCGGCCAGCCGTTGCAACTGCTGAGTGATCTCGATGAGAAGATCGAGCAGATCCGGCGGCTCGAACCGGATCTGCTCATTATTGCCCCCTTTACCGAAGAGATTCGCCGCATGGCAGCCGCCGAGTATATGGCGCGGATTAGCGCGGCGCTGCCGGTGCGCGAGATCTGGGTGGGCGAAGATTTTGCTATGGGGCGTGGGCGCGAGGGTGACATCCCGCGCTTGATGGAGATCGGGCGCGAGTTGGGGTTTGCGGTTGGCGCGCTCAGCAAATACACCGTGGCCGGCATTCCGGTCAGCTCGTCGCGTATCCGCGAGCTGGTGCTGGCCGGCAATGTCGCCGGCGCAGGCGCTTTGTTGGGGCGGCCATTCGCGTTGCGCGGGATCGTGACCCATGGCGACGGGCGGGGACGCCAGATCGGCTTCCCTACTGCTAATGTCCAAGTCAGCTACGATATCGCTCTGCCGGCCAACGGCGTCTACGCCTGCCGGGCCTATCTCGCCACCGGTGAAGTGGTGCCGGCAGTGACCAACATCGGCATCCGCCCGACCTTCGACGGCACGCGGCGCGTCGTCGAAGCGTATTTGCTCGATTGGGAGGGCGACCTCTACGATCAACCGCTGCGTCTTGAGCTGCTGATGCGGTTGCGCAACGAACGCAAATTCAACGGTATTGACGAGTTGGTCGCCCAAATCCATCACGATGTGGCCGAAGCGCGGGCCGTGTTAGGCGTACCCGCACGGTCGTAGGGGCACTGCGCCGCAGTGCCCCTACGACCGCGCCGCAGTGCCCCTACGACCGCGCCGTAATGCCTAGGCATTGCACTGCAATGCCCCTACTACCGCGCCGTCCAACCGAGTGCGATTTCGTACACCGACCCAGTGATGGCGCCGGCGGCATCGGAACAGAGGAACGCCGCTAATCCGGCTACTTCAGACGGCTCAATCAGGCGCTTAATCGCTGCCGGTTCGAGCATCACCTTCTCGATCACCTGATCTTCGGGAATGCCGCGGGTACGGGCTTGATCGGCGATCTGTTTTTCGACCAGCGGCGTGCGCACGTAAGCCGGTGCAATCAGATTAACGGTAATCCCGTAGGGGCCACCCTCTAGTGCCGCGGTGCGGGTGAAACCGAGCAAGCCATGCTTCGCCGAGATATAGGCGCTCTTGAAGGGCGAGGCGCGCAGACTATGCACCGAACCGATATTCACAATTCGCCCGCGCCCATTGGCCTTCATGCTCGGCCAGACATACTTCGTAAGCCGGAAGGGGGCGGTTAACATCACCGCGATCATTGTCTCCCAGCGATCTTCGGGGAACTCTTCGATCGGATCAATGTGTTGAAAGCCGGCATTGTTGATCAGCGCATCCACCCGGCCATACGCATTGAGTGCCGCATCAACCGCTTGCCGGCAGCCGGCCTGCGTCGCGAGATCGACCCCCACAAAGACACCGCCGAGCCGCTCGGCGACCGCCTCGCCGGCTGGGCCGGGCAAATCAACGATCACGACCCGATAGCCATCGGCAGCAAACCGTTCCGCGCAGGCCAAGCCGATCCCGCTCGCTGCGCCGGTAATCAGCGCCACATGCCCGTTCATCGTTGAACCTCCTCTTCCACACGCCCGTTGCCGCTATTGTAGCATAGCGCGCGGTGAGGCTGCGGCGCTGGGTTGGGGAAGCTCAAAGCTGCAAGGCCGCGCGGATTGCCGCTACGATCGCCGGCGGCGGCTGATCGGCATTCACGTGATGCACCACCCCGCGCGCTGCATAAAAATCGAGCACGGGGGCGGTCGCTTGCTCGTAGAGCTGGAGGCGGGCGCGAATGACGTCGGGTTGATCGTCGTCGCGTTGCATCAACACACCGCCGCGGGCCAAACATTGGGCAACGGTCTCGGTATCGTCGATATGCAACGTTACATCGCGCCCATCGGGACTGCGGCAGACGCGGCGGCCACTGAGGCGATGAATGATCGTCGCTTCGCTGAGATCGAGCACAATCACGGCATCAACTTGCCGGCCTTGCTCGGCCAGCAGTGTTTCGAGCATCTGCGCTTGGGCCACGCTACGCGGATACCCGTCGAGCAGGCATGGCTGCGCCGGAGGGATCGCGTTCAGCCACGAGCGCATCAGCTCGGCCATCAGTGCGTCAGGCGCCAATTGCCCATGTTCGAGCAACGCCCCAATCTGTTGTCCGATTGGAGTTTGGGCCCGAATCTCGGCGCGCAATTGCTGGCCGGTGGCAATAATGGCCATCCCGGTCTCGCGCGCCAACTGAGTGGCGATGGTCGTTTTGCCCGCACCGGGCGGGCCGATTAAGAGAATCGTCGGTGCTGTCAAACTCGTGCGTTACTTTGATACGCGCGCAATGGCTTCATCAATGCCGCGATAGTTCGGGTTGAGGCGCTTGGTCTCTTGGAAAGCAGCTAATGCCTCTGCGCGCCGGCCCTGCATTTCGTAGGAACGACCTAAGCCAAAATAAGCGTCGGCATAGTTCGGATCAAGCTCAATCGCTTGCTTAAACATAGGCTCAGCTTCGATGTAGCGATTCGAGAAAAAAAGACTCCAGCCGAGACCATTGAAAATCTCTTCTTCTTGATCGTCGATTTGGCGGGCGCGTTCAAACGCCTCAATCGACTCACTGTACCGCTCTTGGTACTGCAAAATCCACCCCAATCCGTTATGGGCCAACACAAAATAGTCGTCGCGTCCGATCGACTGGCGATACGCCTCTTCTGCCTCTTGATACAAGGTGTCTTGGGTGGCTTGATCAGTGCTGTTAAAACCAGCGAACAGTTTGGCTTCACCCAGATAGCCGTAAGCGGTCGCCGAATGCGGATTGCTATCAATCGCTTGTTGTAAGTAGTCGATTGCATCGTTCCACCGGGTATCGTCAAAGGCGAGCCGGCCAAGCCCAAGTGAGGCAAGACTTTCGTTGGGATTCAGTTGGAGGGCCTTATCAAAGGCTTGGCGCGCCTCGCTAGTGTTGCCGTCAAAATAGGCTACCCAACCAAGACCGGCTTGGGCAGGGCTGAAGTTGGGGTCAAGTTCGAGCGCAGTATTGAATTCAGCCTGTGCTGTTGCGTTATCGTCAGCAGCCAGATAGATAGAGCCGAGTTCGTAGTGAAAGAAGGCCAATGCCGGATAGCTGTCAATTGCAGCTTCTAGGTTGGTAATCGCTTGCTCAAGCACATTCGGATCGTTACGCATCTGAAAATCTTGCCCGAAGGCCCAGCCGATCAGGGCGCGGGCGAAGGCGCGGTTGAGCGGATCGGCGGCGTCGAGCCGGTCTTCCGCATTGCCGATCGCAATAAAAGCGTCGTTCATGAGGCTATTGTTGCGGCTGTCTGCGGCATTAGAAGCTAGCGCTGCTGCGTATAACGCATAGCCAAGCGCAACCGAGTCGTCGGTAGCAATCGCTTCTTCGCCAGAGATACGCGCGTTCACCACGTCACCGAGCTGGAAGTAGGCGTAACCGCTGATGCTATGCCCAAGTGCCTGCGCTTGGGAGTTGGGAGAAGCCAACAACGGTTCAGTGGCGGCAATCGCATCTTCCCAGTTGCCCTGTGCCAACAAAGCGCCGGCCAGCCGGGCATGGGCAGTCATATTGTTGGCATCAGCGGCAATGGCCGAGCGGTACGCGCTGATCGCATCGGCTAAGCCGCCGGGGCGGGCTAGCGCCGCGTCACCATCGGCAATCAATTGGTCGGCTTTACTGGTGACGACCGCTGGTTCGCTAGGACGCGAAAAGACAAACGCAGCGATGCCACCGCCGATGATTAGCAGCACCATAATGATTCCCGCGATGATCCCAACCGGTGCGCTTTTGCGGGTGGTTTGGGCCGGTACCGTTGGTGCATTCAGCGGGTTAGGGGCAGGAACGGTTGGCGCGGCGCTGTAGGGTTGCGCGACCGGCGCTGCCGGCGACTGCACGTATACCGGCGGCGGGGTCGGCGGGGAGCCATAGGCAGGCGGCGGGGTCGGCGAGGAGCCATAGGCGGGCCAGTTGGGCGCGCCGCTCACTGCTGCCGGCATGCCTCGCTGCGGCGTCAGCGGGCGGCTCAGATCATGCTCGCTCATCCCAACCGCTTGCCGGAGCGCCGCCACCATTTCTGCCGCCGAAGCAAACCGCGCTTCCGGCTTGCGGGCCAGCGCGCGCATAATCACATCTTCCACCGCGGGCGGCAGATCGCCGCGCACGTCGCGGGGCGGAATCGGCGCATGCACAAGGCGCGCAGCCAGCATCGCCATCGGCGTTTCGGCTTTGAAGGGAAAAGCCCCGGTCAAGAGTTCGTAGAGCATCACCCCGAGCGCGTAAATATCGGTAGCTGGCCCAACATTCGGCAAGCCTTGCGCCTGTTCCGGTGACATGTATTCGGGCGTACCCATCACCGTACCGGCCATGGTCAGACCGCCGGTACTGCTGCCAGTGCCACGCGCCAAGCCGAAGTCGGTGAGGTAGATCCAGCCGTCATCGGTAATCATGACGTTTGAGGGCTTAATATCGCGGTGAATAATCCCTTGCCGGTGGGCGTAATCGAGCGCCTCTCCCACCTGCGCCAGAATTTGCGCCGCGCGGTTGACGGGCAACGCACCCTCTTGCTCAAGCAACTGCTTGAGCGTCCGCCCCTTAATAAACTTCATCGCGATGTAATGATAGCCGGCCACCTCACCGACCTCATAGATCGGCATAATATGCGGATGTTCAAGCCGGGCCGCGCTGCGCGCCTCTTGGCGAAAGCGAGCGATATAACTCTGATCGCTGGTCAGACTCGGCGGCAGAATCTTCAGCGCCACGATCCGATCGAGATCAGTCTGGCGCGCTTTATAAACGACCGCCATACCGCCGCGTCCCAACTCCGAGAGAATCTCAAACCGGCCGATGGTCTGGCCAACTAGTGACACGTCGCTCATAAGTATCGCTCGCTAGCGGGGTGAACGCCGCCACCCGCATTCTTTATTCCACCCAACATTATGCCCCGGCTGCATAAGTATAACGACTGATCAGGTTGCCATTTGCATCTCGCAGGATGGCAGTATCGCCGGTATTATTCCAAATCGGCCGGCGCGATCCCCAATAGAGGTTATTAGCATCGTTAACGCCAGCCTTCGTCCACAATTTCACTTCAGCGCCGCCGGCTAGGGTAAAGGCGGGGAAGGTATAGCTGTGTTTCGCGCCTTCGTCAATCAGCATCCACCCCGTGAGATCAACCGGTTCGTGGGAAGCGTTGGTAATCACCACAAATTCACCCTCAAGATCATTGCCGGGCGGATCGTACTCAATGTAGGTAATGCTGACATTGGGCGGTTCAGCCACCAGCCGTTCAATATCAATAATCGACTCGGACACCTCATCGGTCAATAGTTCGGCGACATCTTCTTCGATCGGTTCTTCGTCAATGGTTGGTTCCGGCGTGACCGTCACCGGCAGGCGCTCCTCTGCTGATGCAGTCGTCACCGCAAGGGACTGAGTGGTGGCCGGTTCGACCATGGCCTCTTCCGGGGTAATGATCACGGTCAGATGCTGTTCGGGTTCCGGTTGGCGGCGGCGGGCCGGCGGCGTCTCATCAATCCAGCGCTTAATCTCGTGTTCAGCGATGCGGGCGAAATCACCGGGCAGGCTAGCAAAGCCGTGACTCAGCTCGTAGAGCGCGCGTTCCATGTGGGTGCGGCTTTGGGCAGGCAGCAAGCCAAGCGGCAGCCGCAAGAGACCGTACCCAAACCGGCCAATCCGAACGGTGGTCGTCTCGATCGCGTCGTAAAGCGGATCATTGTTCCTTGAGCGGGTAGACATCGCACCCTCCTCGCATACGGCCAAGCCAGCGGTCACCAATCGATCGGCGTTATTCGTTATTGTAAACTCGTCACCAAACCAGCGTACTTATCGGTCAAGACCCGGGCATGCTCTTCGCTGCTGCCCTCGGCGATGACGTGGAAGAACGGCCCGTCGGGATCGGGCAAAATCAACACCCATTCCTGCCCCAGCTCGATCTTGATGCCATCGATCTGCTCGCCGTGGCGTTCGTGGTACTGCTGGTTGAGAATGCGCATCACCTTGCCTTTGCTCTCCCAGCGGCAAGGGACGCGCGTCTGCCAGAGGTAATAGGGCGGCAAATCGGCCAGCACCTCGCTGAGAGTGGTCTGGTTTAGGGTGAGCAGCTCCATCAGGCGGGCAATGGCGAACATCCCATCGGCAACGGGGTAGAAGTGGGGGAAGATATAGTTGCCGGTGCCATCACCGAGCAACAGCAGATCGGGCCGTTCGGCAGCCAGATTCATCAATGCGCCAAGATTAGCGCGGGTGCGAATGATGTTGCCGCCATAGCGGGCGGCAATCTGCTCGAAGGCGCGGGGGGCGGTGACCGGCACGGCCACAATGCCGCCGCCGTGGGCGCGCATCGCCAGCGCGGTCATCGCAGCCAGCGCGCGCAACCCATGCAGCCGCTGGCCGCGATCATCGATCAGAAAGATCTTTTCGCCGCCGGGGTCAAGACGCACACCGAATTGCGCGCCGACTACCGGCGTAATCTTGGTGAGCCGGGTCATCGCCGACTCAAAATCGGCGCTGGTCTGAAACACCATCCGCTCATCGAGGTTCACATTCAGCTCAACCGCATCTGCCCGCATACGGCGTAGAATCTCGGTCATCACCGTGCTGGTGCTGGTGTTCGCATAGTCGATGACGATCGGAAACCCTTTGCCAAACGCAGCCTCTTGGCCGAGTGCGCGCATAAAGGCGGTGCGGTAGCGCTCTTCGACATCTTCGCCGTAGAAGATGCGGCCAATCTCATCGAGATAGGCGCGCCGGTAATCTTCGCGGAAGAAGGTGCTCTCGATCTTGCGTTCGGTGGCGCTGTTGATGTCTAGTCCAAGATGGTTGAAAAACTTAATCTCGGCAACGCGATTATCAAATGGCGAGATCCGCACATGCACGCCGCCGGCGGCGCCGCTGGCGTGGGTGTAATAGCGGGCGAGCGGGATGGGTACATTGCGCAGATCGCAGACATTGACCCCCGCCGAAGGCAAACCGGCGACAATTGCCCGCTTGAGCATACGTGGCGTAAAGTGCGCATCGCGGTTAATCGTGACGGTTGCGCCGCGGGGCAAGGTTGCGCCGTAGGCTGCCCCCAGCCGGGCGCACATCTCAGGGGTGATCTCGATATTGACTAGCCCGGTGATGCCATAGCGGCCAAACAGCACGCGCCGGCCTTGGCTGCCCCAGATAATGCTTGACGTGACCGTTGCGCCTTCATCAACCTCTTTGGAAGGCCAAATCTTAACGTTGGGCTGCACCACCGCGCCAGCGCCGATCTGCACTCCATCGCCGATCACGGCCCCCTCGAAGATCATCGCACGCGAGCGAATATTGCACTGGCGCAGCACGATGGCGCCACGCAGTTCGGCCCGCTCGCCGATGTACGAATTGCGCCAAATGATCGAGCGATCGATATTAGCCCGCGAGTCAACGATCGTATAATCACGGATCACCGACGGCCCGTGAATGATCACGCCACCCTTAATCTTGGCTCCATGACCAAGATAGATCGGCCCGTGCAGTTGGGCGTCAGGCGCGATTTCGGCGTCGCGGTCAACCCAGACATCGCCGCCGATGTTGTGACCGATCCGTGGCAGATTGACTTTGCCTGACAGATAATCGCCGCAGGCGCGCATATACTCTTCAATTGTGCCCACGTCCGTCCAGTAGCCGTTGGCGATATAGCCGTGCAACCGGTCGCCGCGGTGGAGCATACGCGGAAAGACATCTTTCGACCAGTCGGTGACGCGACCGCGTTCGATGTAGCTAAAGATGTCGGGGTTGAAGACGTAGATGCCGGTGTTGACCGTATCGGAAAAGACCTCGCCCCAGCTCGGCTTTTCGAGCAACTGGCGAATCCGGCCTTGCTCGTCGGTAATGATTACCCCGTAGTCAAGCGGGTTGGCGACGCGAGTCAAGGTGACGGTGGCCGTGGCGCCAGAGGCAATATGATGCTCGATAATTTGAGTCAGGTTGAAATCGGTCAGGGCATCGCCAGAGATAACGAGGAACGGCTCAGTCAGCAGATGTTCGGCGTTCTTGACACTCCCGGCGGTGCCGAGCGGCACCTCTTCGAGCGAGTAGGTAATATTCACGCCGTAGGCGCTGCCGTCGCCGTAGTAGTCTTGGATCACGTTGGCGAGATACTGCACCGTAATGATAATATCGGTGATTCCGTGCAGTTTGAGCAACTCAATAATATGCTGCATCACCGGTCGATCGACCAGCGATACCATCGGCTTCGGGCGATTAATCGTGAGCGGTCGCAGGCGAGTGCCCTCGCCGCCGGCCATCACAACGGCTTTCATGGCGGCTCCTGCTGACTGTCGATACCGCGATGACGGTGCTACGCGGCGGAGGGGGCGTCATTCCACAATGATGCTACCTTGACCCCTTTAGTATATCATGTCACGAACCTGCCCGGCAACCGCTTGCGGGCAGCGCTATCTCGTGCTATACTCGCCAGCGGGGACGTGGCGGAATGGCAGACGCGCATGACTTAGGATCATGTGCCGCAAGGCGTGTGGGTTCAACTCCCATCGTCCCCACCACTGTGACCGCACATCACTGATGTGCGGCTTTTTGTTGCAATCCTTCGTGCAATCGCAGCGCGATCCGTCGTCGTTCGAGATCAATGTTCAAGATAGTGGCGCTGACGCGGCAGCCAAGCGGAAATCGTTCGCGCAACGGTCGCGGATCGGGTGGAATCTGGCTGGTATGGGCCAACCCCTGCACACCGGGGAAGACCTCAATAAAGACGCCGAAACCGGTGATTCCGGCGACTTTGCCATTAACCTGCATCCCCACGGCAAGCTGTTGGGTGATATGAGACCACGGATCGGGCGTGAGGCGGCGGATGCTTAGGTTGACGCGCATCCGCGTCTCATCGATGCCGGTGACGGCAGCCCGCACCGTTTGGCCGGGGTGAAGGGCGGTGCGCGCATCGCTAATCCAACCCCAGTCAATGTCGCGTACATGGACAAACCCCTCGACCCCGCCGAGATCAATGACTGCGCCGTAGCTGAGCACGCGCATGACGACGCCTTCCACCACGCTGGCGACGGTAAAACTCGCCATGCGTTGCCGGCGCTGCTGTAAGCGTTCGTGGCACGATGGCGGCAAGGAGAGTTCTAACGGCGACTCGGCGTGGTTTGACGGCGCTGTAGGGGCGCATTCGGCCAGCGCCGTCAAACAACGGGCAGCGTAACTGCGCAGCTCGGCGCTCGGATCGCTCTCGGCAATCTGTGCGATCAGCGGCAGACTTTCCCGATCCTGCCATTCCACCAAGACCTGCATCACTTTCATCAACAATGGCCGGCGGTTAGGCGCCGAGCGTTGCAACAAGGCCCGCAGTTCAGGGAGTGCGGCGCGATAGTTCGCCATGTGTAAGAAGCGAATCACCTCGTGTAAGAGGTGGCTGCCGTCTTCATTGAGCAGGGGGGCGATGGCTGGCGCTGCTTCCACCGCTTGGAGCTGGATCAGTGTGCGCACAGCTAAGGTGCGCAGGCCGACCACGTAACGAGCGATCTCGACCAGCAGCGGCACGGCGGTACGGGCGCGCAAGCGGGCGAGTGCTTGCATCGCTACGCTTGCTGCCCGGCTAGGAATGCGCGGTTGGGCGTCGTGCCACGCGGTGATGCAATCTTCCAGCAAACGCATCAAGCCGGGCACGGCCGCCGGGGCGTGGAGGATGCCGGCGGCTTCGGCAGCGGCGATGCGGATGGTGAGATGCGGACTATTGAGAAAGTTGGGCAGCGCCACCGCGAGCGTGGTGTCGCCAAGCCGGGCGAGTGCGACGATCGCTGCTGCCACAATCGGCGGTTCGGGGTCATCGAGACAGGCCGAGATCTGAGCGCGAGCCGCACTGATCTGGCGCCGGCCTAATGTGCGAATCGCGGCGGCGGCCACAAATGGTTTGGGATCATCAATTGCGGCCAGTAGCGCATCAATGACTGTTGCATTCAGCGGTTTACTGCTGTAGCCAATCGCTTCCGCTGCGACTTCGCGCACCATTGCCCGTCGATGGTTGAGCGCCGGCAAGGCCAGCTCCGGATCAACGTCCATCCTCACCAACCGGCTGGCGGCGCGCGCCCGCACCAGTTGGTCACGCGAATGGATCGCGCGCGCCAGCTCTTCGAGCTGATCGGTGATTAATTCGCTCAGGCGTTCACGGTCAAGTTCCGGATCGCCTTCGTAATCGTCGAGATCGCTCATAGCCCTTCCCCGGCGACGGGTGGATCGGTTGCCAGTAGGTGGCGTTGCACTTTGCCGAGCGCATTGCGTGGCAATGCCGAAACAAAGCGAATCGCGCGCGGGCGTTTGTAGGCGGCGAGATTGGCGCGGCAATGGTCGATCAACGCGGTAGCGGTGACGGTTGTATCCGGTTTGATGACGACGGCAGCGACCGGCACTTCGCCGAGATCGGGATCGGGTTGGCCATACACGGCGCATTCGGCCACGGCGGGATGCTGCGCTAACACCTCCTCGACTTCGCGGGGATAGATGTTGTAGCCGCCGCTGATGATTAAGTCACGGCTGCGTCCGGTGATGTGGAAGTAACCATCGGTGTCAACGAAGCCGAGATCGCCGGTGTTGAACCAACCGTCAGCGGTAAAGGCTGCCGCCGTCGCTGCCGGGTTGCGCCAGTAGCCTTGGAAGAGGTGCGGCCCGCGCACCTGAATCTCGCCGATCTGCCCAACCGGTAACGGCTGGCGGGTGTCGCGATCGACAATGCGCGCTTCTTGGCCGGGGAATGGCATGCCAACGCTGCCGGGCCGCCGTTCGCCGTCGTAGGGGTTGGTCAGGTTCATACCGGTCTCGGACATCCCGTACCGTTCGAGAATGGGCTGGCCGAAGAGGGCGGCAACATCGGCGAAGGTTTGCGGGCTGAGCGGGGCTGACCCCGATACAAAGAGTCGCACATGGTGCGGTGGCACACCGTGCCGGCGGGCCGCTTCAACTAATCGCACATACATCGTCGGCACGCCAAAAAAGAGCGTGATCGCCGGATCGGCCAGCCGTTGCAAGGCCACCTCCGCGTCAAACCGGGGATGCAATTCGAGACTGGCCCCGCTGCGGATGGTGCCATGCACGCCGACACCTAACCCATGCACGTGAAAGAGCGGCAGCATCAAGAGCAAACGATCGCGATCCGTCCAGCGCCATGCGGTGATGATGGCGTCACAGTTGGCGGCCAGACTGGCGTGGGTATGCACGGCCCCTTTCGCGCGCCCGGTGGTGCCGGAGGTGTAGGCGATCAACGCCATCTCAGCGGGATCGGGTGGCGTGCAGACGGTGAAATCGGCTGGCGGCGCGCCAAAAACGGTGGCGTCCGGTTTGATCAGGCGGGGTGGCGTTGCCGGCATTGCTTCGCGTAACAACGCCTCATTCTCATCCGTCGCCACCACAATCGCCGGTTCCGAATCGGCCAGCAAATGGCTCAGCTCGGCGTGGCGGTACTGCGGGTTGACCAGCACCACTGCCGCGCCGGCCAATTGCGCGCCAAAATAGGCCGCAATGAACGCTGGAGTATTGGGCAGCGCGAGCGCTACCCGATCGCCACGGGCAAGACCGAGAGACTGCAATCGCGTTGCCCAGCCGGCGGCGGCGGCGGCGAGCGCTGGGTAAGCGTATGGTTGCCCGTCAACAATGAGGCATGGTCGCTCAGGTTCGGCAGCGGCGCGACGCAAGAGGGTGGCAACGATTGGCAATGGCGGCATCAGAGACCTCATTATCTCGATCAGGCGGATTCCGGTCAGCGGGATGATGACTCGCCGCAATCAGGGTCACACCTACCATAATGCGGGTCGCAGACCCGCATCCACCGGAACCGGCACGTATGCAGTGCATGTGATTTCAGACCGTTACTGGTGATGTCGCTGGCTTTGGGAGAGCCGTTGCCTTGCAACGTCTCTCCCCGATTGGTCACAGGTATCGTTATTGCCTTGCATTATACCGAGGCAAAGAGAGACGGTGCATCGCACCGTCTCCACTGTTGGTTACAAGATCGCGACGAACGGCTACCAGCTACTTATCGCGCTTGGCTTCGCCGAGCGCTGCCTGCGCGGCGGCGAGGCGCGCGATCGGCACCCGGTACGGCGAACAACTGACGTAGTTGAGGCCAACCCGGTGGAAGAACTCGACGCTGGCCGGATCGCCGCCGTGCTCACCACAGATGCCGACCTTGAGGTTCGAGCGAGTCGAGCGACCGCGCTCGGTACCGATCTGCACCAACTGGCCGACACCGCGCTGGTCAATGGTTTGGAACGGATCGTCGGGAATCAGCTTCTTCTCGACGTAGGCCGGCAAGAAGCGCCCCGAGTCATCGCGTGAGAGACCCAGCGTGGTTTGGGTGAGGTCATTGGTGCCAAAGCTGAAGAACTCGGCCACCTGCGCGATCTCGTCGGCGACCAGCGCCGCGCGCGGCAGCTCGATCATCGTGCCGACGAGATACGGCACTTCAACCCCGCTCTCGGCGAAGACCTCGGCGGCGACGCGCCGTACGATCTCTTCTTGCAGCTTCAGCTCGCTGATAAAGCCGACCAGCGGGATCATCACTTCAGGATGGACATCGATGCCCTCAGACTTCACCTTGACCGCGGCCTTGAAGATAGCGCGGGCCTGCATCTCGGTGATTTCGGGGTAGAGGATGCCCAACCGGCAACCGCGGAAGCCGAGCATCGGGTTCGCTTCGCGCAAGCTCTCGACGCGCGCCTTGACCTTGTGCGGATCGACGCCGAGCTTGGCCGCCAACGCCTCGATCTCGTGATCGTCGTGGGGCAAGAACTCGTGCAGCGGCGGGTCGAGGGTGCGGATGGTCACCGGCAAGCCGGCCATCTCGCGGAACAAGCCCTCGAAGTCACCCTGCTGGAGCGGCTCGATCTTGGCGAGCGCGGCGCGCCGCTCCTCGACCGTATCGGCGAGGATCATCTCGCGCATCGCGTCGATCCGGTCGCCTTCAAAGAACATGTGCTCGGTGCGGCAGAGACCGATGCCTTCGGCGCCAAACTGGCGAGCCACCCGCGCATCACGCGGAATATCGGCGTTGGCGCGCACGCCGAGCTTGCGGAACTCATCGGCCCATTCCATCAAGGTCGCGAAATCACCCGACAACTCCGGTTCGACAGTCGGCATCTTGCCGGCAAAGACCTCGCCGCTGCCGCCATCGAGCGTAATCCAATCACCCTTGCGGATCGTTGTGCCGTTAACGGTCATAAGCTGGTCGGCGTAGCTGATGCGCAGATCGCCGGCGCCGGCCACGCAGGGCTTGCCCATGCCGCGCGCCACGACTGCGGCGTGCGAGTTCGAGATCAGTACCGGTGTCATCCGGCTCGAGAAGACGATGTAGTTCTTATCGAGATCATCGGCGGCATCAACCTCGAAGTTGTAGACCAGCGTTGGTTCGGCAGCGCCAACCGCACGCGCGCGGAACGAGCGCAGCGGCGCATCGAGCAGCGCCGCCACTTCGCGGGCGACAGCGCCGGTGCAGAGCGGCAACAGATCGCGCCGGATCTTCTCAACCCCAAACATAATGTTGCGCTTCACCGCCTCGCGCACCCGGCCCATATAGTTCACCGAGTCTTGCACATCGGCGAACATGGCCCGCATGCTCAAGCACTTATTCTCGTAACGGCGCGGCGGCAGCTCGGCATGCACCCGTTCGGTGAAGGCCAGAATCTCCTCTACCTGCTCGGTAATCTGGAGGAGATAATTATCGCGGTTGTTGATAATGTGCGGCACGATGCCCAACCGCAGACAGGCCAGCGCCAACCCGTCAAGCAGATCGTGCTTGCTGCTCGATACGCTAATCTGCAAGCGCACTGGGCTCGACTCCTCGGCATAGGCGCCGTCGCCATCGACAAAGCCGGCAAGGAAGTGGAGCAAAGCGGTGCGGTCGAGGCTCAGCACCCACTCCACTAGATGGTCGCGGATCTCGGCGAGGCGGGCAGCCGGTTCGCGGCGGAAGCTAATGCGGTCTTCAACCGTACCGCGGATGACGCGGCCATCCATCTCACCGTGAGAGGTGTGCTCGCGCAGATAGGTAAACGGCACGCCAAACGCTTCCTCGAAGCGGCGCTCAACCGCCGCGATGAAATCGGCTTTTTCCGGCGTCGCCTTCTGCACGAACGTGACCGAACCTTTGGTGTCGCGCAAATTGATCGACCCATCCGAGAGGATCGCACCGGCGACATAGGCCAACGCCGGGCTCGTGACCGTCTCGCTGAGTGCCGGGATCTGATCGACCACGGTCAAGAAATCCTCATCGGCCAGCACAGCGTCAAGGCGCTTCTTCACCAACTGGCGATTGTGGATCACATACATCTTGTGATCGGCGGTCAAGCGCAGTTGGTTATCGTCAGCGCGACCCGTTTGTGAGAGCGTGATCGGAATGACCTCAGCCGGACGGCGTCCGGCGGCGATGATCTGCCGCCACACCGGGCGCAGCGTGCGGCTGTCGAATGAGAGAATGCGCGGCGCGGCGCCCTGCTCGATCAAGGTAAACGCTGCTTCAGCCGTCAACAAGCCGCGATCGGTCAAGATGCGCGTCTCAGGCGCAACGCACGTCATTCCCCCACGCGCGGTCAAAATCGCCTGCGCCGCCACCATGCCGTGGAAATCTTCGGGAGCAGTCTCGACGCGCACCAAGATCACCTTCTCGCCGGTCTTGGCCAGCTCTTCGGCCTCGTCGGGATCAAAGACGGCCTTGCCGGAGGCGGCGCCGGGCGAAGCGGGCAAGCCAGTGGTGAGGGGTTGGGCTTGCTTGCGCGCTTCGGGGTCAATCATGGGGTGGAGCAACTGGTCAAGTGCGTGCGGGTCAACCCGCTGCACCGCCGTCGCCTTATCGATCAACCCTTCGCGCACCATATCGACCGCGATCTTGACTGCTGCCGCGCCGGTGCGCTTGCCAGTGCGGGTCTGCAACATCCACAACTTGCCGCGCTCGATGGTGAACTCGACATCTTGCATGTCTTTGTAGTGCCGTTCGAGCTGCTTGGCAATCTCGTGGAATTGGGCGTAGACTTCGGGCATCTCTTCGGCCAGCTTGCTGATCGGTTGCGGGGTGCGAATGCCGGCCACCACGTCTTCACCTTGAGCATTGACCAGATACTCGCCGAAGATTTCAGGTGCGCCAGTGCTGGGGTTGCGGGTAAAGGCCACGCCGGTCGCCGAGTCGTTGCCCATATTGCCGAAGACCATCGCCTGTACGTTGACGGCGGTGCCCAGATTGTCGGGAATCTTGTTCACGCGGCGATAATCAACCGCGCGCTTCCCATTCCACGAACGGAAGACGGCGGCGATCGCCTCACGCAACTGCTCGAAGGGGTCTTCGGGGAACTCAACCCCGACATCTTCCTTAATAATCGCCTTGAACTTCTCGGCCAGCGCGAGCAGTTCCTCGGTGGTCAAGTCAGTGTCTTGACGCTGACCGTGGCCCTTGGCCTCGTCCATCTCGTGCTCGAAGCGGTCGCCATCAACGCCAAGCACAATTTTGCCGAAGAGCTGGACAAAGCGGCGATAAGCATCGGCAGCGAAGCGGGGATTATCGGTCAGGCGGGCCAACCCTTCCAGCGTCTGCTTGTTGAGGCCAAGGTTGAGCACCGTATCCATCATGCCGGGCATCGAGAACTTCGCACCCGAACGTACCGATACGAGCAACGGATTGTTCGGATCGCCGAAGGTCTTGCCGGTTTGAGCTTCGATATCCTTCAACCCTGCCAGCACCTGCTCCCACATTCCTTCGGGGAACTGCTGGCCACTTTCGTAATAGGCGTTACAGGCTTCAGTGGTGATCGTAAACCCGGGCGGCACTGGTACGCCGGTGCGAGTCATCTCGGCCACACCCGCTCCCTTTCCGCCAAGGAGATCGCGCATCGAGGCATTTCCTTCGCGGAAGAGGTAAACCCACTTCTTAGACATAACCTGTTTCCTCCTTGAACAAGGCGGCTTGAGACAATGCCGTTATGCGCCTTAGCGCGTGAGAATGCGCTAACGGCGGGAATGATCACGATTGGACACGGTGAACCAACCGGTCGCTGCCGGCATCAAGAGCATGCGATTAAACGTGCAACTTATTGGCCCCATCGCACATCATTGTATGAAGCTGATATGACCGCAAACAATGGTAGATAACGCAACTATACTGCGCCGTCTCGCAACTGTCAAAAGCAATTGCCTTGCTTTACCGCAGTGCAGAGCATCTGCATTTGCCTCTACCCCGGCGTACTAAACCGGCGCGAAATCAAGGCAATAATCTCATCGGCGCTCTCTTCGATCGACTTATCAGTCACATTGAGCGCCGTCCAACCGTGTTGGCGGAAGATCCGGCGCGCCCATTCCACCTCGTCGATCGCAGCTTCAAGGTTGGTATAACTGCCGCCGAGATTAATGCCCATCCGCCGTTGGCGCCACCGCCGGCGAGCGGCGATCTGTTCGGCATCGACAATCAAACCGATGACGCGCCGGGGATCAACCCGAAACAGATCATCGGGCAACGGCACTTCCCGCACGAGCGGCACGTTAGCCACTTTCCAGCCCAACACCGCGAGATACATGCTCAGCGGCGTCTTGCCCACCCGGGAAACGCCGACCAGTACAATATCGGCGTGGCTCAGCTCGCGCGGTTTGTTGCCATCGTCATGGGCAACGGTGTACTCAATCGCTTCCAGCCGCTCGAAATAGGTCGAGCGGCGGGCTTGATACAATCCCGGCTTGCCCAGCGGCTCTTTTTGCAACACCGTTGCCAAACGTGACAAGACGCTGCCGACCAGATCGATCTCAGCGACTCCCATCTCGCGCGCCAGCCGCATCAATTCACGGCGGAGGGTTGGCTCCATCAACGTGTGCAAGATGGTGCCGTTCTGCTGCGCGGCTTGGGCGACGACTTCGGCAATCTGTTCCGGGTTGCGCACATTTGGCACAATGATTAACGGTACTTCCGCCCCCTCAAACTGTGAGAGCGTCAAGCGCGCCACCTGTTCACCGACCGCGCCAGCGCCGCCGGAGACAATGTAGAGGGGCGGGGCAGGATAGGAATGAGGCAATTCGTTCATTCGCAAACGTTCTGTAATACACGATGCGCCTGTGATCAGGCACAATTGACTATAGACGTTACCAGCCGTATGCTGGTATGATACCACACGAAACCGATGGCTCGCGGCGGATAATACTATGGAAGTCTTTTCAATCGATGGCGCGAAGATTCATGCGCTTGATGCCGGGCCGCGCCATGCCCAACTCGCAGTGCTGATCCACGGTTGGTCGAGTTCGTCGTTTGCGATGTCGCCGCTCATCCCACTGCTCAGCCGGCGCTTTCGCTGCGTGGCGATTGATCTGCCCGGCTACGGCGAATCACCGCCGTTGCGCGAACGGGCGACGATTGGGCGCTATGCTCAGATTGTTGGTCGCCTGATCACCGGTCTGAGCGATCATCCGGCAGTACTTGTCGGCCATTCGATGGGGGGCATGATCAGCGCAACGCTAGCCCTGCAAATCCCGCAATTGGTTGATCGCATGGTGTTGCTTTGCCCGACCATTTCGGGCCGGCTATCGTTCTGGATTAACACCTTTGTCTCGCCAATCACGATGATCGAGCGCTTCCCGATCTTTAGCCGCTTGCTTTCCGTGCTCGAACCATCAATGCTGTACGTGACCGATAGCCTGATGAAACCAGCCTCATTCGCCGAACGATCAGCGATCAGCGAAGCCGATTATCTGCGGTTGCGCGCTGATGCGCGCCGGCCCGGCCAAGGGCGCGTGCGGGCCGAATGTTTTGTTGCGATGCGCAATCAAGACCTCAGCGGGCGCTTGCGCGAGCTCGAGACACCGGCGCTGGTCATTTGGGGGGCGGAAGATAACACCGTGCCGCTCCGTGATGCTGGCGTCGTTGCTGACGAATGGCGCAATGCTGATCTGCGGATTGTGCCGAAGGCTGGCCACTGGCCGCATTTCGAGACGCCTGAGGTTACGATGCGGTATATCGCCAGTTACCTTGGCTTGCCCTCGCTGGTCAGCCAACCGGATGTCTTGGTGCAGCCAGCGGAAGTGACGGCGCAGGTGGCTGAATTTCTGGCTAATTCCCAGATTGGGAGCGGTCTCAACCTTGCCCAACGCACCCGGCTAGCGGCGCACCTCGAACGGCGGCGCTACCCACCCGGCGCGTTGATTGACCGCACAAACCAAGAATCGACCGATCTCTACCTCGTGCAGGATGGTTCGTTAGAGGTTTGGATCCCGCCGATCGATAATGATCCAGATAGCCAGCGCCTGCTCACGACGGTGGTGGTAGGCCAAATTACCGGCGAGATGTCATTGCTCGACGGTGGCCGGCGTAGTGCCGATCTGCGCGCCGGTGAAGAGGGGGTCACGATCTTGGCGTTGCGCCGCGAGCGGTTGCGTGCGCTGGCCGAGGATGATCCGGCCTTGGGGAACGCAGTCTTGTGGAATATTGCCAGCGCGCTGGCGTTGCGCTTGCGCTTGGCGAACTGGCAGCAGCAGGGTTTGGCGCGCGAATTGCAGGCGCTTAAGCGGTAAGGTTGAGAGGTCTTAACGCTGGAGCGCAACTGATTATGGTAACGTGTGTTAGATTAGCAGGATTCGCTGGTTTGTAAGCAAGAGTGATCCACGTATGGAAACAACAAATCGTCGCGTGATGACGGCATCGTGGCCGCAACTCGTCATCTTACTCGGCGGTGACGCAATGGTATTTGTGGTGTTCGCCTTGCTAGGGCGCAGTTCGCACGGTTTGGCTGATGAAAACCCGCTGGTGGCCGCAGTGCGGGTCGCGTTGCCCTTCTTTATCGGCTGGCTGCTGGTGGCGCCGTGGTTTGGCGTGTTTCGCCCGCAACCGCCGTTGCGCATGGCTAGCTTATCACTTGGAGCTTGGTTGATTGCGTTGCCGGTCGGGCTTGGCTTGCGTTGGCTGCAGCTCGGTCGTTCTAGCCCGTTTAGTTTTGCGCTAGTGACATTTCTGACCGTCGCGGCGTTGTTGCTGATCTGGCGCGGCGCGTACAGTTGGTGGCTGGCGCGGCGTGGATAGAATATTGCGGTTCTGGAGTGCGGCAGTGAAACTGCCGCATCTCCTCAGCGATCGCCACACTGCGAGGTTCTGGAGTGCGGCAGTAACACTGCCGCATCCCCAGCAGCGATCACTAAACTGCCGTTGCGGTTCGTACACCGCTCTACCGCCCCTCATGCGCCAACCGCCAACTCGAGCGGCAACCGCTCATCGATCCAGTAGCGCAAACTGGGATAGCGCAGCTCAATGCCCAGATCGTGGCGCATACGGGCATTGCTCAAGCGGACAGATGAAGTCAAGGCGCCAACGACCGAGCGGTCGAGGCCGGCGCGCAGGCCGACGTTGGGATCAAACGTGCGCGGCGGCAGCATACCGAGCCGGCGGCGCACCTCGCTGACAATCTCGATCAAGCGGAGCGGCTCATCGTCGCCGACATTATAAATTGCGCCAATCTGGCCAACTTCGGGGACCCGGATCAGCACTTCCAGCGCATCATCAATATGAATATGCGGCACAAAGTTGCGCCCGCTGCCATAAATCGTCAACTGGCCGCTAGCAATCGCCTCGAGCGGATCGCGGTCAGGGCCATACACTGTTGCCATACGTAAAATCATCGCTGGGAAGCGGTGAGCGCGCACGGCTTGCAAGATGGTCTGCTCGGCGGCGGCAAGGATCGTGCCGAGAGGATACGAGGGCGCGATGGGGCTGTCTTCATCCACCCAGTGCTCGCCGTGATCGCCATACGGGGCGACGTTAGAGGCCCAAATGTAGGTGCGCACCGTGCGCGCGCGCACCGACATCGCGATCAGATGCTGGTTGCCATCGACGTAGAGGGAACGGAGTAATGCCGAACCATCGATCGGCATGCGGTTGGTGAGGTTGTAGACGACCTCAATCTCATCGGTGACGCCATCAATGGTTTCGGGGCGGGTGAGGTCGCCGATCCAGACCGCCATACCGCGAGCGGCGAGGCGTTCAACCACCGGATCTTCGGCGCTGTAGACAAGACCGCGCACACGGTGGCCAGCAGCGAGGAGTCGCGCGGCCAGTCGCGAGCCGATGTATCCCGCTGCGCCGGCAATCAGATAATTCGTCATAGGTCACCTCGTCGTGTGGGGGCGGGTGACTGCCCTGACACCGCCCGACTGTTAAAGCAGGCTGCACATCGGCAAAAGCGGTGCTTGTCTGTGTAGGTGCAGCAGGTTACTGCTCATTGTAACACCCTCTGAGCGTAGTTGCCAGCGGAAATTTACCTGACAAACGGTGGGCAAATGGTGAATAGGGGGCGACGCATCCGTCACCCCCTCCAGCATTGCCTCCCATTCAAGATTACGGAATCCGTTCGTAGGCCGGCAAGGTCAAGAATTCGACAAAATTGGGGTCGGTCGTGATCTCATCAAACAGTTCGGCGGCCTCTTCGTAACGGCCATCGTCGTAAGCCGGCCCCAGAATCTCGCGCACTTTGGCCAGCTCTTCGGGCAACATCTGGCGGAAGAGTTCAACCGTCACCTTGCGGCCATCGTTGAGCACGCCCTTTGGACTGCGAATCCACTGCCAGATCTGGGCGCGCGAAATTTCGGCGGTGGCGGCGTCTTCCATCAGATTAAACACGGGCACGCAGCCGTTGCCAGCCAGCCATGCGCCGAGGTACTGGATGCCGACGTTGATATTCAACCGCATCCCCTGCTCGGTGATCGGTTCGCTGGGGCCAAACGCGAGCAGGTCAGCGGCAGTGACTTGCACATCGTCGCGCTGGCGGCTAATCTGGTTGGGGGTTGGCATCAGGCGGTCGAAGACCTCCATCGCCACCGGCACCAGACCGGGGTGAGCTACCCACGTGCCATCGTGGCCGTCGTTCGCCTCCCGCTCCTTATCGGCGCGCACCTTAGCCAGCGCCGCTTCATTCGCCACTGGGTCATTCTTGATCGGAATCTGCGCCGCCATACCACCCATCGCATGCGCGCCGCGGCGGTGGCAGGTCTTGATCGCCAGCAACGAGTACGAACGCATAAAGTGGGTCGTCATCGTCACCAACGCCCGGTCAGCAAGGCAGAAGTTGGGATCGTTGCGGAACTTCTTAATGCACGAGAAGATATAATCCCACCGTCCGCAGTTGAGGCCGGCAGAGTGCTCGCGCAGCTCGTAGAGGATTTCATCCATCTCAAATGCGGCGAGGATGGTCTCGATCAGCACGGTGGCCTTGATCGTGCCGCGGGGAATGCCGCGCAGCTCTTGCGCCAGCACAAAGATGTCGTTCCACAACCGCGCCTCAAGGTGGCTCTCCATCTTCGGCAGGTAGAAGTACGGGCCGCCTTGCACATCAATCGCGGTTTGGACATTGTGGAAGAAATAGAGGCCGAAATCGAAGATCGACCCCGACATCGGCTCGCCGTCAACCAGCACATGCTTCTCGTTGAGATGCCAGCCGCGCGGGCGCACGAACAAGATGGCGGGATTGGGATTGAGGGCGTAGTATTTGCCTTCGGGACTCGTGTAGGTGATCGTGCGGCGAAGCGCATCGCGCAGGTTGATCTGGCCTTCGATCTGATTTTGCCACGTGGGAGTATTGGCATCCTCGAAGTCGGCCATAAAGACCTTCGCGCCCGAATTGAGCGCATTAATGACCATTTTGCGGTCAACCGGCCCGGTAATCTCAACCCGGCGGTCGTTGAGCTGAGGCGGGAAGGGCGCGATCGTCCAGTCGCTCTCGCGGATGTGAGCCGTTTCGGGGAGGAAATCGGGCCGTTCACCGGCATCGAGCGCGCGCTGGCGCTCGGCGCGGCGGGCCAGCAGCTCAAGCCGGCGCGCGTTAAAGCGGCGATGCAGAGTCGCGAGAAATTCCAGTGCTTCCGGGGTCAGAATCTCGGCATATTCGGGTGTGATCGGGGCGGTGATCGTCACTCCGGCAGGGAGTTGGGGGGCGGTCATGCAACCCTCCTTTCATCATGCGGAAACAATTTCCGTGGACTATTATACCAGAAAAGCGGCTGTGGGCTGTCAACACTGCGGTAACACATCCTCTACGCCTTTGCATTACGCCCTCACCCCCGGCCTTCGCTCCCACCTGACGGCGGGAGAGGGGAGCCGCTGGATGGGGGGAATAGCCACAAAAAGCCGCAAAACTCACAAACATATTGTTGTGGCGCTTGGGTCGCTTGTGGCTATAATCTCCCCTCTCTCAGCGGGTTTTCCAAGGGCGGACAGAACGTATAAGCTTAGATACGGTTAATAGCTTTGAGATGTGCCGTTTCGCCCTCACCTCGGCCCCTCTCCCATGCTAGCGAGTGAGGGGATGGGGGTGAGGGATCACCCCTCCTCCGCGGGGGAGGGGTTGGGTGTGGGGGCAACGCCAAGGCGCAAACATCCTGTTGTGGGGCGCTTAAAGCGTGTCTGGCCCTTTCCCCTAGCACGGGGGAAGGGTGGGGGCAAGGGCAAAGGCGTTCCGCCCTCACCCCCGGCCCCTGTCCCATCTGACGGCGGGAGAGGGGGAGCTGCGTGCATTGCGGGACAGGCATCGTCGAGCAGGAACCGTCGCGCCTCTCACCCGCGCCAGTGGGTGAGGGTGAGGGAACACCCCTCCCCCAGCGGGGGAGGGGCCGGGGGTGGGGGTAAATAACAAGTACCAATAGCCACGAAGAGCGCAAAAGGATACTGTCCATTCTATGAGTTTTGCGTCCCTTCGTGGCTATTCCCGCCCCCCACCCTTGCACGATAGACGCAAACATAGTATAATCAAACAAATGTTCGTATGAGGAGGTGGATGATGACCAGCCAGCCGGTTGCTGCCACGCCAATCGTCTACCCCGATAGTGACGGGATGCCAATGGCAGATAATACCAAGCAATTTCGCGCCATCGTCACCATTCAGGGGAATCTCGACGCGCTGTTTCGCGAGCGGTCTGATGTGTTTGTCGCTGGCGATCTGCTCTGGTACCCGGTGGAAGGCCGGCCCGACATCCGCCGCGCGCCGGATGTGATGGTTGTCTTTGGCCGGCCCAAAGGTGACCGCGGCTCGTACCGCCAATGGGAAGAGGATAACATCGCGCCCCACGTGGTGTTTGAGGTGTTGTCGCCAGTGAATACCCTTACCGAGATGGCGGCCAAGTTGGAATTTTACGACATCTACGGGGTCGAAGAGTACTATCTGTACGATCCTGACACTGGCGATATGAGCGGCTGGCAGCGGATCGATGGCCGGTTGCGGGTCATTCCCGAACTCGATGGCTGGATCAGCCCGCGGCTAGGGGTGAAGTTTAGCCGCACCGCCGATGGCATCCAGATGTATTGGCCCGATGGGCGGCCATTTGTCAGTTTTGTCGAGTTGCAGGCCCAAGCCGAGCAAGAGCGCCAACGCGCCGAGCAAGAGCGCCAACGCGCCGAACGGCTCGCGGCGCGCCTGCGCGAGTTGGGCATCGATCCAGAATGACGGCGTTGCGACCTCCTTCGCGCACCAGCACCGAAAACCGAGTACAATAAGGGCAAGGTGACGTTGCGTGAGGAAGTCTATGCCTGAATATATCGCCACGATCGGCCTTGAGATCCATGCCCATGTGCTGACCGCCTCGAAAATGTTTGACGGTTGCAGCACCGATTACGCTGGCGCGCCACCCAATACCCGCGTCTCGGTGGTAAGCCTTGGCTTGCCCGGCGCGCTGCCTGTACTCAATGCCCGCGCCGTCGAACTGGCCGCACTGTGCGGGTTGGCGCTGGGTTGCCGGGTCAACGAACGCTCGATCTTCGCCCGTAAGTCATACCCCTATCCCGACTTGCCCAAAGGTTTTCAGATTACCCAATACGATGAGCCGCTGTGCAGTGACGGCGCGATCGAAATTCGCACCGCCGCCGGTGAAGTGCGCCGGATCGGGATCGAACGGCTCCATATCGAAGAGGATACCGGTCGCTTGGTGCATAGTCCCGACGGCGCATCGTTGATTGACTACAACCGCAGCGGGATGCCGTTGATGGAAATTGTCACCCGCCCCGATATCCGCACGCCTGAAGAGGCCCGCTTGACCTTTGAGAAGATCCGCCAGATTTTGGTTTGGATCGGGGCCAACAGCGGCAATCTCGAAGAGGGGGCCTTGCGCTGCGACGCGAATGTCAGTGTGCGTCCGGTTGGCACGGATCGGTTCGGCGCCAAGGTCGAGATCAAGAACATCAACTCGTTCCGCTTCGTCGAGCGGGCGCTGGCGTATGAGATCGAGCGGCAAATTCGCGTGCTCGAATCCGGTGGCGTGGTTGAGCAAGAGACGCGCGGCTGGCGCGAGGATTTGGGCCGCACCGAGGGCCAGCGCTCGAAAGAGTATGCCCACGACTACCGCTACTTCCCTGAACCGGATATTCCGCCGTTGGTGCTGGCGCCAGAATGGATCGCCGCTCGCAAGGCTGAGTTGCCCGAATTGCCTGACGCGCGCCGCGCTCGGCTAATGGCGACCCACGGATTGTCATGGCA
Source organism: Chloroflexus islandicus (assembly GCF_001650695.1). Lineage (GTDB taxonomy): Bacteria > Chloroflexota > Chloroflexia > Chloroflexales > Chloroflexaceae > Chloroflexus > Chloroflexus islandicus. The sequence goes on from NZ_LWQS01000125.1 coordinate 60,954, forward strand.
AGACGCCGATTTGCTCACCCAAGAGCGGGCGATTGCCGATTATTACGAAGCGGCGGTCGCGACGGTCAATCGGCCCGATGGGGCGAAGGAAGTGGCAAACTGGGTGCTGAACGAAGGCTTTCGGTTGTTGAAAGATCGCGGCGAGCCAGCGACGGCGTTGATCGACCGTATGCCGGTGAACCGGCTGGCGACGTTGATTGATCTGGTGCAAACCGGGACGATTACGCGCGCGGTGGCCAAGCAACTGTTTGAAGAAGTGTTCGCGACCGGGGCTGATCCGGCGGCGCTGGTGGCCGAGCGGGGCCTGACCCAGATTAGCGATGACGGTGCGTTGTTGGCGGCAGTGCGGGCCGCGCTGGCTGATGAGAAGGCGGCCAAAGCGATTGCCGAGTACCGCAAAGGGAAAGCGACCGCCATTCAATTTCTGGTCGGGATGGTGATGCGGGCCACGAAGGGGCAGGCCAACGCGCAGCGGGTGCGTGAATTGTTAGAGGCGGAACTCGGATGACGCTGACAGGGGATGAGTCAACCACGCTGAACCCGCTCACGTTGCTCGAGTCGGCGCGTGAGAAGTATACGCTGGCGCGCGCTCGCCGTGAGGTGCCTGAATTGGCGTTGCTCAGTATTCACGGCGCGATCGAAGATGCGTTGCGCGCCCACCTGTTGCGCATCAATTCACCGGCGGCGCTCGGCCCGTTTGCCGGCGTACTGGCTGCGATGCAGGCTCTTGAGCGAGTGCCGCTCAGCGCCGAAGAGGTGGATGCGGTACAGCGCCTGCACCGGTTGCGCGGGCGGATTGCCCGCGGTGAACATCTGGCCGTCACCGGCGAGACGCTGGCCGCCTATCAGCGTCTCGCCGTCATGCTGTTGCCGCGCTATGGCGTGCAGGCACTGCCTACAACCGAAACGGAACGACCTCGCCCACGTCCAACCCAACCGATGCGCGCGCAGACCGCCTTGCCCGATGATGAACCGGTGCGGGTGCGGTTGCGCGACCGCCATACCGCGTATGATGAAGAGCGCCGTATTCGTGCTCTGGGCAATCGCGCGTTTGATGAAGAGACGTCGCGCGGGCCATTAGTGCCGGGCTGGGTCGCGCCAACCCTGATTATCGTCAGCATTTTTGTGATCGGCTTAGCAATCGCTCTCAGCCTGCAAAGCCCAGCGCCAGCCGTTGTACCGACGGCGCCGGCAGGCAACCCCTCGCCGGCGCCAACCGAGTTGGCGGCGACAGCCCCACCGGCGATCACTTCCCCTGAACCGGCGACGACGGTAGTGACGGAACCGGCGGCGACGGCTGTACCATTGCCATCGCCGGAAGGGTTGGCAATTGGGCGCACAGCGATCGTCAGCGCCGAGATTCCGGCGCTCAATGTGCGCGCCCTGCCGAGTATCGCCTCCGTCATTACGCTGGTGCTAGCGCCGGGGACGCAGGTCGAAATCATCGGCGGCCCGGTCGAGGCCGAGGGCCGGGTGTGGTGGCAGGTGCGCAGCGCTGGGATTGAAGGCTGGTGCGCCGGCGATTTCTTACTGCCGCAGTGAGACTATCACAGACGCTAGATTGATACCTTTGCCACGAGGCTGAGCGCATCACCGATCGAGCGTCAGTTTCCGCGCAGCGCACGGAATGGCGCGTTTGTGGCTATGCCATTGGTTTGCCCAAATTTGCTATAATAGGAAAAACGTGAGTTTGCCGGAGTGGCGAAATGGCAAACGCTGCGGTCTTAAAAACCGCTGGGGGAAACCCCTTACGGGTTCGAGTCCCGTCTCCGGCACCATTTCCCAGTTTAACACCAATCTGTTAAGGGTAAACAGCACATCTGTATGAAGAGCCCGGCCCTAATGGGCCGGGTTATGCTTGCACAGCTCGCTGTGTGGGCTGATGGCCCTTACCCCCTGCCCCCCTTTCCCATCTTACAGCAGGAGGGGGGAAGCCGCTGGATGGCGGGCAAGGTCGTGCCGGAGCGGAACACAGCAAAACCCCTCTCTCGCGCCAGTGGGAGAGGGGCTGGGGGAGAGGATCACCCCTCCCCCGCTGGGGTTTACGAGCGGACAGAACATCTGTCCGGCACCCGGCCCTTCAGGGCCGGGCTAGGGTTACAAAGCCCGCTGCGCGGGCTGATGGCTCACCCTCCGGCCCCGATCCCCTCTCCCACCTAACGGCAAAAGAAGGGGCTAGGGGTGGGGATCCCAATAACCCTCTGCGTCTCTGCGGTAAAAAATTCTCTACACCCCGCTAGGGGGAGGAGTCTGGTTCTCCTTGCCGGTGGAGGATGGCAAGAGTGGGGGACAGTTTACCGCGAAGGGGCGCTGAGGGTGCAGTAGATGAACCCATTCCAAACCCTTTGCGACCCTCTGCGTTCTCAGCGTCTTTGCGTTCCATCCTCTGCGCCTTTGCTCGCTTTGCGTCTGAATGGAGACAGCAACGGAGCGCCGAGCGCGCTTTCGCTAGCGGCCCGCGCTCCGCGGGATGGCTCCCGGCGTTACCGCCCCTGTCGCTTCTGATCGATCCGCTGCTCGGCGGCCAGCCGTTCGAGGTCGTAATCGTGCTGGTCAACAAACCGCATGCCGGCGGCGAGGGTGGGATGCACCGCGTTGATGGCCTGAAACATCAACTGGGCAATCTGGCGGTAGGCGGGGTGGCCTTGGCGCGCGCTGCGCAGTTCGATCAGATGGTAAGCTTCGCGCAGATTGAGCTTCACCCGCCAGCGGATGCGGAAGGCGAACGGCACTGCGTACTGCGCTTCATTGGGGAAGTCGCGTTGCAGGTCGGTCACTAATTTGGCGGCCTGCTCAAGCGCGGCGCGGTACTGCGGCGCAACGCCGATCAGGTCAAGTTCGGGCGGGGTGACGTAGCCGTGGCTGACGGTAAAGCGCTGCCGTTCTTGGGTCAGCACGCGGTGGCGCTGGAGATCGCGGTAGGCGCCGATGTCGGCCAAGATATCAAAGGTGTAATACGGCTCCTCGAAGGCGCGACCGGGCCGGTGGAAGCGGCTGGCCCGCTCGCCAACGGCGGCGGCGATGATTGCTTGCCGTTCATGCGCCGGCATCGCTTTGACGTGGGTGAGGATCGCATCCAGCGGCAGATCGAGATGCGGGTAGAGGATGGCGGCGACCGTCTTTTCTTCCGCCTGCGGATCGTAATCAACCAAGCGCACTGCAAGCTCTGTCCCCTCTGCCGGTGCGAGGTCGAGCTGCGCAGCCAGCGTTGCCGCCTGCTCGCGGGTAGCCGCTAGATACGCGGCATACGCCTTGCCGCGTTCGCTGCGCGCGCGTTTGACAAAGGCCGGAATGACATAATCCAACTCGGTTTGGATCGCCTCGCTCAAGGCGCGCGCTTCGGCGAAGGGGGCCGCAGCGAGCTTGATGATCAGATACTCAAAGGCGCGGCCATTGCCAAACAACCCGACGTTGGTTTGGGTTGCCATCGGCAACAACCCGCGCAACAGATCGAGCGCCTTGGCCTGAATCGCATTGCGGTAGGCGCGCGGCGTCGTCGCCTCGTCGCGGGGGAACGTCGCTTGCAGCCACGCTTGCACCGGATCGAGCAACGCACTATACGTCGCGAAGAGGTTATCCATCGTCGCCGTGTAGCGTTCCGCAAACGGTGACGCCATCAGCGCCGGCTCGCGCAGGTAGCGGTAGCCATCCGGCCCCGGCAGATCAAACCGGACATAGCGGGTCGATTTTTCCAGCGGCGACAAGCCCAACCGGCTGTCTTCGAGCAGCTTTGCGGCGATGTTGCTCACGCCTTCGCAGGCCAAGTGCGCGCCACCCAATTCGGCCACCGAGTCGTCGCCATACCCGATCAGCACCCGCTCGTAAAAGGCCTCGGCTTGGCGCGCGGCGACCAATTGCGCTGCCGGACTATCGCCTACTGCCGACACAATCGCGGCGAACCCCGACTCTGGTTCAGTGATGAATTCGTCGAGCAAGAGGCGGCGCAAGCTCTTCGTGCTGCGGCTATAGCGCGCAAACAGCGCCCCTTTCACCACTTCCGGCAAATTGCGCAAACAGAAGACTGGCCGGTCAACATTGGTGACAAACGGCTGGAGCAGGGCAATCTCTTGCGGTGTGAATTGTTCAGTCGTGTGGGTGAACATAATTTGTCCGAGTGTCTTCGTTTGAACCTTGGCCCATCATACCGCATCTTTACCATGGACAAAACGAGCCTCTTATCGTGAATTGAGCGAGAGATTGGACGCAAAAGGGAAGGGCTTTCGCTGAAGAAGGAGATTGCTTCGGCGCAGGGCAGAGCAACGCTCTGCCTATGCACCTCGCAATGACAGGAGGGGGGCGTATGGGCCGCGCGGGGCGCATTTTGCCTGTCATTGCGAGGGCGCGTAGCGCCCGAAGCAATCTCCTGCTGTAGAGGGAGAGGTGTGCTTAGAGAAATGGCTTCCGCTGAAGGGGGAGATTGCTTCGGCGCGTGGGCAGAGCAAAGCTCTGCCCACGCACCTCGCAATGACAGGAGGGGAGCGGGAGGAGCGGGCGCACAGGGGCAGCGCTCTGCGCTGCCCATGCACCTCGCAATGACAACCGGAGCGTGCGCCTGCCCAATGAGCGGCAGCAGACCAATTCCTCACCGGTTGATCGCCGGCACAAACACCCGGAACACGTCAGGCATTTGGTAGGCCGCTACGAAATCGGCGAACAGGTCGTTAGCAACGTTTTCAAAGCTGCCCCCAATGTACAATTTGCCCCTACTATCGATGGCCAGTGCATTGACGGTGTTATAGAGAATTGCGCCATCCCCATTGCCATCGCTACCCACCGCGCTCCATGTCTAGGTGATCGGATCCCATACAACCAGCGCATCGGCAGCGGCGATCCCACCCCCATCGCTAAATATGCCGCCTATGTAGACCCGTTCCTTTGCATCCACTGCCAATGCCGCAACATAGCTATATTCACTCTGTAAACCATTACCAAGCGCACTCCACCGTCCAGTTGCCGGATTCCACACTGCTACGCTATCGGCCGCAGCGATTCCGGCTAAATTATCAAAAGTGCCGCCGACATAGACCCGGCCGTTCGCATCAATGGCAAGGGCTGATACATCAACATACTCGCCGCTAATGACGCCATCGCCGCTGCTATTGCTGCCAAGGGCGCTCCATCGCTGGGTCGATGGATTCCACATGGCTACGTAATCGGCAGCGGCAATGCCAGCAACATTTATGAAATCCCCGCCAACATACACCCGCCCGTTGGCATCGATGGCCAACGCATAGACACGTGGGTAGTCTGAGCCTTGTCCGACAGCACCATCGCCGCTGCCATTGCTACCGAGAGCACCCCACTGTTCGGTAACGGGATCCCATACCGCTACATAATCGGCGGCGGCGTTCTCTGCGGCATTGGTGAAGCTGCCACCTGCGTATACCTTGCCATCGGGGGCGATGGCTAGTGCGTAGACCGTATTGCTCAATGCGCCATCGCCGCTGCCGTTGCTGCCGAGAGCGCTCCATTGCTCGTTAACCGGATCCCATATCGCTACGTTATCAGCTTCGGGAATGCCGGCAACATCGTCAAAAGCGCCACCCACATATACCTTGCCTTCGGGAGCGATGGCGAGGCTAAAGACGCTGCTACGAACACCTGCAATCGCCCCATCACCGTTGCCATTGCTCCCCAATGCGTTCCACTGCTGGGTAGCCGGATCCCACATGGCTATGTTATCAGCTTCGGGAATGCCAGCAGCATCTTCAAACCAGCCACCCACGTATACCTTGCCATCGGGGGCGATGGCCAGCGCATAGACAGAGTCATCTAATGCACCATCAGGGCCATCACCCAACGCGCTCCACGTTTGGTCCGCCGAACTCCACATAGCGATATTGTCAGCATTGAAGAGACCGGCTACGTCCTTAAAACGGCCCCCGATATAGATCCGGCCATTGCTATCGATTGCCAATGTATCGATCCCGCTCCATGGTATGGTGACAATCGAGCTGCCATCACTTCCCAACGCAGTCCACGTCTGGGTTGCCGGATTCCACATCGCCATCGAGCCATCCACCACAAACCAGCCGCCGTCAATGCCGCCACCGGCGTAGAGCCGGCCACTGGTATCGATGGCCAAGGTAAAGACCGCTATTCCCAACGCGCCGTCACCACTGCCATCGCTGCCGAGGGCACTCCATGTCAGGGTAGATGGATCCCAGCGTGCGACGTAATCAGCCTCAGCGAGGTCAGCCGCATCGGTAAACCGTCCACCTACGTATACCTTGCCACTAGTATCGACAACAAGCGCATGAACGCGATCATTCAGTGCGCCGTCGCCGCTGCCATTACTCCCCAGCGCATTCCATGTTTGAGTGACCGGATTCCACATCACGATATAGTCAGCAGCGGCGATGTTGTGCCAATTGAAGAACCATCCACCCACATACACTCGGCCACTGTTATCAACAGCGAGCGCCTGAATCGCATCACCCATCAAAACGCCGCCATTGACAGTGCCTAATCTGCTCCATGTTTGCGAAATCGGATTCCACACTACCACCCAGTTAGCGCCGCTGATTCCGGCAGCATTGGTGAACAAACCGCCGACATACACCCGGCTATTGCTCGCGATGGTGAGGGCGGTTACATCGCCGTTCAATGCGCCATTGCCACTGCCATTGCTGCCTAACGCACTCCACGTTTGGGTCGTGGGGTTCCAGCGCGCGATATAATCGGCAGTGGCGATACCGGCAGCATTGGTGAACGAACCGCCAACAAACACCCGGCCATTGCTATCGATGGCTAATGCCTTGACGTCGCCATTCAGCGCGCCATTGCCGTTGCCATTGCTGCCCAACGCGCTCCACGTTTGAGTGGCTGGATTCCACATAGCCACATGATCAGCCGTGGCAATCCCGGCGACATCGGTAAACGCGCCACCCACGTATACCCGGCCCGTGCTGTCAATCGCAATTGCATTGACCTCATCATTCAGTGCGCCGTCAATCCCCGATCCCAAATGCTCCCACCCCGTCGTGCTCGCCAGCGTGGCGGGGCGGAACACCGGCCCGCGTGCTGGGTCGAGGGTGACATTCCAGCCGGTAAGATCGAGCGCACCGGGGGCGAGCGCATCGGCCCGCAAGGCGCCATCAGCGGTTAGCAGCGGCGCTACCGGCATTGCGGCGGCCGCGACCGGCAGCGCCAACGGCATACCAGCCAAGGTGAGGGTAAGAACCGTCAGTAAGGCGACATAACGAAGCACGCTTGACATGTTGGGAACTCCTGCAACAATCGCTAAGACCTCAGGCGAACGAACACCAAGGTGTGCCACAACGCGGCTGCGCGTAAGCGAACGCTTACGACGCCATAGCCTGCGGTGGAAACAAACCTTGCGGCTGACAGATTACCTGCCCCTATTACCACATTATTACCAGCATATCTAGTATTTGATACACGGTGATGTTTACGTAAGAAAACAATGTGTTAGGTGATGAGGAAATGCGCTCACCTGTATTCCGCCGGTCATTGCGAGGGCGCGGAGCGCCCGAAGCACTCTCCTGCTGTGGCGGGAGAGGTGTGCTTAGAGAAATGGCTTCCGCTGAAGGGGGAGATTGCTTCGGCGCAGGGGCAACGCGATGCGTCGCCCCTGCACCTCGCAATGACAAGAGGGGAGCGGGAAGGGTGGGCGCGCAGAGCAGCGCGGGGCGCATGCCGCCTGTCATTGCGAGGGCGCGCAGCGCCCGAAGCAATCTCCTGCTGTGGCGGGAGAGGTGTGCTTAGAGAAATGGCTTCCGCTGAAAGAGGAGATTGCTTCGGCGCAGGGGCAACGCGATGCGTCGCCCCTGCACCTCGCAATGACAAGAGGGGAGGGGCACTGACCGGCATCTCCTCCGCTGAAGGGGGAGATTGCTTCGGCGCATTGGCGGAGCAATTGCTCCGCCTATGCATCTCGCAATGACAACAGGGGAGCGGGGGAGTCCACAGCCACGATCGCCAATCCTCTTGCCGGTCGTTTAACATTCCGGTCATAACTCTGTGTTACCATAGCAAGAGAACCAATGGCTTCTTCGCGGAGAATGACATGACCACCGTCTATTTGATCCGTCACGGCGAGACTGACTGGAATATGCAGGGACGCTGGCAAGGCCATGCTGACATTCCGCTCAACGAGATTGGCTACCGGCAGGCGCGTTTGTTAGCCAACCGGCTGGCGCGCGAGGGGGTGACATTTGCCGCTATCTATAGCAGTGATCTGTCACGCGCGTACCAGACGGCGTGGGAGATTGGCGCGGTACTGAAGGTGCCGGTGCAATTGTTGCCGGCGTTGCGCGAGATTGATACCGGGCGTTGGAGCGGTCTCACCACGGATGAGGTGCGGACGCAATTCCCTGATGAATGGGCGCAGATTATGCAGGGTCACGATTTGCCGCGCGGCGGTGGCGAGACGGTGGCGGCGCTGCGGCAGCGGGTGGTGACCGCCGTCGAGGCGATGGTGGCTCAGCATCGTGGCCAAACGCTGGCTTTTGTCACCCATGGCGGCTGTGTGCGGGCCTTGTTAGCCCATGCCGAAAACTTTCACGACACGCATTTTGGCCGCTACCCGCATATCGGCAACACATCGATCACGATTCTCGAAATTGGTTACAAGCACTGGCGGGTCAAAGCGGTGAATGATATGAAGCATCTGGAGGCGGAGCATGTACCAGAATTGGTCTCGGCGCCGCCTGATGATGCCGAGTTGCCGAGCCAGTAACGGGTTGGTGATGGATGGGCAGGTGGCGTTGAGCGCATCATTGATGATGGCTGGAAGTGGGTGTATGCTGCGCTCTGTCCTGCTCTGATCGTGATGGCAGTGTGCGGCAGTGGAACTGCCGCACTCCATAGCTGAAGAATCGCAGCGTGCGGCAGTGGAACTGCTGCACTCCATAGATTGCTACTCTACCCGAATGCTTACCGCCGATCGCATTGCCAATACGTATCGCGTCGAGACGCCCGAAGGCGTCATCATGACCTATACCACCGCCGGATTGGCCAGCCGGAGTCTGGCGGCGGTGATTGATTATACGATTTTGATCACGTTCCTGATGATGGCTTTCACCGTCATGTCTACTAGCAACAGTTTTGGGGTTGGCAATGAAGACCTGCTGTGGGCATTGTGGGCGGTGTTCGCTTTTGTGCTGAATTGGGGCTATTACGTCTTTTTCGAGTTGATCTGGAACGGCCAGACGCCGGGGAAGCGGTGGTTGCGGTTGCGCGTGTTGCGCGAGGGAGGCCGTCCGGTCGACGGTGCAGCGGTTGTGGTGCGTAATCTGATGCGGGCGATTGACTTTTTGCCGTTCGGTTACGGCATTGGCCTGCTCACCATCTTTATCGATCGCCACAACCGCCGGCTGGGTGATCTCACCGCCGGTACGGTAGTGGTGCGCGAAGGCAATCTCATCACGCTTGACCACATCTTAAGCCCGGTCAGAGTACAGGTGCCGCCGCGTGCGCCCGATGCGCCGCCAACGCCGTTGTTGCCGCACCTCGAGCGCTTATCGCTGGCGGATATGGCGCTCGTGTTTGACTTCTTGCGCTGCCGCGATACGCTCAGTGAAGATGCGCGCCTCGCGCTGGCCGGGCAGCTTGCAGCCTTAATGCGCCAGCGGCTCGAATTGCCCCCGGCTGATGGCCATCCCGAACGGTTTCTTGAGCATGTGGTGCGCGAATACGATGTTTTTCAAGCGATGATGGCGCGCCAAGCCGGGTGATCAGGCGTCCAGATTTCAAGGTTGGGCAAACGGCGGAACCACATCTCTTGCCGGCGAATGAAGGCGTGGGTGTCGAAGCGCAGCCGTTCGATGCAGGTTGTCAGGTCAGCAGTCCCTTCAAAATAAGGCCGGAACTGAATATAACCAAGGCTCGACATGGCCGGCAGCGACCAATCGTAGCCGCGGGCCAGCAGGTTTGCGACCTCTGCAACCAAGCCGGTAGCGATCATGCGTTCGATGCGGGCATCGGCGCGGGCGTAGAGTTCGGCGCGTGGCCGGTGCAACCAGATTGTGCGCGGGCGAAAGGGAGGCGGTTGCCGCTCTTGGAGGCGCGAGATCGGTTCGCCGCTGACCAGATAGACTTCGAGTGCGCGTATGACCCGCCGCACGTTGGTGGCCGGAATGCGCGCCGCCGCGACCGGATCAACCGCGGCGAGGCGGGCATGGAGCGCGGCAGCGCCCTCTTGCGCCGCAACGTGTTCAAGTTCGGCGCGTAGTTCTGGCTGGGGGGCGACGCGCGGAATCTGCCAGCCTTCCAAAACAGCCGCCAGATATTGCCCGGTGCCGCCAACCAGCAGCGGCGTGCGCCCGCGCGCTTGAATATCGGCGATCGCTGCCAGCGCCAGATCGTGAAATTCGGCCAACGAAAACGACTGGTCGGGGTCGCGGATGTCGATCAGGTGGTGCGGCGCTTGCGCGCGTTCGGCAAGGGTTGGCTTGGCGGTGCCGATGTCCATGCCACGGTAGATTTGGCGCGAATCGGCAGAGACAATCTCGCCGTTCATCTGCTGCGCCCATGCGACCGCTAGTTCGGTTTTACCCACGGCGGTGGGGCCAACAATCGCAATCAGTTCAGGCAAACGATCCTCACTGTTCATTGGCGATAAGCAGTTCATGGCGCAGTCTGCCTACTGGCCGTCCGGCAGGCCGGCGCGAGCGCAGGCAGTTTGGTTGTCATTCTTCCATAACGCATTGCGTTATGGAAGTGCAACAGTGTACCATTCTCATGCTACAATACCTTTAGCGCCGTATGTGCAGCGCAGCGGCGGCACGCATCAGCTCAGATGCTCGAAGGTGTGCAATCTGCCGTATCTGCTCTGTTTCCTCTGCTGCCAGAGCACGAGCGATGCCGGAGGTCGGTATGAACGAACAACGTGTTAGCCAGTCAATGCCGCTCACCATTACCACCCGTGATGGCCGCACGTTGCGCGTGCGCAGCCTTGCCGCTGCAGATGCCGAATTGCTCGAGCGGATGTTTTATCGCTTGTCGCCGGAATCGATCTATCGCCGGTTTTTCATCGCCGCTGAGCATGCCTCGCCGGAACTAGTGCATAAATCGGCGCAACGGTTGGCGGCGATTAATCCACGCCGCGAGGTGGCGTTGGTGGCGTTGGCCGATGAGCATGGGCGCGAGGAGTCGATTGCGGTCGCCCGTTTTGCCCGCTTGCCGCATAACCCCAAAGCGGCTGAAGCGTCGATTCTGGTGCGAGATGACTATCATGGGACTGGGGTCGGGCGTAAAATGCTGGAACTACTGCTCGCCGAGGCGCGGGCCGCTAACCTTGAGCGGTTGATCTTTTTGACGCATGCCGATAATACCGCTATGATCCGGCTGGCGACCGGCTTGGGCGTGCCATTCCATGGCCGGCATGCCGATGGGTTGTATGAGATCCATCTGCTCTTGCAGCCGCAGGCCACGCCGGTGTTTGAGTTTGTCGGAACTGCGCGAGGATAGGAGTATGGCAGCAAAATCTGGCTGGAGTCTGTTACCGATGGCGCTGACCGGCGCCATCGGTGTGTTAGGGGGGATTACCGGGACGGCGTACTATGTCAGTTTGCGGGTCAGCCCGCCGCCGCGCCGTACCTATCTCGATAGCTATACCTTTACGCCGTGGGAGTTAGGGGTGCCGTTTGAGACGGTTGAGTTTCGCAGCAGCGATGGTCTGCGGCTGGTGGGATGGTGGCTGCCGCGCCCTGAAACGAATGCGGTGATCGTGGGCAGCCATGGCCATGCCGGCAGCAAAGACGAATTATTGGGCATTGGCAGCTATTGCTGGCGAGCCGGTTACAATGTGCTGCTGTTTGATTATCGTGGCCGCGGCGAATCGGATCCATGGCCGCAGACGCTGGTGAGCCGCGAGGTTGACGATTTGCTGGCGGCGCTCGAATATGTCCGCCAGCGGATGCCTAGCGCCGCTATCGGCGTCGTTGGCTATTCGATGGGGGCAGCGGTTGGTATTCTGGCGACCGCTCGTGATCAGTCGGTGCGGGCGCTGGTGGCCGATAGCTCGTTTACCGCTGGTGATGATGTGGTGGCGCATAGCATCACTCAAGTGCTGCGCATCCCGCCCAAGCCATTAGTACACTTGGCCGATGCGATCGTCGCTCGCCGCCACGGCTACCGCTTTAGCCAAGCCCGTCCGATTGACGCCATCGGCCAAATTGCGCCACGTCCGGTCTTTATCATCCACGGTCTTGACGACTCGTTGATCCCGGTGAGCCATGCGCGCCAATTGTATGACGCTGCCCGCGAGCCGCGCATGCTGTGGGAGGTGCCCGGCGCCGAGCATTGCGGCGGGTATTTTGTCGATCGGGTGACGTATTGCCGGCGCGTTGTCGAGTTTTTCGACCAGTATCTGCGTAGCGTCGAGGCATAAGCGGCATGCGGTTTGACATTCTTACTCTCTTTCCGGCGATGTTTCAGGGGCCGCTGACCGAGAGCATTCTCAAGCGGGCGCAGCAGGCGGGCAAGATTGCCATTCACTTGCACGATATTCGCCAGTGGGCGACCGATCGCCATCGCACCGCCGATGACACGCCGTATGGCGGCGGCGCTGGTATGGTGATGAAGGCTGAGCCGTTGGCAGCAGCGATTCGGGCGGTGCGCGCCGCTGACGAGCAAGCCGGGCCAACCATTCTGCTTACGCCTGACGGCGAGCTGTTTAACCAGAGCATTGCGCGCGAATTAGCGGCCTTGCCGCGCTTGATCCTCGTTTGTGGTCACTATGAAGGGATCGATGAGCGGGTGCGCGCGACGCTGATCGACCGTGAGCTGAGCATCGGTGATTATGTGTTGACTGGCGGTGAGCTGGCGGCAATGGTGGTGGTGGATGCAGTTGCCCGTTTGGTGCCGGGTGTGATCGATAGCGAGTCGATCGTCGAAGAGAGCCACAGCGACTTTTTGCTTGAATACCCGCACTACACCCGTCCGGCGGTTTGGGAAGGGTTGAGTGTGCCGCCGGTGTTGCTTTCCGGCCACCACGGTGAGATCGCGCGCTGGCGGCGAGCCGAGCGGCTGCGCCGCACGCTGGCCCGCCGGCCCGATCTGCTAGCGCGCGCAGCGGCGGCTGGCGTCTTGACTAAGGCCGATCTGGCGTTGTTGGCCGGATGGGGTTGGCAACCGCCGCATCTTGGTGGGGAAGAGGACACGGATTGACACAGTTGGCCCGGCCCGTGCCAAGCCGTGTCCCATTGCGCTCACACCATCTCGGCCCGGTATTCACGCCAGAGGCGGCGCAGCTCGGTAGCCGGATCGCGCCAGAAGCGGTCGGGTTCCACCGGCAGGGTTGGCAACGTCCCCTGCGCCGGCAGGCTGCCAATCGTCTCGCGCAGCGCCTCCCAACCCGCTTTCGGGCGGCCATCCGCCGTCCACAAGCCCCATGTGCGCGCCGGCCAACTGCGGTCGAACGGGGGAATCTTCCATTGTTCTTCCGTTGGATCGACCATCCCGGCTAGCCAGACTGCGGCGGCGCCGGCGCGGGCCAGTGCTGGCAAGGCGGTTTGCAACGCAGTAGCGACGGCTTCTTCGTCGGCCAAGAAGGTTTGGGCCGGTTGGGCAAAGATTTCACTGCTCTGCCAGCCGCGCCATTGTGGACGAGGGGCGGTGGGCCAGCCGAGATCGGCGACCACCACCTGCGTGGCGGCGGTGTCGTTCACTTCTTCGGCCAGTAAACCGGCAACCACGGCGTGCAAGAAGCAGACTGCCTCACCGCGTGCCGGCGGCCCATCGCCGAGCGGCGGCCATGGCCCCGCGCTCACCACGACTTCGCCACCGGCCATCGCGATGTCATAGGGGCGCAAACTGGCCGGGTTGCTCAGCGCAGCAGCATCAATCTGGCCAAACAGCCGGTTGGCGCCGTGGGCGCGAGCGCGCTCGGCCAGATCGGCCCACCACGCTGCCATATCACGGTGATCGGTGGGCGGGCGCACCCGCTCGATCCCAGCCGCTAGCAACCAGCCGTGAATAGCCGGATGGGCGGCGAAATTACCGATCACTTCACGGAGCAGGTAGCGTTGCGCGGCCCGCATGTCGGGATCGGCGTACAGATCGCGCACCGGTTCGCGCCGGTAGAAGGTGTTGTCAAGAATCGTCAACGCCGGTGTCGCCAAAATCTCGCTCACCGCTTGGTTGGTCAACGCTTGCGCCGGCACCCCCAGCGCCCAATCGGGCAAATGGAGCGCCGGGCCAAGGGTGGCGCTCATCAGCGAGACAACCACGTGCAGACCGTTGGCTTGGGCGAGATCAAGGCCGCGGTGGAAGCCATCGAGCGCAGCGACCGCAATCCGCTGCGCACTTGGCTGCACCTCTGCCCAGCGCAGATCAAAGCGTACGTGTTGCAAACCGATCTCACGCGCGCGTTGCAAGTATTCACGCAGCGCGCCGTGGTCGTAGCGCGACCAACTGGCGGCCAGCGCCTGCGGTCGCGCCAGCATAGGTGGCCAAATAGTTGTTCCGATGTCCATAGGCGTTTTGCGTGTATACTAACAAGGCGATAGCGCTTAACCTCAGCTAAAGACGTTCGATAACAACGTCTCTTCATTGTCAATTAATAGTATAACAATGTCGCACCGAATTGAAATCATTATCCCCGCTGGCTTGGAAGGATTGGCGCGCGCGGAAGCGCAGCGGATCGCCGGCATCAGGCTCGACCCGCCGGGAGAGAGCGGTGTGATCAGTGCGACGATGCGCGGCCCGTTGCCGGCGCTGTTCGATATACGCTGCGCTATTTCAGTCTTTCTCGTGCGTAGTTTTGCCATTCCGCGGCCACGGGCTCTGCTCGGTGACGAGCACTTTCGCGCGGTGACAGCGATGATCGACACGGTGCGCCGGTTGCATCCCGCCAACACGTTTCAAACCCTCTTTCTCAGCGCTGCCGGCGCTGAGAGCAGTGTGCTGCGACGTTTCAAACACGAGCTCAGTGAGCGGCTTGGCCTTGCGCTGGGTGAAGAGGATGGCGATCTGGTGCTGCGCTTACGCCCCAGCCGTGATCGGGCCGGTTGGGATGTGCTGGTGCGGTTGACGCCGCGCCCATTGGCGACGCGTCCATGGCGGGTGTGCAATCGCGAAGGGGCGCTCAATGGGCCGGTAGCGCACGCGATGGCGCTGCTGAGCAAGCCGCGCGCTAGTGATCGCGTGTTGAATGTGGGATGCGGTTCGGGTACGCTGCTGATCGAGCGGTTGTTGACCGGGCCGGCAGCGCAGGCGATCGGGTGCGATACCGATCCCGAGGCGTTGGCATGCGCCTATCGCAACCTTGCCGCCGCCGGCCTGAGCCACAAGGTGACGTTGCACGATTGGGATGCGCAACAATTGCCATTGCCGCCGGCGAGTGTTGATGTGGTGTTGGCTGACCTGCCGTTTGGGCATTTAGTCGGTTCGCACGCCAGCAATGTCATGCTCTACCCGGCATTGCTGCGCGAAGCTGCCCGCGTCACGCGGCTCGATGGGTGCGCAGTGATCATCAGCCACGAAGTGCGGCTCATGGAGCGCACCTTAGCCGAGTTGCCGGAATGGCAGCTTGAGCAACACCTGCGCGTTGATCTCGGCGGGCTCTACCCGCGCATTTTCGTGTTGCGGCGGGTAGCGCAAGCGTGATGCCAAGGCGCTGAAGCGGGCAATTGCCGCCAGCGCCTTGCATTTATGATCGCTGATCGCCACCGCCCAATTCGAGATGGGCAGCACGCACCTGTTCGAGCCGTTGGCGCAGTGTGGTTAATTGGGCATTGAGGGTTTCTGCCTCGCGTCGCTCCAATTCCATAATTCGCAAGAGCTGCGCCTTTTGTTCAAGCTCCATCCGATCAGTTGTGCGCGTGAGGCGCTGCTCAAGCTCGCGCAACCATCCATCAACCCGTTCGAGCCATGCCGTCAATTGGCGTAAATATTGCTCATCAGTCTCTTGCAAGGCGCTCATGCGCTCATCAGCCATCTGGCGCAACTCTTCCAACCGTTCTTGATTCATCAGGAAACGTTCGGTCGAGATCCGCTCAATCCGCTTTATTTCGCTCACGAGGTCAGGCAGCCTTGCGTTCAACTCTTTGATTTGCGCCGGCAATGCTTCGGCGAAGAGATCGATTTGCTGGCGAATCTCTTCCAGCCGGTCGATCCGTGAACGCTGTTCATCAACGACGGGGCGGAGATCAGCGACAAACTGTTGCGCTTCCACCGCCATCCGTCGCATTTGCTGTTTCTCGACCTGTAGTTCATCATTGAAACGACGCACTTCTTGCATCACGGCGGCGTCAGCTTCGCGCAAGCGTTCGAGTTGGAGAGCGAACTGGCGTTGGCGCTCATCAAGTTCTTTGATCTGTGACGATAACGCGGCGATTTGGCGCTCGGCCTGCTCGATCCGGCTCAGCCAGCCGGCCAGAAAGTCGCGATCTTGTTTGCGCGCTTCGGCAATTTGCTGAATCTGCGACTGCATATCACGCAGCGGGCGCACACCTTCTTCAATCTTCACCAGCGCCGCCGCTACTTCGCGTCGCAACGCGACCACATCGCGGCGCACAATCTCGTTCGCCTGCGCCACTTCGCTCGTATGCCGCTCGAAGAGGCTTTGCATCTGCGCGATGGCGCCTTCATTCTTGCGCACCTGCTCCATCGCCCATTGATACTTGTTGGTCTGATCTTTGAGCAGACGGCGCAATTCGTCGATCTGGCCTTGCAAGTAAACCAGTTGCGACTGCTCTTGGGCGCGCAGGCGCTCTTCTTCGTAACGCGCAGTGAGGTCTGAATTCGACATACCATCCTCTTATGATTGTGAAGTCACCGTTTGGGCGACGGCCAATGCTTCGGGCAAGCTGATCGCTCCCACGTACAACGCCTTGCCGATAATCGCTCCCTCGACCCCAAGCTGGGCCAGCCGGCGCACGTGATCGAGGGTGGCAATGCCGCCGCTCGCGATGATCGCCGGGCCATCGGCGCGGATCAATTCGGCCAGTGCAGTGAAGTTCGGGCCGCTGAGCGCACCGTCGCGGCTAATGTCAGTATAGATGATCCGGCGTGCGCCGAGCGCCGCCATCTGTGCAGCGAGCATCGTCGCCGCCACGGTTGAGGTGACCGTCCAGCCATCAGTTGCCACCATCCCGTTCCGTGCGTCGATCCCGATCACGATCTGCTCGCCGAAGCGATGGAGCAGGCGGGCCACCAGTTCAGTTTCGGCGATCGCGGCGGTGCCGATAATCACCCGCTCGACACCGAGGGCCAAAGCCGCCTCGACATCCTCTTCGCGGCGCAAGCCGCCGCCGAGTTGCACCGGAATCTGGACGGCTTGGGTAATTGCCAAGACCGCATCGACATTCTGCGGCCTACCGGCGCGCGCGCCATCGAGATCGACCAGATGCAGGCGGGTTGCCCCTTGCGCTTGCCATGACCGGGCCACGGCGACCGGATCGTCGGCGTAGACCGTCATCTGGGCGAAATCGCCTTGATACAACCGCACGCAGCGCCCGTCTTTCAAATCAATCGCCGGAATAATCTCCATGTCTCATCCTCTCTGAGAGGTTGCGCCGCTCCACGCCACAAAGTTGGCGAGCAAGCGCAAGCCATAGTCACCGCTCTTTTCGGGGTGAAACTGCACCGCCGCCAGCCGGTCGCGGATGATCACACTCGGAAAGAGCAATCCATAATCGGTGCGCGCGGCAATGATCGCCGGATCAGCGACATCACAGTAGTACGAGTGAACGAAATAGACATCGGCCCGATCAGGAATGCCGGTAAAGAGCGGATGTTCGCGAAACGCCGGTGCAATCTGCACCTGATTCCAGCCGATTTGGGGGATTTTGCCGGCGCTGTCGGGTAGCCGCCGCACGGTTCCCGGCACAATATCGAGGCATGGATGGGGGCCGAATTCCTCGCTCTCGCTCAATAAGACCTGCATGCCGACGCAAATGCCGAGAAACGGTGTGCCTGCTGCCACCACTTCCGGCAAGACAGCGGCAATGCCGAGCTGGCGCAAACTGGCCATCGTATCGGCGGTGGCGCCGACGCCGGGCAAGACGACAGCCTGCGCCGAACGAATCACATCAGGATTGTCGGTAACGGTCAAATCGGCGCCAACTCGCCGCAATGCGCGCACCACATTGGGCAGATTGCCGGCGCCGTAGTTAATCACTGCAATCATGCTTCTCCCTGATAACCGGTCTGCATCAAGAGCGGATGTTGATTCTGCAAGGCGGTAATGATATGGTCAATCGCTGGTTCGGGCGCTTGGACGCCACCCATCGGGTCTGGGCCGGGATCCATGCCGGCCATTAGGCGGAGTGTTGCCACCACGCCGGCGGCGAGGGCGGGCAAGCTGTAGCCACCCTCCAGCACGAAGCCGATCCGGCCATCACACAGCTCGGCGGCCCAATTGAGCAAATGCTGCACGATGCGGGCAAACCCGTTGACCGAAAGCGCCATCGGCCCGATCGGGTCGCTCCAGTGGGCATCGAACCCCGCCGAGATCAGCATCATGTCGGGTTGAAAACGGCGCAACGCCGGCCCGATAATCTGGCGGAAGACGCGGTCATACCCTTGATCGCCAGTGCTGTACGGTAACGGTACATTGAGCGTAGCGCCGCCGGCAGTGCGCGGGTCTCCCATCTCGTGCATAGCGCCGGTGCCGGGGTAGAGCGGCGAAGCATGGGTCGAACAGAAGAGCACCCGCCCATCGCGGTAGAAGATGTCTTGGGTGCCGTTGCCGTGATGCACGTCAAAGTCGATGATCGCGATCCGTTTGAAGCCATAGCGGTCGAGTAGCACGCGGGCCGCGATTGCGATATTGTTGAAGAGACAGAACCCCATCGAGCGGGTATCGGTCGCGTGATGGCCGGGTGGGCGCACGAGCGCAAACCCGTTGTGACAACGCCCTTCAGCGATCGCTTCGGCCAAGCAGATCGTCGCGCCTGCCGCCAGCAACCCTACCTCCCACGAATCGGCGGTGACATAGGTGTCGCTATCGATTTGGCCGCCGCCGTAACTGGCCAGTTGGCGCACCCGGTGCAGCATATGCGGGCTATGCACGGCCAGCAATTCGGCTTCGGTCGCCGGGCGGATGGGCAATGGTTTGAGGTAGCCAAGCAAACCCGCCGATTGGATGGCGCGCTGGATCGCGTGCAGCCGGCTGGCCTGTTCGACGTGGCCGTGCCATGTATGCAGATCGAACCGCTGATCGGTCACAATGGCTGTGGTCATACAAGTGTGTCAGGTGTGTTGTGTTCGCTGCTGGCGGTGTCTGCGCAGCCATTAGGCACGCATGCGGTGGTACGCCAGCGCCGTTGACATTGTTCACATTGTACCACGCAGCGACAAGCGACCGGTTGCGTTTGGCGAGGATGTTTCTGTAGCGCGGCGTGGTATAATCCAAACGCGCATGACGAGTGTTGCGCTTCGTTGGGAATGGAGCTTTGGTATGGCGCGCCCGTTGTTGGTACTGGTTGACGGCCATGCGTTGGCGTATCGCGCGTTCTTTGCCTTGCGCGAGAGCGGTCTGCGCTCGTCGCGCGGCGAGCCGACCTATGCCGTGTTTGGCTTTGCCCAAATCTTGCTGACGGCGCTGGCCGATTACCGGCCTGAATACGCTGCCGTCGCCTTCGACGTCGGGCGTACCTTTCGCGATGATCTCTACGCCGATTACAAGGCCGGGCGCGCCGAGACGCCGGAAGAGTTCTACCCGCAGTTTGAGCGGATCACGCAGTTGGTGCGGGCGCTGTCGATCCCGATCTACACTGCCGAGGGGTATGAAGCCGATGATGTGATCGGCACACTGGCCTGCCAAGCGACTGCGCAGGGGTTGGATGTGATCATCCTCACCGGCGACTCTGATGTGCTGCAATTGGTGAACGAGCATGTGCGCGTGGCGCTGGCCAACCCATACGGCGGCAAGACGAGCGTCACGCTGTACGATGTCGAGCAGGTGCGCAAGCGGTACGATGGCCTCGAACCGGCGCAACTGGCCGATCTGCGCGGTCTGAAGGGCGATGCCTCTGACAATATTCCCGGCGTGCGCGGGATCGGTGAGAAGGGCGCGATTGCCTTGCTCAAGCAGTTTGGCTCGCTCGATCATTTGCTGTCACATATTAGTGATGCCCCCAAACGCTATCAAAACTTACTGAACGAACAAGCTGATACAGCCCGTTTCTCGCGCCAGTTGGCGACGATTGTGACCGATGCGCCGGTGCAGCTCGATCTAGCGGCGGCCCGGCTCGGTGTGTACGATCGGGCCGCGGTGATGGCTCTTTTGCAAGAGTTAGAGTTCGGTGTCAGCTCGAATTTGATCAAGAAATTGCCGCCGGTGGTGCAAGCGCCAGCGTTGGCCGAGTTGCCCGCCGATCTGCCGGCGGCGCCGCCGGCTGCCGGTGGCCCCACCCAGCTCTCGCTGTTTGGCGGCGAAGCGCCGGCAACCAATCCGTCTGCGACGGCGACGCGGATTGTGCGCGACTCAGCGGCATTGGCTGATCTGGTGGCGCGCCTGCGCGCCGCGCCGGCGTTTGCTTTCGATACCGAATGCACCAGCTTGCAAGCGGTGGGGAGTGATTTGGTCGGCATTTCCATCGCGACCACGCCCGACGACGCCTGTTATCTGCCGGTGGGGCACGAGGTTGGCGAGCAGGTGCCGCTGGCCGAGGTGGTGGCGGCGCTTGGCCCGCTGTTTGCCGACCCGCACAAGCCCAAATTCGCCCACAACGCCAAGTTCGATGCCGAAGTGCTGGCCGGCGCCGGTATCCATGTGGCCGGGTTGGCGTTCGATACTATGATCGCGGCGGCGATGTTGGGCAAACGGCAGGGGCTGAAGGATTTAGCCTTTTACGAGTTGAAATTGCCCGAACCGCCAACGACGATCGAAGACCTGATCGGGCGGGGCAGCAAGCAGATCAGCTTTGCCGCAGTGCCAATCGAGCAAGCCGCCCCCTACGCTGCCGCCGATGCGCTGCACACCCTGCTCCTCACCGAGACGTTGCGTTCCCAATTGGCCGCCGATGCCGCGCTGCGCGATCTGTACTATCGGGTCGAGCTGCCGTTGATCGACGTGCTGACCGATATGGAGCTGGCCGGGATCTTGCTCGACCACGAGTATCTGCGCGAGTTGGGCAAACGCTTCGCCCACCGCATCAACGAGCTGGCCGAACGCATCTATGCGCAGGCTGGCGGCCCGTTTAATATCAATTCCGGCCCGCAACTGAACGAGGTCTTGTTTGAGCGGATGGGCATCGATCCACGCGCCCACGGCCTCAGCAAGCTCAAGAGTGGCGGCTATTCGATTACAGCGGAAGTGTTGGAAGAGCTGAGCCAGCTCTACCCGATCGCCGCCGATATTCTGACCTATCGCCAGCTCACCAAACTCAAGAGCACTTATATCGATGCCCTGCCGGAACTGGTCAATCCGCGCACCGGACGCATCCACACCTCGTATAACCAGATCGGCGCGGCGACGGGTCGCTTGTCGTCGAACAATCCCAACCTGCAAAACATTCCGGTGCGGACTGAAGAGGGTCGCGAAATCCGGCGCGCGTTTGTCGCCGCCCCCGGCCATCGCTTCGTCGCCGCCGACTACTCGCAGATCGAGTTGCGGGTGCTAGCCCACATCAGCGGCGACGAAAACCTGATCGCCGCCTTCCAGCAGGGCCTCGATATTCACGCCGCCACGGCCAGCCGCCTGTTTGGCGTAGCGCCTGATCAGGTCGACAAAAACCAGCGCCGGGTGGCCAAGACGGTGGTGTTTGGCGTAATTTACGGCATTAGCGCCTTTGGCCTTGCCCAACGCCTCGGCATCGAGCGCGACCTTGCCCGCCAACTGATCGATAACCTGTTTGCCCAATTCCCCGGCATTCGCCGGTATATCGATCAAACGCGCGAATTTGGCCGCCAACACGGCTACGTGCAGACCTTGTTTGGCCGCCGGCGGGTGATGGAAGACCTGCGCGCTAGCGGTGCGCGGCGTGCGGCTGCCGAGCGTGAGGCGATCAACGCGCCAATCCAAGGCACTGCCGCCGACATCATGAAGATCGCGATGGTCAATGTCCATCGCGCCTTGCGCGAACGCGGCCTGCGCACTCGTTTGCTCTTACAGGTGCATGACGAGCTAATCGCCGAAGCACCGGAAGAAGAAGTGCCAGCGGCGGCCCAGCTCTTGCGCGAAGTGATGAGCAGCGCCTACCAACTGGTGGTGCCGCTCGGCGTCAATCTCGAAACTGGGCCGAATTGGGAAGAGATGGCGGCGGTGTGAGGAAAGACGTTGCATTGTCTCCTCAGGTATACGCCGTTGCTGAAATAAACGGTTTGGTTCTGCCGCCGGTTGAGGCGGGGAGGGAATATGTCTGATGTGCAACCAACCTTCTCGGTGGTCGCGCCGGTCTACAATGAAGAGCAGTTGATCGCCGAGTTTTGCCGGCGGGTGATTGCCGCGCTCGAACCGCTGGGGGAACCGTTTGAGCTGGTGTTAGTCAATGACGGCTGCCGGGATCGGTCGCCGGAAATTATGCGCGAGCTGCACGAGCGTGATCCACGGATCAAGGTGATCAACTTCTCGCGCAATTTCGGCCATCAGATTGCGATTACCGCCGGCACTGACTACGCTGCCGGCAAAGCGGTGATTGTGATCGATTCGGATTTGCAGGATCCGCCGGAGGTCATCCCTGAACTGATTGCGCGCTGGCGCGAAGGCTATCAGGTGGTGTATGGCGTGCGCGAAGAGCGTGAAGGCGAGACGTGGTTTAAGAAGACGACGGCGGCCCTCTTTTATCGCCTGATCGTGCGGATCACCAACGTCAAGATTCCGGTTGATACCGGCGATTTCCGGTTGATGGATCGTAAAGTCGTCGATGCCCTGAAGCGTATGCGCGAACATCACCGCTTTATGCGCGGCTTGTCGGCGTGGGTTGGCTTCCGCCAGACTGGGGTGCCGTATCGCCGCCATGCCCGCGCTGCCGGCGCCACTAAATATCCGCTGCGCAAGATGTTGCGTTTTGCCCTTGATGGCATTACCAGCTTTTCGTATTTACCGCTGCAACTGGCGACCTATCTCGGTTTTATCGTCGCCGCGATCAGCATGATTTTCCTCCTTGTGGTCTTTGTGATGCGGCTCGCCAATCCTGCCGCCGCCGAACCTGCGTTTTACGGGCAGGCCAGCACTTTGGCGAGTGTGCTCTTCCTTGGCGCAGTGCAACTGATTTCGCTCGGCATTATCGGCGAATATGTCGGTCGCATCTACGATGAAGTGAAAGGCCGGCCACTCTATATTGTCGCCGAAACGTTGGGCATTGCCGAGCCGGATGCAACTTCTGCCGCCGCTGTGCGTATTTCCCAACATGAACAGACGTCACTGCGAACGTGAACAAAGGGGGTTGTGATGTCGCAGCGAGCGCCGCGCACCGGTGGAGGAGGAAGTATGAATTCACGGTTGTCGTTTGTTGGCGGATTTATCGTATTGCTAATCATTGCCGGCATTGGCCTGAGCACGATGAAGTATGTGCAGGTCGATGAAGGGCAAGCCGCGATCGAGCTGGTGCAAGGCCGGATCGTGGCTGTGCATGGGCCGGGGCCGATCTTCCGCCCCTTCGCGCCGTTCACCGAGATCGAGCTGGTCAATGTGCGCCGCCAAGCGCGCCAAATTTCGCAGAATGTCGCCAGTAGCGATAAGCAACTGTACGATATCGATATTCAAGTTGATTTTCGCCGCTTGCCGACCGAGCAGGCGTTGCGCGCGGCGTATGCCGAGATCGGGGTGAGTGACACGCTGCTCGGTGATTTTCTCGATGGCTTCATCAACGATGCGCTCAAGAGCGCCAGCACCCAATTCACCCTCGATGAAGCGCTCTCGGATCGCGGATCGTTTGCCGAGCGCATCCGCCGCTTTCTCACCACCCCTCCCGGCGATGGCCAGCGCGCGCCGGTCGATCAGCTCTATATCACGATCGAGGCGGTGAAGGTGCTCGATATCAAGGTCGGCGACACCTACGCTCAATTGTTGGCCGAGAAGGCCAATCTGGAAGTGCAGATTGAGACCGAGCAGAAGCGCCGGCAGCAAATTGAGGCCCAACAGGCCAATAATCTCTTCCAAGCCGAGCAAGAGGCGCTAGTTGCGCTGACCCGCGAAAAGGGCATCACTGCCGCTGCGCTAGAGGCCGCCAACCGCGAAGCGCAGGTGCGCGCTATCGAAGGCCGTTACTGGCGCGAAAACCCCGAACTGTTCGAGCTGCGCAAGCGCGAATTGCTGGTGCAGATGATGTCGAAGGGGAATGTGTGGTTCGTTGACCCGAACACCAATCTGACCCTGCTGCTCAACAATCAAGCGGGGGATGGGCAGGCGCTAGTGATTCCGCAGCCGGCGCCGTCCAATCCTTAAGCCATATTGGTAGTGACGCCAAGACGTGACGGGTTGCGTCTTGGCGTCTTACCCTTGCTGCCGGCGCCGCCACAAGATCGCGCCGATCAGACCGAGCAATCCGCCGAGTTTCAAGAGTTTCAATCCCAGATCGAGCGCCATCAAGCTGCCAAGCCCGATCATCACGCCGCCGGCGCCAAGAAAGATATAGACTGGCAGCCAGTGTTCCCACGTATTGACGAGGGCTGATTGCGGCGTTTGCGGATCGTACAACACTTCCACTCGGTCGCCGGTTTGAAACGCCGGCGGGTTGCCGCCGAGTGTGCTCTCGAACCGGATCAATTCGCCGGTGGCGGTGCGGTACTCGACTACCGGGTAGGAGAAGGTTCGGTTCCCGCTGTTGGTGTTGACCGTGCGTGATACGACTTCAACAACGACGCCTTGCGCCGGGATCATCGCCGCCATCTGGCGCTCAAGATCGGCGCGGATGTTCCAGCCAAAGCTGAGGAAAAACATACCGGCAATAAACATCATCGGCAGGCCGATGATGATGCCGAGCGGACTGCGGACTCGTGCATTCATTGCGATAGCTCCTATCTAGTTGGGCTGATGGACGTTGATTGCTCATAGCGGCAAAGCGTCCACACGGCGTCTACATCACGGGCGCCATTCAGGCCAAGGCAGGTGGGTCAGGCCATATATCGGCTGTGTGGGCATTGAGGATCGCTTGATTGAAGGTGAAGGCGGTTAAAAATCGGTCGTGGAGTGCTGGCGGCAGTTGATGTTGCTCGCGTTGCAAATCATTCATGGCCATCTGCAGAGCGGACTGCGCTTCATCGTAGCGGCCTAAGGCGCGCAAGACTTGGGCGCGGGCAAACCAGATTTGTTGAGGGTGTTCCACGGCAGGAGCTTGCTCTAGATCACGCACGGCTTGAGCGCTGTGCATGTCGGCAGCGGCATTATCGCCAAGCCGTAGGCACGCAATGGCGAGAAAGGCGCGATCAATGCTCATATCAAGCAGACCTTGCATAGCGCGTAGCGTCAATCCCTGCTCCATCGTCATGCGGGCTTCTTCCAATCGTCCTTGTTGCAACAGTGCAGCGCCGAGGTTCGCCAAGGCGGCCGCTTGCTGCACCGGTAATTGCAGGGCCTGCGCACGCGCCAGCGAGTCGCGCAGCCAGTGTTCAGCATTTGCACCATGGCCCTGCCACACCAACGCTGCGCCGATGTTGCTCGCTGCCACGCACATACCTCGTGCATCGTTAATCGCCTGAAATAAGGTATGCGCTTCGGTTGCCAGCCTGATACCGCTAGCAAAATCGCCAAAGCGCAATGCGATCGTGGCCGCATTCACCCGACTGGCCGCCATCCCCTGTCGTAACCGAAGGGCGGCATAGCCAGCATAGGCGCGTTCGTATGCTGCCAGCGCTTCGGCGAACTGACCGAGGCGGGCCTGCGCCCGCGCAATGAGGACGCTTGCTGCTGCCGCTCGATCCGGTATCCCACGCCGATCGAATAGCTGGTACGCCTCTTGGCCATACGTTAGCGCAGTCACGAAATCATTGCGCACCGTGGCCAAATTTCCACGCAAGAGCATGATTTCCGGCAACAGCGGCGACTGCGGATCAACAAACTGGATGGCGCGTTGCAGGGCTTCTTCGGCGGCAGCAAAGCGTTCACGCGCTTGTTCATAATCAGCGCGCGCCAACCAATACCGCACGAGTAAGTCAGGCTGCGATTGCTGCTGGGCCGCCTGTTGCGCCTGTTGTAATGCTTCCTCCGCGGCTGACCAATCTTGGTGGTGCCACAGGGCACGGGCAAGCAAGGTAAGGGTGGCAACGTCGTAATGGAGGGTGTAAGCGGTTGCGCGCCGCAGCGCATCAATCGCCTCCGGCCAGTGGTTACGCGCCAGCGCATACCGGCCACGCCGCGCGTAGAAAACACCGTGCCACTCGGGATGATCTGGCGAACGCTCGCAGAACTGATCAAGGGCGGCGAGAGCGGACGCTTGTTCATCACGGCGGCCCTGTTCATGCAAGATATCTTCTTGTTCGCAGAGCAGTTGGAAGAGGAGATGGAGATCGGTGGCCAACCCTAACCCGCGCTGTACTGCAGCAAGGGCGCTCTCGTGCGCGTACCGTGATCGAGCTTGGCGAGCGACTTGAAGCCACAATTCAGCTGCTTCGTTGATCTGTTCGGCCTGTTCGAGATGGTTGGCAATGAGTGGGAGTTCGGCGTTCATCTGGCGCAGTACGCTGGCTGCTTGCCGGTGCAAGCTTTGGCGCCGGGCAGGGGTGAGCGAGGCGAGAGTTACGGCCCGTATTTCGGGATGGGCAATGGTGTACTGGGCCGCGTTTTGCGATAACCAGTTGCGCAGGCAGAGCCGTGCGCAGGCTTGTTCCACCTCAGCCGGATTGCGCCCGCTCATCTGTTGTATGACATCAATACTGCTGCTTGCTAATACGGCGATGGTTTCCATGATCCGCCGCTCAGCGGCATCGAGAGCGCATAGTTGCTGTTGAATTGCTTCGGCCAATGAAGTTGGCAATGCAGCGCCGGCAGCAGCGCCGGCGGCAGCGTGAATCATTTCAGTTACTGCCAATGGCGCCCCGCCTGTGGCTTGCCATATCGTGTGCGCCTGCTCTGGCGCAAGACCGGCAGCTTGGCCATACTGCAATACGGTTGCTTGGTCGAAGTGCGGCAAGCGCCAGTAGCATACCATAGCCTGTTGTTGGAGTTCGGCCAAGACTGAAGCAAGCGGTTCACGGTCAGCCGTGCGGCAGGTGATGAATAACACCGTTTGCGTGCCACGACAGACGCTTCCCAGCCAACGGATCGCCTCGATCGATAAG
Source organism: Chloroflexus islandicus (assembly GCF_001650695.1). Classification (GTDB taxonomy): domain Bacteria; phylum Chloroflexota; class Chloroflexia; order Chloroflexales; family Chloroflexaceae; genus Chloroflexus; species Chloroflexus islandicus. The sequence goes on from NZ_LWQS01000125.1 coordinate 88,086, forward strand.
TGATCGGCCTCATCGAGGTCTTCAAAAATAACTACCGTTGGCTGGCCGCCGGCCAATGCTAATAAGGCGCGAGGCAATGCTTGCAACAGCCGCGCGAGACCCGCGTGCCGGGCAGCCGGCATCTCGTCGTTTTGGTTGCGTACTGGCAGTAACTGGGGAAAGAGCGCACGCAGCTCCGGTAGCACTCGCGTCGCTTCACTCATCCATAGATCGAGTTGGGTAGCGATGCCGCTTGGCGAATGCGCTTCATTGAGCCGTTGCAACATAGCGGTGTGCAACACGGCCCGCATCAACCCAAATGGCGTATGAGACGAGACAGTCCGTGCGCTGACCATCCAAACCTGCCGCGCAAATGGCAAGCGGGTTGGTACGGTGCGTGCCAGCCACGACTTACCGGCGCCGGCTGGCCCCTCCACCCAGATCACGGGGGCAGCGCTGCCGAATGCTGCTTGCACTGCCGTTGTCATCTCGTCGATAGGGGCAGGCGGTATGGGAAGCGATGCAATGGTGCGGGCACTGTGAGCAGGTTTGCCGGGTGCAAGCACTGGTTGGGGAAAGGCCAGTGCTCGCGCCGATTCAATCTGCTCAGCTACTATTGCTTGGTACAGCTCAACGGTGGCGCTGTCAGGCCGGACGGCCAGTTCACGTTCGAGGAGATCAAGGCAGAGCGCAAATTGGCGGATGGCGCTGCTTCGTTGGCCCAACTTGGCGTATAGCCACATTATTTTGCGATGCACCTCTTCCGATAACGCATCAATGACCAGCGCTTGTTCTGCAACGGCTAAAGCGCGCGGCAGATCGCCAATGTGGGCATAGCCATCGATAGCCCGCACAATTACATCGAAATATAAGCGCTCGAAGTGGTATCGTTGTTGTTGGAGCCAATGCTCAAATTCGGGCGCTTCTTCCAACTCAATCCCGTTGAGAAGCGGGCCGCGATAGAGCGTTGCCGCTTCGGCGATCATGGACAGACTTTGGGGAGGAGGGAGCGCACGCACGTGCTGCGATAAACGAAGGAACTCACGCGCATCGACCCGGCAGTGCTCGCTATTGAAGCGGAGCAAACTGCTATGCACCTGAGACGTACTGATCACAATCTGATCAGCAATGACACCGATCGTTTGCCGCAACTGCGAGAGCGACCGGCGCAGGCGTTGGCGGGCAACCGTTTGGGGGGCATCAGGCCATAACAGGTAACTCAATTCATCGCGGGTTACAGCGCGATCATGGAGTGCTAGCACTGCCATAATTGCCAGCGGTTGCCGGCGCTGGAACGTTACCTCCTGCTGCGCTGCCCAGAAGCGTGGCGCGCCTAACAAATGCAATTCAAACTGAGGAGAGATCGCAGTTGTCATAGCGTTTGCAGTATGAAGCAATCATAGCCGATAGCATCATTATAGCCTCCGAGCGCCTCGATTGGGGTAATGACATGAAACAGAATCACGCGCAGCCACTGCCGGCTGCGCGTGATTGTCTAGGTGCAGCGTGCGCTGCTGCTTATGCGCCGGTATGCCGGGCCAGCGCCTGCCGCAAGACCTGATACGGCTGCGCGCCGACCAGCCGTTCGACGACGCGACCGCCTTTGAAGACGTAGATTGCCGGGATGCCGGTGATGCCGAAGCGTTGGGCCGTGTACGGGTTTTCGTCAACGTTGAGCTTGGCCACCACCGCTTTGCCGGCGAACTCTTGCGCCAGCCGCTCGATCGATGGCGCGACGGCCCGGCAAGGGCCGCACCACGGCGCCCAGAAATCAACCAGCACCGGCTGTTGGCTTTGGCCAATCACTTGATCGAAGGTGGCGTCGCGCAGCACTACCGGTCCAGCCGGCGCGCGCGCGTCACTAGCAGGTTGGCGGTTCGGGGTGGGGCCGGGGGGAGCGCCATTAGCGGACGGCGCTGACCGGTGCAGCGGCACGCTCGGCCCGCTCGGCAACGGCGGCTGCGAACCCTCGCCGCTCAGGTAGCTTAGCCACGCTTGCAGCGCGGTCTCCGGCGCTGCGCCGGCAGTGCGCGCCACCGTCGCTCCATTCCTGATAAAGACTAGCCCCGGTAGATCGGTAACGTTATATTTCTGCACCAACGCCGGATTATCATCGGCATCAACCCGCGCAATCAACGCTTTGCCGGCGAAGCGTTGCGCCAACCGGTCAAGGGTTGGTTCGAGTTGCTGGCAGGTTTGGCAACCGCGCCGGTCGAAGACGAGCAAGACCGGCAAACCCGCTTGTAACACGCGGTCAATGCTCTGTTCACCGGTGCGAATTGGAGTTGAAAAGACCATAGTTTCCTCGCTTGCGTAAGATGGTTGTTTGCACAGTATCGCTATCATCACTCTACTCCGGTCACATTAGTTGCACAGTAGCGGAGTGTTAGCGCAGTGTTATAGTGCTGGCCCGTTGGTTGCCCCTTCGCAATGCGGAGTTATATCGAAGCACCGTGACAAGTGGTGCGGGACGCGCTACAACAACGGATAGGTTCCCTGTATCTGAACCATCCTTTCCCAAAGGAGGAACCGTATGCGCCCCCCGCTTGCCCCGCCGTCCACTGCCCCCCGGTGTTGCTCCGCCAACAGTTTGTCGCGCGTTCTCTATTGGTTACTGGCGCTTGGTTTAGCGAGCGGTTTGGCCGGTTGCGTGGCCGGCCCTCCCAGCACGATCGAACCCACGCCGGTTGGCGCAGAGGCGACGGCTGCGCCGCCGCCAACCGCTGTGCCGGCCCTGCTGGTGATGGAAGCGAAGCCGTTAGCTAATTTGCCGGTGCAACCCGATGGCCAACCCTACACCGATTCTTACGGCGTGCAGATCATTGCCCCACCCACTGTTATGGAAACCGGCGAACCAATTACGGTGGCTGTCAGCGCCGCTGAGGGAGCACTAGCCGCCGCCTTGCAAGAACAGGCCGTGATCGAGACGCCGCTCTACGAAGTGACTGCGCCGAACGATAGCCGGGGCCGGGTCACGCTAACGCTGCCCGCCGCTTCTCCCGAATCGCGCATTGTGGCGTTGGTCGATGACACCTACCTCGCAGTGCTCGATCAAGAACCGCGTGATGGAAAACTGGAGCTGGCGGTGCGGGTATCGCCCACCGACGTGCCTGATCTTACCTCCGGCAATGGCCGGGGTGGGACGATCCGCTACTTCGTGGCTCGCCCGAAGAGCGCCGCGAGCGACGGGAATCTGTGGCAGGCGCTAGCGCCTCCACCGGCATTCGCCGCCGACGATTATCATCTCTGCTTGCAATGGACGTCGAGCACACTGTGCCGCACCAATGGCAAAATCTACGTGATGTGGCCAATGACGGCCCAGTTCAAGCTTGATCAGGCCGATGAAGTAATTCGCCAAATCGACTCGATTCTGCGGAGTTTTGCGGAGAAAAACTTTACCGCAGCCAAGTCGAACTCGTCCGTCTTTGTGGTGATTGGCCCTGATTTCAGCGCGCCGGCATACAGCCCCAAGAGCAGCATCCTCTCGTTGCCGGTTGATAGCGCCAAAACCATTGCCAACCCGCCCGGACGTTACGAGCTGATTCACGAGCTGGCCCACTGGGTGCAAGATGAAGAGTATGCGATGACGGTGGCCGCCCTCTCTGGCCCGAAGGCATGGTGGTTAGAGACAACCGCTGAGAATATGGTCTTTCTGATCGAGCCGGAAGCGCAAGAGCACAACCTCATTCAATACGGCCAGACGACGGTTGATGGGCCGAAACTTGGCTTTCAAGCCGAACCGTTCACGTGGGGATGGAACGATGAGTCGCGCTACATTCACGCCCAATTGCTCAAGGTCAACCTCTGCGCGAACAGCGCCTGCGCGCTGAGCGAAGCAGAGCTGGTGAAGGCCATCAACGAGGGCAGCTACCCGTTGATGGATGAAGCGCGCCAAGCGAAGCTGCGCACGAACCTCGATGACTATGCCCGCTATTTGCTCGGTGTGGCCCCGGAAAGGGCCAATACCGGGATCACAGTGCCGGCGGAGCTGCAACGGCCGAACCGGGTCGGTGATGTGATCAGCATTCGCCGCAACAAGAATGAGGATTTTGCCCTCAGTTCCACTGCTGAGGCGCCGCAGATCGTGAAACAAACGCCCGATGGCCGCCCGCCTGAGTATCAGATTCAAGCTGCTATTGACAGTGGCGCCGTCTATCCGTTGAGTGTGGTGAACGGCGGGGTGAACCCGAACACATCCGGCTGGCCGGTTATGCTAACTATTGAGCCGGGAGTGGAGCTGTGGTACCGGCGTGGCAATGAGCCGGTCACCTATCACGATGGCTCTAGCCAACTGGTGCTCGGCCCGATCCATCCCCGTATGGGGTACGACATGGTGCGGGTGGTAGCTTTGGCTCGCAATCAGCCGGCAACGTTCAAGGCCAAAGTGAACTTGGTCGATTTACAGGGTGATTGGATCTTGGTGAGCCAGAAGGTGATCAGCGCGAACTTATCGTGTGAGAATAACAATGGTAATTTTAATGATGATCCAGCCGAGCTGATTAACCTAGCACAGGCGATTTCTGGGATGGTGGCGCCGCGCGGTTCGTATCAGTGGAGCGGTCTGAACGAGTTGGAGTTCACCTTTGACGAAGGGACGGCCTCGCTGACCGGCGAAGCCGATGATACCTCGCAGTTCATGGCAATAGCCTCGATCTCGCCCGATGCGATCACAGGCAAGATGCAGCTAGTTTTTCCGCCGCCGGCCACGAGCAACGCTGCACCGGTGTGGCTGGCATTGGCCTTCGTGCCTCCCGGCATCCTCGCGTGGCGGTCACGCCGCCGGATGGCGCTGCTGTTGGTGGTGCTGCTCATGAGCACGACCTTAGCAGGATGTGTGGGGGTGTCGATCACCGGCAGCATTGGTACGCACTACACCCTCGACAAACTCGAATATGTCGGCAAAGGCGACACGCTCGGCGAACCGATCTGGCGGATCAGCACGCAGAAGGATGCCTACACCGATATTGACTTGACCATTGTCGTCACCAGTGAGTCGATCGGTAACGAACCGCCAGAGCAAAAGACGACGCGCTGCGCTGGCCGGATCAACCATGATTTGGTGATCGAGATCTATCGCGATGGGGTGATTACAGATTCGGAGTAACCGAACCCAGCCCGATGCGCAGGGAACGCAAGATTCCCTGCGCATTCTATTGCAACACCTCTGCACACATATTGCAAAAAATGTGCAAAAACGGTATACTAAGGAATGGATCGCGGCGACGGTGCCGCTCAGGTCATTGTCGCCGCGGCGCTACCGGTGCGCCCGGCGAGTGTGTGTGGAGGATAGACCATGCAAGATCACTTTCGCCAGCGCATCGAAGTACTCACCGCCCGCCTCAACAGCCTGCGCCCCGGCCTCGAGCGGGCGCGCCAGTCGGTTGCCCGTCTCGAAAATGACACTGTCCCTGCCGGCGCGACGGCCTTAGCCCGTGCCGCGCAGTTGTCGGCGGCGCGCGCAATGGCCGCGACGTTGGCCGAACGCGAGCGCCAGTTGCTGGTGGCGATTCAGGCGTTGCAGGCCGAGTTGGCCGATCAACAGTTAACCGAACACGAGTAGGGGCCGGTTTCAGACCGGCCTATGTGCGGTAGAAGTTTTGGAGTGCGGCAGTCATACTGCCGCACTCCATACGATTCGTGGACGGATTCGGCGTGGTGTTTAAAGCCGCGGTTGCCCAAATATATGGAGTGCGGCAGTCCCACTGCTGCGCGCCATACCTGTTACGGATGACCCCAGCCCAGCGTTTTGGAGTGCGGCAGTTTAACTGCCGCACTCCATAAAGCATTCATCAACCCGTCCCTACGGGTGCAACCCCATAAACGTCAACGCCGTCGTCTCGGCAAACCCGCACATCAGGTTCATACACTGCACCGCGCTGCCGGCAGCCCCCTTCATCAAGTTGTCGATCGCACAGATACTGACAATCCGCCCGGTCGTTGGCTCGTAGGCGAAGCCAATGTCGGCGTAATTGGCCCCTGCCAATATCTTCGGTTCGGGGTAGCGATAAATCCCCTGCCGCTCCTTCACAATGCGCACAAATGGCTGTTCGCGGGCAAAGCCGCGGTACGCCTGCCACAGATCCTTCTCGGTCAAGTCACGCGCCGCGAAGGCATGCACTGTCGCTAACGCGCCGCGCACCAGCTCGATGGCGGTGATCGACATGTGAACGTTGCGCAAGCCAGTGATCTGCTCGACTTCAGCGAGGTGGCGGTGGCCAACCGGCGCAAACGAGCGCACCGCGCCGGAGCGTTCGGGGTGGTGGCTGGCATCGCTGGCCGTCGCGCCGCCTTCCGATGATCCCACCTTGACGTCGGCGATAATCGGGCGGGTACGGTCGATCAGATCGGCTTGCACCAGCGGCATCAGGGCAAGGTTAGTGGCAGTGGCGTTGCAACCGACGCCGCTGGCATAGCGCGCGCCGATCAGCGCAGACCGGTTCACTTCAGGCAACCCATACACAAACCGCTCCAGCCACGCCGGGGCGGGGTGCGGATTGCCGTACCACTGCTGGTAGACCGCCGGATCGCGCAGGCGGAAGTCAGCCGAACAGTCAATGATCCGCTCGGCGAGAGCGGCGTAACGCTCGATGGCCTGCGCCGCCTCGCCGTGAGGCAGGGCCAGAAAGAGCAGATCACACGGCTGCAACGTGTCCGGGTGAACGAATTGCAGGTTGGTGCGGCCGCGCAAGTTGGGATGCACCTGATAGAGGTACCTCCCCGCGTTGCGAGCGCTGGTCGCCTGCACAATCGTCACGTGCGGGTGATCGAGCAAGAGGCGCAACAGCTCGCCGCCGACATAGCCGCTCGCCCCCACAATGCTAACGCGCAAAGTCATACACGCCTCATCAACAAGACGCACCACACCATCGCCGGAAAAGGCAGCGCGGTAGGATGCTACTGGCGACCGCGGCCCACTTCCACCACGTAATCGATAATCCGGGCCGGGATGTCTACCCCCGTGGTGTCGATGCTATTGCGGAACTCCATCGTGTAATTCACTTCATTGACCAACAACTCGCCGTCGGGCGTTTCCAGAATGTCGATCGCGACCACGCCACCGCCAACCGCGTGTGCTGCGCGCACGCTCAGATCGGCCAGCTCTGGCGTGATCGGGCAGTTGGTCGCGACGCCGCCGCGGGCGGTGTTGGTGATCCAGTGCGGGCTGGTGCGGTAAATCGCCGCAATGCACTCGTCGCCGATCACGAAGCTGCGGATGTCGCGGCCCGGCTTGTTGATGTATTGCTGGATGTAGAAGATCGAATGCTGGTAGTTGCCCAGTACGTCGCGGTGCTCAAGAATGGCTTCGGCGGCGTCGCGGTCGTTGATCTTGCTCACCATCCGCCCCCACGAGCCGATCACCGGCTTGAGCACCACCGGATAGCCGAGCTGCTCGATCGCTTCGAGCGCGCTTTCCGGCGTGAAAGCGAGCAAACAGCGCGGCGTGGGCACCCCGGCATGGATAAGCGCCTGCGTGGTGAGAAACTTGTCGCCGCAGGTGAGGGCGACGTGATAGGTATTGACCGTCGGCACGCCAGCGTCGTTAAAGATTTTGAGCATATAGAGCGCGCGGCTGTGCTGGATGGCGCGCTCAAGCACGACATCGAACGGGTAGCTGGTCTGGTGGAGGTCAAAGATGTGCTCACGGTCATCGATTTTGACATAATCGAGACCACGGCGTTCTAACTCTTGAAAGAGCAGCTTCTCTTCGGCGCGGATGCGCGAGCAGAGGACGGCAATGCGCATGATCGGTTCTCCTATTCTCCCCAATCCTCTTCGACCTCAGGGGCGAGGGCGAGGGTGGGCGGGTTGAGGCTGACGACTTCCAATTCGGCGCCGCAATCGGGGCAGGCAATAATCTCGCTCTCCAGCGTGTTGGCCGGCAAAGTGATTTCGGCAGCGCATTCGGGGCATTCGGCGCGCATTGATAAACTCCTTTGGCTGTAGCACGAATACGTTATTCTATTCTCCCCAATCCTCTTCGACCTCAGGGGCGAGGGCGAGGGTAGGCGGGTTGAGGCTGACGACTTCCAATTCAGCGCCGCAATCGGGGCAGGCAATAATCTCGCTCTCCAGCGTGTTGGCCGGCAAGGTGATTTCGGCGGCGCATTCGGGGCATTCGGCGCGCATGGTTGGTGCTCCTTTCAGGCGTGGGTTGTGAGTTGTTCCAGAATCGCATCAGCTACTTCACGAGTCGTCGCGTCGCCGCCAGCGTCGGGGGTGCGAATGCCGGCAGCGGCGACGGCATCCATAGCCCGGCGCAACCGTTCGGCGGCGTGAGGCCGCCCAATCCACTCGAGCAGCATCACCACGCAGTTGAGGGCCGCAGTTGGATTGGCAATGCCACGTCCGGCGATGTCAGGCGCAGCGCCATGCACCGGCTCGAACAGCGCCCGTCCGTGACCGAGATTGCTGCTGGCGGCGACACCCAAGCCGCCGCCGTGAATGCAAGCAATATCCGAGAGAATATCGCCAAACAGGTTGGTCGTGACGATCACATCAAACCGTTGCGGTTGGGCGGCCAGTTGCATGGCGGCCACATCAACCAACCGCTCCTCAAAGGTCAATTCAGGGAAGTCGGCAGCGACTTCCAGCGCCACCGTGCGGAACAGGCCGTCGCTGACCCGCAGCACGTTGGCTTTGTGAACAATCGTGACCTTGCCGGGATGGCCGGCAGCTTGGCGGGTGCGGGCCAATTCACAGGCTGCGCGCACAATCCGGGCCGAGGCAGTGCGGGTGATGACGCGCTCGGCGATGGCGGTGTTGCCATCGTCTTCAAGCCGCTCGCGCCCGCTGTACAGGTCTTCGGTGTTCTCGCGCACGACCACCAGATCAACGCCGGGGCCGATCGTGGGCCGGATGTTGGCGTACAGGTCGAGCGTGCGGCGCAGTTCGACAATCGGACTGCGGTAGCCGGGTACCGGGTGGCTCGGCGAGGCAACCGCACCAAAGAGGATCGCGGTCGCTTCGCGGGCCGCTGCCAGCGTCTCGGCGGGCAGTGCGACGCCGGTGCGCTGGAAGACGCCCCACCCAGCCTCGGCTTCGGTCAGGGTGAGGTCAGGCGCCAGCGCGCGCAGCGCCGCTGTCGCCACGGCCATCACCTCCGGGCCGATCCCATCGCCGGGAATGACACAGATCTGCATCACGCCACCTCACCGGGGAAACGGCCATACTGGCGGTAGAACGGCACAATGCCTCCTGCGGCCCACACCTCGCGCAAGAAGAGCGGCGGCGGCGGCAAGTGGATCACGCGCCCAGCGCTGGTCGTGATCTTCCCGCTTTCCAAATCCAGCTCTACTTCATCGCCATCAGCCAGCTCGTTGGTCAGATCAGCGGTAAAGCAGGGGATGCCGAGATTGAGCGCGTTGCGGAAGAAGATGCGGGCAAAGAGCGGAGCGATAATCGCACCGATGCCGACCATACGCAGCGCCAGCGGAGCGTACTCGCGCGAGCTGCCGCAGCCAAAGTTCTTGCCGGCGACGATAATGTCGCCGGGGCGCACGTTGGGCGCGAAATCGGGCCGGTGTTCGATGAACGGGTAGCGGCGCAATTCACTCTCATCCTTCAACATATACGGCGCATAGCGACCGGGAACGATCTGATCGGTATTGATGTCGGGGCCAAAAAGCCACACGCGAGCCATAGCAAAGCCTCTCTTTCTGCGCTGAGCGTTACTGCGATACGACCGGCTGGCCATCCATCACCGCGCGCGGGTCGGTCAGATAGCCAGTGAGCGCCGTCGCGGCGGCGACTGCCGGCGAGGCGAGGTAGATCTGCGCTTCGGGACTGCCCATACGGCCACGGAAGTTACGGTTGCCGGTGAACAGGCAGACCTCGCCGGGGGCGAGCACTCCCATGTGGCGGCCAATGCACGCGCCGCACCCCGGTGTGCCGATGGTGGCGCCGGCGGCGAGCAAGGTGGCGAGGGTGCCATCGGCAGCGGCGCGTTGCAGCGCCTGTGCGCTAGCTGGCACGACGATCATGCGCACACCGGGAGCAAGCCGGCGTCCGGCCAGAATCTGGGCCGCGACCGCCATATCTTCGTAATGGCCGTTGGTGCAGGTCCCGAGGTAGACCACATCAACCGCCACCCGGCCCAGATCGCTCAGATCGGCGACGTTATCGACATAATGCGGCGCGGAGACTTGCGGCTCAAGTTGGCCGAGATCGATCTCTACCACTTCTTGATACTGCGCATCGGCATCGACAGTGGGCACGAGCGGGCCGGTGAGATCGAGACCAGCCGGCGGAATAATCCCGGCCTTGGCCCCCATTTCAATCGAGAGGGTCGCCAGCGTCATCCGCTCCATCACACTAAGCTGCTCGACACCGTGCCACTCGATCGCGGCGTAGGTCGCGCCATCGGCGCGGAGCAGACGGGCGGCGCGGAGGGCCAAATCCTTCGGGCCGACGCCGAAGCCAAATGTGCCGCTTGCACGGACGACAATCGTCTCTGGCACACGCAGCCACGTCTTGCCGGTCGCCAGCGCCAGCGCAATATCGGTGCTGCCCATCCCGGTGCCAAACGCTCCGACGCAGCCATACGCCGTGCTATGGCTATCGCTGCCCAAAATCAACATGCCCGGTTGGGCCAACCCCTCTTCAACCAAGACCGGGTGCGAAATGCCGCGCCCGACATCAAACAGGTTGGGAATGCCCTGCGCGCGCACCCAGCGCCGCACCTCCTGCTGCTTCTCGGCGGTCTGCACGCTGGCGGCGGGAGCAACGTGGTCGATCACCACCGCCACCCGCTGCGGATCCCACACCCGCTCGGCGCCCAACTCTTGGTGCAGAATGCGGATGATGCCGGGGGCCAAGCTATCATGCACCATCACCAGATCCACGTTCGCCGTCACGACATCACCGGCGCGCACCGGACGACCGGCGACGCGGCTCAAAATCTGTTCGCTCATCGTTGGCATAGTCGTATCCTCGTTGTAGTTGGTGGCCGCACGCCGCGCGGCCATACGGTGTTATTCAGCGTAACTGTACAGAATTTCGTCGATCATGGCGCCATCAAGGTCGTGTTCGTCGCCAAGGGCCTTAATGCGGGCGGCGGCAGCGCGAGCCTGCGCTTCGCTGAGGGTAATGCCCAGCTCGCGGGCCCGTTCAGCGACTGCGTGCCACCCCACAAGGCGATGGGCAACCGCGATCGTGCGCTGGCGGCCAAACAGGTTCGGATCGAGCACTTCGTAACTGCGCGGATCGGCCAGCACCGCCTTGGTATGCATCCCGGCCTTGTGGTGGAAGGCGGTGGGACTGGTGATGCACTGGTTGAACGGAATCTCGATGCCGAGCATCGTGGCGACGGTCTCATCAATCTTGGGCAGCAGGTCGAGCCGGTAACGCTGCACGCGGGCCGGGTCTACGCTGGCCAGCCGGGCGATCATCCCGCTCAGGCTGGCGATGCCATTGCGTTCGCCAATGCCGAGCACCGTCACATCAAGGTGGGTGGCGCCGGCTTCGGCAGCGCAGAAGGTATTGGCGATAGCGCAGCCGCTGTCGTTGTGGCCATGAAATTCGATGTCGCACTTGACTTCGGCGCGCACCGCGCTGACCACATCGTAGACTTGCCGTGGCGTGGCGATGCCAACCGTATCAGCGAGGCCGATCCGCTGCACTCCCATCTCTTCAACGGCGCGGTAGATGCGGATCAGGTCGGCGAGATCGGTGCGAAAGCTATCTTCGCTTGAAAAGCGCACTTCGAGGTCGTGGTCACGCAAGAAGGTGATCACCTGTCGCGCTTCTTCCAGAATCTCGCTCAAACTCCGGCCATGGCTAACCGTGCGCAGTGGTTCAGAGGTGGCGAAGAGCAGGTTCGCACCTTGCGCGCCGTGTTCAACGGCGAGGCGAGCATCGGCCATGTGGCAGCGAATATGGGTGAGGATACGAGCGCGCAAGCCGCGGCGAGCGATCGTAGCAAGATCACGCGCGCTTTGCGGCGAAGCGGCGGGCGAGGTCATTTCGATGTACTCAACGCCAAAAGCGTCGAGCATCTCGGCGATAGCGATGCGTTGAGCGGTGGTAAAGCGGGCGCTGGCGAACTGTTCGCCTTCGCGTAAGGTCGTATCGACAAAAAACAGGCGCTCAGGCAATGGCATACAGTGGCACCTCTCTCACTTGACAAGAGCCAAACAGTTCGGGCCGGCAGTAGCGTGGCGTGTAAGCAATTGGGCTGGTCATGGTGATCCGTTTCATACATTCCTCCACACAAACAATTGACCCGGCGCACCGTTGGTCTGGTGAGCCGGGTCTTGTCTCTTACACACAGCAGACAAGCGTAGCTAACCAGACCTTGCGTCCGGCTTCTTCGCGCGCTTGCTCTGCTTGGTGGATGCGTGTACGTTTCTCATAGTGCGACGAATATACCAGAAGTCGAGGATTGTGTCAAATGGGGAGCAGGTATGCGAAGGCTATGCAGCTACTCCGCAGATTCACAGGTGCAAAGCCCTAGAGACGCTTAATGCAAAGGCGCGAAGGGCGCAGCGGGTGCAAAGGGGGTTGGGGGAACGCCGCTCCCCGGATGTCATTGCGAGCCGCCGGAGGTGGCGAAGCAATCTCCCCCCGCGCGGGATTCCGTCACTCATCGATCAGCCCGCGCAGCGGGCTTCGTAACCCTAGCCCGGCCCTTCAGGGCCGGGTGATACAGCACGGGGATACACTTTCTTGCCCCCACCCCTTGCCCCTCCCCCGCTGGGGGAGGGGAATCTTACGCCTCCCCCCAGCAGGGGGAGGTTGGGAGGGGGGCATACTCTAGGCCGCAGAGGATGGTAAACGCAAAGGCGCGAAGGGCGCAGCGGGTGCAAAGGGGGTTGGGGGAACGCCGCTCCCCGGATGTCATTGCGAGCCGCCGGAGGTGGCGAAGCAATCTCCCCCCGCGCGGGATTCCGTCACTCATCGATCAGCCCGCGCAGCGGGCTTCGTAACCCTAGCCCGGCCCTTCAGGGCCGGGTGATACAGCACGGGGATACACTTTCTTGCCCCCACCCCTTGCCCCTCCCCCGCTGGGGGAGGGGAATCTTACGCCTTCCCCCAGCGGGGGGAGGTTGGGAGGGGGGCATTTTCCCAAAACGCCATACTCGTAACATACTTACGGATTCGGCGTCGCTTCCGTCCCAGCCGGTGCGATGTTCTGCGGTGTAGCGCGAGTCGTAGCTGGATCGTTCAAAATATCGTCGGTCGGAATGCTCAGCATCGTCAGCAGGCCGTTATCGCCGCCGACAAACCGGGGCATGATGCCGTCCCAGCGTTCGATGAAGCGCAGTTGCAGCAATTGCGGCGAGACCACTTCGCCGAGCAAGCGGAGCGACTCGGCTTCGGCGCGAGCGATTTCGAGGCGAGCCTTCGCTTCGGCTTCGGCACGAGCCACCTGCTGCTGGGCTTCGATCCGCGCTCGCTCAAGCTCGCGGGCAGCGCGCAGCGCATCTTGCTCGGCTACCTGCTTGGCCTCGATCGCACGGGCGAATTCCGGGCTGAAGTTAAAGTCGGTGATCGAGACATTCTCGACGATCACGCCACGCGGCATCAGCCGCTCGCTTAACACGCTCAGGATCAAATCAGAAACTTCAGGCCGGCGGGTGATCAGCTCTTCGGCGGTAAAGCGGGCCGTAGCCGCCTTAATCGCCTCTTGAATGGCTGGATCGACCACTCTGCGCTCGTAATCGACGCCAATTTCGCGCACCAGCCGGTCAACCTGCGCAGCATCGGGCCGGTAGTTGATCACCACCTGCGTCGTCACCGTCTGCAAGTCGCGCGATGCTGCGCTCGAATTCGATTCGTAGCGCTGGGTGCGCACTTCCACCACCGTCACTGAGGTGATGAACGGCATGCGGAAGTGCAATCCCTCGTCGAGTACGCCAGTAATCTCGCCGAACGTTTTCAACACGCCGCGGGTGCCGGCTTCAATGGTGGTGACTGCATTGCTGGCCATAAACACGCCGATCATCACAAGGAGCGCGATGGCGACGAATGCTGACATCGACCAGCCTTGCATTGGCGGAGTAGGAAATGATTGGCGACCTTGGTTCATAGCAGTTCTCTTTCTGGCTCTATGATGCAACGACGGCAGATGATCAATCGCTATCCCCGTCATCTATGACGCTCATGTGCAGTATACCTGATCCTGATCGGGTAATGATGGGGGATTTATCCCGTACTCGATGGGTGACATCTTTGCCAGATGGCAGCATCGCGCAATAAGGTGCGGTAGGGAAGTAGGGCAAGGCGAGGAGGGGCGGTGTATTAATTTCAAAAGATTTTGGTTGACAAACCTCTGATATTAGAGTACTCTTACTCACAATACTTGCTGCCGCGATCTTTAGGTCTAGAGGCAACTATAGCAGTTGTTGCTGAACGCATACACCTTTTTCATCACATCAATTGGAAGACCCAAGATGGCCTCATCTAGGTCTCATCATGGCGGCGGTGCAGCGTGCCGTTCGGTATGATTCTGGCGTGAAAGTAGGCGTGAAATGAGTCTCACTACCAAACAACTAACACTAGCCTATGACCATTCGGTGATCATCAACAGCATGGATATTGCCATTCCCGCCGGCCAGATAACGGCACTGGTCGGGCCAAACGGCTGCGGCAAGAGCACACTCTTGCGGGGGTTGGCGCGCCTGTTGCGTCCTAGGCATGGTGTTGCGCTGCTCGATGGCAGGTCGATCCACCATTTGCCAACTCGCGAACTTGCGAAACGACTCGGTATCTTACCGCAAAGCCCGGTAGCGCCTGAAGGCTTAACAGTGCGCGAATTGGTAGCGCAGGGGAGGTATCCGCATCAATCATGGTTTCAACAATGGTCGACCGATGATGAAACCGCAGTCCAACGGGCGCTGGAATTAACCGGGATGGTTGAGTTGGCCGAACGTCCGGTTGATGCTTTATCGGGCGGGCAGCGCCAGCGAGCATGGATTGCGATGACGCTGGCTCAAGCGACACCAGTGATCCTGCTCGATGAACCAACCACGTTTCTCGATCTCGCTCACCAAGTAGAAGTCTTGCAATTGCTCGAGCGGCTCAATCGTGCAGAGGGGCGCACCATCGTGATGGTGGTTCACGATCTTAATCATGCAACTCGCTACGCCCATCATTTGATTGCGCTCAAAGCCGGCGCTGTCGTTGCCGCTGGCCCGCCAGCTGCTATTGTTACTCCCGAATTGCTACGAATGGTGTTCGGTGTCGAAGCGGCAGTTGTGCCTGATCCGCGTACGGGTGCGCCGCTGTGTATTACGTATGGATTGGCCGAACCGGCATTGGCTGGACAAGAGGTGTTGTATGCGTCTTAACTGTCGGCATTATACTAGACAGCATACTAGGTGACCAGCGTGTTAGACGTAGATCGACGGTCGCTATAAAAGCGAGGAGACTATGGATGCAGCAACGATTCGGCAGTTGGTTGAGCAGATCAGCATCCCGGACGATGGCACGATCAGCCGGACGATCTACCAAGACGAGGCAATTAAAGCAGTGTTGTTTGGCTTTTCCGCCGGACAGGAGCTGTCAGAGCATACTGCCACAGCTCCGGCGATTCTGCACTTTGTGCAAGGCGAAGCGCGAGTGACGCTCGGCCCGGAGGTGATTGATGCCAAGCCCAATACGTGGGTGTATATGCCGGCCCGTCTGCCGCACAGTATTCAGACCCGAACACCGGTGATCATGCTGTTGTTGCTGCTCAAAGGCGCGCGGTGAGGATGAGTGCATGTCAAGCGATCATCATGTTGCCATGAAGCAATCGTCGTCTGTGCGTTTGCGCCCCATTGCCTTGCCGGTCGAGCATGGCGGCTGGGGGTTGTTGGCAGCGCCAGTTGCGTTAGGCTTATGGCTGGCTCCGTCGCTGGCCGGCGTTTGGTTGGGGCTGGCCGCGTTGGGTGCGTTTCTGACCCGCCAGCCGTTAAAGTTGGCGCTCGGCGATTACCAGCGCGGCAAACGGTATCCACGCACCATTTGGGCCGAGCGCTTTGCGCTCGGCTATGGCGCAATCGCTCTAATTGGTCTGATCTTGGCAATTAGGAGCGCGGCAGCGCCGTTTTGGCTGCCGATTGCGCTTGCTGTCCCCATTGCGCTTGGCCAATTGTTGTTCGATGTGCGTAAGCAGAGTCGCGCGCTCGTCGCTGAGTTGTTTGGCGCAGTGGCAATAAGTGCGTTGGCTGCAGCGATCATGATGGCAGATGGCTGGCCATTATGGCCAGCGTTGTTAGTGTGGTTGCTGCTGGCCATCCAATCTGTGACAGCCATCATCTATGTCAGAATTCGCTTGCGGTTGGCGCGCAACGAACCGGCGCGGCGCATGCCGGCATTCCTTTGGCACGGAGCTGCATTGGCGATTGCCAGTGGATCCGTCGCACTGGGATGGGCTGGCTGGCCGGTGTTGTTCGTCTTTGGGTTATCGGCGCTGCGCTGCTGGATCGGGCTATTGCCACGCAGTCTTGCCACGCCAACACCACTGGTCGGCGCGCAAGAGATAGTGATGAGCCTCATCACAGTCGCCGGTATTGCGCTCGGCTTGTCTCCTCTCGCATAAGGTCGCCATTGACACTATGCCGCAGTGGTTTCGCCATAGCGCTGATTAATTTTTAAAGTATTTGGTTGACAAACTAATTTTATTAGAATATACTAAGTCTAACAATTCGAGTTATGGAACTCACGATCATCACTTCGCCAGCGTTTAATGGGTGATCTCCGCCGAGGAAGGCTCTGGGGCTAAATTACTTGTAGTTCATTTCCTGAGGAGTCCGGCCATGATTGTCGTGGTGTATGGCAGCTCGACCAACAACACCAAAGATGCTGCAACGTTGATTGCCGAGACGTTGCGCTCCAAGACCACCCTGCCGGTCGATCTAATAGATGTAGCGATACTGAAGCGTGATCTGCGCCCACTGCTCGCGTATTGGGTTTGGATCATCGGCTGCCCGACGTGGAATATCGGCGAGCTGCAAGATGATTGGTACGACGCTTTTCCCCAGTTTGACCAGCTTGATCTGCATGGAACCATCGTTGCCCTGTTTGGGTTTGGTGATCAGCAGGGCTATCCCGATACTTTTCAGGATGCGCTGGGCCTTATCGGGCGCAAGGTGCGCGAACGCGGCGCCACGATTATTGGACGCTGGCCAACCGCCGGTTATGATTTCTATCATTCTCTCGGCGTCGAAGACGGCATGTTTTTTGGTCTCGCTCTCGATTACGAAAACGAGGATGACAAGACCACCGATCGGATTCAAACGTGGGTTAACCAACTGCTCGACGAGCTCGTACCGCGATTTGAGCAAGCTCCGAGTGGCGGTGCGATTGCCGGCTAAGACCACGCTTTGGCTTGATAATATTGAGAAGTTCTAAATAGTTTAGGCGTTGCCTGATGCAGTTTACTGGCTTTGGCTGAGCCAACTGATTCAACTGCTCAGATGGCCTAGTGTTGATGGTGGTCTGAGGGTGCAATGATCGCTGATGCTGCTGGCAGAATGAGCTTTCTGCCGGTAGCGGTTTGTTTGGAGAAGGCCGGTGACGCGCTTGTTGATCATTCTGCTGCTTAGCGCGATCGTTTGGCTGGCCGGTTGTACGAGCGGTGCGCCGGTCAACCAGCCGTTGCAACTGGTTGAAACGACGGCCTCATATCGCCTCATCCGGCACACGTTTGGCGAGACCCGAGCGCCACTTGCGCCGCAACGGATCTTGGCATTGGGTGAAGAAAGTTTGTTGGCCGACCTGCTCGATGCCGGCTTCCGCCCGGTGGCGTCAAATGTGAATGTACCAGACAACGTGCCATTGTTAGCAACGGAAGAATTAGCTGGGATCGCGCTGTTTCCCTCGGCAAATGATATTTCGTTAGAGACGCTCAGCGCATATCAACCAGATTTGATTATCGGCACGCGCTTCTTTATCGAGCAGATCGGGTATGAACGTTTGTCCAAGATTGCACCTACTATTGCGTTGAGTGGTGCGACGCCGCTGGAAAACTATGTCGAAACGTTAGCTGTTTTTGGCCGAGGTGAAGAGGCGCAACGGACAGTCGCCAACTTTCGCGCTGAGGTGCAGGTGATGGCTAACCGGCTGAATGCAGCCGGACAGAGCGTCTCAATGATGACCATCTATCCCGGTCCAAATGTCGCGCTTTGGTTCGATGGCCCCTCGCCGATCCCTCTGTTGGTGCGCGAGCTGGGGATCCAGTTCCGGCCTGATCCGGCAACGGTCAATGGTCTTAACATTCGCAACGGTCGCGCCTTTATCAGTTTAGAACAGTTGACGCTGGCCAGCGGCGAGACCATCTTGCTGCTGCAAACCAGCGGTGTCGAAGGCGAGGCGCAGGCGGTTGTCGAACTACAAGCCAACCCGCTCTGGCAGCAATTACCGGCCGTCCAAGCACAGCGCGTTGTGATTCTCGATCGCATCGGTTATCCCGGCTTGCGCGGCCAACGCGCATTGTTGGCCGATTTGCAGCAGGCATTGTCGCCATGAAGCGCAAGGAGAAGGTATGTGCCGTAAACTCACCATTTTGGCCCGTGATAGCGCAATGCGCATGATTGCGCAGTGTGAACACGGAACTATTCATCTGTACTGGACAAGAGCAGCGCTTTTTCTACATCCTGCTGATCTGGCACCGTTGCTTGCCTTGATTCAATGCTGGCAGCCAGCTTTTGACGAAGCGCACAGTGAAGGATTTTTGATTACGAGGCGGCCTGATGGTTCGCTCCAGTTCTGGCATCATGAGATTGGCTTGCGCCTAAGCGAAGGCGAACTCTACGATCTGGCCGCCCTGCTGTGGCATGCGGCAGGCCGTCTGAAGCTACTTGCCTCTTCTCCCTCACTCCCGCCGCGCCATTCGTTAGAGCCGAGCCGGCCCTTGACCTGTGTGCCATTGCGACCTGAATGGCGGAATTGAGCCAAAACGAGCCTTGTGTTATGTAGGCATGAATGCACTTCTCTATGGCGTGCCACTCGATAACGAGGGCAAGCCTGTGCTTTGGGAGAGATTGAAGCTACAGCATCAGGTGATGCCGGTGCATTGCTGACTGTTTAAGACAAGCCGGCGGCTAGCCCTAACGTGAGTTCGGCAGCCGGCCGCTCTTGGCATCCGCTTACGTTTTGCCCGGCCCACAGGGGCGAAAAATCGCCACTGCCTTGGCGTTCGACTTGGGCGCGGAGCGGCGCTAGGGCTGAGGCGGCTAAGGGAAAGGGCGGCGCTGCGGGATTGATCGGGCCAAGCTCGCGCATCAGGCGGTTGACGATGCCGCGGGCCGGGCGACCGCTAAACAGGTTGGTCAGCGCGGTGTGGCGGGCCGATGCGTGTTTTAGCGCCGCTCGATGGACTGCGCTCGTCTTGGCTTCCGGGCAGAGCAAGTACGCTGTGCCTACCTGCACACCGGCGGCGCCAAGCGCCAACGCCGCCTTGACCCCTCTGGCATCGGCGATTCCGCCGGCGGCAATCACCGGTGTCTTGACCGCCTGCACCATTTGCGGGATCAACGCCAAGCTCCCGACTTGCGTACTCAGATCATCGGTGAGAAACATACCGCGATGGCCGCCGGCTTCGAGACCCTGTGCGATGATCGCATCCACGCCGCGCGCTTCCAGCCATACTGCCTCGGTGACAGTGGTGGCCGAAGCGATGATGGTCGCGCCCCATGCGCGCAGTGGGGCGATGAGTTCGTCAGGCGGCAGGCCGAAATGGAAGCTGATGACGGCAGGCCGGAAGGGTCGCAACACGTCGAGCAAGGCGGCGTTGAACGGTGCGCGCTGCGGGCCAGCCGGTAGCTGCGCTTGGTCGATGCCCAATTCGCGGTAATACGGCGCAAGCAATGCTCGCCACGCCGCTTCACGAGCTGGATCTGGCTCTGGTTGCTGGTGGCAAAAGAAATTGAGGTTAAATGGTCGATCTGTCTGGGCAGTGAGTTTCACCAGTTCGGTATACAATGCTTCTGGCGAGAGCATTGCGCACGGGAGCGATCCCAAACCGCCAGCGCGGCACACTGCCAGCGCCAGCTCGCTGTCTTGCGCACCGGCCATCGGGGCTTGGATAATTGGCAGCTCGATGCCGAAGAGGCGTTTGAGAGGCATACATTCTCCTTGGTTTACGAGTAGACATCGCCAACTTGCCCCGACGTGGTTCAGTTTTGCCGGAACAATTTCATTTCTAACACATTATTAGCACCTCGTTGACCGCTGGCTAATATCGCTTCATCATAATACCAAAGCAGCAGAACATCAGGGCGCACGTCTGCCCGTCGTGAGGTGCAGCTATGACCGAGCTAGGACGTTGGTTGATCGGCGCTGGCGTGGTTTTGATCGTGATCGGGTTGGTTGTGCTCGCCGCCGGCCGTTTGCCGTGGCTAGGCCGTCTACCCGGCGATATTCTGATCGAACGCGATAATCTGACCATCTTTATTCCACTCGGCACCATGCTCGTGGTGAGTCTGGTGTTGACCGTCATTGCCAACCTCATCGCGCGTTGGTGGCGGTAACCGCCGAAAGGAAGGAAGTGTATGATCGATCGCGACGCAGTGCAACAGATTCGAGCCGAGTTAGGCGAGTTGCAGTCGCCGGTGCTTTCGCTTTACGTTGAGGTTGATCCGGCCAACCCGGACAATGCGCGGCGAGCGTGGGAGCTGCGCGCGCGCAATGCGGTAAAGGCGCTGGCCGCGCCGGCTGCGGTTGAGCAGGCAGTACTCGCGGCGCTCGAGGCCGAATTTGCCCCCGAAGCGCGCACGTTAGCGATCTTTGCCGCTGAGACTGCGGGTTCGCAAGTCACGATCACGCGCTTGCCGTTGCATATCTCGCTGCCGCTGCTCGATTTGAGCAATGGCCGGGTTGAGGCGCGTTGGGGCGAACCGTACATTGCTCCGATCATCTATGCGCTCGATCAGTACGAGCGCACGGCTGTGATCTGGTTGCGCGGCGAGGGTTGGCGTTTCTTCGAGGTCTTTTTAGGCGAGATTGTCGAGCATACCGATGTCTTCCGCAGCGTCGAGGCCGAGCTCTGGCGCGAAGTCGATCAGTTTGACCCGCAGCGGTTGCGCGAGCGACTGCGCGCGCAGGCGATGGGCAACCGCGATCGCTTTGCCCGCCGGATGGAGAATATCGCAGCGCGCTATCTGCAACGGTTGGCCGGTTTGACCGAACGGGCGCTAGCCCACTTCGGCATTCGCCGGCTCGTCTTGCTGGGCCGGGATGAGGCAACAAAGCAGTTTGCGGCCCTGTTGCCGCGCACCGTCCAACAGATGGTTGTGGCCCACGTCTCTGATCTACCGCATCCCGAAGCGTCGCCGGCCCATGTGTTAGCCAAAGTCTTGCCGGCGCTTGAGCGGGTCGAACAAGTTCACGAGCAAGAGTTGCTCAATCAGGTGACGCGCCAACCCGGGGTGTGGGGTGTCGATCCGGTGTTGGCTGCGCTGCAAGAAGGCCGGCTGAGTGTCTTGCTGGCGCCGTGGCGGCTCAACGAACAGGTGTGGCTAGCCGGTGACGGGTTGTTGGCCGGCAGTCGTGAACAGGCGCTGGTGCTAGCGCCCGATGCGGAACCGCAACCGGTTGCCTTGCGCGATGTGCTGGTTGATGCCTGCACGGCCTTTGCGACCCGGCTGGAATTTGTGTCGGGTGCAGCCGAAGAGCGCTTACTGCGCGATTTCAGCGGGTTGGCCGGCATCTTGCGCTGGTGAGCCGGCACAGATCGTTGCGCCAATCCTATCACAAACTGATACGGTAGAAATACTATGGAATTCAAAGATTATTATGCCATCTTGGGCCTAAGCCCTGATGCCGACGATCAGGCGATTAAACAAGCCTACCGCAAACTGGCGCGGCAATACCATCCTGACGTCAATCCGGGCGATAAGCAGGCCGAAGAGCGCTTTAAAGAGATAAACGAAGCCTATCAGGCACTGAGCGACCCAGAGCGGCGGCGCAAGTACGACGAGTTGCGTTCGTACTATCAGCGCTGGCAACGCAGCGGCGGGCGCGGCGATTTCAACTGGAGCCAGTGGCAAGCGGCGCCGGGCCAGCAGGTGTATACCTATAACGTTTCGCCCGAAGACCTTGAAGACCTGTTTGGGGCCGATAGTCCCTTCTCCGACTTCTTCAGCTCGATCTTCGGGCAACCGCAATTCCGCCGGCCTAGCCGTCCGGCGCGCGGACGCGACCTCGAAGCGCCGGTGACCGTCTCGCTGGAGGAGGCGTTTGCGGGCACGACTCGCTCGCTGCAAGTCGGCGACCGGCGGATCGAGGCGCGCATTCCGCGTGGTGTGCGCAGCGGCACCCGTGTACGGCTGAGCGGGCAGGGCGCTGCCGGCATTGGCGGCGGCCCGGCGGGCGATCTCTATCTGGTGGTCGAAGTCGAACCGCATCCGCAGTTCGAGCGCGATGGCGATGATTTGACCACCACGATCGAGGTCGATGCCTTTACGGCAGCGGTCGGCGGCGAGGTGCGGGTGCCGACGATCGATGGTACGGTGACGCTCAAGATTCCGCCGCGCACGCAGGCTGATAAGGTCTTCCGCCTGCGCGGCAAAGGCATGCCGCGGTTGGAAAACCCGGCAGAACGTGGCGATCTGTTTGCGCGGGTGAAATTGGTGTTGCCTGAACCGTTGACCGACGCCGAATTGAACACGTTGCGCGAATTGGTTCGCAACCGCAAACGTTCGTGACGGTATCCAACCAGTAGAGCCGCACGGCGGTGCGGCTCCCCATGGTCGGTCGATCCGAATGGCCCGTAGAGCCGCACGGCGGTGCGGCTCCCCATGGTCGGTCGATCCGAATGGCCCGTAGAGCCGCACGGCTGTGCGGATCCCCATGGTCGGTCGATCCGCATGGCCGGCAGAGCCGCACGGCGGTGCGGCTCCCCATGGTCGGTCGATCCGAATGGCCCGTAGAGCCGCACGGCGGTGCGGCTTCAATCAGAGATCATATAACAACGAGGTTTTCTATGTCGCCACAACCCGGTCGCGGTCGTTGGATCGTGTTGTTCGTCGAAGTGGTCTTGCTGGCCGTGATCGCCGGCGCATTTTTGTGGACGGCGTTCGTGGGCAATCGTTCGGCGGCCGTTGCGGTCATGCCATCGCCAACGCCGTTTACGCTGGTCGCGCCGACAGTCATCCCGCTCACCGCGACCGATCTGGAAACCCAGATCGCCGCTGTCTATCGCGAGGCCGGGCCGAGCGTGGTCAATATCACCAGCCGCTCGATCAGTTACGATTTCTTCTTTAACCCGGTGCCGCGTCAAGGCAGTGGATCAGGCTTTTTCTATGATACACTAGGCCATATCATCACCAACTATCACGTGATCGCCGACGCCGATGAGTTGCAGGTGACGCTGGCCGATGGCCGCACGCTGCCGGCTCAGATCGTGGGCAGTGATCCCTCGAACGATCTGGCCGTGATCAAGGTCGATCTGCCGGCTAGCGAGATTCGCCCGTTGCCGATCGGCGACTCGACGCAGGTCTACGTCGGCCAATTTGTGCTCGCGCTTGGCAACCCGTTTGGGTTAGAGCGAACGCTTACCTTTGGGATCGTGAGCGCCTTGGGCCGGGTGATCGAAAGCCCGAACCAGCGCTTCATCGGCGAGGTGATCCAATCGGATGTGGCGATCAATCCCGGCAACTCTGGCGGGCCGCTGCTCGATTTGTCGGGACGGGTGATTGGGGTCAATTCAGCAATTCTTAGCCCCAGCGGGGCCAATGCCGGCATCGGCTTTGCGATCTCGGCGCGCACGGTACAGCGGGTTGTGCCAGTCTTGATCCGCGAGGGGCGTTATCCGCACCCGTCGCTTGGCGTGCGTGTGATCGAACTGACTCCCCAGCGCGCCGCCCTCTTCGAGCGGGCCGGGATGCGCTTGCCGGTGACGCAAGGGTTGCTCATCGCCGAACTGATCAACGGCGGCCCGGCGGCGCAAGCCGGTTTGCGCGGCCCTGACCGGTTGGTGCGGGTGGGTAATTGGAACTTGCCGGTTGGGGGTGATGTGATCGTGGCGATCAATGGCCGCTCCATCACCACCAGTCAGGAATTGCTGGTGTATTTGGAAACAGAGACCCAAGTCGGTGAAACCGTGCAGGTGACGTTCATCCGCGATGGCCGCGAACAGACTCTGCCGGTGACATTGGCTGAATTACGATAACTATCGTGGCGAAGCGCCGCTTCGCCTCACCCAAGGAGACGCCGCCTATGTTAGTGCGACGCATGAGCTTAGAAGAATTGGCGCTGGCGGTTGGTTTGCCGGTGCCGGTGTTGAAATATCTGGCTGATATCGGGTACATTCATCCCTTCCCGCAATTGCCGGCGGCTGAATTTGATGAATTGCGCCGGATTCGCCGCCTGATCGACGATCTGGAAGTGCCTTCCGATGCGATCGATCTGGTGTTGCACATGCGCCGGCGCATGCTGGCAATGCAACGCGAAATTGCTCGCTTGCGCGCCGAGTTGGCGTACCGGCGCGCGCTCGATCGCGTCACCACGTGGGTTGACGCTGACTGGTATGAATGATAATGATTAAGGAGGTGGAGCGATGCCGGTCTATTCGATCGATTTTCGCCCGTTTGACTATATTACCGCCGAACTTTCGGCGCTCTGGTGGTTTTACCTCTCGCAAGGGATTGCGTTGGTGGCGCTCGGCGTGGCAGTGATGATTTGGCCTGAGCTACTGGCGTTCCTCGCCGCCGCGTTCTTCATTGCGATTGGCGTAGTCTTGCTGGTGCTGGGTTGGCGGGTGCGGCAGGTCAAACGCCGGTATGAACTCTTTAAGCGCTCGTTCCTGATCGAGCCATAAACGCAAAGGAAGCACACAATGAGCGATTCGTCGTACATTCGGATTCTGCGCAGCCGGTTGCCGTATGCCCAGTTCGACAGCCGGCCATGGTCGCCGCCCTTGAACGTGTTCGAGACCGATCGTGAGATGGTGCTGGTGATCGAGCTGGCCGGCGTCGATCCGGCTACGTTGCAGATTGAGGCTGCTCCGGAGGTTGTCAGGATCGCTGGCGCGCGCCAATTGTCGCTGCCGGCGGGGTTGCGCCGTCTGCACCGCATGGAGATTGCTGCCGGCGTGTTTCAGATCGAAGTGCCGTTCGAGCGCCCGATCGATCCCGAACAGACCAGCGCCCGCTCGATCCACGGCCTGCTCGAGATTCGCCTGCCCTTCGCCGGGCGCGCGCTGCGGCAGGTGGTGATTCCGGTGTTGGAGGGAGAACGACCGTGAGTGAACCAATCCCTATTCCCCGTCCGGCAACACCGGAAATACCCGAAGTTTTGCCGGTTTTGCCGATCAATAATGCCGTGCTCTTCCCCGGCATGTTTTTGCCGTTAGTGGTGAGTGGCGACGCTTGGGTGAAGTTGGTTGATGAGGCGGCGCTCTCGACCAAGACGATTGGCGTCTTTCGCCGGGCGCAAGCGAGTGAGGAGTTTGATCCGGCGGCGCTGGCGGCTACCGGCACCGCGGCGGTGATTGTGCGCATGATGCGCATGCCGCAGGGTGGGGTGCAGTTGCTGTTGCAAGGGCAGGCCCGCATCAAGGTGCAGCACTGGGTGTCGCTGAAGCCCTACCCGCAAGCGCGGGTGAGCATCTCGCGCGATCCGGTTGATGTGCCGGTGGAGGTGTCGGGCTTGGCGCGGGCCGCTTTGGCCGGCTTCCAGCAGATCGTCGAGCTGAGCCCGAATCTGCCCGATGAATTGGCGATGGCCGCCGCCAATGCGCCCCATCCCGGCATGCTGGCCGACCTGATCGCGGCTAACCTCAACCTCAACCTCGACGACCAGCAGGCGGTGCTCGATCTGCTCGATGTCACCGAGCGGTTGCAGCACGTGCTGCGCCTGCTCGATCGCGAGCGCGAAATTCTGATGATCGGGCGCAAGGCGCAGGAAGAGGTCGCGAAGAACCAGCGCGAGTATGTCTTGCGCCAGCAGCTTGAGGCGATCAAGCGCGAGTTGGGCGAGACCGACGATCACGCTGCCGAGATTGCCGAGCTGCGCCGGCGGCTGGAAGAGGCCAACCTGCCTGCCGAAGCGCGCCAAGAGGCCGAGCGCGAGCTGTCGCGGCTTGAACGCATGCCCCCCGGTGCAGCCGAGTACACGGTGGCCCGCACCTATCTCGATTGGATCCTCGATCTGCCGTGGCATAACAGCACGGTTGACAATCTCGACATGGCGCGGGCGCGCCAAGTGCTCGACGAAGATCACTACGATCTGGAACGGATCAAAGAGCGGATTGTCGAGTATCTGGCGGTGCGTAAGCTGCGGCAGGAAGAGGGAGCCGGCGGCGAGGCGCGCGGCCCGATTCTCTGCTTTGTCGGCCCACCCGGCGTCGGCAAGACGAGCCTCGGCGCGTCGATTGCGCGCGCGCTCGAGCGCAAGTTTGTGCGGGTGGCGTTGGGCGGCGTGCGCGACGAAGCCGAGATTCGCGGCCATCGCCGCACCTACATTGGCGCGCTGCCCGGTCGTATCATTCAAGGTCTCAGCCGGGCCGGCAGCAACAATCCGGTGATCTTGCTCGATGAAGTGGACAAGCTCAGCATCGGTTTTCAGGGTGATCCGGCGGCTGCCCTGCTCGAAGTGCTCGACCCTGAGCAGAACGTCGCCTTCGTCGATCGCTATCTCGATGTGCCGTTCGATCTAAGCAAAGTGCTCTTTGTCTGCACCGCCAACCGCGCCGACACCATCCCGCCGGCGCTGCTCGACCGTATGGAACTGCTAGAGTTGTCCGGCTACACCGAGCGCGAGAAACTCGAAATTGCCCGTCGCTACCTCATCCCGCGCCAGCGCAGCGAACAAGGGATGGCGGCGCGCGGCCCAGAGCTCACGACCGCTGCGGTGCAACGGCTCATCCGCGAGTATACCCACGAAGCCGGCGTGCGCGATCTCGAACGGCGGATTGGCGCAGTGTACCGCAAGATGGCGACCCGGCTGGCCGAAGGCAAAGAGCTGCCGGCCCAGATCGATGCTGCCGATCTCGACGACCTGCTCGGCCCGCCTCGCTTCCGCAGCGAAACCCTGCTCGGCGAGAACGAAGTCGGTGTTGTCACCGGCCTCGCGTGGACACCCACCGGCGGCGATGTGCTCTTCGTCGAGGTGAGCGTGATCCCCGGCAACGGCCAGTTGATCCTCACCGGCCAGCTCGGCGACGTGATGAAAGAATCGGCCCGCGCCGCGCTCACCTACGCCCGTTCGCGCGCCGCCGAGCTGGGCATCGAAGCCGATCTCTTCCAAAAGAGCGACATTCACATTCACGTGCCTGCTGGCGCCGTCCCCAAAGACGGCCCCTCAGCCGGCATCACCATCACCAGCGCGCTCGTTTCGGCGCTGACCAAACGCGAAGTGGACAAACGGATCGCGATGACCGGCGAGGTGACATTGCGCGGGAAAGTCTTGCCGATCGGCGGCGTGAAAGAGAAACTGCTCGCCGCGCAGCGGGCCGGCGTGCGCAAAGTGTTGCTGCCCGCCGAAAACGAAATCGATCTGCGCGAAGTGCCTGCCGAAGCCAAAGAGCAGCTTGAGATCGTGCTAGTCAAGCACATGGACGAAGTGCTGCGCGAGCTGGGTCTCGTCGCTGCGCCGGTCAGCGGGTAAAAGGTATAGAGTGCGGCAGTGCAACTGCCGCATACCACTGTCCTTGCGAGCGCAGCAGAGCGAAGCAATCCTCCGCACGCACGGGACATGCCCGCTCAGGCATCCTTCCCCGTGACTCCCTCCCCCAGCGGGGGAGGGCTGGGGTGGGGGCCATATCCCCCGCACCCCC
>NZ_LWQS01000125.1:115853-129038 GCF_001650695.1 Chloroflexus islandicus
AGCGCAGCGGAGCGAAGCAATCTCCCGCGAGCACGGAAGAGGCATCCTTTCCGCTGAAGTGGGAGATTGCTTCGGTCGGGCGGCCCCCGCTCGGCGTGGGCCGCCGCTCCCTCGCAATGACAGGAGCGCGCCAGTCAGCGGGTCGGCAGCCGGTGTATGATGATGGAGTGCGGCAGTGCAACTGCCGCATGCCATTGTCCTTGCGAGCCGCGCTGTGGGCGGTGCCGCAATCCCCGCACCCCCATTGTCCTTGCGAGCGCAGCGGAGCGAAGCAATCCTCCGCACGCACGGGACATGCCCGCTCAGGCATCCTTCCCCGTGACTCCCTCCCCCAGCGGGGGAGGGCTGGGGTGGGGGCCATATCTCCCGCACCCCCGTTGTCATTGCGAGCGCAGCGCAGCGGAGCGAAGCAATCTCCCGCGAGCACGGAAGAGGCATCCTTTCCGCTGAAGTGGGAGATTGCTTCGGTCGGGCGGCCCCCGCTCGGCGTGGGCCGCCGCTCCCTCGCAATGACAGGAGCGCGCCAGTCAGCGGGTCGGCAGCCGGTGTATGATGATGGAGTGCGGCAGTGCAACTGCCGCACCCCCGTTGTCATTGCGAGCGCAGCAGAGCGAAGCAATCCTCCGCACGCACGGGACATGCCCGCTCAGGCATCCTTCCCCGTGACTCCCTCCCCCAGCGGGGGAGGGCTGGGGTGGGGGCCATATCCCCCGCACCCCCATTGTCATTGCGAGCGCAGCGCAGCGGAGCGAAGCAATCCCCCGCGAGCACGGAAGCGGCATCCTTTCCGCTGAAGGGGGAGATTGCTTCGGTCGGGCGGCCCCCGCTCGGCGCGGGCCGCCACTCCCTCGCAATGACAGGAGCGTGCCGGTCAGCGGGTCGGTAGCCGGTGCATGATTATGGAGTGCGGCAGTGCAACTGCCGCATACCACTGTCCTTGCGAGCCGCGCTGTGGGCGGCGCCGCAATCCCCGCACCCCCATTGTCCTTGCGAGCGCAGCGGAGCGAAGCAATCTCCCGCGAGCACGGGACATGCCCGCTCAGGCATCTTTCCCCGTGCCTCCCTCCCCCAGCGGGGGAGGGCTGGGGTGGGGGCCATATCTCCCGCACCCCCGTTCTCATTGCACGCCGGAAATGGTCATTAGCAAGGTATGGTATGCTTCTCTGTGCTTGCTATTCTGCCTCCACAGCACAAAGGCTTGCGCAATGACTGGCTATCGACGTTCCTCACCGAACTCAATACATCCCTGCGCGTTCATCATCGCCTTGATCATGTTTCTTGCCGGCTGCACGGCAACGGCGAATATTCCTACCCCCTCACCCACGATGGTGCGCCTGCCGACCGTTACCCCTGAACCGCCGGCAGCGCCGGCGCCAACCGCGCGTGTCATCCGCTTAGGCGAAACACCCTTGCCGGCGCCACCTCTGACTGCGACGCCAACGCCGGCCATCACCGAAAACGGCGTGCTCATTGCGAGCATGGCCCAGCTCGGCCTCAGCGCCGAACCCTACGCCGTGCTCGGCGATCCCGCCGCGCCGGTGACCATCGTCGAGTTCACCGATTTCGGTTGCGCCTTCTGTCGCCGTTATCATCAGCTCACCTTTTACGCTTTGGTTACAGAATTCGTTGAGACCGGCAAGGTCTTCTACGTTGTCAAGCACCTGCCGGTCACCAGTCCGCAAGGCGAGCGGGCCGCGCTGGCGGCGATCTGCGCTGGCGAGCAGGGCCGCTACTGGGAGATGCACAATGCCCTCTTTGCTAACAGCGAGGCATGGCAAGGCGACGCGGCCAGCGCTCAGCGCCGCATCGACGCCATCGCTGCCGAGCTTGGCCTCGATGCGGCGGCGTTGCGGGCCTGCGCCGGACGCGCCGAGACCAAAGCCGTCATTGCCCGCCACGTGAGCGAAGCGCATGCCCTGCGCGTTTTTGGTACGCCGGTCTTCTTCATCAACAACCGGCTGCTGGCCGGTGCGCAGCCGATTGAGGTTTGGCGAGAGGTGTTGGCTGAGAGGGGGGAGTAGCAAGGGATTGCTTTCGGCAAAATGGTTGATTGAACGATAGCCGTTCATTGGCTTTGCTGCCGTCGCCGTAACCAGCGCTCGAACGATGCTGCACTCTCATTGGAACGTTTGCCGGCTAATAATCCCTCAATACCAATATCTTCGTCGAGATCCGGCCAATGGATACCGTAGCCAGCGCTGCTGATCTGGAAGTTGGACCGTTCTGCCGGTGTGCCATACGCTAAGCGTGGATACCATGCAATTGGTACTGAAATAGTTCGTCCATCTTCCAAATCAACCGTAAGGGTATCATCGCTGATCGAAACGTGCGTTATTCTAGGCAGGGTTATCGTGACAGAAATTGTCCCACTCATAGCGTAATATCTCCAAGTGTGAACGAACGATCCGTTCAATATCGCGTAACTCTTTGCGATTGTAACCTCGATTCTCTGCCAACCTGACATCAGGATCAAGCCAGAATTTAGCACTTAGGTTATCACGATCTACATGAATATGGCGAGGTTCATCACAGTCATACGAATAAAAATATAATCGGTATGGGCCGATACGTAATACAGTTGGCATAGTAGTGAATTTTTGCAAGTAAGGTGTTAGATAAATTATAGATTATTGTTTAGCATCTTGTCAACTCTTACGGCAGAGATTTCACGTCTTCTCGCGCAATTTCATCTATCGTCTTCAGTTATTCACTCGCTCAACCGGCAGTTACTCTTCGTTGTACAATAGCATCGGGTTCGCTGGCAGATTCACCGGATTACTATGTCTCAACCATTACCAACTTCCGAACCGACGCTGCGCCTCTTCATCGCGCTTGACTTGCCGGACGAGGTGCGCCGTGAGCTGCGCGATGTGCAGATGCGACTCAGTGCGCATAGCCGGGCCGTCCGCTGGAGCGACCCGGTTGGCATGCATCTGACCCTCCACTTTCTGGGTGAGACGCCGGAACGGCTGGTCGAACCGTTGCTCGCCGGGATGCGCGCTATCACCGCGCCCGCCTTGCGCCTTAGCCTTGACCGGCTAGGGTGTTTTCCGCCAACCGGCTCGTTGCGCGTCGTGTGGGTGGGTCTCAGCGGCGATCTGGCCGGTTTAGCAACCCTCTACCAATCCCTTGCCGGCGTTGTTCAATCGGTTGGGTTGCCTACCGATCCACGTCCGTTTACCCCTCACATTACCCTTGCCCGTGCCCGCCCCGAAGCGACACCGGCTGAGCTGCGCGCGCTCCGTGCAGCCTTGCCCGCGGTCATTCCCCAACCGCTGGCGTGGCAGAGCGAGCGCCCCATTCTCTTCCGCAGCCAACTGACGCCGCGCGGCGCCATCTATACGCCGTTGGGCTAGGTTGCGTGATTTGTACCTATTCATTGGGTGATTTGCGCTAGTCGCTAGCCGTGGCAACCAATATCATGCACGTAGTGCTGAAAGGAGGTTGTCATGGCTCTTCGTCGTTTTTGGGTTGCGCTGTTGGTATGTATTGCCGTGCTCGGCGTGTCGCCGGCGTTTGCGCAGGCGCCGGTTGCCCGTGCCGTGCTCTTCTATTCGCCCACGTGCCCGCATTGCCACACTGTGCTCGATGAGGTGTTACCGCCATTGCAGGCCCGCTATGGCAGCCAGTTGCACATTCTCACCATTGATGTAACGACTCCGTCTGGTAAGTCGTTGTACAGCGCGGCGTTGCAAACCTTTGCTGTCCCGGCATACCGGCAAGGCGTGCCGGCCCTGTTCTTTGACCAAACCCATCTGGTTGGGAGCGATGAGATTCCTGACCGGCTGCCCGGTTTGATCGAGCAAGCCCTAGCTACCGGCGGGAATGCGTGGCCAGCCATCCCCGGCATCGAGCCGTTGACAGCGACGTTTGAGGCTGGCGCTGCGCCGGTCGCGCCGCCAGCATCGTCGCCATTCAGCCGCGATCCGTTCGCCAATACGCTCGCGCTGCTGGTGCTGACCGGAATGGCCATTGCGTTCTTTGTCGCTGTTACGCGCTTGCGCTGGCCCTTCGACCGTCCGTTGCCCGTCACCCGCTCGCGCTGGATCCCAGTGTTGGCGGCGGTAGGAGTAGTCTTGGCCGGCTATCTGGCCTTCGTCGAATTGAACCAGCAGAGTGCGGTCTGCGGGCCGGTCGGCGATTGCAATGCCGTTCACCAAAGCCCGTATGCTCGCTTGTTCGGTGTTCCGGTGGGTGTGATCGGTTTGGCTGGCTATCTCGCGATCATAGTAGCATGGCTGCTCGATCGCTTTGCAAACGTCCGTCTTGCCCGGCAAGCGTTAGTCGTAATGGCGCTGGCCGGTACGCTCTTCTCGCTCTACCTCACCTTCCTTGAGCCGTTTGTGATTGGGGCGACGTGTGCGTGGTGCTTGTTGTCAGCTATAACGATGACAACGCTGCTCTGGTTGGTTGCGGCGCCGGCGCCGCAACACGTTGCCCGTGGCCGGCGTTCGTTAGCCACCGCGAAAGGTCGTTAACTGGTGTGATAACCCACCGGTGTGGGGCGACGGAACCGTCGCCCCCATTTTGTTAGTTGAATCATGTAACCTCCACCTAATACGTTGCATCTTATGGGCGAAAGGTCAAAATATTCGTGACAAGGAGGAGGTTACACGCCCATGAGCCAGTTGATCGGTCGTTTGACGGGATTGCGGACGCTCGGCGAGCGGTATGTGCCGACCTACTTTTTGGCGGCGCTTGGTAATGGCGGTATGGCCATTACCTTCTTCATTTGGCTGAACTTTCTCGTTCCTCATCCGGCCACGCCCATTGTGACGTTTGACAGCATTGCCGCCCTTTGGGCGAAGTCGGATCTAATCGGGCAAGCGCTCTTGCTGTTGGCGATGGTTGGGATTGCGCTCTTCGCTATCCGCCACTTCCAGTCGCTGATCTGGAATCTGAGCGAGTTTGCTCGTTTCCGCCGCAGCAGCGCGTATGTGCAACTGCGCGAGACCAACGGCGCGGTGATGTTGATGACGCTGCCGCTGACGTTGGCGATGACGATTAACGTGCTCTTTGTCCTCGGCGCAGTCTTTGTGCCCGGTCTGTGGAACGTGGTCGAATATCTCTTCCCCTTCTCGTTGACGGCCTTCTTTGCAGTGGGTGTGCTGGCGCTGCGCACCTTTGCCGATATCTTCGGTCGCGCGATTGCTAATGGTCACTTCGACTGCACGCGCAATAATAACCTCACCCAATTGCTGGCGGCCTTCGCCTTCGCCATGGTTGGCGTTGGTCTGGCTGCGCCGGC
The DNA here is from genome assembly GCF_001650695.1 of Chloroflexus islandicus. GTDB lineage: Bacteria > Chloroflexota > Chloroflexia > Chloroflexales > Chloroflexaceae > Chloroflexus > Chloroflexus islandicus. The sequence continues at coordinate 121,102 of NZ_LWQS01000125.1, forward strand.
GGCGATGAGCACGGTCAAGCTGACGATTGGCATCGCGATGCTCGGCTCGATCTTCTTCATCATGGCGGCGATTGTGCTGGCGCTGGTGTTACTGGTGTTGGGGACGCGGGCAATGTTGACCAGCGGCTTGGCGGTTGAGGCTGGGCCAAGCTTGTGGATGCCGATCCCGCTGTTGACCCTGATTGGGATTGCCTTCTTGCGCATCAGCCACGGTCTGCACACTGGATTTGAGCTGCATATTGAGCCGGTGCATCGTCTGCTGATCACGGCGGTCTTCTTCAGCCTGCAAATGCTGGTTGGTCTGTTCGGCTGGTCAGTCTTGCAGCGGGTTGGCTACTTCCGCACCTATCTGAACGGCCCGTCGCGCAGCCCCGGCGCTTACGGTCTGATCTGCCCGGCGGTTGGCCTGTTCGTGTTCGGGATGTTCTTCCTGCACGTTGGTCTGGTGCAGAACGGTCTGGTCGAGAAGTTCTCGCCGGTCTACTTTGTCCTGCTGGCGGCGCTGGCTGCGGTACAGGCGCTCGGCATCGCGACGATGTTCCGGCTGGATCGCCGCCTGTTGTCGGCGCCGGCCAAGAAGTTGGCCGAGGCCGAGAGCGCGGCGTAAGCATTCGTTCTTCGCTAAGCAATTGCCCGCGTTGCTTCGATGAGGCAACGCGGGCTACTTGTTGGCTCGGCACAGATTTTACCGCAAGCTGATCAGTCCGCGTTGATAAGCGATCGTCACCGCATGCGTGCGATCGCGGGCGTTGAGTTTGCTGAGGATGCTGTTAACATGCGCTTTCACGGTTCCTTCAGCGATGTGGAGCTGGTCGCCGATGCTTTTGTTGCTATGCCCCTGTGCAATCAGGTGTAACACAGCGAGTTCGCGTTCGGTGAGCTCGGTGGCCGTCATCCGTTCCGCTAAGCGGGCGGCTACTTCTGGTGGAATGTGTCTGCGCCCATTGTAAACGGCGCGAATGGTGGTGAGTAGTTCGTCACGGGGGGCGTCTTTCAAGAGGTAGGCCATCGCGCCGGCGGCTAAGGCGCGGTAAATGTCTTCGTCACCGTCATACGTGGTGAGGACAATGACCCGCGTTTGCGGGGCGACTTCGCGTAGGTGGTGAATCAGCGTTACCCCATCCATCTCTGGCATGCGCAAATCGGTTAACACGATGTCTGGCTGGGTAGCTGCGCAGAGTTCCAATGCCTCGCGGCCATTCTCAGCTTCGCCGGCCACTTGCAAATCAGCGCGCCGGCTGAGCATCGCCGCCAGCCCCTCGCGTACAATCGGATGGTCGTCTACGATCAGGATGCGAATGACTTCATTCATACGGCGCTCGCACAGTGATGTGCGTTCCCTGTGATGGTTGGCTGGTAATGGTCAGCGTGGCGTTTACTAACGCGGCCCGTTCATTCATACCGATCAAGCCGAAGCCGCCGCTCACGCTTTCCGGCTTGAACCCTCGCCCGTCATCGGCAATCAGCAGGCTGACAGTTGCTTCATCGTAACATAACTGGACGCGGATCGTCTGGGCGGTGGCATGTTTCAGCGCGTTCGTCAAGGCTTCTTGCCCGATGCGCAGCAGATGATGCGCTCGTGCCGGCGCCAGCGGGCGAGGTTGGCCCACCTGTTCATAGATGATGGTAGGGCCGTTCGGAGTGGTGAGCGCTGCCACGATCCGTTCTATCGCTGCGCCAAGCGATTGCTGTTCAAGGGCCTGCGGTGTGAGCGCCATCACCGAACGGCGCGCTTCACTGAGGCTCTCGCGGGCGAGTTGCTTGGCCCGCCGGAGATGTTGGCCGGCTTGGGCCGGTGCGCTGGGTAGAATGTCTTCGGCTGCTTCGAGCTGCACAATGATTCCGGTTAATCCCTGCGCTAAGGTGTCGTGAATCTCGCGTGCCATCCGGTTTCGCTCTTGCGCAATCGCCGCTGTGCGAGTGTTGTGCGCCAATTGATCAAGCTGCATCGCGAGCATGATCTGGCGAACTAATGCTTGGGCCAGTTCAATCTCTTCCGGCAAGTATGTCCGTCGTTCATTGCTGGTGAGGACGACAGCCCCATGCACTCGTTTATCGCGCACGAGCGGCAGCGCCAGTACGGTGCTGATGCGTTGGGCGTGCTCTGCGCGCAACCGGAGCCGGTGATCGCCTGCAACATCCGTAATGATAAGCGGTTGCTGGTGGGTGCTTAGTTCGGCCCACAATGGCTGGACGGCACTTGCTGCGAGGGGTTCCGGGTTGGGATCGGTTGTTGTCTTCTGGTAGGCAAGTTGCTGGATCAAGATGCCTTGATCGTCATGTGCGACCCACAACATTGCTTGGCTGGCATGTAATTGCTCGCAGATCGTCTGTAAGACCTGTTCCATCAGCCGTTCCAGCTCTGGATTGTCATGGAGAAATTCGGTGATGCGGATCAAGGCCTGCGTCTGCCCGCGCGCAATGGTTGTGGCGCGTTCGAGCTGCTCGGCGAATACGTAGACCAACCAGCCAGTGATGTTGAACAGGCTTACCCAGAACACAATCGAACGGATCAAGGCTGGGGTGTCACCAACGGCGATAGTGGCTGCGAGCGGTTGTTCCCAGCCGTAGTATTCGGTAACAGCGAAAAGGATGACGAACAGGCTGCACAACGCCACGATCGTGACTTGGAAGATGCGTCCAAGCAACAAGCCGCTGATGACGATGATGGGCAGAAAGAGGGCAGTCATAGGATGGTTGACGCCGTAGAAAGGGAGGTTGAAGCTGACTGCCCAGAATAAGCCAACGATAAACCAACTGTTGGCCTGCTCGATCAGGCCGTACCGTTGCAAGAGCAACGCCATCGCTGATAAGCCCGTGATCGCGAGTGCATCCCATGGCGAGATAGCGGTGCTCAGCCAGCCTGCCCATCCGCCGAGCAGCAAGAGCGCACCCGCTGCTAGCCCCAGCTTGAAAAAGGGTTGCATCAGCGATTGGCGTAATGCCCGGTGAACGTGTGAATGGCGATCCCAGAGAACGGTTCGCATGCGCTGGCTCCATTCGGTGCGTGATGCGTTGCATGATACCCTATGGCATGCTCGTTCGCAGTGTTGTTGCCGGTAGTGCAGTTACTCGCCGGTCTGAAAAAAGCGGGCGGCAATCGCGGTGAAGATACCGCTGTAGGCCAACAGCGTGGCGAGATTGCCGGCGATTTGGCTGCTATCTAGCTCTCCGAAGCCAAAATAAGGGTTGAGGGCGTGGGTGAGTAGGGTTGGCGGCAACCACCGGCCAATGTCGCCCAGACCCGGAATAACAAAGACGCTGCCGCCCAAAAAGATCATTGGTAAGAGGGTGAAGACGTAGATCAGGCTGAGCGTATCCGGTTTGTTGGCAAAGGCGGCAAGCAGAGCGCCAAAGCCGAGGAAGGTGAGGCAACCTACGCTAAGAATGGCCAGCACCATCGGTAAATCGGTTACAGTGATCCGTACATCGTAGAGCATGATTCCCGCTAGCAACAGCAAGATCGATTGCAGCAAAAAGACGATCAGTTGCACAATGACCGTAGCGAACAGCAGATGGCTGATCGGCGCCGGCGTGGCGGCAAAGCGGGTAAATACGCGATTGGCGCGCCATGTGATCAAGATCAAGCCGAGCGTTTGGCCACTGTACATCACCCCAAACCCAACGAGCAAAGGCAACATGCTAGCCGCATTCGCTTCCATCGTCAGTTTGAATAACACCAACAAAAACATTGGCGTAAAGAGGGTGGCGGCGGTGTAGCGCCAGTTCCGCATCTGAACGTTAAGTTGGGCGCGGGCAAGGGCGATCAATGGGCTAAGCGGCGAGAGGTGGGTGGTTCTCGGTTGCATCATTCGTCCTCCTGTTAAGATAGCGCTGCGGTAGGCATAACCTCGTTGGTGAGGGTGTGTCCGGTGAGGTGAAGAAACACATCTTCCAGCGTAGGCGGCTGAATGCGCACATCGTTGAGCAAGAGGCCTCGCTCATGCGCGAGTTGCATGAGTGCCTGATAAGAGCGAGGTTCATCCTGCGTATACAGCACTGCGCGACCTCCTTCTCGGTTGATTGCGACGATGGCAGGCAGTGTTGCTAATGCCTCAACTGGAAAGATATCGGGCAATGTGATCGCGGTGGGCCGGTTCAGCTGTCTGATCAGCTCTCCCGGCGTGCCGAGCGCGAGGAGCTTACCGGCGTCGATAATCCCAACCCGGTGCGCCAGCATCGCCGCCTCTTCCATATAGTGGGTAGTTAACACGATCGTCCGCCCCTCGTCGCGAAGCCTGCGGATGGTGTCCCACAGCGTCCGGCGTGATTGCGGATCAAGGCCACTGGTGGGTTCATCGAGAAACAAAATCTCTGGATCATTGACCAGCGCGATCGCCAGCGCCAGCCGTTGGCGTTGGCCGCCGCTAAGGTGCTCTGGCAGCCGGTGCGCCTGTTCGCGCAAGCCGAAGAGGTCGAGCAATGCTAAGGCATGGGTGTGGTTCATCGCGATGCCGTAGAGCCGGCCAAATAGCCATACTTGCTCTATCACCGGCAGATCGGGCAAGAGGCTGGTTGTTTGCAACTGCACGCCAATGCGCCGTTTGATTTGGCGCGCATGGGTGGCCATATCCATGCCCAATACCTGCACGCTTCCGCTATCCGCTCGCCGGATGCCTTCGATGATGCTCAGCGTCGTCGTTTTACCAGCGCCGTTTGGCCCTAGTAAGGCGAAGATTTCGCCCCGGCGCACGCTGAACGATACGTCGTTGAGCGCTTGAATCGCGCCGTAGCGCTTGGTGATCTGGTGAACTTCGATTGCATGCTCGCTCATGATTTGCCTCTCTTGTCTACCGTATGGCGTCTAGCATAGCGCCGCTGTAACCGAGCGGCATCGCAAGAAAGTTCAATCGTTGGGTAAACGAAAGTTATAGCCGCGCGCACATAAAGCCCCTGCTTCCACATAGCGGAGGCGGCGGTTCTCAAAAAATTTATATTGGATCATCAGCCCGCTGCGCTGGCTTTGTAAGCCATGGTGGCGCCGGAGGAAGGCACGTTTCCCCTCCCCCAGCGGGGGAGGGGAAAGGGGTGGGGGGCATCAACGACCGTTGATCGTTGCCCCTCCCCCAGCGGGGGAGGGGCAAGGGGTGGGGGCATTAACGACCGTTCCCCCTCTCTCACCTGACGGCGGGAGAGGGGGCCGGGGGTGAGAGTAACTCGCTCTACAACGTCACGCTAAACGCCGCGTCGATCCCCGGAATAGTCGCCACTTGCTCCATCACCTGCGGCGGAGCCGGTTCGTCGAGCGTCAAGACCATCACCGCTTGCTCGCGGGGGGCGCGCCGGCCAACGTACATGCCCGAAATGTTGACATCCGCCGCACCTAGCAGTTGCCCGACCTTTCCAATCATCCCCGGCTGGTCGTGGTGGTAGGTGATCAAAAGCGATCCCTGCGGCACAAAATCGACGAAGTAGCCGTCCATCTGCACGATGTGCGGTTCGCCGCGCAGCACCGTCCCGCTAAAGGTGCGGGTACGCTCAGCCGTCTGCACGTGCAGCGTAATCAAACCGGCGTAGTTCTCGGCTTCCGGGCTGACCCGCTCGGTCATACGCAGGCCTCGCTCGCGGGCAATGATCGGTGCGTTCACCGGTGTGATCCGCTCGACGCTGCTGGCCGCCAGCAAACCTTGCAACACCGCCAGCCGCACCGGCTGGGTGTCCATCTCGGCCAGCTCGCCACCCAGTTCGAGGTCGTAGCTGCGCACCGGGTCTTTCACCAGTTGCATCACCAGCGTGCCGAGCAGCCGGCCCAGATTGAGGTACGGCTGCAACACATTCCACGCTTCCGGCGCGACGAACGGTGCATTCACCGCATAGCGTGGCGTGCCGCCAGTTAACGCCGTCACTACGCCTTCAGCCATCTCGGTGCCGGCGCTCAGTTGCGCTTCGGCAGTCGAAGCGCCAATGTGCGGGACAGTAATCACCTTGGGGTGGCCGATCAGCGGGCTATCGGCGGGCGGCGGCTCTTGGGCATAGACATCGAGCGCCGCGCCGGCCAGATGGCCGTCGTTGAGCGCCTCGACCAGCGCCGCCTCGTCAACGATCCCGCCACGGCTAGCGTTGATCAAGTACGAGCCGCGCTTCATCTGCATGATCCGCTCGCGGTCGAACAAGTTGCGGGTGCTCTCGATCAACGGCACGTGCAGCGAAATCACATCACTGCGCTGCACCAGCTCATCGAGCGTCACCAGCGCCACTCCCAACTGCTCGGCGCGGTCGAACGAGACCACCGGGTCGTAGGCGATCACTTCCATCTCCATCGCCCGCGCCCGCCGCGCCACCTCTGAACCGATCCGGCCCAACCCGACGAGGCCGAGCGTCTTGCCGCGCACTTCCCAGCCGATAAAATCGTTGCGCGCCCACCGCCCGCTCTGCACCGACGCATGCGCCTGCGGGATGCGGCGGGCCAGACCGAGCAGCAAACCGATCGTCAGCTCAGCGACGGCGACGTTGTTCGAGGCCGGCGCGTTGACCACAATAATGCCGCGCCGGGTAGCCGCTTCGACATCGATGTTATCGACGCCGGTGCCGGCCCGCCCGATCACCCGCAGCCGCTCGCCGGCGGCGATCACCTCGGCAGTGACCTTCGTCGCCGAACGCACGACCAGCGCGTCGTATTCGCCAATGACCGACAACAACGTTGGTTTGTCGAGATCCAGCCGGACATCGACCGTACCGGCTTGGCGCAAAACATTCAGACCTTCGGCGGCGATCTTCTCGGTGACAAGGATGCGGTTCATAGCTCCCTCTTTGGTACTGGTGCGGAACAAGCGGTCATATCATTTTCCGAGGTTTCGCTCTACGCCATGACTCCATCGATGGCGTTCGCCAACCGTTGCTCAACCTCTTCGCAAATCGCATGCAGGATGAGGGTATGCACTTCTTGAATACGGGCAGTATTGTTGCTCGGCACAATCAGCGCGTGATCGGCCAACGCGCAGGCCGCGCCGCCGTCTTTACCGAGCAACGCGATGCTGATCACGCCCTTGCTGCGCGCGGTGCGCAACACATTGAGAATGTTAGGGGAATGGCCGCTCGTGCTAAACACCACCAACACATCACCCGGTCTGCCCAGCGCGGCGAGCTGGCGAGCGAACACCTCATCGTAGCCAAAATCGTTGGCAATGCACGTCAGCGCGCCAATATCGGCATTGAGACAAATTGCCGGCAGCGGACGGCGATTGCCGCGGTAGCGGCCAATCAGCTCTTCCGCCAAATGCAACGCATCGGCGGCGCTGCCGCCGTTGCCGGCAGTGTAGAGGGTATGCCCGGCTAGCAACGCATCCGCTGCCAGCGTGGTGATCGCATCGATTGCTGGAACGAGGGTTGCGCTGGCCTGCAACACCTCCATTGCTTCGTCAAGTTGCTGTTGAAACGGCATAGGCGCTCCGCAGAAGAAACTTCGCGCCTATTATAACCGGTGGTGTTACGTTGTGGGGTGAGGTTGCCTACAGGGCTTTCAAGGTATGGAAGGCAGCGATCGCCCCTCTCCCGCGCCAGTGGGAGCGGGGAAGGGGGTGAGGGCATTGGGCCGAATAGCCACAAAGATACGCAAAAGGCACAAATCTTGTACGTTTTTGTGCCTCTTGTGTCTTTTCGAGGCTATGCCGCTAGTCCTCACCCCCCAACCCCCTCTCCCACCTCACGGTGGGAGAGGGGGAGCTGCGCGATGGGCGGGTGAGGCATTGCTTGAGCGGCACACAGCAGTGCTCCTCTCCCGCGGTGCGGGAGCGGGGAAGGGGGTGAGGGCAAGCAGCCCGCGCAGCGGGCTTCGTACCCCTAGCCCGGCCCTTTAGGGCCGGGTTCTGGACGGATGTTCTGTCCGTCCTCTCTCGCTCCAGTGGGAGCGGGGCCGAGGGTGAGGGCAAGCAGCCCGCGCAGCGGGCTTCGTACCCCTAGCCCGGCCCTTTAGGGCCGGGTTCTGGACGGATGTTCTG